>NZ_JBHSBL010000010.1:0-142263 GCF_042650585.1 Actinoplanes subglobosus
ACGCGACCTCGCTCTCCACGCCGATCAGCGCCGACGGGACCACCGAGCTGGGCGACACCCTGGGTGCCGAGGACCACGAGTTCGAGATCGCCGAGACCCGGGTCGCGCTCGGGCCGGCGATGGCGAGTCTCGATCCGCGCGAGCAGAAGATCCTGACGCTCCGCTTCTACGGCAACCTGACCCAGAGCCAGATCGCCGACCAGATCGGCATCTCGCAGATGCACGTCTCCCGCCTGCTGACCAAGGCCCTCGCCAAACTGCGGCGCCAGCTGACCGACTGAGCGTCGGTTGCGGTCGAGGGCTGCCCGGCGCGTACCGGAAGAGGGTGGGGAAACGGCCCGCGAACCGGGAGAGGTCCGCGGGCCGGGAGATCACTTGGCGCCGCTCGCCTGCCAGTTCAGGCTGATCAGGAGCGTGCGGGCCTCGTCGGCGACGTCGGCGGCGGCGTGCACCTCGTAGGTGGCGGCCACCAGGGAGCTGCGCGACGTGAAGTCGCGGCGGCCGCCGGTCGCGGCATGGGCGATGGCGCCGAAGATCGCACCCCAGACCGCGCCGATGATCACCGTGGTGAACAGGACGGCCAGCCAGCTGGAGTCGCTGAAGATCCCGAAGAACAGGCCGATCAGCAGACCGAACCAGGCGCCGCTCGCGGCGCCCGCGCCGGCCGCCCGGGTGACCGTGAGGCGGCCCAGGACGTTCTCGACCAGGCGCAGGTCGGTGCCGACGATCGACGTCCGCTCCACCGGGAACCTGTTGTCCGACAGGTGATCGACCGCCTGCTGGGCCATCGCGTAGTCGGGGTAGGTGCCGACCACGACGGTGGGCCCGGTCGCGAGACCGGTTCCGGTCGTCTGGGCCGGCAGGGACGGTACCGAGCCCGCCGGACCAGGGGGAACGGCGGTGCCGGGCGCGAAATCCGGTGCCGGCGGGACGGCGTGTCCGGCCGGCGCGGTCGAGCCGGTGGGGCCGGGCTGCGGCGGGATCGGGGCGGTCGGTGACTCGGCGGGTGCGATCGGCGCGGTGGTCTCGTTCGCCGGGATCGCGACGGTACGGTCGTCGGCCGCCGGTGCCGGTGTGGCGTCGTGGGGCGAGGTGGTCATGCGGTGCCTCCGGAAGGGGTTGCGGGCCGGTCCGCCGGTTCGGCGGCGGTGAGCCGCACCCAGACGATGAACGTCGCGGCCGTGGCGGCCACGATGCCGGCGGTGCCGGTGAGGAAGGCGAAGCGCCCGGACACCAGGTCGGGCAGGGCGCGTTCGGAGAGGGCCACCGAGGCCATGCCGAACACCCCGGCCGCGGTGGCGAGGGCGCCGGCGACCGCGAGGGCGACGATGACCAGGCGGTTCGGCAGGTGGATGCGGCTCTGCGGGCCGGGGCGGCCCAGGCGCACCCCGAAGACGGCCAGTGAGCCGCAGGCCAGCACGATCAGCAGGGCCGCGATGACGTCACTGGGCCGGTGCCACTCGGCCCAGACGGTGGCCACCGCGACGATCGCCACATAGGCGGCACCGACCACGCCGACCATCCCCCGCAGCGCCCGGGGGAAGACCAGGACCAGCACGAACGCGACCGACGCGGCGGCGGTGGCGTGGCCGCTGGGCCACGAGTTCGGCGCCGGGAAGTCGTCGAGCAGGGGTCGGTCCAGGTTCGCCTTCAGCTGCTGGGTGATCAGGTTGGCGGCGACCACCACGAACACCGCGGCGAGCGCCAGGTCGAGGCGGCGGCGGACCACGCCGAACGCCGCGGCGAGGACGCACACCAGTGCGAGCGAGGCGAGGCGGGTGGCGTCGAGGGTACGGGTGAGCACCTCGCTGACCCGCGGATGGTCGAAGTCGCCGCCCCGCAGTGCCGCGGTGTCGATGGCCTGGCCCAGCGGGGTGCCGACGAACAGCCGGTGCACGGCGTAGGCCCCACCGGCCGCCAGCGCGGCGACGAGCAGGGGGCTGACGGTGTGCCACGTGCGGCCCGGGGTGCGTACGGGTGCGGTGGTGGTGGTGACCGGGCGGGACGCGACGGCCGTCATCTCGGACCTCCTGGCGTACTGACGATGCGGACACCGCCTTTCCCCGTCGGGCCGATTTCCAAGCACGCCGCAACGTGCGCGCACCCGATCGGGCCCGGTGGGCGCAACGCCCGGGACGGACCTTCGTATCCGATGCCGACGGATACATCCGGCTCTGCCGGAACGAAGGGGACGTCTTCATGGGGCACACCACCCGACGACTGCTCACCGGCGCGCTGCTGGTGCTCGCCGCCGGGGCCGGGCTTGCCGGTTCACCCGCAGCCGCCCAGGCTGCCGGGATCTCCGCGACGATCGACGTGAACAGCGAGCTCAAGGTGCGCTCGGGACCGAGCTGGAGCGCGGCCGTGGTGGGCACGCTCGCCGACGGCCGGAAGGTCGCCGTCGACTGCGCCGTCACCGGGCAGAAGGTCACCGGGAAGGTCCGCACCACCGACCAGTGGGACCGGCTGACCAACGGGCGGTACGTGTCACACGCCTACGTGCGCACGTCGGCGGCCATCCCGGCCTGCGTCACGTCGGTCGGCTCGCCGGTCCACGTGACCGGCCGGATCCGGACCAGCGACGGCGCGGTCAACGTGCGGACCGGCCCGTCGACGCTGCACGCGGTCGTCCGCAAGGCCGCCGACGGCTCGACCGTGAAGATCGTCTGCGCGGTGGCCGGTGCCAAGGTCAAGGGCACGGTGCGCACCACCACGCTGTGGGACCGGCTGAGCGACGGGCGGTACGTGTCGCACGCCTACGTGGTCTCCGGCACGGTGAAGGCCTGCCCGCCGGCCACGCCCGCTCCCGCCCCGACGGTTCCGGCACAGACGCCGGCGCAGTTCATCGCGTCCGCCGTGCCGGGCGCCCAGCAGGGCTGGCGGGAGTACGGCGTACCGGCCTCGGTGACCATCGCCCAGGCGATCCTGGAGTCGGGCTGGGGCCGCAGCGGCCTGTCCGCGGTGGACCGCAACTACTTCGGCATCAAGTGCCAGAACGGCAACTACGGCCCGCACGCCAACGGCTGCCACGTCTACGAGACCACCGAGTGTGACAAGGCCGGCAAGTGTTTCGCGACGTCGGACGCCTTCCGCACGTACGCGTCGATGGGCCGGTCGTTCCGCGACCACGGCCACTTCCTGCGCAACAACAAGCGGTACGCGCCGGCCTTCGCCCACACGAAGGACGCCAACAAGTTCATCATGGCGGTGTGGAAGGCCGGGTACGCCACCGACCCCAACTACTACGACAAGATTACTAAGATCATGACGAACTACGACTTGTACCGGTACGACACCTGGAAGTAGTTCGCGGCTTACGCTCCTTATGGTGGAGCAACGGGAGCACGGAGCGCGGCGGGCCACCGGTCCGCTGCTCTCCGTCTCCGTTCTGCTGGTCGGCCTCGTCGCCACCGTCCTGACCGCCGCCGGCCTCTACTCGGCGCAGCAGGACGCCGCCGCCAAGGAGATGACCAAGCGGCACGAGACGGCGCTGGCCGCGATCCGCACCGAGACCCAGCGCTACCGCGGGCTGATCGAGACCCTGGCCGCCGGGATCGTCAACGACCCCGAACTGACCTGGGAGGACTTCGACGTCGCGACCGAGCCGCTGGTCGACGCCGACCTGATCGGGGCGGCACCGGTGGCGTTCGTCGTCGCGGTGCCCACCGCCGAGCTGGAGCGGACCCAGCGGCTGTGGCGCGACCGTGGCTCCCTGGGCCTGACGTTTCGTCCCGACCCGTCCGTCGACGAGCACTTCTTCGGTGTCTTCGTCCGCAAGCTCGACGAGAACGAGCAGGGCATGCGCTCCGGCGCCGACGGTGGCGCGATCGAACCGCTGGCGACGACCCTGCGCACCGCCCGGGACACGCACCGGCTGACCGTGTCCGACGCCTACGTCCTGATGCGTGACCGGCAGAGACCGGTCGCCGAGCAACAGGAGTCCTTCATCTTCGCCGCGCCGGTGTGGACCCGGGAGAACACTCCGCGGTTCCTCGGCTGGGTCGCCTCCGGCCTGCGCGGTGGCACCTTCCTCGACCGGATCCTCAGCCCGCTCGGGCAGATCTCCGGCGAGCTCATCTCGGTCGACGCCGACCAGACCCGGCACACCGTCGCCGAGTGGACCGGGAAGGGCGACCGGGACCTCAGCCGCACCGGAACCGTCGAGGTGGGCCCGGACCAGGAGTGGATCCTGGAGACCCACGGCGACTCCCGGCAGCTGGCCGGTGCCGGGTGGTACCTGCCGGCCGTCGCCCTGGGCGGCGGGCTGGCCCTCACCGCGCTGCTGGCCTGGCTGGTCCACGTGCTGGCGACCGGCCGGGCCCGGGCCCGCTCGCAGGTCGAGGCGGCCACCGCCAGCCTGCGCGAGGCCGAGGCCGGCAGCCGCCGCCAGGCCGAACTGCTCGGCGCGATCATGGTGACCATCAGCGACGGCGTCATCGTGGTCGACTCGCGGGGGGCCGTGCTGCTGGAGAACCCGGCGGCGCGGCGGCTGCTCGGCATCGCGCAACGGCCGGACGGGCCCGAGGACTGGCAGGAGCACTACGGGGCCTACCGCCCGGACGGCCGGACCCCGTTCCCGCTGGAGGAGATGCCGCTGATCCGGGCCCTGGGCGGCGAGTCCACCGACGGCGTGGAGGTGGTCATCCGCAACCCGGCCAAGCCCGAAGGTGTGCTGCTCAGCATCGACGGACGGCCCCTGGACCCGAGCGCCGGCGAGCACGGTGCGGTCGCGGTCTGCCGGGACATCACCGACCTGCGCCGCTACGAGTCCGACCTGTCGATCTTCGCGGGCGTGGTGGCGCACGACCTCAAGTCACCGCTCGCGCTGATCCGCGGCCACGCCGAACTCGTCCTGGAGGACGTGCCGGACGGATGGCCGGAGTCCGCCGACGTCCGCGACGGGCTGCGCCGGATCGTCCGGGCCGTCGACCGGATGGACGCGCTGATCGAGACGCTGCTCGCCTACAGCACGGCACGCGACGCCCCGCTGCGGGAGGTCACCGTCGACCCGGCGCTGATGATCCGGGAGATCATCGACGAACGGACCACCGGGCTCGGAACCGACCAGACGCCACCGCGGTGGTCGCTGGAACCGCTGCCGCCGGTGCGTGCCGACCCGGGGATGCTGCGGCACGTCCTGGACAACCTGATCGGCAACGCGATCAAGTACGTCCGTGCGGGCACCGTGCCCCGGGTCGCGGTGACCGGCGGGCCGGCCGGGCCGGGCTGGGTGCGGATCGAGGTCGCCGATTCCGGCATCGGCATCCCGGACGCCGACAAACCCCACGTCTTCGAGACCTTCCACCGGACCGAGGCGGCCGCCGGCTACGCCGGGACCGGCCTCGGCCTCACCATCTGCCAGCGCATCGTCAAGCGCCACGGCGGCGAGATCGGCATCACCGACAACCCCGGCGGGGGTACGCGTTTCTGGTTCACCCTCCCCGCCGCCGAGACCACGGAGGACAGTGACATGACCGGTACCGACTCCGGAGCCCCCCAGGACGACGAGGCCGTCCGCGAGGCCCTGGAACGTGCCCTGGCCGAACGGGCCGCCCTGATGGAGGCGGCGCGCCTGCCCGGGCTCGCCATGCCGCCCGGCCCGGTGCCGGCCGGTGATCCCGCACCCGGCCGGCTCCGCGCCCCCGTCCCCGAGCGCCGGGACAACTAGCTCTCGGAGGTCACCCGGGGCGGCAGGAGCCGGGTGACCAGCGCCAGCAACTGGGCCGGGACGAACGGTTTGAGCAGCGTGGCCGAGGCGCCGGCGTCCTCGGCCCGGCTGTCGCCGGGCATCAGTGAGCCGCTGGCCACCACGATCGGGATGTGCCGCAGGGTGTCGTCGGCCCGGATCGCCCGGCACAGGTCCAGGCCGGTCATGTTCGGCATGTCGACGTCGGTGACGACCAGGTCGGGCTGGTGCTCCCGGATGGCCGCCAGCGCGGTCCGCCCGTCGGCCGCGGCCACGACCCGGTGCCCGGCCCGTTCCAGGGAGCGTTTGAGCACGTACCGGATGTCGTCGTGATCCTCCGCGACTACGATCACTGTCGGCCCCGTTCTTCTCGCATGCGTGCGACGCCATCCGTCACGACGTCATCCGATATATCGAGAGATGGTCCCCGCGGGACACGGGGCGGCGTTAATCACCAGGCGTTTCCGGCCACTTGCGCCTATCCTTGGCCCGCCATGTCGATAACGCCTGTCGCCACCCTGCGCGCCCAGATCTCCGAGCTGCTTCCCCGTGACCAGCGGCGGCTCCAGCGCCGTCTCGACGGGACCAGGCGCATCCGTGACGACGACGCCCGGTCCGCGGCGCTCGCCGAGATCACCGCCGAGACCGAGCGGGCCCGCCTGCGGCTGGAGAGCCGGATCGCGTCGGTGCCGCGCATCACGTATCCGCAGAGTCTGCCGGTCAGCGCCCGCCGGGACGACATCGCCGCCGCGATCCGTGACCACCAGGTGGTCGTGGTCGCCGGTGAGACCGGGTCCGGCAAGACCACCCAGATCCCGAAGATCTGCATGGAGCTGGGGCGCGGCATCCGCGGCCAGATCGGGCACACCCAGCCGCGTCGGATCGCGGCGCGCACGGTGGCGGAGCGGATCGCCGAGGAGCTGGACCGGCCGCTCGGCTCGACGGTCGGTTACAAGGTGCGGTTCACCGATCAGGTGAGCGACGACACCATGGTCAAGGTGATGACCGACGGCATCCTGCTGGCCGAGATCCAGAACGACCGGATGCTGCACCGGTACGACACGCTGATCATCGACGAGGCGCACGAGCGCAGCCTCAACATCGACTTCATCCTCGGCTACCTGCGTGAGCTGCTGCCGAAACGGCCCGACCTCAAGCTGGTCATCACGTCGGCGACGATCGAGACCGAGCGGTTCGCGTCGCACTTCGCCGACGCGTCGGGCAAACCGGCGCCGGTGATCGAGGTGTCCGGCCGGACCTATCCGGTCGAGGTGCGCTACCGGCCGCTGCTGACCACCACGGTGCTCGAGGACGACGAGATCCGTGAGGAGCCGATCGACCAGGTCGACGGGATCGCGGCCGCCGTCGACGAGTTCCCCACCGACGGCGACATCCTGGTCTTCCTCTCCGGCGAGCGGGAGATCCGCGACACCGCCGACGCACTGAACAAGAAGAATCTGCGGGGTACGGAGGTGGTCCCGCTCTACGGCCGCCTCAGTGCCGCCGAGCAGCACCGGGTCTTCGAACGGCACAGCGAGCGGCGGATCGTGCTCGCCACCAACGTCGCCGAGACCTCGCTGACGGTGCCCGGCATCAAGTATGTGATCGACCCCGGCTCGGCCCGGATCAGCCGTTACAGCCACCGGCTCAAGGTGCAGCGACTGCCGATCGAGCCGGTCTCGCAGGCCAGCGCCAACCAGCGCAAGGGCCGCTGCGGGCGCACCTCCGACGGCATCTGCATCCGGCTCTACTCGGAGGAGGACTTCGAGCAGCGCCCCGAGTTCACCGAGCCGGAGATCCTGCGCACCAACCTGGCCAGCGTCATCCTGCAGATGACCAACCTGGGGCTCGGCGACCTGCAGAGGTTCCCGTTCATCGACCCGCCGGACCGGCGCAACATCACCGACGGCGTCAAGCTCCTGGAGGAGCTCGGCGCCCTCGACGACCGCAAGCTCACCCCGATGGGCCGCCAGCTCGCCCAGCTCCCCGTCGACCCGCGGCTGGCCCGCATGGTCATCGAGGGCGACCGGCAGGAGTGCACGGCCGAGGTGATGGTCATCGCGGCGGCCCTGTCGATCCAGGACCCACGGGAGCGGCCCGCCGAGAAACAGCAGCAGGCCGACGAGAAGCATGCGCGGTTCGTCGACAAGGAATCGGACTTCTTCAGCTATCTCAACCTGTGGCGCTATCTGCGGGAGAAACAGCAGGAGCTCTCCGGCAACCAGTTCCGCCGGCTGTGCCGCAGCGAATTCCTGAACTATCTGCGGGTCCGGGAGTGGCAGGACATCTACTCGCAGCTGAAGCAGGTCGCCCGTACCCTCGATCTGTCCTTGACGGAGAACTGGGAGGCGGGCGTCGCGTCACAACCGGTGCACACCGCACTGCTCGCGGGTCTGCTCAGCCACATCGGCATGAAGGATCAGGAGAAACGCGAATACATCGGCGCCCGTGGTGCCAAGTTCGCGGTGTTCCCCGGTTCGGCGTTGTTCAAGCGCCAGCCGCGCTGGGTGATGTCGGCCGAACTGGTGGAGACCAGCCGGCTGTGGGGCCGGGTCAATGCGCGGATCGAGCCGGAATGGGCCGAGAAACTCGCTCCGCACCTGGTCAAGCACAGTTACAGCGAACCGCACTGGGACCGGAAGATGGGCGCCGTCATGGCGTTCGAGAAGGTCACGCTGTACGGTTTGCCGATCGTTCCGCGGCGCCGTGTCGGATACGGGCGGGTCGATCCGGTCGTCTCCCGGGAACTCTTCATCCGGCACGCGCTCGTCGAGGGCGACTGGGAGACCCACCACAAGTTCTTCAGTGAGAACAAACGGCTCCTCGAACGGATCACCGAAACCGAGAACCGCGCCCGCCGGCGGGACATCGCCGTCGACGACGAGACCGTTTACGCCCTCTACGACGCGCGGATCCCGGCCGAGGTGGTGTCGGCGCGGCATTTCGACGGGTGGTGGAAGAAAGCCCGGCACGAAAATCCGGATCTGCTCACCTTCACCCGTGACGACCTGGTCAACTCGGGCCGGGACACCGTCGATCCGCAGGCTTTCCCGGACGCGTGGATCAGCAACGGCGTGCGGATGTCGCTGTCCTACACGTTCGAGCCCAACACCCCGTCCGACGGCGTGACCGCGACCGTCCCGCTCGAACTCCTCAACAAGATCGACGCGGACGACTTCGGCTGGTCGGTGCCCGGCTTCCGCAAGGATGTCGTGATCGGGCTGATCCGGGCCCTGCCCAAGCATCTGCGCACCAGCTTCGTGCCGGTGCCGGACTGGGCCGAGGCCGTCCTCGACCGGGTTCCGGCGCGGCGCGGTCCGCTGCCCGACGCCATCGGCAACGAGCTGCGGCGGCTCACCGGTACCGTCGTCCCGCGGGACGCCTGGCGGCCCGACCAGGTGCCGGACCATCTGCGGGTCAACTTCCGGGTGGTCAACGACGCAGGCGAGACCGTCGGCGAGGGCCGCGACCTCGACGTGCTGCGCCGGCAGCTGGCGCCCAAGGTGCAGGCCACCATCTCGAAGGCGGCCGGCAACCTGGAGCGGCGCGGCATCACCGCCAACGACTTCGGCGTGCTGCCCCGGCGGGTCGCCCAGGTGCGTGGCGGCTACCAGGTCAACGTGTGGCCGGCGCTCGTCGACGAGGGCGACAGTGTGGCGATCCGGGTGTTCGAGGACGAGGCGTCCCAGCGGGTCGCGATGGTCGCCGGGACACGGCGGCTGCTGCTGCTCACGCTGCCGCCGGCGGCCCGGTTCCTGCAGGGCCGGCTCGACAACCGGGCCAAGCTCGAACTGTCGCGGGCCAACCCGTACAGGTCGATCGCGGATCTGCTCGACGACTGCGCGGGCGCGGCCGTGGACCGGCTCGTCGCCGAGGCCGGGGGGCCGGTGTGGTCGTCGGTCGAGTTCGCGTCGCTGCGGGACACCGTGCGGCAGGATCTCGTCGACGCCGTCGCCAACCTGGTCACCCAGGTGCAGGCGGTGCTGTCCACGGCGTACGACGTGGAGCAGCGCCTCAAGTCGCTGCGGGACCCGTCGATGCTGCCCGCTCTGGCCGACATCCGCCAGCAGCTCAAGGGCCTGGTCCACCCCGGCTTCGTCACCGAGACCGGCTGGCGGCAGCTGCACCAGATGCCCCGTTATCTGCGCGGCATCGTGCACCGGCTGGACCGGCTCGGCGGCAGCCTGGGCCGGGACCGTCAGTTGACCACACAGATTCACGAGATCGAGGCGGAGTACCGCGAACTGAGGAACTCGGCACCCGCGAACGGTCCCGCCGAGGAGGGATTGCGCGAGATCCGTTGGATGATCGAGGAGCTGCGGATCAACTACTTCGCGCAGGCTCTCGGGACCGCGTACACCGTCTCTGACAAGCGGATATTCAAGGCGATGGACGCTCTTCCGCTGTAGCCGGTTGCAGGTCGGTGCGCCCTCGGTGCCGTTCGGTCACGCCTCTGTCGTGGCCGGACGGCGGCCATTAGGTTTCTCGGCATGACGAACTTCGCCGCCCCGTTCGCCGCCGTTTCCGCCGTCCGCCCCGCCGGCGCCTACCTCGACGAGATGATGGCCCGGGTCGGGGTCGACGGACTCACCGCCGCGTTCGCCGAGCCGGCCCTCCTCGCCCGTCTCGACCAGCATGCCGCCGCGGTCCGGGACGCCCTCCACGGTGCCGGCCGGGTGGCCGACGCCGAGGGGCTCGCGGCCTACGCCCGGTCCCTGGCGGCCGGTGCCGTCCGGATGGGCCGCCCGCTGCCGGAGCCCGGTTTCGCCCCGATGTCCGGCGCGGAGTGGCTGGCGGCCGGGTTCCCGCTGCTGCGCCTGGTCGCGGTCTGCCTGATCGCGGAGACCGAGGGTCTGCTCTGATGACCCGTTAGATCTACATTTTCAGGCACTTTATGCACCAAAACGCCCAATACGGCATGTTTCTCTCATGAAACTTCGCAGGCTCTCGGCCCTGACCGCACTCCTCACCCTGCCCCTGCTCGGCGCGCCCGCGAACGCGTCCGACGACCCGATCGCTCCGGCCCTGGTCGCCCGCTACAACTTCGACGGTGGCGCGACCGATGGCAAGATCTCCGACCTCTCCGGGCGCGGCGCCGCCCTCACCATCCGCGGCGCCGCCAACGGCCAGGTCTCCATCACCACCGAAGGCACCAACCGGTACGCGTCGTTCCCCGGCGTCTGCGCCAGCACGGCACCGACCTGCGCCAAGGCGCTCCTCGAAGCGCCCGACGACGCCGACCTCGACCCCGGCGTCCGCAACTTCAAGTGGGCGGCCAGCGTCCGGCTCACCACCGCCCAGCTCAGCGGCAACGCCAACGTCATGCAGAAGGGCGTCGCCAACGCCGAGAGCCAGTGGAAGATGCAGGTCACCGGCCGCACCGGGCGTGCGCAGTGCGTCATGGTCGCCCGCAGCACCGGGCAGACGTTCTCCGCCCTGTCCGCGCGCCCGGTCGCCGACGGCAACTGGCACCGCATCGTCTGCGAGCGCACCGGCACCACCCTGGCCGTCTCCGTCGACGGCGTCGCCGGCGGCCGCGTCACCCTCCCGGCGACCGTCGCCGTCGACAACACCATGCCGCTGCGCGTCGGCGGGCCCAACTTCGCCAAGGACAGCGACATGTACCACGGGCAGCTCGACGACATCTACGTCCAGCTGGGCTGAGACGTCCCCACGCCCGGCTCTTCCCGCGGCGCGTTCCCGGTTCGCTCCTGTGCCGCGGTCCGGACCCCGGGCCGCGGCTACTCTCATGCCGATGCCCGGCACCGCGCCATGCGGTGCCGGGCATCGATCATCTCCCGGCCGGGTGCCGGATCAGCTGCGGCGGAACGCGTAGGAGCGGCCGCCGGAAGCGTTGCCGGCCCGCCCGGCGTGATCACGGCCGGAACGGTCCCGGGCCGCCTGGCGGGCATCCCGGGCGCCGTGGTGCGTCGTGGCCGGGCCGTCCTGCTGATCGTCGGCGCCACCCTTGCCGGTGGCCGGGCGCAGCGCCGCGGCGATGTCCTGCTGGGCGATCTCGTCGAGGTTCACGTGCACGGAAAACGGTTTGGCAGGCATAGGGCGACCTCCTCCGCGGCTCCCTCAGGGGAACCGGAAACGACCACGCGACACGGTGCGTGGCCAGGGTGAATGCGCGATTCGGCGACGGCCGGACGGTCGTCTGTCCAGGAGACCCCGGCCGTGGGCCCGGGCGATGCGACACCGCCCGGACATGCCGGAACCCGGAACGGAGAAACGCGTGGATCAACCCACTCCGGCCGGGCTCGGCGAACGGAGACAACGCGGCCCGCGGCCCCGGCACGAGAATCGGCGGGCGGCAGGCGGCGGTCGGGAAGGCATCACAGCATGGCGCCCACGGTAATCCGGCCTCCCGTGGGCCACCACCCATTTATTCGGTACGGGCGGGAGGGGCCGCCCTCAGCCCGGCGGTGGCGTTGCGGTCCGGAGGGGACGCGGACGTCGCGAGGGAGCTCCGGGACGGTGTGGTGCGGTCGGGGGAGGTGTGGCCGTACCCCTCAGGGAAGTTCGTCCAAGGCCGCGGAGAGCATCGCGGTGGCGGCCGGGAAGTCGACGAGCTGGTCGCGGATGAGGCTCAGGCCGAGACTCAGGGCGGTGGCCGGGACGTTGCGGGCGGCCAGGACCCCGGCGGTCCAGGAGGTGAAGTCCAGGAAGATGTCCGGCTCGGCCAGGTAGAGGGCGGCCGCGAGGAAGTCGGCGATGTGGCCCATGTCCTCGGTGGTGGCGTCGAGCTGGGCGTGGTCGTAGTCGGCTGCCGGCGGATACGCGATCGGCAGGCGGTCCATCGCGGTCGCGATCAGCTGGGGGCGGCAGCGGACCAGATGCGTGTACTCCTCGTCGCCGAGGAAGGACTCGTCGTCGGGAAGAGGCAGGTCCGTGACGTTGCGCGGGGGCCAGTCGGTGGCGAGCCGGGCCACGGCGTCCTCGCCGGTCGCGGCCCAGGCCTGGGCACCGAGCCGCTCGGCGTAGCGGCCGCCGGGACCGAAACCCCGGCCGCCGGCGATCACCGGCAGGCCCGCGGCGCGGCAGGCGGTGATCGCGGCGTGCGCCCGCGGCAGACGGGTCGGGATCGAGCAGCTCAGGGCGACCGCGTCCGGGCCGGTCTGGTGCAGGTGGACGATCAGGTGGCGGCCCGGGACACTGGCGCCGAGGAAGTCGACACGCCAGCCGTCCAGGCGCAGGAGCTCGGCGAACATCCGGGCGGGCAGGCCGTGCCACTCGCCGTCGACGCAGGCCAGGGCGATCCGGCCGCGGTGCGGCTGGCGGAGGGTGCGCGCGGCGACGGCGGCCAGGGCCCGTTCGCCGACGGCGGTGGCGGCGTGCTCGCGGGCGACCGACCACTGGTTGGCGGCCCAGAGCTCGCCGACGCGCCGCTGGGCGCCACCGATCAGGTCGACGATGATCCGCTGGGCGGGGACGCCGTCGTCGAGGAGCGCGGAGACCAGGCCGACGGCGCCGTGTTCGTCACCGTCGGAGACCAGTTCGAGGTAGGTGTCGGCGACACGCGGCGTGATCGGAGTGAGGGTCGCTCCGGGCGCGATCACGGGCGGCTCCGGGGGCGGCGGTCGCCTCGGCGGGCGGCGATCACATACGGCGACGTGGTGGGGGCGCCGCCGCCGCGCAGGCTGAGCGGGGTGCGGGCCGGGGCGCGGACCGCGAGCATCGCGATGTCGTCGGAGCCGCCGCCGTGCACCCAGTCGGAGACGAGCTGCCGGATCCGGTCGAGGGTCGCCGCCGCCGGCATGCCGCGGCACTCGGCGAGTGCCTGGTGCAGGCGGTCCTCGCCGAACTGCTCGGTGCCGGCCGGGCCGCCCCGCGCCTCGGTCAGGCCGTCGCTGTAGAGCAGGCACAACTCGCCGGGGGCCAGCTCGGCCGAGGCGGGCCGCACCACCGTCCTCGGGAGCACGCCGATCAGGGTGCCGCTGGTCGGGACCTCCTCGACCCGGCCGTCGGCGCGCAGCACCAGCGGGGCGGGATGGCCGCCGCTGGCCAGCTCGAGCCGGACCCGGCCGTGGTCGGCGCGGGTCACCGAACCGACCACCATGGTGACGAACCGGGGCTGCCGGGCCGACTGCAGCAGCGCCTCGTTGAGCACGGTGAGCATGGCCGCCGGCTCGGTCCGCACCAGGCGCAGCGCCCGCAGCGTCTGGCGGATCTTGCCGGTGAGGACCGCGGCCTCGGGGCCGGTGCCGCAGACGTCGCCGAGCGCGATGACGGTGTCGGTGGCACCGCCGGACGGGCCGAACACGTCGTAGAAGTCGCCGCCGATCCGCATCCCGTCGCCGGCCGGCTGGTAGGAGCCGGCCAGCTCGAAACCGTCGGGCCGGGGCAGCTCCGGCGGCAGCAGGTCGGCCTGCAGCACGGTCGTGGTGTCGACCTGCTCGCGGTAGAGCATGGCCGCGGCGATCGCCGCACCGGCGCGGGCCGCGAACACCCGGGCCAGCCCCTCGTCCTCGGCGGTGAACGTGGCGCCGGGGCCGCAGCGGGCCAGGATCAGGGCACCGGCCGGTTCGGCGGTGCCGGGCAGCGGGATCACCAGCAGCGCGCCGACCGGACCGAACCCGGCCGGCACCAGCCACGGCGGGGCCTGCCCGGGGTCGAGCCAGCGGCTCGGGATGGGCGGGAACCCGCCGAGCGCCTCCAGCAGGCCGGGCACCTCGCCGAGGGTCGGCTCGCGGAGGGTGCCCTCCTCGGCGGGCCGGCCGGGCAGCAACCGGATCCAGTCGCTCTGCCGCCGGCGCGGGGGCAGGACCACCATGGCGGCCTCGGCCAGGTGTGCGGCGGCGAGCTCCACGGTGGTCCGGACGCAGCGGCGCACGTGCAGCGAGGCGGACAGCCGGCGGCCGGCCTCGGCCAGGAACGCCGTCCGTGACCGCTCCACCTCCAGCGCGGCCGACTCGGTCCGGTCCCGCAGGAACCACGCGTAGTGGTCGCCGTCGACACGGCGGCGCATCCCGTACAGCCGGCGGCCGTCGTGGTCGGCCTGGAACGAGTCGGCGCCACCGGCGGGCAGCGGCGCGGGGAGGGCGTCGCCGGGCCGGGCGGCGGGGAGCAGACGGCGGGCCGCCGCGTTGGCCATCACCACCACGTCGCCGGCCGCGGCACAGAGCACCATGGGCTCGGAGGCGGCCTCGAAAACGGCGGTGAGCAGGGCGGGTGCCGGAGCGACCGCCGGGGTCCGTGCTGACATCGCTGCCTCCTGTCCTTCACCCGCCGATTCGTCAGGATCGACCCCAGCCTACGTGCATTCGTTTTCAGTCGGTCAGATCAACCACGATCGGGGCGTGGTCGGAGGGGCCTTTGCCCTTGCGGGCCTCGCGGTCGACGTACGCGTCGGACACCCGCCCGGCCACCTCGGCGCTGCCGTAGACCAGATCGATGCGCATGCCCTTGTTCTGGTGGAACATCCCCGCGCGATAGTCCCAGTAGGTGAAGGGGTGGTCGCCCTTGAGCGGCCGTGCCGGCACGTCGGCGAGCCCGATGTCCCGGATCGCGGCGAGGGCGGCCCGTTCCGGCGGCGTCACGTGGGTGGATCCGGCGAAGACCGTGACGTCCCACACATCGGCGTCGGTGGGGGCCACGTTGTAGTCGCCGGCCACCACCAGCGGGCCGGCCGCCAGGTCGGGGACCAGGGCGTCGCGGAGGGCGGCCAGCCACTGGAGCTTGTAGGTGTAGTGCGGGTCCTCCGGGGTGCGGCCGTTCGGCACGTACACCGACATGAAACGGATCCCGCCGCACCGGGCGCTGACGGCCCGCGCCTCCGGACCGGGGTACCCGGGTTCCCCGGCGAATCCGTGGCGCACGTCGTCGAGGCCGATCCGGGAGAGGATCGCCACACCGTTCCAGCGGCCCTGGCCGTACGCGGCCGTCCCGTATCCCAGCTCGGCGACCTCCTTCTCCGGGAAGCCGTCCGCGGCGACCTTGGTCTCCTGCAGGCACACGACGTCGGGGGCGGTGCCGGCCAGCCAGTCGAGCAGGCGGGGCAGCCGGGCCTTGACCGAGTTGACGTTCCAGGTCGCGAAGCGCATACCCGCTTTCTACCCGGTGAATTGCCGGAGTTGCCCGCACGGGGCCGGGGTCCCTGGAAGGTTTGTCTGCGAGAGGGGGCGACATGCGCTTGGAGATCATGCCCGAGCTGCCGGCCGAGCTGCTCGACGAGTCCTGGGAGTTCTACAAGGACTGCTTCAGTGACCTGCGGTTTCTCGCGATCAACCGGCATCTGATGTACCGGAGCGAGTTCGACGAGGTGATGGCCGACAAACGGATCGGCAAATACGTGGCGCTGGACGACGAGGACGGCGCGGTGATCGGCATGGGCACGCTGACCAACGAACTGGAGTCGATCCCGCTGATCTCGGCGGACTACTTCCAATACCACTTCCCCGAGCTGTACGAGCAGCGCCGCCTGTTCTACTGCCTGTTCGCCGGTTCCGCGCTGGGCCATCGGGGCCAGGGTGTCTTCGTCGCGCTGCAGCGGGCCATGTACGCCCCGATCGGCGAGGTGGACGGCAAGGTGTTCTTCGACATCTGCTCGTTCAACGAGGAACGCCACCAGCTGCCCCGGATGATCGCGGTGATCCTGAGCCGGGCCGCCGAGGCCGGCCGGGCGCAACCGACCAGGCTGGACGCCCAGTCGTTCTGGATGTACGAGTTCCCGAAGAGCGACGCCCCGTTCCGGCGGGAGGAGCGGCGTTCCGGCTACAACCGGGGCCGTCCGGACGGTGGCTCGGACCGTCGCGTCGCCCGGGTCTGAGACCTCACTGCGGCCGGCGGCGGTGCCGCCGGCCCGCGGCCGGGTCCGCGGCGATCGCCGGGGCCTCCGCCGACTGGATGATCGCGTCCCGCCAGCGCTGCGCGAACTCATCGGCCGGCACCGCGGCGCCCCAGAGCCAGCCCTGGCCGTTGACCACCCCGACCGCCCACAGCGCCTCCCGCTGCAGCGGTGTCTCGACTCCCTCGGCGATCACCGAGAGCCCGAGGGCGTGGCTCATCGCGACGACCGCGCGGACGATCTCGTCGTCCTCGTGGTTGACACCGAGGCCGGTCACGAACGAGCGGTCGATCTTGACGCCGGTGACCGGGAAACGACGGAGGTAGCCCAGGGCCGAGAAACCCGTGCCGAAGTCGTCGACGAGCAGCTTCACCCCGAGTTCGCGCAGTTCGAAGAGGACCCGCGAGGTGACGCTGGAGCCGTCCACCATCACCGACTCGGTCATCTCCAGGGCCACGCAGTGCGCGGGTACGCCGTACCGCAGCATCTCGCCGGAGACGATCAGCGGCAGTTCCGGGTCGGACAGCTGGCGCGGCGACACGTTGATCGACAGGTAGAAGTCCTCGCTGACACTGCCCTCCGAACGCCACACGCCGAGCTGGCGCAGTGCCTCCTTGCGCACCCAGGTGCCGATCGCGTTGATCAGGCCGGCGTCCTCGGCGATCGGGATGAACGTCATCGGCGGGATCGGCCCGCGCTCCGGGTGCACCCAGCGGACCAGCGCCTCGGCGCCGAGCGGGACACCGGTGTCCAGGCGCACCAGGGGCTGGTAGGCCACGTACAACTGCTCGTCGGCGAGCGCCTGCCGCAACGCCACCTCCAGCTCGATCCGTTCGCGGACCTGGGCGTGCATGCTGGTGTCGAAGATGGTGGACCGGCCCGGGCCCTCGCCCTTGGCCCGGTACATCGCGGTGTCGGCGTCGCGCATCAGCGCCTCGGCGGTGACCGCGGCGTTCACCGGATCGGCGGCCGCGTGCGAGATGCCGATCGACGCGCTGATCACCACGTCGTGGTCGCGGACCGGGAACGGCCGGGAGAAGCAGCCGCGGATGTCGTCGACCAGGCGCAGCGCCCCGCCCTTCTCACCGATGAAGGCGAGCAGGAACTCGTCGCCGCCGACCCGGGCGACCGGGATGGCGATCGGGACGGCCGCCCGCAGCCGCCGTCCCACCTCGATGACCAGCTGGTCACCGGTGTCGTGACCCCACGAGTCGTTGACCCACTTGAAGCCGTCCAGGTCGAGCATGTAGACCCAGACCCGGTCGTGGCCCTCCGGGTCGACGACCGTGACGAGGCGCGCCACCTCCGACGACATGGACTGCCGGTTGGGCAGCCCGGTCAGCGGGTCGTGGGTGGCCTGGTGCTCCGAGCGCAACTGGGCGGCGACCTGGGCGCGGACCGCGGAGATGGCCCGGACCAGCAGCAGCACCACCGACAGCGCGCCGGCCAGGGCGATCAGGACCCGGGCGGTGGTCGACGCCGAGACGTGGGTCGGCAGCAGGGCGAACGGCACGGCCAGGGCCGGCAGCAGCAGCGACAGGCGTGGCCACGACCAGGCCTGGGCGGGCAGTTTCGCGGCCCGGCCCATGTCCACCACCGACGGGTGCAGCGCGGCCACCCCGAGAGCGGTGTAGGCGAGCATGAACGGCACGTTGAGCAGCGGTGACGCGTACACCTTGCCGTCGGTGCCCTCGATCGCGTAGGCCAGGTCGCCGATGAAGATGCCGGTCATCATGACGAGCAGCCCGATCAGGCTGACCGGCCAGTGCTTCGCGGTGAAGGTGAGGTTCACCATCAGCAGCACGACCATCACGTCGAACAGCGGATACATGCCCTGGATGACCGAGAGCAGCGGCTCCCGGCCGGGGACCTCGGCGGCGGGCAGGGCCAGGAGCAGGGCGCTCGCGACGCCGGCGGACATGCAGACGGTCAGGCCGTCCAGCGCGGCGTGCCGGTCGAGACTGCCTCGCCGGTGCAGGAGGATCAGCACGAACGCGCCGAGCAGGAGGTAGCCGCTGAACGAGGCGATGTCGGCGAGCAGCGGCCAGGGCATGGCCATCTCGGTGACCGTCGGCCGGATCAGCACGCCGACCATGAACAGGATCGCGGCGGCGGCCATCGACCGCCAGGCCTCCGGCGGTTCGGCACCCCAGCGCAGCGGACCGATCACGCAGGCGGCCATGACGAGGATGGCCAGCAGGGCGAACGACGCGTCAGCGATCGCCGAGGACGGGAAGAGTGTGTAGAGACCCGTGGCGATGATCCCGATCACGGCCAGGATCTGCCAGAGCCGGCGGGCGATTCCCGGCGGGAGTACCGATCGCACCGGGCATTCCTCCCGTACAGCCCGAAGACCTATGTATGCGTCAACGGTAGCAATACGGGCACCGCGTCACCGGGCTTCACGAAACCTGCCGGTCGGCGCGCACCGTGCACGAAGACCGCCGGACCGGCCGCCCGGCGCAGCACCTCCTCGGCGACCGTGCCGAGCCTCCCGGCCGCGTTCGGCCCCCGCGGGCCGAGCACGAGGAGACCGGCCCGGCGCGACATGCGGACCAGCGTGGTCCCGGCCGGACCGATCAGGACCCTGCGGTGTACGGCCACCGCGCCCGCCCGCGCCACCGCCTCATCGAGCACCCGCTCCCCGTCGGCCTCCCGTCCGGGCCCGGTGACGTGCACCGCGTGCGCGATCCCGCCCCGCCGCCCGGCCGCCTCCACCGCGAACCGCAGCGCCAGCGCGGCGTAGGGCGAACCGTCGACGGCCGCCACCACCGGCCCGGACGGGGTCCGCTGGGCCCGGGCCACCGCCACCGGGCACCAGGCCCGCGCCACCACCTCGACCAGCGGGCCGCCCACGACCACCAGGACGGCGCCCCTGCTCAGGCGCAGAAGTACCCGCCCGGGAGGGCCATCCACCAGTTGCGGCCGCGCGTCGACCCCGGGTGTGGAACGCTGAGCTGCGGAGACCGCCTCCTCGACCAGATGCGAGGCACTCCGCCGGGCCGGGCCCCAGCCGGCGTCGCCGGGCCCGGTGAAAGCGTGCACCACCTGCAACACCCGTCCGCGGGAGCACGCCTCCCGCGCGGCTAGGCGGACCGCGGCCGCGTCGGTCACCGGGTCGCCGATCCCCACGACGACGGGTCCCTGACTCGGGATCTGCATGGGCCCTCCCGTAACGAAGTCGCAATATACCGACCATTGTCTATGGCGCAACGACCCATACGTACTGGTGACCAATGCCTCAACAGGTGGCCACCTGATGACCCATTCAGGTTGAGGGTTTACGGTGAACGGCAAAATCCTTGGGACATCTGCCGGTGAAGTGAGGGAAATACATGACGGATGTCAAGCTCGACCACCCTGGTGGTCAGTTGTCGATGGCGGTCACGAAGGCCGTCGACGGTCCGGGCGGCATCGACGTCAGTGCTCTGCTGAAGGAGACCGGTTACGTAACCCTCGATCAGGGTTTCGTGAACACCGCGTCGACCAAGTCGGCGATCACTTACATCGACGGTGACCAGGGCATCCTGCGGTACCGCGGGTACCCGATCGAGCAGCTCGCCGAGAAGAGCACCTTCCTGGAGGTCTCCTACCTCCTGATGAACGGGGAGCTGCCCACCGCCGCGCAGCTGCAGGACTTCGCGGACAAGATCCGGGTGCACACGCTGCTGCAGGAGGAGATGCGCACCTTCTTCTCCAGCTTCCCGCGCAACGCGCACCCGATGTCGGTGCTGTCGTCGGCGGTCACCGCGCTGTCCACGTTCTACCAGGACGCGCTCGACCCGCTCGACTCCGAGCAGGTCGATATCTCCGCAATCCGCCTGATGGCGAAACTTCCGACGATCGCGGCGTACACGTACAAGAAGTCCATCGGCCACCCGCTGCCGTACCCGGACAACTCGCTGGACTACGTCGAGAACTTCCTGCGCCTGACGTTCGGCCTGCCGACCGTCCAGTACCACGTCGACCCCAAGGTCGCGAAGATCCTGGACATGCTGTTCATCCTGCACGCCGACCACGAGCAGAACTGCTCGACCTCGTCGGTGCGCCTGGTCGGCTCCTCGCAGGCCAACCTGTTCGCCTCCATCTCGGCCGGCATCGGCGCCCTCTCGGGCCCGCTGCACGGTGGTGCCAACGCGGCCGTCCTCGAGATGCTCGAGCAGATCCGCAAGGACGGCGGAGACGTCAACTCGTTCGTCACTCGCGTGAAGAACAAGGAAAAAGGCGTCAAGCTCATGGGCTTCGGCCACCGGGTCTACAAGAATTACGACCCGCGCGCCGCCATCGTGAAGAAGGCGGCCCAGGAGATGCTGTCGACTCTCGACAAGCCCGATCCGCTGCTGGAGATCGCGTTCAAGCTCGAGGAGATCGCGCTCTCCGACGAGTACTTCATCTCCCGCAAGCTGTACCCGAACGTCGATTTCTACACCGGCCTGATCTACAAGGCCATGAATTTCCCGACCGACATGTTCACGGTGCTGTTCGCTATCGGTCGGCTGCCCGGCTGGATCGCGCAGTACCGCGAGATGATGGTCGACCCGGCCAACAAGATCGGCCGCCCGCGGCAGATCTACACCGGGTCGCCGGTCCGGGATTTCGTCCCGGTCGAGCAGCGCTGATCCATCGGCACGTCCGTGAACGCCCCGCCGGTTTCCCACCGGTGGGGCGTTCACGTTTCGGCCCCGCCGGGCATGAAAGGCTTCGCACACGTCTCGGTACGGCGGGAGGACACGCATGGACGTCGTGATCGGTATCGACACCGGGACCACCTCGACCAAGGGGATAGCAGCCGGTCCCGGCGGTGAGATCCGCGCCCTGACCAGCGTCCACTACCCGCTGTCGGTCCCCGGTCCGGGCCGTGCCGAGCTCGACCCGGCGGCACTGACCGACGCCGCGGTCAAGGTGCTCACCGACGTCGCCGCCGACTGCCGCGACAACGGTGACCGGGTGATCGCGATCGGTCTCAGCTCGTTCCTGCACGCGCTGGTGCCGATGGACGCCGGCGGCAAGCCGCTGGGCCCGGTGGTGACCTGGGCCGACAACCGGTCCGGCGCCCAGAGCGAGCGGATCGCCGCCGACGGCCGCGGCCGCCGCCTGCAGGCCCGCACCGGCACCCCCGTGCACCCGATGTCCCCGCTCACCAAACTCGCCTGGTGGGCCGAGGACGATCCGGGCACGCTGCGGGCCACCGCTCGCTGGGGTGGCGTCAAGGAGCTGGTCGTCGCGGCGCTCACCGGTGGGCCGTTCCTCGTCGACCTGTCGATCGCCTCCGGGACCGGCCTCTACGACATCCACTCCCGGCGCTGGGACGACGAGGCGCTGGGCCTGGCCGGGATCCGCCCGGAGCAGCTCGCCGAGGTCGTGCCCACCACCCACGCGCTGCGACTGCACGCCGACGTCGCCGCCGCGGCGGGACTGCCCCGCGACGTCCCGCTGATCATCGGCGCCGCCGACGGGCCGCTGGCCAACCTCGGGGTCGGCGCCACCCCGCCCGGTGTCGGGGCGGTGTCGCTCGGCACCAGCGGCGCGCTGCGTACCGTCGTCGGCCGCCCGACCGGCGACGAGGCCGGCCGCCTGTTCTGCTACGCCCTCACCGAGGACCGCTGGGTGATCGGTGGCGCGGTCAACAACGCCGGCTCGGTGGTCCGCTGGGCCGGCCAGGCGTTCTTCCCCGACGCCGGCTCCGGTTCGGGTTCCGGCTCCGGCTCCGGCTCGGGCTCCGGCTCGGGCTCGGGCTCCGGCTCGGGCTCGGGCTCGGGCTCGGGCTCGGGTGAGGATGCCGATGACCGGGACGCGCGGCTGCTGGAGGAGGCCGCCGGGATCACCGCCGGCAGTGAGGGCCTGCTCTGCCTGCCCTACCTGCTCGGCGAGCGTGCCCCCTGGTGGCGGCCCGGGCTCCGTGGTGGCTACCTCGGTCTGCGCCGAGAGCACGGCCGCCCGCACCTGGTCCGCGCCGCCGTCGAGGGTGTCTGCCAGCAGCTCGCCCTGGTCCGCGACTCGTTCGACGCCGAGGGCTGCCCGCTCACCGAGATCCGGGCCACCGGCGGAGCCGCCGCCTCACCACTGTGGGTGAGCGTGCTCGCGTCGGCCCTCGACCTGCCGGTGACCGTCGCCGACGTGCCCGAGGGCACCGCACTGGGCGCCTGCCTGCTCGCCCGGCACGCCCTCGGCGAGCTGCCCGACCTGGACCGTGCCGCCGCCCTCGTCCCGACCGGCCGGCCGACCCGCCCCGACCCGGAGGACGCCGACCTCTACCGGCGGCTGCGTCCCCTGGTGGAGAAATCCGCCCTGGCCGTCCTCGACATCGTCGCCGAACTCGACAGCCTCGCCCCCGAACCCCTCCCCGGTACCGAGAAGGCGGTCGGTAGCTGATCTTCCCGGCCGGGATCGTGCAACCCTGTCCGGCGGGTGCGGCGTCGTACGCGTGACACTGCCTCTCGCCCACCGGAGGGAACACCTTGTCCCGAGTGGACGACCATGAGTTCCGCGAGTTCGCGGAGCAGCGGATGGAACGGTGGCGACGGTCCGCCTTCCTGATGTGCTCCGACTGGCACACCGCCGACGACATCGTGTCGATGACCGTGGCCAAGCTGTACCGGCACTGGCGGGACGTGCGTGCGGCCGCCAACCCGGACGCGTACGCCCAGAAGGTCCTGACCCGGACCTGGCTGAGCGAGCGACGCCGCCCCTGGCGGCGCGCCGAGCGTGCCGCCGAGATCCTGCCCGACCACCCGGTCGACGCCGTCGACCGGGTCACCGACCGCACCTCCCTGGCCGCGCTGCTCGCGTCGCTCGGGCCACGCCAGCGGGCCGTGCTGATCCTGCGGTTCTACTTCGACTACTCGGCCGAGCAGACCGCCGAGATCCTGGACATCTCCGTCGGCACCGTGAAGAGCCAGAGCGCCCGTGGCCTCCAGACGCTGCGCGGCGGATTCCTCGCCGAAGGAAGGCCATCGTGAGCAAGCATCTCTTCGACGAGCTCGTCGCGGACGCCCCGGCCAGCACCGTCGACGTTCCCGCGATCATCCGGCGGGAGAGACGCCGCCGGACCGGCCTGCGACTCGGCGGGGTCGCCGCCGTGATCGTGGCCGTCGCCGCCGCCGGAACGCTGCTGATCCCGGAGCCGCCGCGCGTACCGCTCGCGATGCCGCCCACCCCGGAGGTGTCGGCCTCCACCGTGCCGGACGGGTTCCGCCTGGTCGCGGACGGTCAGGAGTCAGCCGAGGCGACCGCGCGCCGGCTGCGGTCCGCCCTCGGTGAGGCGGTCCGCGACGTCGCGCCGGACGCCCACTGGCTCCGGCTGGAGGGTACCGACGCGGGTCCGGCGCCCGACGGGCAGCCGCCGAACTTCGCCTTCCGCGGGTCCGGCGTCCCCACCCAGCAGGTCTTCTGGGGGGCGCAGGGTATCGAGGCCGGCGGCCGTACCGGCGAGCTGAGCGTGGAGATCCTCTCCTTCGAACCGTGCACCGACCTGACCGACGCCGAGTGCCGCAAGCAGCAGAAGTTCAAGGACAACTACCGGCTGATGCGGGAACGGGCGGTCACCTGCGAGCCGAACGAGTGGCAGCGCTCGTGCACCCAGGGCGACCGGCGGATCGCGTACACCACCTACCACCCGAACCAGCGCATGCTGACCCACTACGTCGTCATCGAACTGGCCGACGGGCGCGTCCTGCAGATGCAGACCTTCAACCTCTTCGCGGGCAGCCCGGCCCAGAAGGAGACACCGCTCACACCCGGCCAGCTCGACGGCATCGCGACGACCCTGGCGGCGCGCATCCTGCCGTGACGGACCCCGCGTTGACGGGTCACCGGCCGGTAGGAAAGAGTGACCGGCGAGCGGTAGCGGAGGAACCCGGTGCGAATCCGGGACGGTCCCGCCACTGTGACCGGACACCATTTCCGGGAGCCAGGAACTCCGGCCGCTCGTGACAACCGACGCGCGGGCGTGGACACCCGCCGGAAGGGATCCTGGTGACGACTCCGTACCCGTTCTCGGCCGTGGTGGGCCTCGACGACCTGCGCCTCGCCCTGCTGCTGACCTCGGTGTCACCGGCCGTCGGCGGCGTGCTCGTCCGAGGCGAGAAAGGCACCGCCAAGAGCACCGTGGTCCGCGCCCTGGCCGGCCTGTTGCCGCAGGTGGAGGTTGTGCACGGCTGCCGGTTCGCCTGCGACCCGGCAGCGCCCGACCCCGGCTGCCCCGACGGCCCGCACACACCCGGCGGGCCGTCGGCGGCGCGGGCCGCCAGCCTCGTCGAGCTGCCGGTCGGCGCCACCGAGGACCGGGTCGTCGGCACCCTCGACCTCCAGCGGGCGCTCAGCGACGGCGTCAAGGCGTACGAGCCGGGCCTGCTCGCCGCCGCCCACCGCGGGGTGCTCTACGTCGATGAGGTCAACCTGCTCCCCGATCACCTCGTCGACCTGCTCCTCGACGCCGCCGCGATGGGCCGCGCCCACGTCGAGCGCGACGGCGTGTCGGTCAAACACGCCGCCCGGTTCCTGCTCGTCGGCACCATGAACCCGGAGGAGGGCGAGCCCCGCCCTCAGCTCGTCGACCGGTTCGGCCTGGTCGTCACGGTCGCCGCGCCGCGCGACGCGACCCAGCGGGCCGAGGTGGTCCGGCGGCGGCTCGCCTACGAGGCCGATCCCGTCGCGTTCGCCGCCCGGTTCGACGAGCACGAGCGTGAGTACGCGGCCCGGATCGCCGCGGCCCGCGCCGTGCTGCCGTCCGTCCGGCTGCCCGACGCCGAACTCGACCGCATCGCCCGGGTCTGCCTCGCCTACGGTGTCGACGGCATGCGTGCCGACATCGTCGTGGCCCGATGCGCTGTCGCCCTCGCCGCCTGGCACGGCCGCGACCGGGTCACCGCCGGCGACGTCGCCGACGCGGCCCGGCTCGCCCTCCCGCACCGCCGGCGCACCGATCCGCTCGACCCACCCGGCACCGACGAGCAGAAACTCGACGAGGCCCTGGCCGAGGCCGAACGCCAGGCCGAAGAGGACCGCGCCGCTGCCTCCTCCTCCTCCTCCTCCTCCTCCTCCTCCGACGACGAGGACGAGGACGAGGACGAGGACGATCCGGATCCCGACGGTCCTGACGGACCCGACGGTGGTGACGGCCCGCGAGACGGCGGCGGACCTTCCCACCCCTCCAGCGGTACGGACGACAGCCGGCCCCCACACGGCGACTCCGCCACGCCGCCCCCGCCGGCCCCGGGCCTCGCCGACGCCCCGCCGCAGTCGCCGCCCTCTTCTTCTTCTTCCTCCTCCTCCGACGACTCGCAGCCGCCCGGTGACGCGCGCCCGTCCGGCGCGGTAGCCGCCGCGGGCACCGCCTACCGCCCGCGCACGCTGCGCATCTCCGCCCGAGGCGAGGGCGGCCACGCCGGTCGCCGTTCCCCGGCTTTCGCCCGCCGCGGCCGCGTAGTCGGAAGCCGCCCCCCACAGGGCAAACTCTCCGGCGCCCCACACCTCTTCGCCACCCTCCGAGCCGCTCTCGACCGAGCCGCTCTCGACCGAGCCGCTCTCGACCGAGCCGCTCTCGACCGTGTTGCGGTTGACGGCGCCGCTCTCGATCGTGTCGCGGTTGGTGGCGCCGGTCTCGATCGTGTCGCTCCCGACCGCGCGGTGCTCGCCGGCGGCGGGACTGCTGTGGCGCGGGGGAGTGCCTCGCCGGCGCGGGCGCTGCGGGTGTTGCCGCGCGACCTGCGGGAGTCGGTTCATGTCGGGCGCGAGGCGAACCTGGTGCTGTTCGTCGTGGACGCCTCGGGATCGATGGCCGCCCGCAAGCGGATGACACTCGTCAAGACGGCGGTGCTGTCGCTGCTGCGGGACGCCTACCAGCGGCGCGACCGGATCGGGATGATCACGTTCCGGGGCGCCGACGCCGATGTGGTGCTGCCGCCCACCTCCAGTCACGAGGTCGGCGTGCAGCGTCTGGCCGCGTTGCGGACCGGCGGTCGCACCCCGCTGGCCGCCGGCCTGCGGGCGGCCGCCGCCACGATCGCCACCGAGCGCCGCCGCGACCCTCGCCGCCGGCCGCTGCTGATCATCGTCACCGACGGCCGGGCGACGAGTGGCCCGGACCCGTTGCGCCTGGCGCCGATGTTCTCCGGCGTGGCGAGTGTGGTCGTCGACTGCGAGTCCGGGCCGATCCGTCTGGGCCTGGCCCGCAGGCTGGCCGCCGCCCTGAACGCCGACGTCATGCCCCTCGACCAGCTCGAAGCCGCCACCGTCCGCCGGACCCCGGCCCCGGTCACCGGCCGCGACGGCGTCTCGGCCGTGGCGTCCCCCGGCGATCGTGCCTACCGCCGGGCCGCTTGACCCGGCCCATCACGTGGCAACTCGCGGCGTGAACCGGACCGTGGGGCGCGGATCGGACCGTAGGTCACCACGTGGGGTGGGGTCCGAGGCCGGCTGGGGGGTGGAGGGTGAGGGGCGTGAGCCGCGCCGAGCCCGTGTGCCGGAAGAGGCGGGACGGCTTCGGCTTCGGCGGGAGCGGTGGCCGTACCGGAAAGGGAGGTTTTTGTGCCGCAAGGGAAAGTGACCAGTGTGCCCCAGGACGGGCTGACGACACGCCAGCGTCGGCGGCAGGCGGTGTTCGCCGTGCACACCGGGCCCGGCAAGGGGAAGTCGACGGCCGCGTTCGGGATGGCGCTGCGGGCGTGGAGCGCGGGCTGGCCGATCGGCGTGTTCCAGTTCGTGAAGTCGGAGAAGTGGAAGGTGGGCGAGGAGGCCGCGCTCAAGGCTCTCGGCGGGGCCGGTGGGGCCCCCGTCACCTGGCACAAGATGGGTGAGGGCTGGTCCTGGATCCAGCGGGCCGGCACCGAGCGCGACCACGCCGTGGAGGCCGCCGAGGGCTGGGCGCAGATCAAGCGGGACCTGGCCGCCGAGACGTTCAAGTTCTACGTGCTGGACGAGTTCACCTATCCGATGAAGTGGGGCTGGGTGGACGTCGCCGACGTGGTCGAGACCCTGGCGAACCGGCCGGGCACCCAGCACGTGGTGATCACCGGCCGGGACGCGCACCCGGATCTGATCGCGGCCGCCGACCTGGTGACCGAGATGACCAAGGTGAAGCACCCGATGGACGCGGGCCGCAAGGGACAGCAGGGCATTGAATGGTGAACCGGATCGTCATCGCGGCTCCGGCCAGCGGGCACGGTAAGACGACCGTCGCCACCGGGCTGCTGGCGGCGTTCGCGCGGCGCGGGACGCGGGTGGCGCCGTTCAAGGTGGGGCCGGACTACATCGACCCGGGCTATCACGCGCTCGCCGCCGGCCGGCCGGGTCGCAACCTGGACCCGGTGATGGTGGGTGAGCACCTGGTCGGGCCGCTGTTCGCGCACGGGTCGGCGGGCGCCGACCTGGCGATCGTCGAGGGCGTCATGGGGCTCTACGACGGGCGGACCGGTGCCGGGGAGAGCGGGTCGACCGCGCAGGTCGCGGGCCTTCTCGACGCTCCGGTGATCATGGTGGTGGACGCGGCGGCGCAGGGCCGGTCGATCGCGGCGCTGGTGCACGGGTTCCGCAGTTTCGGCAACGTGCGGATGGCCGGGGTGATCCTCAACCGGGTCGGTTCGGACCGGCACGAGCAGATCCTGCGGGACGCCTGCGAGGAGGTCGGCACCCCGGTGCTGGGCGCGCTGCGGCGGGCCGACGCGGTCGCCGCGCCGTCGCGTCACCTCGGGCTGGTGCCGGCGGCCGAACGCCGGGCCGAGGCGCTTGCCTCGGTCGAGGCCATGGCCGATCTGATCGCGGCGTCGGTCGATCTGGACGCGGTGGTCGCGGTGGCCCGGTCGGCGGCACCTTTCACGGCGACGCCGTGGACCCCGATCAGCGCGGACCCGGTGCCGGGTGGTCCGGTCGTCGCGGTCGCCGGTGGTCCGGCTTTCTCCTTCTCGTACGCCGAGACGACCGAACTGCTGACCGGGGCGGGCGCGACGGTCGTCCCGTTCGACCCGTTGCACGACCGGTCGCTGCCGCCGGGGACCCGCGCGATCGTGGTCGGCGGCGGTTTCCCCGAGGTGCACGCCGCGGCCCTCTCCGAGAACGTGGAACTGCGTGCCGACGTGGCGAGGTTCGGCGGTGTGATCGCCGCCGAGTGCGCCGGGCTGCTCTGGCTGTGCCGGACCCTCGACGGCCGGCCGATGTGCGGTGTGCTCGACGCCGAGGCGGTGATGACGCCGTCGCTGACCCTCGGCTACCGGGACGCGGTGGCCCTGTCGGACAGCCCGCTCGCCCCGGCCGGGACCCGTGTCACCGGCCACGAGTTCCACCGCACCACCGTGCACCCGCGGTCGGGCCTGCTGCTGTCCCCGGCGGCGGGTGCGGCTTGGGCGTGGCGCGGCGCCGACCCGGAGGGGTTCGCGACCGGTTCGGTGCACGCGTCCTACCTGCACCTGCACTGGGCGGGGGTGCCGTCCCTGGCCCGTAACCTGGTCGCCGCGGCCGCACGGTGATCGCGCTGGGCCTGGGCGCCCGCGGCGGGGTCGCGCTGGCCGGCCCGGTTCGCGTCGCGCTGGCCGGGGCCGGTGTCCGGCCCGCCGACGTCGGGGTGCTCGCGACCCTGGACCGGCTGGCCGCCGAGCGGCGGTTCCGGGATCTGGCCGAGGAGTTCGGGTGGCGGCTGGCCGGGTTCTCCGCGGCGGAGCTGGCGGCCTGCCCGGTGCCGAACCCGAGCGCCCTGGTGGCGGCCGCGACCGGCACCCCGGGTGTGGCCGAGGCGGCGGCGCTGCTGGCCGCCGGGCCCGGATCCGTGCTGATCCTGCCCAAGACCGCCCGGGACGGGGTGACGGTGGCCCTCGCGATGAACCGGCCCGACCCGGCCCGGGCGGGCCGGGCCGGGCAGTGAACGGTCAGACCTTCGGCGCGGCCGGCCACTCGTGCACGGGGATGTTGTCGTGCATCAGCGGCAGGTAGCGGCGCACCATCTCGTGCAGGGCGCGGTCCCGGTCGTACCCCTGGCTCTCCAGGGCGTGCAACGTCTCCACCTGCCACGACGCCCCGTTGCGGTGACGCAGGCACCGTTGCTCGATGATGCCGAGCAGCCGGTCCCGCTGGGCCGGGGCGACACCCCACAGGTCGAGACCGGCCGACGCCTGCGGCAGCAGCCACCGCAGCACCAGCTCGGTGACCGGCAGTGTGCCGTGCCCGGGCCAGAAGACGGTGGCGTCGATGCCGTGCCGGGCACAGTTGTGGAAGTTCTCCTCGGCCGCCTTGAAACTCATCTGCGTCCAGAGTGGCCGCTCCGCCTCGGCGATCGTGCGCGCCAGCCCGTAGTAGAAGGCGGCGTTGGCGATCGTGTCGGCGACCGTCGGCCCGGCCGGCATCACCCGGTTCTCCACCCGCAGGTGCGGCCGCCCGTTGACGACCGCGTAGATGGGCCGGTTCCACCGGTACACCGTGCCGTTGTGCAGGCGCAGCTCGCTCAGCTCCGGGATCTCGCCACGCTCCAGGATCTCGGCCGGATCGTGGATGTCACAGATCGGCAGGAGTGCCGGGAAATACCTGACGTTCTCCTCGAACAGGTCGAAGACACTGGTGATCCAGCGCTCGCCGAACCAGACGCGTGGGCGTACCCCCTGGGCTCTTATCTCCTCCGACCGGGTGTCGGTGGCCTGCTCGAACAGCGGGATCCGGGTCTCCCGCCACAACTCCCGGCCGAAGAGCAGGGGAGAGTTGGCGCCCAGCGCGACCTGGATGCCGGCGACGATCTGCGAGGCGTTCCAGTAGGAGGCGAACTGCGCCGGACTCACCTGCAGATGGAACTGGGTGCTCGTGCACGCCGCCTCCGGCGCGATGGTGTCGGTGGTGACGGCCAGCCGGTCCACCCCGTCGATGCGGATGTCCAGGTCCTCGCCCCGGGCGGCGAAGATCTGCTCGTTGAGCAGCTGGTACCGCGGGTTCACGGTGAGCGCCTCGCCGGTGAGGTGCTCGCGCCGCAGGGTCGGCAGGATGCCGATCGTCACCATGTGCGCGCCGGCCGCCCGGGCACGCCGTTCCGCCTGGTTGAGGCTGGACCGCAGACCGCGCTCCAGTTCGGCGAAGTCGTCGCCGGCCAGCCGCCGGGGCGGCAGGTTGATCTCGATGTTGAACTGTCCCAGCTCCGTCTGGAAATCCGGGTCGGCGATCGCACCGAGCACCTCGGCGTTGCGCATCGCCGGATCGGCGTTGTCGTCGATCAGGTTGAGCTCGATCTCCATGCCGGTCAGTGGACGTTCGAACTCGAATCGTGCCTCACGCAGCATCGTTGCGAACACGTCGAGGCTACGGCGGATCTTCTGCCGGTAGCGGGTCCGGTCCTCGCGGGTGAAATTGGTCTGGTCGACTTTCTCGCCCACCGCGCACCACCTTTCGAGCCGTCAGAGACGCCAGGAGACTGCGCGGCGCCGTAGCCGCCATCCCCCTCCGTCATGATGACCGCTGTCGATGGCAGAGCGCCCGGTGCCGACCGTCCATTCTCGCCAGATGTCCAAACGATCTTTCATGGGCGGTGTTCGTACCCCGCGGGGCCGGGATTCATCCCAGCCAGACGGCCATCACCAGGCCGAAGATCGTCACACCCAGCGCCGCCTGGATCAGCAGGGCCGGGCCCATGTGCGACCACTGGGTCGGGATGCGCGGCGTGAGCGGCTGCATCGTCGTCAGATTGACGACCTGCAGGAGTCGTACCGGCAGGGTCGGATCGGGCTGCGGCTCGGTGCGCACCTGCACCAGGTCACCGCGGTGCAGTGCCGACTGCGGCAGCTGCCCGTGCATCTCGATCTCGTAGGTCTGGCCCAGGTCGTCCCGCAGCCGGACCGGCGTCACCAGGAACTCCGGGCCCTTGCGCAGCTCCTTCAGCGTGCGCCGGGCCGGGCTCATCCGCAGTAACGAGCCGATCATCTGGGCGATGCCGGCGAGCAGGAAGACGGCGAGGGCGACCGGCCGGCCGATGCGCACCTCACGGGTGTAGGACGTCTGGAAGCCGACGAAACGGCCGGTGATGATCGGGCTGACGTGCCGGAGGATCCGCTCGCGATGCAGCTCGGTGTCGTCCATGGGGGGTCACCTCCTGGAAGTGCCTTCATGCTACGGAGCGAACACGGCTCAATACCGTGAGTGAATTTCCTCTCACTCATACCGCCTGTTCCGGCAGCCCGTCCCGATTTCCGCTCACCCGCCCCCGGATCTGCACTGATCTGGGGAAATCCACCCTCCGGGTACCCCCGAAGGGGTGAACTGGAGCGGAGCCGAGACAACCGGCGGGACCAACGTGTCGTCCCGGCAGGTGGACAGGCGGGGATGGGGGAGACAAGGCGATGGCATCGACCTACGTCAAACCGGAGAGCGTGCTGGCCCGTACCGCGACCAAGATGGTCGAGGCACACGGCGGAGGACTCGGCCCGCACGACGGGATCACCGAATGCCCCGCCTGCGGTGAGCCGCTGCCCTGCCGTACCGCCCAGGCCGCCGCCGAGGTCCTCGCCGCCGCCGGCCTCGCCGAAGCCTCCGGCCTCGTCGCCGCGACCCGCCCTGCCTGGTCCGACCCGGGGGCCGGCCTCATGCCACCCGCAACGCCCACACCACCGCCCTGGGTGGTCGAGGAGTCCTCATATGGTGAAACACCTGCTGGTAATGATTCTCCCGGTGCTAACCCGGCTTCGCCTCGCGGCCCCGGTCTCGCTCCGCCTTCCGGTCCGGATCCGGCTTCGCCGTCCGGTCCTGGTCTGGCTCCGTCGTCCGGCGTCGATCCACTCTCGGCTCCCTTCGACACCCTCGATCCGCCTTTCGGTGCGGCTGCCGGCGGATTCGGTGCGGCCGCTGCCGGTCTCGGCGGCGCCACCCCGGGAATCCCGGGCGGGACCGCCGATCCTGCCGCCTCTCCCGCAGCCTTTCCAGCCGCGTTTCCAGCCGAGTTTCCGGCCGGCAGGGACACCGCGCCCGGGTCGATGCCTCCTCCACCGTCCGACGCCTCCGACGACTGGCCGTCCCCGGCGGGCGAGGGCGGCCGAGCCTGGCCACCACCCGAATCGTCCGGCTTGCGTTCCCCCGACGCCGACCCGTCCGCGCCGAGTTGGGCGACCGAGGCGACCGGCGCCTGGCAGGCGAGCGGTTCCGGACCGGCCGAGGGCTCCCGCCCACCGTGGCTGATCGCCGAGGAACCACCGGCGGGCAACGCGGGCCTCTCCGTTCCCGGTGCGAGCCACGCGGCTTCCGGCCTGGCCGGCGGCAACCCACCGGGGGTCCCGGCAGGCCCGTTCGGTCTCGGCGCGCCCGGCTCGGCATCCGCACGCCCATCCGGTACGCCGCAGACGGGCCCCGCCGACACGTCACCCACCGGTGGCCCCGGTCCGGCACCGGGTTTCCCCGGCCCCGCCCAGCCCCGGTCCGGCCTGGCCAGCCGCGCCGGACTGTCCGTCCCCGGCGCTGACGGTTCCCACCCGCCGTTCTCCGGATCAGCCTCGGCCCCGGATGCCACCTCGGAAGCCGCTCCGGCGTTCGGTACGGCCCAGGTCCCGGGCAGTGCTCCGGCACCCGGCGCGGGTTCCTTCCCCGGCTCCGGGCCGTTCCCCGGCGCGGGTTCGCTTCCCGGCTCCGGGCCGTTCCCCGGCGCGGGTTCGCCTGCCGGCGCCACACCGTCAGGTCCTGCCCCGTATCCGGGTGCCGGCGCCCCGTCACCCGGTGGCGCCCCGGGTGCCGGCGCGGTTCCCGAGTCGTTCCCGCCGGCGGGCGGTGAGGCTCCAGGCTTCAGCGGTTTCCCGGGCGGCGACCCCGCGGGTCAGCGGGGCGGTCCCTACCCGGGCGGCCGTTACCCCGGCGGAACCGCCTCGGAGGGATCCACTCCGGCCGACGGCGGGCAGGGCCACGACGCTCCCGGAATCCGGCCCCCGTTCGGCCATGCCGGCATGACGCCCCCCGGAAACCCCGCAGCCGAACCCGGTTTCGGCCCGGCCATGCCGGTTGGGGAGGGCGGACCTGCTGTGGGCGCCTCCGGCCAGAGCTGGACGGGCCAGGACGCTGTGGTCCAGGACAGGTTCCGCACCACTCCGGGCCAGGAGGGCGGTTTCGGGCAGGCACCGCAGGGCTGGGGTGGCGCGGGCCAGGCCGGTCCGGCCGCCGGAGGTTTCCGCCACGAGGCCGCCGGTCAGGGCGGTTCCGGTCCGGGCTCATCCCCGTGGGGAGGCGCCGACCAGGCCGGATCCGCTGAGGGCGGGTACCGTCACAGCGATTTCGGTCCGGGCTCATCGAACGGCCCGGCCGAGTCCGGCTCCGCATACGGCATGCCCGGCGAGGGCGGTTTCGGCCGAGGTCCCGCTGGTCCAGGCGGTGGGGGACCGGGAGTCCCGGGCGCCGGCGGTTTCGGCCAGGCGGTACCGGGCCCCGGTGGTTACGGGCCGGGAACCCAGGGCGGTTTCGGGTCCGGGGCAGCGGGTCAGGAAGCCTACGGCGAGGGCCCGTCAGGTCTCGGCGGTTTCGGTCAAGGAACGTCGGGCCAAGGCCGCTTCGATCCGTCGGCATCAGGTTCCGGTGGCTTCGGCCCGGGCCCTTCAGGCCAAGGCGCATCCGGCGAAGGTGGGCCTGGCCAAGGCGGTTTCGGGCAGGGCGGATTCGGTCAAGGCGATCCTGGACAGGGCGGTTTCGGCCAGGGCGGGGTCGGGCCGGGAGCGCCGAGCGGCCCCTTCCCGGGTGGGGCGGCTCCTGCCGCTGTGCCCGGCATCGACGCCGGAAGCGGCGTGTTCGGAGGCCGGTTCGGTGGAGAGGACGCGCAGGCCCCGAACTCCCCGACGAGCGGCATGCCCGCCGTTCCGGTGACACCCGGCCCCGGGGGGCCGTCGCCCGCCACTCAGGGCACGGGCGGGTTCGGCGCCATGCCGCCCCCGAGCGCCGCGCTCTCCGACGACGTGGACGAACTCATGCGGAGGCCCCCGCTCTACAGCCAGCAGAACAGCCCACTGGACGCACCCCGTTTCACCCGTTCGGCGCGCCCCGCCGGTCGGCCGGCGCCCGGTATGTCACCTGAGCCCGGTATGCCACCGACACCCGGCATGCCACCCACGCCCGATTCGGCACCCGAGCCCGGCGCGGTCGGCATTTCCGCGTTCCCGGCGCCCGGCCAGCCGGACCAGACGGGAACCTTCCCGTCGCCGTCGATGCCGGCCCCATCCGGCAGCGAGTCGTTCCCGCAGCAGTCCTACAACCCGCCGCAGAGCGCACCGTTGCAGGCCCCGGACATGGGTCAGCACGCGGGCGCCATCCCGCAAGCGGAGGCCGCCCCGTCCCAGACCGCTCCGCATTCGCCGCTACAGGCTCCCGACATGGGCCAGCACAACGCCCCGCGCCAGGCTCCGGCCCCAGGCCAGCAGGGCGCCCATGCGCCGCTGCAGGCGCCGGACATGGGTCAGCACAACGCCCCGCGCCCGCTGCAGGCTCCCGACATGGGTCAGCACAACGCCCCGCGCCCGCTGCAGGCTCCCGACATGGGTCAGCACAACGCCCCGCGCCCGCTGCAGGCGCCGGACATGGGTCAGCACAATGCGCCGCGTCCGCTGCAGGCGCCGGACATGGGTCAGCAGAACGGGCCGCGTCCGTTGCAGGCTCCCGACATGGGTCAGCACAACGCCGCTCCGCAGGGCCCGTCCCGCTCGCCGTTGCAGGCCCCAGACATGGGTCAGCACAATGCCCGGCTACCGATGGCCGAGAGCCAGGCCGCGCCGGTTGCCGCCCCCGACGGCGCTCCGGCAGACGACGGAAACGCCCCGTCGGGACTACCCGCCCGCTCCGGGCCGGGCGTGACCCGTCCCGCCCAGCCGGACGTCCCGGAAGCCCTGGACGACCCGTCGAGGGCCCCCAGCGGCCTCCCACGCCGCCCCCATCAGTAGGCCACCCGCCTCACCCAAGATCACAACTCACGATTTCAGTCATCGCGACCAAGGGCAGTCGACCCACCACCCACGCCGACGGTCCACCGTTACGTCGATGGTCCGTTGCTGATCGGCGTTTCGATGCCTGAACGAACTGTTTCGTCCGGAGAGGCGTGGGTGGTTGTTCACGCTCCCATTCTTTGCGCACCGGAGCGGTCGGCCGCGTGACCTTCGTGCCGATTTCTCTCGCACCCTCGGGGATCGGCCGGCAGTGGTGGCACCGATTCGTCCCAGTGCCCACTCGGCGACGACTTCTGAGGTCGAGAATCGACGCCGTCCCCGAACCGGACCCCGACCCCGAACCGTCTTTCCCGGCCTGAAGCCAGGTACGACGGTGAACGCACACAAAGCGCGATCGTGTGCGTGGCCATCGCCATAACGATGGTCACGCACACACAAACCGGATCGTGCGACCTCACCACCGTGATTGCGAAGACGAGCACATCCGTTCATCGATGGTGTGCTCGTGTCCTTGTTCCGCGAGGCAGCCGCTCGCCGGGGCCGGGGCCGGCCGAACGGGAGGACGGCGCCGAGCCGCGCCGGGTGACCGGGAGAGCGACCGAGCGGGTCAGGGCGGCTGAGGTCTGAGCGGCCGAGCGGGTCCGAACGGCCGGGGATGGACGCGGAGCGGACGGCGGGAACGACGGCGTATGCGGCGGGACCGGTGGGTCCGTGTCGCGCGATGGGCTGAAGCCGGCCACCTTTCCGGTAGTTCCGGTCATCCGTAGGGGAAGCTGAGAGGGGCCTCCGACGACCGGGTCGGCCCTGGTCGGATGCGCGGCGACGGCGGGAACGCCCGTCACCGTGACGCCCGGCGGCCGGTGTCGGCGGCGACGGAGGGGTTTGGGGTGAGGGTGAAACGGGCAGTAGCTTCTGATGGTGGGGCGTCGGCCGGATCAGCCGGTAGTGTCCCGGACCGCTTCCGGAAGGGGTGACATGCCCTCGCGAGGTCAGGCCGGCGAAACGGCCGACAGCACACTGGAGGATCTCGACGCGGCCGCGCTGGCCTATGCGGAACGCCGGGAGGGCGCCGCGCCCGCGGAGGCGGAGGCGTCGCGGGAGCGGCTGGTCCATTTCTGTCTGCCGTTCGCCGGGCGGCTCGCCCGCCGTTATCGCGGCCGGGGCGAGTATCTGGAGGATCTCGAGCAGGTCGCCCGTCTGGGACTGGTCAAAGCCGTCGATCGGTACGATCCGGAGCGCGGCTCGTTCACGGCGTACGCGGTGATCACCATCTCCGGCGAGTTGAAGCGCCACTTCCGGGACCGCACCTGGGGCGTGCACGTGCCGCGCCGGGTGCAGGATCTGAGCCTGGAGGTCGGTCACGCCTCGATGCTGCTGACGACGATGCTGGCCCGGACCCCGACGACGGGGGAGCTGGCCGATCGTCTAGGGGTGACCGAGGCGGCCGTGCTGGAGGCGGTGGAGTCGGCCGCGGGTTATTCGCCGGCTTCGCTGAACGCGCCGGTCGCCGACGACGGGGCCACCGAGTTCGGTGATCTGCTGGGTGGTGTCGACGCCGATCTGGAGGCGGTGACCGACAAGCTGACCGTCACGGATCTGCTGTTGCGGATGCCGCCCCGGGAGCGCCGGATGCTGGCGATGCGGTTCTACGGCAACCGGACGCAGGCGGAGATCGCCGACGAGCTGGGCATCTCGCAGATGCATGTGTCGCGCCTGCTGAGCCGGGCACTGACGTGGCTGCGTGAGGCGATGTTCACCGACGACCCGCCGCACTGGGAGGGTGAGACGCGGGGTTCCCGGCCGGGCATGCAGGTGTCGGTGGTGCGTGAGGGCGACACCCTGGTGGTGCGGGTGCGTGGCGAGGTCGACCGGGACACCGCGGAGCGGCTGCGGATCGGTCTGCGGCACGCGATCGGCGGTAAGGGTGTGCCGGCGGTGCAGGTGGATCTGTCGGCTGTCCCGTTGGTGGACGCGGCCGGCGTGGCCGTTCTGCTGGACGCGGTGCGTGCGGCCGCGGCGGCACGGGTCGAGTTCGGCGTGACGGGCGCTCAGCCGTACGTCGCAAGGATCCTGGCAGTGTCGGGCCTGGCCGGCGTGTTGCGCCGGGCCTGACCGCGGGCCGCGACCGCCGGGGGAAGAGGGACCTCAGGGCCGGGAAGAGGCCTCAGACGCGGCGCAATGCGGCCCAGACGACCTTCCCGGTGGTCGACGGCAGATACCCCCAGCTGTACGCGAGTTCGTTCACCAGGAGCAGCCCGCGCCCGCTGGCGGCTTCGAGGGGCATGCCGAGCGCCGGCGCGGGTGGCTGCGGTGACCCGTCGCGGACGGCGATGTTGAGGTAGCGCTCCCGCAGCGACAGGCGCAGGGTCATCATCGTGCGCGCGTGGTCGACGACGTTGGCGACGAGCTCGGTGACGATCAGGCTGGCCGGCGCGATCAGGTCGGACAGCTCCCAGCGCACGCAGACCTCGGTGGCGATGTCGCGGGCGTGCCGGGTGGAGCCGGCGACCGGGAGTAGTTCCTCGCTGATCGACGGCACGGTGCGGCGCTGATCGTGCAGGTGGGTGAGTGCCGCCTCGACGCTGGGGTAGAGCGGCAGCCGGTGGTTGGCCGCGGTGGACAGCAGCCGCCGGGTGCGGGGGCAGGGCGCGCAGAACAGGATCGGTGTACCGGGCCAGCGGGCGGCCTGCCGGAGCACGACCTTGAAGATGGAGAGGGCGAGCGGCTGGTCGACGGTCATCGCGGACAGATCGATGAGAAGCGCATCGGGCTGCTCAGCGAGGCATTTGAGCAGATGCTCGCGGATCGCGCTCCCGTCGGCCAGCCGGAGCCCGCCCGACAACGCGGCGACCAGGCTGGAGCCGTCGCCGTTCACCTCGCACCGGACCGTCATGGCATCGCCCTTCCGACCTGAGGCGGGTTTCCCCGCGGGGGCTGTGGTAAACGTCAGGCCGTCTCCATCACGATGATGGCCCCGTCGCCCCCGCCGGGACCACCGTCACGGCTGCGCAGGGGGGTACATGCCACCCGTACGGTGATGGCCCGGCCCCGGCGGTTGACCGCGTCGAGCTTGACCTCGCCGGACCGGCCGGTGGGACCGAGGGCGCCACGCAGCAGCGGGCGCACCTGGTCGATGGGCAGACCGATGTCGAGGTTGAGGAAGTGCTGGCCGATGACCTCGCCGGACCGCAGCCCCCACAGGTCCTCGGCGTGCCGGTTCCACATGCGGATGCGCAGGTCGGGGTCGACGACGGCGACGCCGGCCTGGAGGCTGGTCAGCACCGTCTCGAGGAAGGCGTTCGCCTCGTCCAGCCGGCTGGTGCTGACCCGCAGCTGGTCGTTGATGCTCTGCAGCTCGTCGTTGGTGGACTGCAGTTCCTCGTTCATCGTCTCCAGTTCCTCGTTGGTGGACTGGAGTTCCTCGTTCGTGGTCTCCAGTTCCTCGACCGTGGACTGGAGTTCCTCGTTGGTCGTCTCCAGTTCCTCGTTGGTCGACTGGAGCTCCTCGTAGGCCGCCTCGAGCTGCTGGTTGGCGTGCTCCAGGTCGTCCTGGAGGCGCCGGGCCGCGGTGACGTCGTGGAAGATCAGGTTGACGCCCAGGAGGCTGCCGTCGGCGCCGCTGAGCGGGCTGATCTGCACCACCAGGTGGGTGACTTCGGTGCTACGGTGGTACTCGACGTCGGTGACCCGCAGGGTGCGGCGCTCCAGCTGGGCCTGCTCGATGTAGCGGCGCAGCTCGACCGGGCGGTAGGACAGGTCGAGGTCGCGGAACGGCCGGCCGATGTCGCGCGAGGACACCCCGAACATCTTCTCCAGATGCCGGTTGGAGAGCGCGACCAGGCCGTCGGAGGTGAGGGCCAGCTGGGCCAGCGGGCTGGACGCGAACGCCTCGTTGCGCAGCTCGTCGAGACCGGTGACACCGCCCGTGCCGGCCGGCGGCGGGTCGGCGAAGACCACACCGGGTGGCGCGTACAGCCGGGGGACGCGCCGGAACACCCGCCGTTTCAGGTCGATCGGTGTGAACAGGCTGCTGTGGCTGAGCAGCATCTCCGCCTTGCCGAGGAACAGCACACCGGTCTCGGCGAGGGCGAAGTGGAACCGGCCGAGGATCTTCGCCTGCGTCTCGGCGTTGAAGTACATCAGCGTGTTGCGGCAGGTCAGCAGGTCTATCCGGGAGATCGGCGCGTCCTGCACCAGGTCGTTGCGGCCGAAGATGACCGAGCGGCGCAGGTCCTTGCGGAACGTGAACCGGCCGTTGACCTGCTCGAAGTAGCGCTCGACCAGCTCCGGTGCCAGGTCCTGGACCTCGCGCTCACCGTACGACGCCTGGCGGGCCTCGTTGAGCTGCTCCTCGTCCACGTCCGTGGCGTAGATCTTGACCCGGTCCTTGAACTGGTCGATGCCGAGCATCTCGGCCAGCACCATGGCCAGCGTGTACGCCTCCTCGCCGGACGCGCACCCGGCCGACCAGATCCGGATCATCGCGTCGGCGGGCTTCGTCGCCATCATCGGCTCCAGCACCTCGGCCCGCAGGTAGTCCCAGGCGTCGGTGTCCCGGAAGAAGGCCGTGACATTGATCAGGATGGTGTTGAAGAGCGCGGTGAACTCGTCCGGATGGACCTGGAGGTAGTCGAGGTAGTCCGGGTAGCCGGCCGCGTCGACCTGGGTCATCCGCCGGTTGACCCGCCGCATGAGGCTGGACCGTTTGTAGCCGGTGAAATCGAAGCCCCGTGACTCCTTGAGGTATACAAGGAGGGCTTCGAAGTGCGGGTCGGTCTCGTGCACGAACCGGAACGCTACCGCACGTCAGCCCGGGACCGTGGCACCGAGACGGGCCGTCAGCTCATGGTGGTGAGCTGACTCCACACCACCTTGCCGTCGGTCACCGGCAGCACCCCCCACGCGTCGGTGAGGTCGTGGACCAGTCGCAACCCGCGGCCACCGGCGTCGGTGACGGCCGGGTCGAGGGTCCGGGGCATCAGGCGGCTCTTGTCGCGGACCGCCATGGTGAGCCGCCCGTCGCGCAGCCCCAGGGTGAACTCCATCGTGGTGTGCGCGTGCCGGACCACGTTCGCCACCAGCTCGGTGGCCACCAGTGTGGCGGTGGCCGCGACGTCGGCGTGCTGCCAGGCCGAGCACGCCTGGGTGACCAGCTGCCGCACCTGGCGGCAGGACTCCGGGACCGGCCGCAGCCGGACCCGCAGCGTGTGGCCGTGACCGTCGGCCTCGACCTCGGCGAGGGCCTCGGCCAGCGCCTTGTCGCAGTCGTCGGCGTAGCGCAGCCCGGCGCAGGCCCGGTCGGCGGCCAGCACGTCCAGCGTGCGCGGGCCGGCGCCGCACACCACGATCGGGACCGCCGGGAACGCCTCCGCCCGGCAGACCTCGGCACCCAGCCCGGTCAGGGCCACCGGGTCGGCGACGGATAATCGGGCGACGTCGAGGAGCAGCATGGCCGGCTGGACGGCGAGGCTGCGGCGCACCGCGGCACCGAGTGCCCCGTCGGTCTGCCGGTCCAGGGTGCCGCTGACCCGCAGGACGGCCACCGGGAGATCCCGCTCCGGCCGGCAGACGAGCTGGCTGGGCATGCGCCTCCCTCCGCTGGTCCGCGCGACGTCCGGCGGACGTCAGGGTCACTGGTGCCCGGCCCCCGGCCGGGGCAAACGTCGCTCCGGCCGATCACGGCGGCGGACCGATCACACACGCTGTCATCACCTTCTGACGGTCCGCCGGGAGTCCGTCGCCTGAGATCGGGCAAAATGCAGTACCGTTGCGCGCCATGGGTGTGTCTCAGCGGCTGAAGAGCCGGTTCCGCAAGTTTCTCCAGCGTCCGGGCACGACGGTGGACCTCGGCCCGTTGTCGAAGCGGCTCGGTGCGATCGAGGCGCGCGAGGAGGCTCTCCAGCAGCTGGAGGACGAGGCCCTGACCGACGCCGCGCGCGAGGCGACCGACTATGTCGAGATCTGCGCCATCGGCCGCGAGGCGGCCCGGAGAGCGATCAACCAGCGGCCGTACGATGTGCAGCTCCTCGGCGCCATGGCCCTGCTCGACAAGCGGGTCGCCGAGATGGCCACCGGTGAGGGCAAGACGCTCACCGCCGCCGTCGCGGCGTACGGGCACACCCGCCTCGGCAACGGCCCGGTGCACGTCCTCACCGTCAACGACTACCTGGCCAAGCGCGACGCCGAGTGGATGGAGCCGATCTACACGCTGGTCGGCCTGACCGTCGCCTCGGTGACCGAGACGATGACGCCGGAGGAGCGCCGCGAGGCCTACGCCGCCGACATCACCTACGTCTCGGTGAGCGAGGCCGGCTTCGACTACCTGCGCGACCAGCTGGTCACCGACGTCGCCGACCGGGTCCAGCGCGACCTGGCCACGTGCATCGTCGACGAGGCCGACTCGATCCTGATCGACGAGGCCCGGGTGCCGATGGTCCTGGCCGGCAGCACCGCGGTCGAGAGCGACCCGGTGCACGAGGCCGCCGAGCTGATGCGCACGCTGCGCAAGGGCAAGGACTACGAGGTGGCCGAGGACGGCCGCTCGGTGGCCTTCACCGAGGACGGTCTGAAGAACGTCGAGGAGCAGCTCGGCGGCATCGACCTCTACGCCGACGACCAGGTCGAGCACCTGTCGGCGGTCAACGTGGCGCTGCACGCGCACGCCCTGCTGCGCCGCGACGTGGACTACATCGTCCGTAACGGCGGTGTCGAGCTGATCGACGAGATGCGGGGCCGGGTCGCCCAGCGCCGCCGCTGGCCGGACGGTCTGCAGGCGGCCGTGGAGGCCAAGGAGGGCCTGTCGGCCACCGCCGAGGGCGAGGTGCTGGACACCATCACGGTGCAGGCGTTCATCGCGCTCTACAAGACGGTCTGCGGCATGACGGCGACCGCGGTGCACGTCGGCGAGCAGCTCCGGGAGTACTTCAAGCTCGAGGTCGCGGTCATCCCGTCGAACACGCCGAACATCCGTGAGGACGACGTCGACCGGATCTACTCGGCGCACGACATGCGCGACGAGGCGCTGGTCGAGGAGATCAAGATCGCCCACGAGTCGGGCCGGCCGGTGCTGATCGGCACCCTGGACGTGAAGGCGTCCGAGCGCCTGGCCCAGCAGCTCGCCGACGCGGGTGTGCCGTCCAACGTGCTGAACGCGAAGAACGACGCCGAGGAGGCCTCGATCATCGCGGAGGCGGGCGCGCTCGGCGCGGTCACCGTCTCCACCCAGATGGCCGGCCGTGGTGTCGACATCCGCCTCGGTGGCAGCGACGAGAAGGACCGCGACGCCGTGGTCGAGCTCGGTGGCCTCTACGTGATCGGCTCCGGCCGGCACGACAGCCGCCGCGTCGACGACCAGCTGCGTGGCCGTGCCGGCCGGCAGGGCGACCCGGGCCGCTCGGTGTTCTTCGTCAGCCTCGAGGACGAGCTGGTCCACCGGCACGCCGGCGACATCATCCCGGCCTCGCCGCGGATGGACATCGACGGTGTCGTGCACGACCCCCAGGTGGAGTACGCGGTGGAGCACGCCCAGCGCGTCGCCGAGGGCGTCAACCACGAGATCCACAAGAACACCTGGCGGTACAGCGTGGTGACCGAGCAGCAGCGGCTGCTGCTGGCCGAGCGCCGGGAGCGGCTGCTGACCTCCGAGGTCGCGGCGATCATGCTGCTGGAGAAGTCCGAGGAGAAGGCGAAGGAGACCGACGAGGACGTGCTGTCCGACGCGGCCCGCGCGATCGCCCTCTACCACCTGGACCGGCTGTGGGCCGAGCACCTGGCCTACCTGTCGGAGGTCCGGGAGGGCGTGCACCTGCGTGCCCTGGGCAAGCTGGACCCGCTGGACGAGTTCCACCGGTCGGCCGTCCCGGCCTTCCAGGAGCTGCTCACCCAGGTCGAGGCCAAGACGATCGCGACCTTCGAGGAGGTCGACCTCACCGACGGCTGGGAGCCGGAGCGTGCCGAGATCGTCCGGCCCAGCGCCACCTGGACCTACCTGGTGCACGACAATCCGTTCGGTTCCGAGCTGGACCGCCTCATCGCGGCCGTCGGCCGTCGCCTCACGTCGGGCGGCTGAACTCACACCTGAAATTCGTTCCCACCGGGGGTGTCGCCTTGACGGCGGCACCCCCGGTTGTCGTCTCCGGCCCATGACGTTCGGCAATGCTTAATGAGGCTGACAGAAAGCGTTCCCGGAATGAATTAGAGGTGCGCTCGACAATATGGAACGTGTTTCCCACACTGTGGTTGGCGACTTGACCCGCTCACCCGCGGGCCGGAAATATCGTTCGGGCCTTTACGTAGAGTGAATAATCGTATTCGCTTGATGCAGCAAATTCTGGGGGATGAATCAATGCCGGTCAGCGCATTGTCGCCGCGTGCCGATCGTCGATCCGCCGGGCCCGGCCGGAGTTCCGGCCGCCGGGCCGCCGAGCCCGCGCTGACCGTGACGCTCGCCATCCCGCTCACCGGGGACGTGGTGTCGCCACAGGCGCACCGCCTGCTCGCCGCGGTCCGGGAGCTGGTCGAGCTGAGCCGGGGGACGGTCACGGTCGAGCAGGCCCCGGCCGCCGAGCCGGAGCCGGAGGCGGCCGCGGAGGCCGCCGAGAGGGTCCTGGACGGTCCGGAGGTGCGTCTGCTCACCTCGTCCCGCCAGGCGCTGCTGGACGGCGAGGCGCTGCCGCTGACGCGCCTGGAGTTCGACCTCCTGCAGTACCTCGCCGAGCGCCCGCGCCGGGTCTTCACCCGGGGCCAGCTCCTGGCGGCCGTGTGGGGCTACGAGCGGGCCGGGGAGCGCACCGTGGACGTCCACGTCCGCCGTCTGCGGCTCAAGCTCGGCGGGCACCTGCCGCTCATCACCACCGTCTACGGGGTGGGCTACCGGCTGGCCGACGACGCCCGGATCAGTCTCCTGCCGCACGATTGATCCATGCGGGTTCGACCGGTCTCCTTTCCTCTTCTCGTCGACGACCTCGCCGACCGGCTGGCGAGTCGGGAATCCGACAGCCGGCTGCGGGTGGCCGTGGACGGCGCCGACGCGGCCGATCCGGGCCGCCTGGCGGATGCCCTCGTCGACCCGCTGCGGGTCCGTGGCCGCCCCGCGATACGTGTCGACACCAGCGATTTCCTTCGCCCGGCGTCGCTGCGACTCGAGTTCGGGCGGACCAATCCGGACTCTTTCTACACCGGTTGGTTCGACGAGGCCGGGCTGATCCGTGAGGTTCTGTCCCCGGCGGGTCCGGATGGCTCGGGGCGCATCCTCCAGCGGCTCTGGGACGCCTCCGTCGACCGGGCCGCGCGGGCGCCGTACAGTGAGTTGCCGCCCGGCGCGATCGTGCTGGTCAGTGGCCCTCTGCTGCTCGGTTCCGGGCTGCCGTTCGACTTTTCCGTCCACCTTGAGCTGACTCCGGCCGCTCTCGCCCGCCGGACGCCGGTGGATCTCGCCTGGACCCTGCCGGCCTACCGGCGCTATGCCGGCGAGGTCGCTCCCGAAACCCTTGCTGACGTGGTCGTTCGTCTCGATGACCCACGCCGTCCGGCGCTCGTCGTGACCGGTCCGTGACGCTCGGCACAAGACCCGCGTGCCGAGTCCGTGGCGGATTCGAACACCGACAGTTATGCTCCGGTTACTTTTTTGCGGGGGTCCCGTTTGGGATCTCCGGCGGTGGGTATCGTCCGGCTCCACATGCCGAGCCGGCCGGGACGAGGGTGACCCGGCGATGGCCACCGGTCGGGGCAGAGTGAAGGGCAGGGGGACTGCATGCTCGTCAACGGAGCGGTTGTTGCGGGTAAGGGCGCGAGCACGGCCAAGGGGCGCTCGGCCGAGGAGTTCGACCAGATCCGGGTGATCCTCCAGGGCCGGTTCGAGGAGCTCGACCGTGAGTACGAGGAGGCCGTCGCCCAGAACACGCGGTTGAGGCTGGTCGAGATCGGCGACGCCGCCGGTGACGACCAGGCCGACAGCGGGTCGAAGACGGCCGAGCGCGATGCCGCGAGCTCGCTGCTGAGAACGTTGCTGGACCGGCGCACGCAGGCGGAGCATGCGATCCAGCGCCTCGACGAGGGCACCTACGGCAACTGCGAGGGCTGTTCCAACCCGATCCCGGTGGAGCGGCTCGAGGTGTTCCCGTCAGCGACCACGTGCGTCAACTGCAAGCAGGTGCGCGAGCGCCGGGCCAGCTGACGGGCGTCCGGGCCCGCCTCGCCGGACGGGCCCGGTAATCGCTATTCCGGCGCGAGTCGGAGACGCGCGCCACATTCATTACTGAACAATTGTTTATCCATCGGCGGCCGGCGACAGCACGCGGAGAATTCGGCGGGGGTGGCGAATCCGGGATCCCGGGTATTCCCCGGCCGTCGCAGGGTAAAACCGGTTCCATGACCGATGCAGCGGACGACGACCGCGAATCCGAGATCGCCGAGGCGGCCACCGGCGGCGACTACGAGTACGACGAGGCCCATGGCGGCGGCGACACCGGCCCCGGCGTCCCCGCCGCCCTGGAGGAGGAGGCCCGGCGTCTGCGGGACCTCAGTTCCCACTGAAGCCCCCACTGATCAACGGCCACCGGTCAGGTGGGCTGGGCCACCAGCACCGCGGTGAAGAGCAGCCCCGCCGTGACCAGTCCGGTGGCCAGCACCGTGACGACCGCCGAGGTGTCCAGCGGGGCGTCCCGGCGGTCGGCGATCAGTTTCGCCGTCACCACCGCCAGCACCGGGAAGAGCAGCATCACCAGCAGCGCCACCACTGGCGCCGCCTGCTGCCAGTCCCCGCCGGCGGCCGCGCCGGTCCGCCGGACCATCAGATTGCCGATCACGCCGAGCAGCCCGCCGGCCAGCCCCAGCATGCCGAAGAGGATCTTCGTGCCGAGGGTGATCGGCCGGGCCGGCGGGGTGTACCGCACCCGGTTCTCCACCTCGTTCAGATAGTCGGCGGCATCTCGGTCGGCGTTCTCGTCGCCGCGCTGCCGGGGGATGCTCGCCGGCGGCAGGGTGCGGCCGAACCGTTCGGCCGCCGGGCCGACCCGGTGCACGAAGTCCGACCACAGACCAGCCGCCCGCGCGTCGACCTCCTCCAGGCCGCGCTGGGCGGCGCGGACCGACCGCTGGGCCGACTCCAGCCGGCCGGCGGCCTCCTGGACGGCGACGTCGGCGGCGGCCACCCGGTCGGCATACCAGCGGCGCGCCTCCGTACGCAGGCCGGTCGCCTTCTCGTCCAGGCTGGTCAGCCGCCGGAGGACGGTACGGTAGTCGGCGCGCTCGAAGTCGGCCGGTTGCAGTTCGCTCATGCTGTTCCGTAGGGGATGATCACCTCGGCGCCGCGGTGCACCGAGCGGTCGAAATGCAGGGCACGCCACGGCCGTGGGTACCAGTTCGGCGCACCCTGGCCGGGGTAGTAGGGCGAGAGTTCGCTGCCGTGCACGTCCAGCGCCACCCACGCCCCGATCGGATCGGTCCGCGCCGCGTGCCCGCCGAGCGTGTCGCGCAGCAGTCCGGCACCGCGCCACCAGCCCAGCACGTGCAGCCGCCGCTCCGGCCCCTGCCGTAGCACGGTCCGCAACTGGTCGGCCGCCTCCTTGCCACCGGGCAGCGCGTCCGCCGCGTAGATCATGATGAAGTGCGGCCGGTCGGCCGGCCACGACGCCGTGGCCTCCGCCGCGGCGTCCTCCAGCAGCCAGTACACGTCGTCCGGCAGGTAGAAGCCGGACCCCGGGATCCGGGCGTGCAGGGCCTCCGCCGCCGCCCGGGCGTCGGTGTCCAGGCAGACCACCGAGAACCGGGCGCCCGCCGGGGTGAACTGCGCGGCCAGCGAGCGGCCCGCCGTCGCCAGGATCGCGCACGCCTCGTCGGTCCGGGTGCCCAGCACCGCGAGGTTGCGCCCGGGCGCCCGCCGCAGCACGGTCAGCGCCGACCGCGCCGCCACGTCGATCGTCTGCCCCAGCAGCATCACCGGTGCCGTCGTCGAGTCACCGACCCGCAGGTCCCGGTAGTCGGGGCTGTCCGCGAGCCGGGGCACCACGTCACCGTCGAACAGCCGCGGCGGACCCAGCTCCGGCGGGCGCCGCCGCCACAACCGGTGCTGCAGCGAACTCCACTGCTCCCGGTCACCGGCGGCCGGCACCCGGACGATCCGGTTCGCCTCCGGCGCGCCCGAGTCGGCGTTGACGACCGCGTGATAGCGGGGCAGCGAGTCGGCGGCCGGGTTCGTCTCGGCCAGCACCCGGCGGGCCCGGGGCAGCGCGATCCGCAGACTGAACTGGGCGACCAGCGCGGGCCGGCCCCACAGCGCCTCGATGCCGGACACGTCCTGGCTGGCCAGCACCAGGTGGATGCCCTGCGACCGGCCGCGGCGGGCCAGGTCCTCCAGCAGGTCCACGGCCTCGGTGGTGACCGCGTCCCGACCGGCCAGCAGCACCTGGAACTCGTCGACCACCGCCACGATCCGCGGCCAGGCCCCCTCCGGGTCCTCGGCGCGCAGCTCGGCCAGGTTCGTCACCTCGTGCTGTTTCGCGGCGTCGGCCCGGCGCTTCAGCTCGGCGCTCAGGAACCGCAGCAGCGCCAACCCGAACTCACGGTCCGTGTTCACGTTGACACCGACCAGCCGGACGTGCGGCAGCCAGCTCGGGTCCCGCCGGCCCGGCGCGAACCGGGCGAACGACACCCCCTCCTTGAAGTCGAGCAGGTAGAAAGCCAACTCGTCGGGGGAGTAGCGGGCGGAAAGCGCTCCCATCCAGGCGTAGATGAAGTTCGTCTTGCCGGTCCCGGACGGCCCCGCGATCAACGCATGGGGTGGATAGTCACTCAACGTCACCTGCACGCGCGGGCCCTGCGGGCTGTCGCCGAGCGGCGCGGTCAACCCGGCCGCGGAACTCTCCCGCCACTCGGCCCCCGCCTCCGGCAGGAGGCTGTCCAGCGCCACCGGCGCCGGCCCGGCGGCCACCGCCTCGGCGATCTGCCGGCACGTCGCGGTCATCAGCAGAGACGTCGGAGCGGGATCCAGCCGTACGGGCAGAGCACCCGCACTCTCGATGCGGGCGTCCTCACCCGGTGCCGCCACGACGAACTCGATCCCCGGCCCCGGCTCCACCGGCTGCCCCCGGATCACCAGGTGCACCCCGCACGCCGCACCGGTCCGCAGCAGCCGGTCCAGCTGGCCGCGCTGATGACGGGACAGCTCCCCGCCCCCGAGCAGCACCGCCACCCGCCACGGCTCCGGCCGCCGTTTCGTCGCCGCGTGCAGCTCCCGCACCGAGGTGAACTCGCCGGCCAGCACCGTCTCGTTGATCCGCCGCACGTGCCCGACCAGCTCGTCGAGCAGCTTGTCCAGATCGCCCGGCCCGACGAAGGTGAGCACTCCCGCCGTCGCCAGCGGCGCGAACCCGGCCAGGCCGCCACCGAGGTTCTCCGGGTCGTACCCGATGATCTGCACCTGTCCGGGCACACTCGTGCCGAGCGCCCGCAGCAGCAGCCCGGCCACGACGTCGTCACCGGCCCGCCGGTCGCCCTCGACCACGATGTGCCCGTGGTCGAGCAACCGCACCAGGGCCGGCACCTCGGGCGTCGCCTCGTCGACGACCGGCCCGGCCGCCCGGCCGGCCGCGCCCGCGCTCTCCGGCGGCTCACTGTCCGGCCCGGCCCACGCCTCGGTCACCTCACCGGGCGCCCCGGCCCAGGCGCCACCGCCCCAGCTGTCCCGCCCGCCCGCGGCCCGGCCGCCGCCCCGCTCACCGGAACCCCGGCCGCTGTCGTCACGGCCGCTGTTGTCGCGGCCACCGCTGTCGCGGTCGGCGGGCCGCTCGGCGCGTGCCGGAGCCGGCAGCGGCGCCTCGGGCAGCATGAGCCGGCCGACTCGCAGCTCGGCGGCCCGCTCCAGGGGTGTCGGCTCCCAGCTGTGCCACGGCTCGCCGGCCGCGCCGGGTGCCGCCCGGTCGGCCGCGCCCGCCGCCGCGCCGGCCAGCGCCGCCAGCTCGGTGTCGTGCCACGAGTCGATCTCGTGGATCCGCTCGTCCCGGGCCGCGGCCAGCTTCCGCCGGCGGGCCGTCGCCGCGGCGACCATCCGCTCGTACCGCGCCTCGGCCGCCTCCCGCGCCTCCCGTGCCCGCGCCAGTGCGATCTGCGCGGCGCCCAGCGCGTGCGACAGCCCGGCCCGGATCTCCATGACCCGGTTCTTGGTGGATTCAGCCATGACCCGCCGGCATCGTCGCAGTTGCCATCGAACCCCGGCCTCGGCCGGAGACCCGTGCGGGCCCGGCCGAACCCGGACAGCGAAGAGCCACCGCACCGGCAGGGCCCCGGATGCCGCGCTTCAGGGGCGGCCCTCCCCGGCCCCGGCGCGGGGCCGTGCCGGCGGGCTCTGGGGTGCGGCGGCTCATCGGCGTCCCCTTCCGGTCCCGGCACGGGGCCGTGCCGGCGGGGCCGGGGGCGCGGCGGCTCATCGGCGGTCCTCCGCGGTCTCGCCGCGGGGCCGCACCGGCTCCGGGGCGTCCGGGTCGAGGGAGCCCGCGTCGCGGCCCAGCCGGGCCAGCAGGACGCCGGTCAGCACGCTCGCCGTGACCGCCGTGTCGGCGGGGTGCCCGGCCGGGCGGTCGCCGCGTTTCTCCTGCTGCTGGCGCGGGGGGACGCGGCAGATCCGGTCCAGCAGGGTCTCCAGCACGTCGGGTGCGGTACCGGGCAGCAGCGCCTTGACCCGGCCCTCGGCGGCCGTCCGCAGGCGCGGCACGTCCTCCGGGCGGGGCTCGTGGCCAAGTAGGTCGCCGGCCAGCCGGTGCAGCACCTGCGGGGTCACCGCGGACAGGCCCAGGCCGGTCGAGGCGTTGACCGCGTGCAGCTCGCGGCCCAGCCGGGCCCGGTCACCGGCGCGGACGCCGGCGGCGATCCGGCGCAGCAGGTCCGACGGGTCGGCCGGCTCGCCCATCTCGGCACCGTCCGGACCACCCGGCGGGGACTCCCCGGTCAGCTCCGCCACCCGTTTCTGCCACCACGGACCGAGGCTCTCCACCTGCTCGCGCGGCGGCTCGCCGGGGCGCTGCTCCCGCTCCGGCCGCTCCTCGCGGCGCATCTCGGTGCGCCACTCCTGGCCCGGCGCGGCACCGGGTGTCCCGGACAGGCCGAGCACCGCGAGATAGGTCTCGATCGCGTCCTGGGTGGCCCGCAGCGCCGCCGCGGCAGTCTCGGCGTGCTCGGTGGCGTGGCCGAGCCGCTGCACGCCGAGATCCTTGCTCGACTCCTCCTGGACCCACCGGAGCAGGTCGGTGGCGCTGCGCAGCTTGTCCATCGCCGCGGCGACCAGCCCGGTGGGCAGGTCGTCGGAGGCGGCGCGGAGCTGGGCGCCGAGTTCCTGGAGCAGCGACATCGCGTCAGAGGTTCGCCGTGTAGGTGTGGGCCTGCTCGACCGCCGCGAGGGTCGCGCTCATCGAATCCTCGAGCTGCTGGTCGGCCTGGGACAGCGAGGCGTGCGCGGCACCGACGGCGTCACTGGCGCTGCCGTCGAGGGCGGCGGCGAGACTCTGCTGCGCCTCGCCGATCTTCTCCCGCGCCGCCTGTATCGCCTGCTGTCCCTCGGTGACCTGCTGAAGCGCGGCCTCCACGGCAGCTCTGAGTTCGGCGACACTGGCCACCCGGGCAGCCTCCTGGACGGGGTCTACGTTGCGTCTCCAGCCTAGCGTCCGGTTCCCGCCCGGCCGTCCTCGCCTGCCCCGTTTTATCAGAGCCTGCCAGGCCCGGCACGACACCGATTTCCCCGTCGGTACCGAAGATCGCCCTGGTGGGATCCTATCCGACCGAGATCCACAGTGGATCAGCCGGGCCCCCCGGGGCCGCCCGGCGTCACCGCCCAGGGGCCCGACACGCCCTCCGCCGGGGGTCAGCCCGGCGGGGCACGCCCCGCGCGCCGGAGGGTGCGACGGGTCAGCGGGGGACCGCGGACGGGCCGCGGACCTCGGCGCCCAGCGTGGTGACGCGATCGCGGAGGCCGCGGTCGGCGGTGACGACGACGGTGCGCCGGCTGGCGGCGGTCGCCCGTACCAGATCAACGATCTTGTCGTCGCCGGAGCCGGACGCCCGCTCGACGCGCACGCCGCCGGGGGTCTCGGGGATGTCGCGGGCCCGGCCCTCGACCACCAGGACCACCTCGACCGGCCCGGGGACGCCGGGGACGCCGGAGGCGGGAACCGCCGCCAGGCTGTCGCGGAGTCGGGCCGCGGCACCCGCCCGGTCGCGCCACCAGCCGTCCGGAACCGAGCCGACGACGTTGGCGCCGTCGACGACGACCAGCGGAAGGGTGGAGGACGGCGGGACCGGCTCGGGCTGTTCCGGCTCCTGGAAGAGCGGCGTGAGAGAGGGTGGATCGGAGGGCACGGCCATGAAGTTGAGTGTAGTCGTGTCAACTTTTTCCGCGATCCGGGAATCGTGAGGGGATTTCACGCGCTGTTGACACGCGGACGGCTCGCGTTTGCCGCCCAACCGGCCGGGTAGCCCTGTGAGGCGGCCCGGCCCGAGGTACCAGGAGAAGAGAGACAGATGAGCATCGGATCGTTCGGGCCGGCGGGGCCCGGCCAGTGGGACGACCTGTTCGCGCGCTTCTTCGGTGCGGCCGAGCCGCGCCGCCAGGCGCAGCGTTTCGACATCGCGAGGTACATGAGCAACGACGCCCGTCAGGTGCTCGCGGACGCGGCGCGCCGCGCCGCGGAGGTCGCCGGCGGCGACCGGCCACTGGCCGACCTCGACACGGACCACCTGCTGTGGGCGGTGCTCCAGCAGGAGTCGATGCAGCAGACGGTACGGCGTGCCGGTGCCGACCCGGACCGGTTGCTGACCGAGCTGGGCCGTCCCGAGGCGGCCTCCCCGGACCTCCCGGAGAGCATCGCGCTGACCCCGGCCGCCAAGCGCGCGCTGCTGGACAGCCTGCAGATCTCCCGTGCGGTCGGCGCCTCCTACATCGGGCCGGAGCACATCCTGATGGCCCTCGGCATGAACACCGACTCGGCGGCCGGCCGCCTGCTGGCCGGGCGCATCGTCGACCCGCGCAGCATCCCGCACCACAGCGAGCTGCCCAAGCCGAGCGCGGGCGGGCAGGGTGGCCCCCGGCCGAACGCCGCGCCCACACCGACGCTGGAGCAGTTCGGCGTGGACCTGACCGAGTCGGCGCGGCGCGGCGAGATCGACCCGGTGATCGGGCGCGCCGACGAGATCGAGCAGGCCGTGGAGATCCTGTCCCGGCGCACCAAGAACAACCCGGTGCTGATCGGCGAGGCCGGTGTCGGCAAGACCGCCGTGGTCGAGGGCCTGGCGCAGCGCATCGTGGACGGCGAGGTGCCGCTCACCCTGCAGGACAAGCGGGTCGTCCAGCTGGACCTGGCCGGCCTGGTGGCCGGCACCAAGTACCGCGGCGACTTCGAGGAGCGCCTGAAGAAGGTGATCGAGGAGATCAAGGCGTCCGGTGACGGCCTGATCGTCTTCCTCGACGAGATCCACACCCTGGTCGGCGCGGGCGGTGGCGGCGAGGGCGGCGGTCTGGACGCCGGCAACATGCTCAAGCCGGCGCTGGCCCGCGGGCAGCTGCGGGTGATCGGCGCGACCACCCTCGACGAGTACCGCAAGCACATCGAGAAGGACGCGGCCCTGGCCCGGCGGTTCCAGCCGGTCCTGGTCGGCGAGCCCAGCGTCGAGGACACGGTGGCGATCCTGCGCGGGCTCCGCGACAACTACGAGGCCCATCATCAGGTACGGATCACCGACGCGGCACTGGACGCGGCGGCGGTCCTGTCCGATCGCTACATCACCGACCGGTACCTGCCGGACAAGGCGATCGACCTGATCGACCAGGCCGGCGCGCGGGTCCGGCTGCGCACCAAGACCCCGGACGCCAACCGGCGCGAGCGGGAGCGGCGGCTCGAGCAGCTGTCCCGTGACCGTGACCAGGCGGTCGCCGCCGAGCACTACGAGCAGGCGTCGGCGCTGCGGGACGAGATCAACGCGTTGCGGGTGCAGCTGGCCGGCCCCGGTTCCGGCGCCGACGGGGTGCCGCAGGTGACCGAGCAGGAGATCGCCGAGGTGGTGTCCCGGTCCACCGGCATCCCGGTCGCCCAGCTCACCGAGGCCGAGCGGGACCGTCTGCTGCGGCTCGAACAGAACCTGCACGGGCACGTGGTCGGCCAGGAGGACGCGGTGACCGCGGTCGCCGAGGCGGTGCGCCGGTCCCGGGCCGGGCTCGGTGACCCGGACCGGCCGGTCGGCAGCTTCCTGTTCCTCGGCCCGACCGGTGTCGGCAAGACCGAGCTGGCCCGGTCGCTGGCGGAGGCGCTGTTCGGCGAGCCGGACCGGATGATCCGGCTCGACATGAGCGAGTTCCAGGAGCGGCACACCGTGTCCCGGCTGGTCGGGGCGCCGCCCGGCTACGTCGGTTACGACGAGGCGGGGCAGCTCACCGAGGCGGTGCGGCGGCGGCCGTACAGCGTGGTGCTGCTCGACGAGATCGAGAAGGCCCACCCGGACGTCTTCAACATGCTGCTCCAGGTGCTCGACGACGGGCGGCTCACCGACAGCCAGGGCCGCACGGTCAGCTTCCGGAACACGGTGCTGATCATGACGAGCAACCTCGGCTCCGACCTGATCAACGGCAGCACCCGCAGCGTCGGCTTCGCCGGCTCGGAGAACGGGCGCTCACCAGGGGAGGAACTGCGCGACCGGCTCGACCGGCGGCTCAAGGAGCAGCTGCGGCCCGAGTTCATCAACCGGATCGACGAGATCATCATCTTCCGGCAGCTGGAGGACGACCAGCTGCACCGGATCACCGAGATGATGCTGGAGGAGACCCGCCGCCGGCTGCACGCCCAGGACGTCACGCTGGACATCACCGCGGCCGCGGTGGACTGGCTGGCCGAGCGGGGTTACCAGCCCGAGTTCGGCGCGCGGCCACTGCGCCGGACCATTCAGCGGGAGCTGGACAACCGGCTGTCCACGATGCTGCTCGCCGCCGATCTGGCGCCGGGCCGGACGGTCCGGGTCGACGCCCGCGACGGCGCGCTGGTCTTCGACGTGGAGATGACCGCCGCGGCGCGGTGATCCCCCGTGGAGGGTCTTTTTGTGGAGGGGGTGCGGTGGCACCCCCTCCGCGAGAATCAGGCTGCGGCCAGGTGGCTGTTGCCACCGGCGCCGGGGAGGCTCTGCATCCACTGCGTGTAGTGCTCGTTGCGGGCCAAAATCTCCTGGTACGCCTCCTGCGCGTGGTCCATCAGCTTGGGCGCGCTGCGGGAGGCGGGTGAGTCGGGGTGCCAGCCGAGGACCAGGCGCCAGCGCAGCGGGGCGCCCCGCAACGGCCGGCTGGTCAGCCCCGCCGGTGGGCGGAACGTGGGCTGGCACAGGCCGATGGCCAGGCCCAGCTCGACCATGTCGACACAGTTGCGCACGTCCGACTCCAGGACCCGGCGTGGCGCGAAACCGGCCCGGGCGCAGGCCGCGGCGAAGCAGTCGCCGAAACAGCCGTCACCGGCGCCGGCCACCCACTGCTCGTCGGCCAGCTCCGCCAGATCGACCGACAGGTTCTTGGCCTGCGGGTGGTCGTCGGGCAGCAGCACACAGACGGCGTCCATCCCGATGGTCTGCCAGACCAGCCCGTACTCGGCCGACGGCAGCGCGTCGCCGCAGACGCCGACCTGGGCGTAGTCCAGCTTGCCGGCCATCACCATGCCGGACAGCTCGGAGATGTAGTAGGACGCGTGGGTGGAGATCTGCGCCTCCGGCTGGGCAGCCGACAGGCGGTGCACCAGATGGGCGACGACGGGTCCGCCGACCGCGCCGATCCGGTACCTGCTCATCGTGTCGTCTTCGCCGCCGGCAGCGAGCCGGGCCGCTTCGTCCTGCAGGCCCTTCATCGCGGGCAGCAGCACTCTGGCGCGGGAGAGCACCAGTTCTCCCAGGGCGGTTGGGCGCGCGCCCCGGCGGTCACGGTCGAACAGCGGGCCACCCAGTGTGCGCTCTATCCGCTGAAGTTGGGCGGTGAGTGCAGGCTGGGCAAGGCCGAGTTGTGACGCGGCCTTGGTCACGCTGCCGGTCTCCGCGATGGCGCAGACCACCTTCAGATGCCGCAGCTCGAGGTTCATAGCGTGACGTTAGGACTAGAAAGGGATCGAACGCTAGTGCACAAGCCGTGGAATGATCGGCAACCTGTGACAAACGTATGAACGAACAGGACGTTCGGCACTTACAGGCCGTAACCTGTCTTTAGTTACAGATCGCGTACGTAAGTGGCACGCGAGCTGATCACGTCACGAATCTTGTCGGCCACCCCGACCAGCGGATCCACCACCTTGTTCCACGGCGGTGTGGACGGTGTGCCCGGGTGCGGACGGGTCGGCGCCGCCTCCTCGGCCGTCTCGAAGCGATTGCCCAGCCGGACCAGATCCTCCGACGGCACCATCTGCTCCAGGAGCGGCAGGAGCTCCTCGGCGTCGGCGGCCACGTGCCGGCGGACCGCCTCGGCCAGATCGTCACGCCCGTCGCCGGTGCGCTCCAGATCACGCAGCCGCTCCAGGATCGCCTGATCCTCGGCCAGCTCCCGGTCGGCGATCTCCTCGCCGCCCGGCACGGCCGTCCGGACCGCGGGGTACAGATACTGCTCCTCGGCGGCCAGGTGCCGGGACAGCGTGGCCACCAGGACCGACGCCACATCCCGGTTCTCCGGGGACTCGGACAGCCGCTCGGTCAGGCCGAGCAGCTCACGGTGCTGGGCGGCGACCACATCGACGATGCTGCGCCCAGGGATCTCGCCGCCGGTCGGCGGCAGCGGGGGAAGATTCACGTCAGACACGGCCCGGAGGTACCCCGCGGGGCCAAGCGATCAAACCCCGCCCCACACCGTCCTTTACATCCGGCTGGTAGGAATGGCGGATGGAGAACACCGCCGAGAGCGAGGTCGTGGATCTGTGCCGCGACCTGCTCCGCATCGACACCACCAACACCGGCGACCCGCGGACCACCGTGGGGGAGCGGGCCGCCGCCGAGTACGTCGCCGAGCGCCTGGCCGAGGTCGGCGTCGAGACCCGTCTCCTGGAGTCCGCGCCGACCCGGGCCAATCTGATAGCCCGGATCCCCGGCGCCGACCCGTCCCGCGGCGCCCTCCTCGTCCACGGCCACCTCGACGTCGTCCCGGCCGACGCGAGCGAGTGGTCGGTCGACCCGTTCGGCGGCGAGATCAAGGACGGCTACCTGTGGGGCCGGGGCGCCGTCGACATGAAGGACTTCGACGCGATGGTGCTGGCCGTGGTCCGCGAGTGGCGGCGCACCGGCTACGTCCCGCCGCGCGACATCGTCCTGGCGTACACCGCCGACGAGGAGGCCGGCATGGAGTACGGCTCCCAGTGGCTGGTGCAGAACCATCCCGACGCGTTCGACGGCTGCACGGAGGCGATCGGCGAGGTCGGCGGGTATTCGTACACCATCAACGACGATCTTCGCCTTTATCTCGTCCAGACCGCCGAGAAGGGGCTCGACTGGCTGCGGCTGCACGCCACCGGCCGGCCCGGCCACGGCTCCTTCATCCACGACGACAACGCGGTCACGACGCTGGCCGAGGCCGTCGCCCGGGTCGGCCGGCACCGCTTCCCGACCGTCCTCACCCCGACCGTGCGGTCCTTCCTGGAGCAGGTCAGCGAGGCCCTCGAGATCGAGCTCGACCCGGCCGAGCCGGAGCTCGCGGTGTCCAAGCTGGGCCCGATCGCCAACCTGATCGGCGCCACCCTGCGCAACACCGCCAACCCGACCCGTCTCGCCGCCGGCTACAAGGACAACGTCATCCCCGGCAAGGCGTCGGCCACCATCGACTGCCGCACCCTGCCCGGGCACGCCGACGCGTTCCTGCGCGAGCTGCGCGAGGTGATCGGGCCGGACATCGAGATCGAGCACGTGCACCAGCAGTCGGCCGTCGAGACCTCCTTCGACGGTGATCTGGTCGACGCGATGGGGGCCGCGCTGCGTGCCGAGGACCCCGGGGCGCGTACCGTGCCGTACCTGATGTCCGGTGGCACCGACGCCAAGGCCTTCTCCACCCTCGGCATCCGGTGCTTCGGCTTCGCGCCGCTGCGCCTCCCCCCGGATCTCAACTTCAGTGCGCTCTTCCACGGCATCGACGAGCGAGTTCCGGTGGAGGGACTAAAGTTCGGCGTGCGTGTGCTCGACCGCTTGCTCCGCAACAGCTGAATTCGGAAGGACCCCCAATCCCATGACTGACCAGAACGCCGAGCTCGACGTCGCCCTCGACCGGGTGATCGAGGCGGCGCGGGCGCACCTCGCGGCCGTCAAGGCGGCTGCCGGCCGCATCGACGACGACGACGTCTGGCAGGCGTACGTCGACCTCAACAACGCCTCGTTCGCATACGACGAGCAGCTGCTCGACGCCTTCGGCGAGGTGACGCCGTGGGACGTCGAGTCGATCGACCCGGACGAGGCGGACCGCCGTTTCGGTCAGCTGACCGAGGCCGGTGGCGCGGCCGGCGCCGACCCGTACCCGCAGGTCGTCTCGGTGCGGCAGCGCCGTGACTACCGGGTGCCCAGCGTGTCCGCCCTGCTGCGGGTCGCCGAGACCGCCCGCCGCAGCTCGGTCCCGGAGGACGAGGACGCCGGCCCCGTCGAGTCGGTCGGCGAGGCGGTGCTGGAGCTGCTGCAGGCCGGCGACGGCTCACTCGCGTCGCTGGACGTGCCCGAGCTGGAGCCGCTCGACGGCCTGCTCACGGTGACCGAGGTCGCCGAGCCCCTCGACCTGGAGGCCTTCGACGACGCCGACGGCTCCGGCCCGTTCGCCCCGGTCGAGACCGACGTGCTGGTCGGCCGTCTCGACGAGCACCCGTTCCTGCCGGACGAGGACGACCACGACCACCACGACCACGCCGGCCACAGCCACTGACCGGCGCGGTTGCGAAAGGCCCGTCCGCGGTTGCGGGCGGGCCTTCTCAGTAGCTGAGGCCGGGCTGGGGGTTCGGCTGGAGGCGGCGGCGGAGCATGACCTTCCGCGTGCCGTCGGCGAAGAGCTGGACACGGGCCAGCTCCCACCCGGAGAACTCGGCCTGAATGGCGAGCTGCGCCGCCGCGGTCAGACGATCGACATTCGAAGGCAACCGGAGCGGCGCATATTCGTAGTCCATCCGACCAATATGCTCTTCCAGCGCGACCGTGGACAAGCCCTGTGACCAGTGCTTATTCACTCCGTAGAGGATTTGGGCTGCTCAGGCGAACTGCTCAGCCGAAGTAGGTGTCGGGGTAGCCGACCCCCTCGCGCTCCGGATAGCCGACCTCGACCGCCGACACGTCGTCCAGGGCGAACGCGATCTCCGCCGGCAGGGTGAGCTGCTCGCTGCGCAACGCCCCCTGCAACTGCCCGGACGTGCGGGCCCCGAGGATCACCGACGAGATGCCGGGCCGGTCGCGGATCCAGGCCAGCGCCACCTCCAGCGGTGACACGCCCAGCCCGGCGGCCGCGGTGACCAGCGCCTCGACGATGCTGGAGCTGCGTGGCTCCAGGTAGGCCTGGACGAACGACGCCATGTGCTCGGAGGCGGCCCGCGAGTCGAGCGGCCGCCCGTTGCGGTACTTGCCGGTGAGCACGCCCCGGCCCAGCGGCGACCAGGCCAGCACCCCGAAGCCGAGGGCCGCGGCGGCCGGCAGTATCTCCCGTTCGATACCGCGTTCGAGCAGCGAGTACTCCATCTGGGCGGCGACGATCGGGGCGCGGCCGGGGTACGCCGACTGCCAGGTGGCGGCCCGTGCGGTCTGCCAGGCCGCGAAGTTGGACACCCCGACGTAGCGGACCCGGCCGCTGGCGACCGCCTGGTCGAGCGCGGCGAGGGTCTCCTCGAACGGGGTCTGTGCGTCGTAGCCGTGGACCTGCCACAGGTCGACGTAGTCGGTGCCGAGCCGCCGCAGCGACGCGTCCAGTGACCGCAGCAGGTTGCCGCGGGAGGCGTCGCGCGGGCGGTACCGGTGCGGGGTGAGCCCGGCCTTGGTGGCGATGACGATCTCGTCACGGGGCACCAGGTGGTCGAGCAGGGAGCCGATCACCGCCTCGGCGTCGCCGTCGCCGTACACGTCGGCGGTGTCGATGAGTGTCCCGCCGCCCTCGAGGAAGATCTTCAGCTGGTCCGCCGCGTCGTCGGGGTCGGTGTCCCGTCCCCAGGTCATGGTGCCGAGGGCGAGCCGCGAAACCGCTAGCCCGCTTCGGCCGAGCGGTCGCTGATGCATGAGTGAACCTTATTCAGACTCCCTGTTCAGCGAAATGCCACGACCTCAGCCGGGTGGGTCGGTTACCGGACCGAAACGGTCATGGAACGGATCAGTAGGCTTGCCGTTGACAGCTCATGATCTGCGGAAGGGCACCGTCGTGCGGCTCGGACTCAGCCTCGGATACCAGGCGGCGTGGAGCACACCCGCCGATCACCTCGCGATGGCCCGGGAGGCGGACCGCCTCGGCTATTCCGTCCTCTGGGCGGCCGAGGCGTACGGATCGGACACGGTCAGCATGCTGGGCTGGATGGCCGGCCAGACCGAGCGGATCGACCTCGGCGCGGCGGTGATGCAGATCCCGGCGCGCACGCCGGCGATGACCGCGATGACCGCGGCCACCCTCGACACGCTCTCCGGCGGCCGATTCCGGCTGGGCCTCGGCGTCTCCGGGCCCCAGGTCTCCGAGGGGTGGCACGGTGTGCGTTTCGCCAAACCCCTCGCGCGTACGAGGGAGTACGTCGACGTGGTGAGGCTGGCGCTGGCCCGCGAACCCGTGTCGTACCAGGGTGAGTACCACCAGCTGCCGCTGCCCGGTGGCGCCGGGAAGGCGCTGAAGCTCGGGTTCCGCCCGCTGCGTTCGGACATCCCGGTCTACCTGGCCGCCGTCGGCCCGAAGAACCTGGAGCTGGCCGGTGAGATCGCCGACGGCTGGCTGGGCATCTTCCTCGCTCCGGACGCGGCGGCCGAGCAGCTGGCGCACATCGCCACCGGCCGGGCGAGGAGCGGAAAGGACCTGACCGGGTTCGACGTGGTCGCCTCGGTGCCGGTGGTGATCGGCGACGACCTGGACGCGTGCGCCGACGTCGTCCGGCCGTACGCCGCGCTCTATGTGGGCGGCATGGGCAGCCGCGAGCAGAACTTCTACAACGGCATCGCCGTCCGGATGGGCTACGCCGACGAGGCGAGACTGGTCCAGGACCTCTATCTGAGCCGGCGGCCGGCCGAGGCGGCCGCGGCGGTGCCGCGGGACTTCATCGAGCGGACCTCCATCATCGGTACGCGTGAGCAGGTGATCAGGCGCATCCGGGAGTACGCCGCGGCCGGTGTCGGGACCCTGTCGATCAGTCCGTATGTCGGTGACCTGAAGGGCGGGCTGGACACGCTGCGGATCGTCGCGGAGGCGTTCGACGAGGCGGGTGTGGCGAGCTAGTGGCCACCGTTCTTCTGCTCCGGCACGGCCGGACCACCGCGAACGCGTCCGGCGGGCTGGCCGGCCGGCAGCCGGTCGAGCTCGACGACACCGGCCGTGACCAGGCCGTCCGGGCCGGGCTGCGGCTGAAGGAGCTGCCGCTGGCCGCCGTGGTCAGCAGCCCGTTGATCCGCTGCCGGCAGACGCTGGAGCTGGCCGTCCCGGGGACGGAGCCGGTTCTGGAGGACGGGCTGATCGAGTGCGGGTACGGCGACTGGGAGGGCCGCCCGCTCAAGGAGCTGGCCAAGGAGCCGCTCTGGCCGGTCGTCCAGCACCACCCGAGCGCCGCCGTCTTCCCGAACGGCGAGGCGATGGCGGCGATGTCGGCGCGCGCGGTCGCGGCGGTCCGGTCCTGGGACGCCCGGGTGACCGAGGAGCACGGGCCGGAGGCCATCTGGCTGGCCTGCAGCCACGGCGATGTGATCAAGGCCATCGTGGCCGACGCGCTCGGGTTGCACCTGGACCAGTTCCAGCGGATCGTGGCGGATCCGGCATCGATCACTGTCATCCGGTACACGCCGGGTCGCCCGTTCGTGGTGCGGGTCAACGAGACGGGTGAGCTGGCGTCGCTCGTACCACCGAAATCGGACGGCCGGGAGAAGGCCGCGGACAGTGACGCGGCGGTGGGCGGTGGCGCCGGAGGCGGTGTCTGACGACGCTCCGTGATCGCCGCATCGCCGCAGCGTGTGCCCCTTTGCGCCCTCGGCGAACCCGGCACCTTGGCCCGCGCGCTCGTCCGCTTGGATGGTTAGGGTTGTCGGCATGACCCACCAAGTGCATGCCTTCGAGCCGCCGGAGCGGTTCGTCGCCGGGACGGTGGGCGAGCCGGGGGACCGTACTTTCTATCTCCAGGCCCGCGGTGGCGGCCGGGTGATCAGCGTGGCGCTGGAGAAGGTCCAGGTGTCACTGCTCGCCGAGAAGCTCGAGGAGCTTCTGCTCGAGGCGAACAAGCGGTTCGGCGTCTCGCTTCCCGAGGAGCCGCTGCTGACCCTGCACGACAACGAGCCCCTCGACAGCCCGGTCGACGAGGAGTTCCGGGTCGGCACACTGGGCCTGGCCTTCGACGTCGACACCAGCACGGTCGTGATCGAGGCGATCGAGGCCGGCGAGCCGGAGCCCGACCTGATCGGTGAGTCCCTCGGCGACGAGGAGGACGACGACGACACCGACGAGGACGAGGACGACGAGCCCGACGACGACCTCGACCGGCTGCGGGTGCGACTGACCCCCGAGGCGACCCGCGCGTTCATCGACCGGGCCCGTCGCGTGGTGGCCGCCGGCCGCCCGCCGTGCCCGCTCTGCGGCCAGCCGCTCGACCCGGCCGGTCACCTCTGTCCCCGGCACAACGGCTATCACCGGTGACGGCGGAGCCCACGCACGTGCTGGCCGAGGCCGACGCTCTCGCGCTGCTCGAGCGGGGGCACATCGAGATCGAGGGCCGGCTGGCCGCCGCCTCCAACACGACCCTCCGCGCCGAGATCACCCTCGACGGGCTGACCCGGCGCTGTGTCTACAAGCCGGTCCGCGGCGAGCGCCCGCTGTGGGACTTCCCGGACGGCACTCTCGCCGGGCGTGAGGTGTCGGCCTACCTGGTGTCCCGCGCCACGGGGTGGGATGTGGTGCCCCCGACGATCCTGCGGGACGGCCCGCTCGGGCCGGGCGCCCTGCAGCTCTGGATCGACGAGCCCGACCAGGTGGGCGCGCTGATCGGTTTCGTCCCGGCCTACGACGTGCCGTCCGGCTGGTTCCCGGTGGCCGCGGCCCGCGACGACGACGGTGACGCCTACGCGCTGGCGCACGCCGACGACCCACGGCTGGCCCGTCTGGCCGTCTTCGACGCGGTCATCAACAACGCGGACCGTAAGGGTGGGCACGTCCTCTACCCGGCGACCGGCGGTGTGCACGGCGTCGACCACGGCGTCAGCTTCCACGTGGAGAACAAGTTGCGCACCGTTCTCTGGGGCTGGACCGGCCGGCCGCTGCCGGCGGACGCGTGCGAGACCCTGACCCGGCTGCGGGAGCAGCTGGCCGGCCCGCTCGGCGCCGAGCTGGAGGAGCACCTCACCATCTCCGAGGTGCAGCATGTCGGGCTCCGGGTGAAACGGCTGCTGCGGGCCGCCCGATTCCCGCAGCCGCCGACCGACTGGCCGGCTATTCCCTGGCCGCCGATCTAGAGGTTCAGCTGCCGCCGGCCGACTGGCCGGCTATTCCCTGCCCGCCGATCTAGAGGTTTAGCTCACGCCCGGGGATAAGCCGCAGAGGTGCCGTTTAGGCTCCGAGCATGGATGCTTGGACCGGTCACGACGTACCTGCCCTCCCGGACACGCCGGGGCGTGGCCCGCTGCGGCTCTTCGACACGGCGCGGGCGTCGGTGCAGCCCAGCACCCCGTCCGGCAGCGCTTCGATGTATGTCTGCGGCATCACGCCGTACGATGCGACCCACCTCGGCCACGCCGCCACGATGATCACGTTCGACCTGGTCAACCGGATGTGGCGGGACCAGGGGCTGGACGTCCGCTACGTGCAGAACGTGACCGACATCGACGACCCGTTGCTGGAGCGCGCCGAGCGTGACGGCGAGGACTGGATCGTCCTGGCGATGCGCGAGACCGCCCTGTTCCGTGAGGACATGGAGGCGCTGCGGATCATCCCGCCGGCCCACTACGTCGGCGCCGTGGAGTCCATCCCGTCGATCGTCACCCACGTCGAGGACCTGGTGCGGCGCGGCGCGGCCTACCAGCTCGGCGACGGCACCGGTGACGTCTACTTCGACCTGACGGCAGCGCCGCGGTTCGGGTACGAGTCGCACCTGTCCCGTGAGGAGATGCGCGTCCTGTCCGCGGAGCGTGGCGGCGACCCCGATCGTGCGGGCAAGCGTGACCCGCTCGACCCGCTGCTGTGGCGGGGCGCCCGCGAGGGCGAACCGGTGTGGGACGGCGCGAGCCTCGGCCCCGGCCGTCCCGGCTGGCACATCGAGTGCGCCACCATCGCGTTGAACCTGCTCGGCGACACGATCGACGTGCAGGGCGGCGGCAGTGACCTGCTCTACCCGCATCACGAGTGTTCGGCCGCCCATGCCGAGGTCCTGACCGGTGCCGAGCCGTTCGCCGCCCACTACGTGCACGCCGGCATGATCGGGCTGGACGGCGAGAAGATGTCGAAGTCGCGCGGCAACCTGGTGTTCGTGTCGCGTCTGCGGGGCGACGGCGTGGACCCGATGGCGGTGCGGCTCGGCCTGCTCTCCGGCCACTACCGCACCGACCGCGACTGGACCGATGACGTGCTGAAGGCCGGTCAGCAGCGGCTGGCCCGCTGGCGCGAGGCGGCGGCTCTGACGTCCGGCCCGTCGGGGACGGGTCTGCTCGGCGCGGTGCGCGAGGCGCTGGCCGCCGATCTCGACACGCCGGCGGCGCTGGCGGTTGTGGACGCCTGGGCGGACGCGGCCCTGTCCGGCACCGGCGACGACACCGAGGCGCCCGAGTTGTTGGTGCGGACGGTGAACGCGCTGCTGGGTGTGCGTTTGTAAAAACGTCCACAGTGCCCCCACCCGGTTCTCCGGGTGGGGGTTTTCTGCATTGAGGACAGAGCGGGCCGCGCGACCCTAGCGCCGTTCACAAGATTTTTGGTGCGAAACCACGAAATGATGAAAGATAGCGTTTTCTTCGTCTAAATACCCGCGAAAAGGACTCTTGGGGTCCAGACTTTCCCCAAGCAACCAACCGTTGAAAGGAACCATCATGCGTCGCGCTCTGTACCTCGGCGGAATCTTCCTGGCCACCGGCGCCGCTGTCGCCATGGCCGCTCCCGCCCAGGCCGGCGGCCGCCCGTGCCCGGGTGATGTCGTCATCGCGAGCTACGAATACGTTCGTCCGGTCGTCGTCCCGGTCGGCGGCTACAGCTATGGCTACGACTACGGCCACGGCCACCGTCACGGCGACAACTACTACTCGAACAAGTCCATCAGCCAGAACGGCCTGCTCAACGTCGGCCTCATCGACAGCCCGATCGACATCCTCTGAGGAAATCGGGTCTGGCCGGGCCTGAAGCAGGCCTGACACCATGAACGACTGATGCCCGAGGCGCCATCCGGTGCCCCGGGCTTCAGTCGTGTCCACGGTCTCCTCCCGTCGTTCCCCGCCGGCCCGAGGCTCCCCCACACCGGTCCCTCCGATGAGAACGCCCACCGCTCCCGCAGGTATCGCCCAGCCCTTTTAGGCCGTCGCCTCAGACGAGTTCCAGGTCCGCCGGTCACGGAAAGCCATGCCGGGCCGGTCGGGTGGGTGGGTGATCAGAGCATCTCGGCATCGTGAACCAGCAGGGCGATCTGCACGCGATTGTTCAGATCGAGCTTGCTCAGCAACCGTGACACGTGCCCCTTGGCCGTCGGCAGGCTCATGGACAACTCGGCGGCGACGCCGGCATTGGAGTGACCGCGGCCGACCAGGACGGCGACCTCGCGTTCCCGGTCGGTGAGTGCGGACAACCGCCGGCGAGCCTGCTCCCGCCGCGTCCCCGCCTCCGGATCGGCGACGTGATCGATGAGACGACGGATCACCGCGGGGGAGAGGGTCCCCGCACCGGCCGCGACCGACCGGACAGCCGCCAGGATCTCCCGCGGCGGCGTGTCCTTGAGCAGGAACCCGCTGGCCCCGCCCCGTAGCGCTTCGAGCACATACTCATCCGCGTCGAACGTGGTCAGCACGATGACCTGCGGCGCAGCGTCCCGCTGACGTATCCGCCGGGTGGCGGCCAGCCCGTCGACCCGCGGCATCCGGATGTCCATGAGAATGACGTCCGGCCAATGTGCATCAGCCACCACGACGGCCTCAGCACCATCCCCGGCCTCCGCCACCACCTCGATGTCCGGCGACCCGCCGACCAGGATCCGTAGCCCCGCCCGCACGAGCGGATCATCGTCCACGATCGCCAGCCGGATCGGCCGCTCATCCACCACCCCGTCACTACCAGGCCGGTTGGATTCTGCCGCCCGGTCGCCAGGCCGGTCGGGCTCGGCCGCCCGGTCGCAGTGTCGTCTGGGCTTGGCCGCTGGGTCGCTGTGTCGGTTGGGCTCGGCCGCCCGGTCGTCAGGCCGGTTGGGCTTGGCCGGTGGGTCGCTGTGTCGGTTGGGCTCGGCCGCCTGGCCGTCAGGCCGGTTGGGCTCGGCCGCGCGGTCGCTGTGTCGGGTGGGCTCGGCCGCCCGGCTGTCACGTCTGTCGGGTTCCGCCGCCCGGCCGCTGCCGGCTGGGCGCCCGGCAGCGGCGACCCGGGTGACATCCGTCGGCCGGCCGCGGCGTGGCCCGTCGAGGCCTGATGGCGAGCCGGTCATCGGGCCGGCAACCCGACAGCCGGCCATGGCAGCTCCGCCTCGAGGTGGAACGAATCCTGCGCGGGACCGTGGCTGACACGGCCGCCGGCCAGCGCGACCCGTTCGCTGATGCCGAGCAGGCCGCGACCACCGCCGGAACCGTCGCTCGGCGGGTCCGCTCCGGCCGCACCGGAGAGCGGGTTGATGATCGTGATGTGCAACGCCTGGCCGGCCTCGCCTGCCAGGAGCACCGAAGCGGCCGGACCCGATCCGTGTTTGCGGGCGTTGGTCAGGCCCTCCTGGACGATGCGATAGGCCGTGCGGCCGAGCTGCGCCGGCGGGCCGTCGGCCGGGACGCCGTTGACGTACTCGACCGCCATGCCGGCGGCGCGGGCACTGCTGATCAGGTCGGGCATGTCGGCGAGGCCGGGCTGCGGAGGCTCCGGCCGGGCGCTCGGCACGCCGATCACCGAACGTAACTCCTCGAGGGCGTCGTGAGCGCTGCTGCGGATCGCCCCGGCGGCGATCGACAGCTCCTCGGGAGAGACCGAGGCACGCACCTCCAAAGCTCCGGCATGCAGGCTGATCAGGGACATCCGGTGGGCCAGGACGTCGTGTGTCTCCCGGGCGATGCGGGCGCGCTCGGTCAGCCTGGCCTTCTCCTCGAGGAGCGCCTGCTCCGCTTCCAACCTCGCCGCATGCTCACGCAGCGAGGTGGTCAGCCGCCGGTAGGCCTGCACGAACAGCCCCCAGCCCACCGCGGCGGCAGTGATCACCGTGCGCACCAGCAGGTCCATCCAGATCCCGTAGGAGGGATCCTCGTGCAACAGGAAGTAGACCCCGCCGGTGCCGACGTTGACCGCGCCGAGCAGCAGCAGGACCGGTGGCCGCCGGCGGATGGCCAGCGTGAACAGCGCGACGATGATCGGACCGGTGGCGGTCACGGAGACCGCCCCGAACGGCAGCAGCGCGACCGCTACGCCCAGCGGATGACGGCGGCGGGCGAGCAGCGCGGCGGCGCAGAGGACGCCCGACGCCAGATCAGCCTGCCACCGGAGTGGCGCGCCTGGGCGGGTGGCGTCGCCGAGCAGCATCATCACCGACCCGTAGGTCAATGCGAGGACGATGGCGACGGTATCGGCGAGCCGGTCCCGCGCCAACGCCCGGCGTGAGCCGGGGTCGGGCACCAGGAGCGCGAAGAACATGCGGCAACAGTAGGTCTGACCAAAGTATTTCTGACACCTACCAAAGTAGGTGTTTGGTCGATGCCTTCGGCCGCAGCGGACGGGCACGCCCGGGGCGGATGCTTCCCGGCATGACGCCGACCCGCATCACGCCGACCCGTCTGACGCCGACGCGCCGGACTCCGACCCGCCTGACGCCGGCCCGCATCGCTGCCCTGGTTCTGCCCGCCGTCGCCTGGGGTGTGATCGCCGCACTGTGGACGCCACGAGGCCCGCTGACCGGCGCGGAGGCGCTCTGGTCGGTCGTGATCAGCGCCGGCGTCGGCGTCCTGGCCGGGTGGGCGGCGCGCTCCCGGTGGGCGATCCTGACAACCCCTCTGCTGTACGGTGCGGCGCTCGAACTGACCAGGACGGCGGTGGCCGGCCCGTCCGTGGATCTGCCGCACGCGACGCCGATCGGCATCCTCGTCCTGGTCACCGGCCGCGGTGTGCACGCCCTGTTCTCGCTGCTCCCGATGGCGATCGGTGCCGCCTTCGGTCATCGCCGTCCGGCCCGGAGCAGGTTCCGCCGGTTCACCGGCCGTGCGGTCGCCGGTCTGGCCACGGTGCTGGCCACCGGGCTCGCGGTGGCGGTGGCCGTGCCCGCCCGTACCCCCGCCGTGCCCGGAGGGATCGCCGAGCTGAGCCGCGCCGGCGACCTCGCCGTGATGATCCGCGGCCGCTCCCCGGCCCTGCCGGTGCTGCTGTATGTGCCGGGCCCACCCGGCGGCTCGGACACCGGGACCATGCGCCTCCGGCTGTCCGGTCTGGAGGATCACTTCGTGGTGGCGACGATGGACCGGCGCGGTGGGGGAGCGTCGGCGGGCGCGCTGGGCCGCGGCGCGCCGCTCACCCTCGACAGCGAGGTCACCGACATCCTCACCGTCACCGGCCACCTGCGGGAACGGTTCGGCACGGAGCGGGTCGTCCTGCTCGGCCACTCCGGCGGCTCGATCCCGGCGATCCTGGCCGCACAACGGCGTCCGGAGTGGTTCCGCGCCTACATCGGCACCGGTCAGGCCGTGGACCTGCGCGAGTCGGACCGGCTGTTCTACGCCGACGTGCTGGCCTGGGCCCGGGCCGGCGGCCGTACCGATGTGGTGGAGCGGCTCGAAAGGCAGGGCCCGCCACCCTGGCCGCACGCCTACGACTACGAGCCGTTCCTGCTCCACGCCACCGAGGCGTACGGGCTGCCCGCCCCGCCGATCGACCTGGACGTCCCGGAGTACACGCTGCTCCAGAAAGCGCACTTCATGACGACGATGCTGGACAGCTGGGAGGCCCTCTACCCCCGTCTGCAGGACGTGGACCTGCGCCGCGACGTGCCGGCCCTGCCGATCCCGGCCTGGTTCGTCCAGGGCGGCCGGGAGATGCGGGGCCTGGCCGTCCCGTTCGCCGCCTGGTATGCGGCGCTCGGGTCCCCGGACAAGCGGCTGATCACCTTCCCCGAGGCGGGCCACCGCCCGATGGCCGAGGAGCCGGACCGTTTCGTCGCCACGCTGGCCGCACTGGTGCCCGCATGACCACCGCGGTCCGGCCGTCCGCACGGAACAGCTAGGCCAGGGCCATTCCGGGGTCCGGGTCGGGGTCCGGTGCCGGCCCCGGGATCCGGTACTCCTCGGTGAGCGTGGTCATCGGTCCCGGCCAGGTCGCCTGCGCCACCTCGATCGGCTTGCGGGTCTCGTCGAAAGCGACATGTAGCAGATGCAGCACGGGGGTGTCCGGCCGGATCTGGAGGATCTCGGCCTCCTCCCGGCTCGGCTGCCGGGCGCTGATGGTGTCGGTCGCCGAGGTGTAACGGCGTCCCAGCACCTCCTCCGCCTCCTGGTAGAGCGGCCGTCCGAAGGCTTCGAGACGCTCGAGTGAGGTGCCGCTGGCGTCGGTCACCCGGAACCACGAGGCGCCGAGCTCGACAGTGGCGTCGTCGGTGCGCACCACATGCCGGCGGACCAGCATCTCGGTGCCGTCGCGGACACCGAAGGCGTCGGCCACCTCGGGCGGTGCCGCCTCCCGGCCGACGCCGGTGAGCTGCTGCCGGTACCGGGCGGCCAGGTCGGCGTGGTAGCCGCGGTGCGCGCCGTACCGGCCGCGGGAGAGACGGTTCAGCCGGCGCCGGGTGCCGCGGACGTACGTACCGGAGCCGGGTTTGGTGATCAGGATGCCCTCGACCCGCAGCTGATCGACGGTGCGTTGCACGGTCTGTTTGGCGACGCCGAACATCTCCGCCATGGCGGGGATGGACGGCAGCCGTTCGCCCGGCTGCCAGTCGCCGCGGCGGATGCGTTCCCGCAGCTGGGCCGCGATCTGCCGATGCGGGAACTCGGCGGCGCCCGGATTGATGCTCATGACCGGCTCCTTCCAGCTAGGTTCCTAGGATGCGCCAGGAAGTGTGAGGTCAGCGAGCCGACACGCGTGAGGAGTCGTGAATGAATTCGCCTATCAGCTATACGGCTCCTAGGCACCTGGCGGACAGGGGTGGTTGGCCCCATACTGAATTGACGTTAAGGGATGTGGGGTCACACAAAGAGGCGGCGACCAGTTAGCCGCTGGCCGCCGCCCAGGCCTCTCGTCCATGGAGGAGGAGAGCCGTGTCAGCCGCTATCTTCATGCAGTCCTCCTCCGGCTTGCAAGCCGAGGGGAGGGATGGAATTGCCGGTCTTCTACCGAGGTCCACGCGCCGTCATCACGCACCATGTCGTCGAGGTGTCCAGGGAGCACCGCCGGCTGTTCAGGGTGGCCGAGATGAGGGACGTCCACATCGTCCGGTTCGAGCCCGGTCCGGACGACGCGGGACGGCATGTCGCCGGAGTGTCGGCGCTGGTGGCGGCGGTGATCGCGGTGCCCGTGGTGGGTCCCGCGTCGATGCTGCTCACCGTGGTCGTCGCCATGGCGCTGGGTGCCGGGGCGGTGGTCTGCCTGCGACCCCGCCGGGATCGCTGGTGGCAGCTGCGAGCCGGCTACCGGGGTGCCGTCGTGGAGATCTTCTCGTCACGCGACGAGAAGGAGTTCTCCGAGTTCTGCCGTGGTCTGGTGCGATCTCTGGAATACGGGGAGGACTGACCGGGTGACCGCCATGCGGCCTGCGGTATATTTCGGCGGGCTCTGAGCAATACCGCACTCTGCATCGTCGCAGTCAAGGGCGATTAGCGGCTTTTGATGGTCTAGTGGGGGCTGAATGTCGGCTGCGCGTGACGACCTTCCCGCAGTTTCGCGACGGCGGGTGCGGCTGGCGTTGCGCGCGGCCCGGGAACGCACCGGTCTCAGTCAGAGCGAAGTCGCCAAGAAACTGGGCTGGTCACTCTCCAAGGTGCAGCGCATCGAGCTGGGCGAGGTCACCATCTCGCCCACCGATCTGCGCGCCGTTCTTGTCGACATCTATCAGCTCGGCGACCAGGCCCGGATCGCCGAGCTGATGGAGGAGGCGCGGGTCGCCCGCCGCGAGCGCTACACGACCGCGTCCGAGCATCGCGATCATCTTCCTTCGGGTCTGTTGCAGCTGGTGCAGTTCGAGCAGGCGGCCGTCACGATCCGTGAGTATCAGTCGACCATGGTGCCCGGGCACCTGCAGACGTCGGCGATGGTTGACGCGACTCTGGCGTGGTTCGACCGAGTGCTCACCGAGGATGTACGTGACGTTCTCCGTGACGTCCGGTTGACGCGCCGGGAGCGGATGGTCGAGCGGGAGACCGCGCCGGAGTATCTGTTGTTGCTGGATGAGTCAGCCTTGTGGCGCCTGGTCGGGGATGCGGCGACCACGGCTGATCAGTTCGCGGATCTCGCCGAGGTCGGGCGGCGGCCGAACGTGCACATTCGCATCCTGCCGATGGACAGCGGTGCGCTGATGGGGACTTTCGGGGCTTTCGTCGTGCTCGACATGAGCGGGGAGCCCGACGATGCGGTGCTGTACCGGGAGACATATCTGCACGACGAGATCGTCGAGGACACCACCGAGGTCCGTTACCACCGTGACGTTTTCGAACGCTTCTGGCACCGTGCGCTTGACGAGGAGGCGAGCAGGACCCTTGTCATGGCTCGGGTTCTTGATCTCAGGGCACGGATCGCGAGGAGGTTCGGCCAAGATCAGGACAGGTAGTCCTGGGTTCCGCTCAGAGAGGTTGAGATGAGAGACACCACAACGGCGTGGCGCCGAAGCACCTTCTGCGCTACTGGATCATGTGTGGAGATCGCACAGATCGACGGCACCATCAGACTGCGGGACGGCAAGAATCCGGATCTGCCGCCAGTGGTCTTCACCTATTCGGAATGGGAAGGCTTCCAGCAGCGGGTGATCGCTATCGGGAAGTCCGCCTGAGGCTGAGGACTCGGCTCTGCCGGATGGGGTGCTCCGCTGGGAGCGCCCCATCCGTGTCTCTCACCAGGAACCGGCCGTCGGGCCCGCCGAACCGCCGCGACGCCGCAGGTACTTCTCGAACTCGCTGGCGATCTCGTCGCCGGTCAGTGGCTGGATCCCGGCGTCGCCGACCCGCTCCTCCAGCTCCCGCACGTACTCCCCGAGCTCGGCGTCCTGCTCGGCCGCGGCGCGGACCCGTTTCTCCCACTCGTCGGCCTGCTCGGCCAGGTCGGCCATCGGCACCGGCAGGTCGAGGACGTCCTCGATGCGGCTGAGCAGTGACAGCGTCGCCTTGGGGCAGGGTGGGTTGTTGGCGTAGTGCGGCACGTGCACCCAGAACGACAGGGCGTCCAGCTCGGCGCGGGTGGCCGCCTCCTGCAGGACGCCGACGATGCCGGTCGGGCCGTCGTACCGGGTGGGCACGACCTTGTACTTCTCGGCGGTGTCGCGGTCGCTGGCGGTGCCGCTGATCGGCAGGGGCCGCGTGTAGGGCACGTCGGCCAGCAGTGCCCCGAGCAGCACGATCCGGTTGACCTCGAGGCTGTGGCAGATCTCCAGCACGTTCTCGCAGAAGGTGCGCCACCGCATGCTCGGCTCGATGCCGCGGATCAGCACGACGTCACGGTCGGAGCCGGGCGGGCTGGCCACGGTGAACCGGGTGGTGGGCCATTCGATCTTCCGCGTCTCGCCCTCGGCCATGGTGATGGTGGGCCGGCTGACCTGGAAGTCGTAGAAGTCCTCGGGATCGATGCTGGTGACCTCGCGGGCTTCCCAGACCTGCTCGAGGTGTTCCACGGCCGCGGTGGAAGCGTCCGCGGCATCGTTCCACCCCTCGAAGGCGGCGATGGCCACGGGGGAGCGGAGCAGCGGAAGGCCGTCGAACTCAGTCATGGAACACAGCCTACGTGCGGGTGCGGGAACCTACCCGGCGGCCGCGCCGGGCCACCTGAGGCATCGATCAGGCTCATCGTCGATACCACCCACCAAGTCGCATTTATACGGGCATAATCGGCATATGGCCGATCATGTGGATCAGGTTCTCGGACCCACCGACGACACCGTCAGCTTCTTCCAGGCGCGCGGCATGTTCTACGTGACCGCGCTCTGGGTCCTGGCCGCGGCCTGGTTGCCGATGCTCCTGATCACGTTGGGTATCCGGGCGGCCGCCGGTTATCGTCCGCGCCCCGCTGACATCGTCATCTTCGCCGAGTTCACGCTCATCGTTCCCGCGGTGGTCGCGGCCGGCCTGATGCTGCTGGTCTGGCGGCGCCTCGGCTGGCTGCACACGTCGGTGCACGGGCTCGACTTCGCCGCCACCGGCCGCCGCCCGATCCATCTGCCCTGGTCCGGCATCGCCGCCGTGGCCCTGCACGGCCGTGGCCCGTTCACCGAGCTCGTCATCGTCCCGATCGCCGAGGACTACGCCTCCGAACTCCCCGGGAAGGGTGGCCCGCCTCGTGTCCGGCGGCGGGGCGGCGAATTCGCGTACGTCATCGATGTGGGTCTGATGTCACCCGGGCCGGAGGTCCTCCTCGCCGAGCTGCACCGCCGGGTCCCCAGCAAGGTTTGACAGGCGTCGTCGACACCGTTAGGTTCTTAACCTATCCGTTAATTAACGAGGGGGTTAAGTGCCGTGTCCGACCGGCTCAGCGTGATCTTCGCGGCGCTGGCCGACCCCACGCGCCGCGCCATCCTGGCTCGCCTCGCCGAGGGCGAGGCCACCGTGACCGAGCTCGCCGAGCCGTTCGACATCAGCCTTCCCGCGATCTCCCGCCACCTGAAGGTGCTGGAGACCGCCGGCCTGATCTCGCGCAGCCGTTCCGCGCAGTGGCGGTCCAGCCGTCTCGAGGCGGCGCCGTTGCGCGAGGCCACCGCGTGGATGGAGCGTTACCGCCGCTTCTGGGACGACAACTTCACCCGCCTCGACGCCCATCTCAAGCGCCTTCAGGAGGACGACAAGTGACCGATCTCGTCATCACCCGCATCTTCGACGCCCCGCGCCACCTGGTGTACCGGGCGTTCACCGACCCCGATCAGCTCGCCGCCTGGTTCGGCCCGGTCGGCTGGTCGGTGCCCCGCGACACCGTCGACATCGACGCGCGCCCCGGCGGCAAGCAGGTCTTCACCATGGTCAACGACGACGACCCGTCGATGTCGTCGCCGGTCAACGCCACCTTCGTAGAGGTCGTCGAGAACGAGCTGCTCGTCGGCGAGGAGGACGTCAGCCACATCCCCGACTTCGGCGCCGACAAGCTGCGCCTGACCATCGAGTTCCACGAGGAGGAGGGTGGCCGCACGCGCCTCGTCCTCACGCAGAGTCCCTTCCCCACCGAGATGGCCGACGGCGCGCGCGAGGGTTGGGGCTCGAGCTTCACCAAGCTCGACAAAATCCTTTCCTGACCTGTTCGGTACGGCCACCCGGCCCCGCCGAACCACGACTCCCGTCAGCTACACCGCGACGGGGCTGCCCACTCCCGGCCTCCACCGCGACCGCCGGGCTGAATGCGACGCCCACCGTCAGACCACGAGCCGTCGACCAGTCCGGCCAGGCACCTCGCACCACCCGCGCGGGCGGCGGGCGTTGCGTGCCGTTCTGCGGCTGCCAGCATGTTGTGGCCGGCTGTGGCCTGCCTGGAGTGGGTCGAAGGCCTGCCTGGAGTTGGAGTGGGTCGAGGGCCTGCCTGGAGTTGGAGTGGGTCGAGGGCCTGCCTGGAGTTGGAGTGGGTCGAGGGCCTGCCTGGAGTTGGAGTGGGTCGAGGGCCTGCCTGGAGTAGGTCGAGCCCGCCGGCCGGTGGACCGGCGGGCTCGACCTGTCGGCGCGTTGAGGTAGCGCGTTGAGGTAGGGGGTCAGTCGTGGGCGATGGCGTTCAGGACGTTGAGGCGGGCCGCCCGGATGGCGGGCACCACCGCCGCGATCACGCCGACCAGGGCGGCCAGGGCCAGGTAGGTGGCCATCCGGTCCCAGGGCAGGACGATCTGGGTGATGCCGTCGTCCTTCAGGGCCCGGGCAACCGCGCTGCCCATGCCGGCGCCCACCGTCACGCCGAGGAGAGCGCCGAACACCGCGATGACGACGGCCTCGACGGTGATCATGCGCATGGTCTGGGCGCGGCCCAGGCCGACGGCGCGGAGCAGGCCCAGTTCGCGGGTGCGCTCCAGGACGGACAGGGCCAGCGTGTTGATCACGCCGAGGACGGCGATCAGGATGGCCAGGCCCAGCAGGATCTGGATCATCGTGATGATCTGGTCGAAGACCGCCGCCTGACTGTCGACGAAGGTCTGCTGGTCGGTGGCCGACACCTCGGGACTGTCCGCGACCAGCGCCTTCACCTGGGGCAGCACCGCCGACACCGCGACACCGTCGTCGAGGCGGATGAAGCCGAGGACCGGCTGGCTGATGCCGAAGCCCTTGATCGCCGCGGCCGGCAGGATGATGCTGCCGGGCAGCGCGTTCTCCGGGAAGAGCAGGGCGACGGTGTAGGTGCGGGCCTCACCGCGGGACGTCTGGATCGGCACCCGCGACCCGACCTGCCAGCCCTGCTCCTTCGCCTCGGGCTCGCTCACCGCGATCTGGTCGGCGCCGAGTGCCGGAGCCGTCGTGCCGTAGGACTCGGCCAGCCGGGACAGGTCCTCGGTCGCGGCCACGTAGGACCGGTCGTCGCCGATCGCCACCAGGTCGTTGTAGAGACCGGCGGCCGCCCGCACGCCCGGGATCGCGGCGGCCTTGTCGAGGACGGCCGGATCGTAGGTCGGCGGACGCGGCCCACCCTGATCACCACTGATCATGATCTGGGCCTTCAGGATGCGCGCGGCCTCGGCCTTGAGGCTGCTCTTCGCCGAATCCATCACCACTGTCACGCCGGTGACCAGAGCGATGCCGACCATCAGGGCGGCCGCCGTGATCGCGGTGCGGCGCGGGTTGCGCCCCGAGTTGAGGCGGCCCAGCCGGCCCGGCACGGACCAGGAGAACAGCCGGCCGAGCAACGCCACCACCGGACGGCTGATCAGCGGCGTGAGCAGAGCGACACCGATGAACGTGACGAGCACCCCGCCAAGGATCAGGTAGAGGGCGGTGTTCCCGTTCGCCACGAACAACCCCGTGCCCAGGGCCGCCGCGCCGGCCGCGGTCACCACCGTCCCGGCGACGGTGAGCCTGGTGAGCGGGCGGTCCGGAGTGGCTACATCCTGCATCGCGGCAACCGGGGCGATCCGCGACGCACGCAGCGCCGGCATCACCGCGGCGACCACGGTGACCAGGATCCCGACGGTGAACGAGCTGATCACCGCGGACAGCGGCACACCGATCGGGGCGAGATCCATCCCGCCGCTCATGGAGCTGAACAGCGCACCCAGCCCGGCGCCCGCGCCGACACCGGCGAGCAGGCCGAGAACCGAGGCGATCACGCCGACCACCACGGCCTCCACCAGCACCGAGTTGATCACCTGGCGGCGGGAGGCGCCGATGGCGCGCAGCAGCGCCAGCTCGCGGGTGCGCTGGGCGACCACGATCGAGAACGTGTTGAGGATCAGGAAGATGCCGACGAACAGCGCGATCCCGGCGAACCCCAGCAGGATCTGGTTGAAGAAGCCCATGCCCTCCTTCAGATCGGCCGAGCTCTCGGCGGACAACTGGTCGCCGGTCTTCACGTCATAGGCTCCACCGACCACCGGGGCGAGAGTGTCCCGCAGCTGAGCCGGGGTGACCCCGTCGGCGGCGGCGACCGTCACCGAGGTGAACACGTCCTTCTCCCCGAGCATCAGCTCCTGCGCCACCGGCGTGGTGAACGCGACCTCCTGCACACCGCTGATGCTGTCCCGCCCGCCGGTGTAACCCCAGATGCCGACCAGGGTGAACTCACGTTTCGGCTGCTGGGTGAGGACGGGCACACGGTCGCCGACGGCGTAGCCGGCCAGTTTCGCGGTCGTCGCGTTCATCGCGATCTCGTCGGGCGACTCGGGGCCACGGCCGGAACGGATCTCCATCATCTCGTCCGTGCCGGTCCAGTTGGAGCCGATCCGGGGCGGCCCGAACGAGGTGAGCACCTTGCCGTCGGTACCGATCACGCGGGCGCCGTCGGCGTCGACACGGCCGGTTGCCGACCGTACCCCCGCCTGGGTCTTGATCGTCTCCACGACGGACGCCGGAAGCGGCGGGGAGACCTCCTCGCCGTCCATCTCGGCGACCTCGACCTTGGGTTTCGCGGTGACCGAGACGTCGGTCGCGGCGTAGACGTCGGAGAAGATCGAGTCGAAGGTGCGGTTGAGCGTGTCGGTGAGCACCAGCGCGCCGGACACGAACATCACGCCCAGGATCACCGCGAGGCCGGACAGGACCAGCCGCAGTTTCCGGGCGAGCAGACTCTTCAGTGTCGCGCGGAGCATCAGAGCATCACCGAGTCGGACGGGGTGTCCAGGCGCTTCATCGTGTCGAGCACCGTGTCGGCGGTCGGATCGGCCAGCTCGTCCACGATCGACCCGTCGGCCAGGAAGACCACCCGGTCGGCGTAGCTCGCCGCCACCGGGTCGTGGGTGACCATGACGATCGTCTGCCCGTGCTCGCGGACGCTGGACCGCAGGAACGCCAGCACCTCGGCGCCGGATCGCGAGTCCAGGTTGCCGGTCGGCTCGTCGGCGAAGATCACGTCGGGGCGGCCCATCAGCGCCCGGGCGCACGCGACCCGCTGCTGCTGGCCGCCGGAGAGCTGGCTCGGCCGGTGAGCGAGCCGATCCCTCAGCCCGACGGTGCCGATCACCGTGTCCCACCACTGTGGGTCGGCCTTGCGGCCGGCGATGTCGAGCGGCAGCCGGATGTTCTCCGCGGCGCTCAGCGTCGGCAGCAGGTTGAACTGCTGGAAGATGAACCCGATCCGGTCCCGGCGGAGGCGGGTCAGCGCCTTGTCGCCGAGGGTGCTGATCTCGGTGCCGCCGATGTGGACCGTGCCCTCGTCGACAGTGTCGAGACCGGCCAGGCAGTGCATCAACGTCGACTTCCCACTGCCGGACGGCCCCATGATGGCGGTGAACCGGCCCCGGCCGAACTCGGCGCTGACCCCCCGCAGCGCCGCCACCCGGGCCTCGCCCGAGCCGTAGACCTTCCAGATGCTGTCCGCGCGCGCCGCCACCGGCCCGCCGGCATTCGTCGCTGCCACCGTGTCTCCCCCTGTGGTCCCGAATTCCGTCCGGCCCAGTGTTGCCGCGCGCCGGGCGTGTGGCGTCCGCCCGGCGGGTGAGGCCGACGCGGAGAAATCCCTGAGGAGGGCACTTAGGAAGTTCTCAGGGACTTCCCTGAGAACGTTGATGTTGGTGGATTCGGTCTAACGTGGTAGTCCCGTCGGAGGAGGACCGCATGCGCTCTCGGCCCGCCACGCTCCTGGCCCTTCTGTCCCTACTGCTCACCGCCGGTTGCATGCCTGTGCAGGAGCCGTCGTCGCTCCCCGGGCCACGCACCACGCCGAAGGCCACCGGCAGTGCCGATCTCGGCCCTGAGGGGACCGACACGCCGGAGGAGTTCGCCCGGGACATGCAGGCCGCCCAGAGCGTCGCCGAGCACTACTGGTCACAGCGGCTCGGCGCCGACTTCCAGCCGGTCTCCGAGATCATTCCGTACGAGCGGGACGGCGAGGTGGACTGCGCCGGGCAGCCGCTGCCGCGGAACAACGCCGTCTACTGCTCGGTTGGTGACTTCATCGCCTACGACGTGAACTGGGCGTTCGCCGCGTTCCAGCAGCTCGGTGACGCGTTCGTCTACTACCTGCTCGGCCACGAGTACGCGCATGCCGTCCAGGCCCGGCTCGGCATCCGCAAGGAGTTCACCATCGAGCAGGAACTCCAGGCCGACTGCATGGCCGGCGCCTACATCGGTGACCAGGTCCGGGCGAAGAACCTGACCATGGATGACACCGACACCCAGGAACTGGCCGACGGGCTCGACGCGGTGGGCGACGACCCCGACCAGCCCTGGTTCGCACCCGGCTCGCACGGGTCACCCCAGCAGCGGTTCCAGTCGTTCGCCAACGGCTACGAGGAGTCGCTGGAGCCGTGCGGTCTCTGAGGGCGCCGTCACATCCACTCGGCAGGGCGCAGGGCGGCGAACCAGAATGGCCCGGTGACTCCTGCCGCTGTGCTCTTCGACATGGACGGGACGCTGGTCGACAGTGAGCGGCTCTGGGGCGTCGCCCTGGCCGAGCTCGCCGTCGTGGCCGGTGGCGTCCTCTCCGACGCCGCCCGCCTCGCCATGGTCGGGACCAGCATGGCGCGCAGCATGGAGATCTTCCGCGACGATCTGGGGCTGCCGGGCCGCCCCGAGGCTCCCGACGTGGAGTGGCTGACCGTGCGGGTCCAGGAGCTGTTCGCCGGCGGGCTGGTGTGGCGGCCCGGAGCGATGGAGCTGCTGCACGCGGTCCGGGCGGCCGGCCTCCCGGTGGCACTCGTGACGTCGACCGGGCGTCGCCTGGTCGAGGTGGCCCTCAAGACGCTCGGGCCGGAGAACTTCGACGTCATCGTCTGCGGCGACGAGGTGCTGCGGCCCAAACCGGACCCGGAGCCGTATCGGACGGCGGCCGGCCTGCTCGGCGTCCCGATCGCGTCGTGCGTGGCGATCGAGGACTCGCCCAGCGGGGTGGCCAGCGCTCTGGCGGCCGGTGCGGTGGTGCTGGCGGTGCCGGCCGAGCTGGCGCTGGAGCCGGTCGACGGTGTCCATCTGCGCCCGACGCTGGCCGGGGTGGATGTGGCACATCTGGCGGCGCTGTTTCCGCTCCCTTCCTCTTGTGGATGACGTCTTCATGACGTCATAGTGGTGTCATGGACCTGACGCCGTACCTCGAAGGGCTTCGCGCCGACCTGGCGGCCGTCGCCGCCCCCGCCGGTCCGGAGACCGTCCGCGCCGCCGACCTGCTCAGCGGCGCCCTCGAGTCCTCCGCCCGGCTGGCCCTGCTGGAAGCCCTGTCCGACGCGGCCGCCGAGATCACCACCCGGCTCAGCGGGCCCGTCGTCGAGGTCCGGCTGCGCGGCCGTGACGCCGACCTCGTCGTCACCGGTGCTGTCACACCGACGTCACCGCCGCCGGCCGTTGTTCCCGACGCCGGCGGTGATCTTGCCCGGCTCACGCTCCGTATGCCGGAGAGCCTCAAGACCCACGTCGAGCAGACCGCGGCGGCCGAGGGGGTCTCGGTCAACGCCTGGCTGGTCCGGGCGATCACCGGTGCCGTCACGGGTGCCGTCACCGGTCCCGGCGGCGGGCCGTCCGGGCGCCGGGTCACCGGCTTCTTCCAGGCCTGATCCCCTCTGCGGGAGATCCGCACCGCTTCCGCACCGCTTCCGCACCGCTTCCGCACCGCTTCCGCACCGCTTCTGCTGATCCCGCACCTTCGTCGATCGAGGAGAGATCCCAGATGTACGAGTACGCGCGCACCGAACCCGTGACCGTCTCGCTCCGTGCCCTCAGCGGCCGGGTCGACGTCGAAGCCGGGCAGAACGAGACGATCCAGGTCGAGGTCAGCCCGATCCGTGACAGCAGCGCCGCCCGTGACCTGGCCGCCGAGGTCAAAGTGGCACTGGAGGGCGACACCCTCGTGGTGCACGTCCCCGAGCGGCGCGGCAGCCTGTGGCGTCGCGGGCACAGCCTCGCCATCAGCATCAAGGTCCCGGAAGGCAGCACACTGACCGGTCGCAGCGCCGCCGCGAGGGTTCGTGCCGCCGGCCGCTACGCCCGGGTGGACCTGCGACTCTCCTCCGGCGACTCCGAGGTGGAGACCGTCGACGGGGACGCCCACATCACCACCGCCAGCGGTCACCTCACCCTCCGCCGGGCGGGTGGGGCGGTGGAACTCAAGACCAGTTCCGGACACCTGAGGATCGGTGACGTCATCGGTGACGTCACAGCCGGCACGTCGAGCGGTGACATCCGGCTCGGATCTGCCGGCGCCTCCCTGGAAGCCACCACGGCCAGCGGCGAGATCGAAGTCGGCCGGTTGAGCCAGGGGCAGGCCAAGATCCGGACGTCCTCCGGTGACGTCCGTGTCGGCGTGGCCCCCGGAACCGGCGTCTGGCTCGACCTGAACACGTCCTCCGGACGCAACGTGAACGGCTTGGCCGCGCCCGGGGCTGAGGCGGCACCCACCGGCGCCACCCTCGAACTGAAGGTCCGCACCGCCTCGGGTGACATCCACATCCAGCGGGCGGCCTGAGCGGCCTTTCCGCTGCCCGGCCCTTCCTGCCGTTTCGGCTTTTGTGGTCAGAGAGCTTTCGGAGACCGGGTCCTCGGTGATGGCTCAGGCCGATACCGGCCATGCGGGGTCCGGGCGCACCGGTTACCGGCGGCCGAGATCAGCCCGGCCGAACGACAGTGGCCGCACTCTCGACGGTGACGAGATCACACGCAACGCCTACGTGTGATCTCACCGTCGCTGTCACATGCCGGGGCGGATGAGACCGGTCTCATAGGCGAGGATCACGGCCTGGGTACGGTCCCGGAGCCGGAGTTTGGTGAGCACGTGGCCGACGTGGGTCTTCACCGTCGTCTCGCTGACGCCGAGGATCGCGGCGATCTCGCCGTTGTTGCGGCCGCGGGCCACGTGGACCAGGACCTCCCGTTCGCGGCCGGTCAGTGGGGACAGCCTGGCCGCGACGGATTCCCCGGAGTCGGGCGGCATCGCTCCGGCCATCCGGGTCAGCATCCGGGCGAGGACCTGCGGGGTGATGACCGCGCCGCCGTCGGCCACGGCGTGGACGGCGGCCACCAGCTCCGCCTGGGGAGCCTCCTTGCAGAGGTAGCCGGCGGCTCCGGCGGCGATGGCGGCGAACACCTCCTCGTCGGTGTCTCGGCTGGTCAGGATGAGTACCCGCACCGCGAGCCGGGCCTCGGTGATCGCCCGGGCCACGGCGAGGCCGTCCTGGCGGGGCAGAGCCACGTCGGCGATCAGAACGTCCGGCAGCAGCCGGCGGGCCAAGTCGACCGCCTCCACCCCGTCACCGGCCTCTCCGGCGATGACGATCTCCCGCTGGCCGCCCGCCCAGCCATGATCATCGGTCGAGGCCGTCCCGCGGCTGGCCCGGGTTGGCGAGCTACCGGCGGGGAGTGGCGTTTGACCGGCAAGGAGCGGCGTTTTGCCAGCGGGGAGCGATGTGCCGCCGGCGGGGAGCGGTGTGCTGTTGGTGGGAAGCGGTGTCCTGCCGGCGGGGAGCGGTGTGCTGTTGGTGGCGATCGGTGTGCCGCCGGCGGGGAGCGGTGTGCTGTTGGTGGGGAGCGGTGTCCTGCCGGCGGGGAGCGGTGTGCTGTTGGTGGCGATCGGTGTGCTGCCGGTGAGCACCGTGCGCAGCCCGGCCCTGTGCAGAGGAGCGGCGTCCGCGAGGAGGACGCGCAGCGGCCCGCTCACCACCTCGTCACCTCCGCCACCACGAGATCGTGGAGAGCCGGGGCGGGCCGGCCGAGGAAGCCGTGAGGGAGAAGTGTGCCCACTGGGTTGCGGAGGCGGGATCGCCGCTGCTGGCCGAAGGGCTTGTTCCGGGAGGGGCGTGCAGACGGCCGCGGTCGGTAGCGGGGGCGTCGGGCGCGGACCTGGGGAAGCCGGGAAGGGCGTCACGGAGGAGGGAGCCCATGCAGTCGGGTTCGGTGGTGGGAGCGGAGTCGCCGAGGGCAGGCTGCGGCCGGCCGGACGGAGTCGCGAAGGGCAGGCTGGGGCCGGCGGGCGGAGTCGCGGAGGGCAGGCTGGGGCCGGCGGGCGGAGTCGCGGAGGGCAGGCTGGGGCCGGCGGGCGGAGTCGCGGAGGGGCGGGGCCACGCGGTCGGAACGGTTGAGGACAGGCCGGGGTCAACCGGGTGGATCCGCCCGGAGTGAGGTGCACACCCGGTTCGGGGTGGGGGTGTCGACGGCGGGCCGTAGTCAGCCAAGCGGATCGTCCCGGAGAAGGGCGCCCACCCGGTCGGGCTCCGTGTCGGCGGCGGAAGCGCCGAGGACGGGCAGCTCCGGGAACGGGGGCGGGGTGCCGCCGAACTCGGGGCAGAGGGACTGGTGGCTGCACCAACCGCAGAGACGGCTCGGCTTGGGGCGGAAGTCGCGGTCGCGCTTGGCGCGCTCGATCGCCGTGGAAAGGGCGATCAGGGTGCGCTCGAAACGCTCCAGCTCGCCGGCATCGGGGCTGTAGTCGAGGGCCTCGGCGTCCTTCAGATAGAGCAGGCGCAGGGCCCGGGGGACCACTCCCCGGGCGCGCCACAGGACCAGGGCGTAGAACTTCAGCTGGAACAGTGCCCGGCCCTCGAATGCCTCGCGTGGGGCACCGCCGGTCTTGTAGTCGACCACCCGCAGGTCACCGGCGGGAGAGACGTCCAGGCGGTCGATGTAGCCGCGTAGCAGCAGGTCCTCACCGATCGTCGTGGAGATCAGCGTCTCCCGCTCGGCCGGCTGGAGGCGGCGGGGGTCCTCGACCGCGAAGTAGCCGGCGAGCAGGTCACGGGCGCCGGCCAGGAAAGCGGCGAGCCGGGCAGCCTCGGCGGCGCCGTCCGGCAAGTCGATCAGCGCGGCCTGGCCGGTCGCGTCGATCTCGGCCTCGACCGCGGCCGGATCACGCATCAACCCGGCGGCCTCACCCTGGCCGGCGGAAGCCTGGTGCGAGGAAGAAGCTGCGGAGGGAGCGGGGGAAGGACCGCTGGGAACGGCTGCGGAAGGAGCGGCGGAGGAAGCATCGGGAACCGCGGCGGAAGCAGCGGAAGGACCGGCGGGATCCGCGGCGGAGGAAGCAGTGGGAACCGCAGCGGAGGAAGCAGTAGGAACCGCAGCGGAGGAAGCAGCGGGAACCGCAGCGGAAGCAGCGGAAGGACCGGCGGCAACCGCGGCGGAAGCAGTGGAAGGACCGGCGGCAACCGCGGCGGAAGCAGTGGAAGGACCGGCGGCAACCGCGGCGGAAGCAGCGGCGGGAACCGCGGCGGAAGCAGCGGAGGGAGGCGTGGCGGAAGCAGCGGAGGGAGGCGTGGCGGAAGCAGCGGAGGGAGGCGTGGCGGAGGCTGAGGTGGAGGTGGAGGTGCGGGCCGGGCGGCCCCTGGCTGGTGGGTCGGTGGCGAAGATGGACGCAGCCTCGGGCTCCTCCGCGACCAGGCGCTCCCACGCCGGGGTCACCAGCGCCGCGGCGGCCTCCGGAGTGCGGTCGGCGGCGGGCAGGTCGAACAGGCGCTCCAGGACGGCGTGGACCAGGGTGCCGCGGATCTGATCAGCCGACGGGGTCTCGGGCAGCTTGTCGACCGTCCGGAAGCGGAACAGCAGCGGGCAGGTCTTGAAGTCGGCCGCACGGGAGGGCGACAACGACGGCCCGGACGGGGTCTCCGGGCGCCGGGCCCGGCCGGACGCCTGATCCGTGGCCGGGCCGACGGGCCCAGCAGAGGTGGGTGATCCGGAGACGAGTGGTCCGGAGGTGGCTGATCCGGAGACGGGTGATCCGGAGACGGGTGATCCGGAGACGGGTGATCCGGAGACGGGTGATCCGGAGGTGGGTGGCCCGGAGACGGGTGATGCGGAGACGGGCGAAGGGGAGACCGGATCGGGGGAGACCGAATCTGGAGAGGCGGCCTCCGGGGAGACCGGCTGCGAGGGGACCGGCTGCGGGGTCGGTGACACCGGCTGGGCCGCCATGGGAGAGAGCGCCGTCATGTCAAAGAGGCTAGGCCAGGGGTACGACGAAAAACGCGGGGTGGGTCCCGCGCGGGCGTGTCCGTAGCATCGATCGCGTGGAGCAGAGCCGAGCAGCGCAGGGGCCGCGGGGCGGGACACCTCCGGGGCCGCCGCCCGGGGGCGGGCGGCCGGTGGGGCACGTGGCGGGCATCCCGGTGCACGCGAACGGGTCGATGCTGCTGCTCGCGGTGCTGGTCACCGTGGTCTACGGCAACTACGCCCGCTCCGAGCTCGACCTCGAGCAGCCCTGGGCGTACCTCGTCGGCATGGGTTTTGTGGCCTGTCTGCTGGGCTCGGTGCTGTTGCACGAGCTGGGGCACGCGCTGACCGCCCGCCGGTTCGGCATCGGCGTGCGCCGGATCACTCTCGAGCTGCTCAGCGGCTGGACGGAGATGGACCGGGACGCGCCGGCTCCGCGGGTGGACGCGCTGGTGTCGCTGGCCGGCCCGGCGGTGTCGCTGCTGCTCGGCGGGGTGGCGACGGCCGCCGCCGTGGTGCTGCCGAACCACACGCTGGCCGGGCAGATCGCCTTTCAGCTGGCGCTGAGCAACGTGCTGGTGGCGTTCTTCAACGTGTTGCCGGGGCTGCCGCTGGACGGTGGCCGGGCGTTGCGTGCGCTGCTGTGGGCGGTGCTGAAGGACCGTAACCGGGCGACCGTGGCGGCCGGCTGGTCGGGCCGGGCCCTGGCGGTGCTGACGGCGGCGGTGGCGGTGCTGCTGTTCCGGCTCGACATCGTGACCGGTCTGGGGCTGGTCTTCGTGCTGCTGGTGGTGCTGACCCTGTGGCAGGGCGCCGGCCAGTCGATCCGTCTGGGGCGGATGACCGGGCGGTTCCCGCTGGTGGACCTCGGTGCGCTGGTCCGGCCGCTGCTGGGGGTCCCGGCCGGGACGCCGCTGGGTGAGGCGCAGCGGCGGCGGGCCGAGGATCCCCGGCCGGACGTGGTGCTGGCCGTCACCGACTCGGCGGGTAGCCTCACGGCACTGGTCGACCCGGTGGCCGCCGAGCGGGTTCCGGTCGACCGGCGGCCCTGGGTGAGCGTGGAGAGTGTGGCCCGGTCCCGTGACGCGCTGACCACGCTGCCGCTCGGGCTGACCGGTGAGCAGGTGGTCCGGGCGCTGCAGGCCCACCCTGGCGCGCAGTACCTGGTGACCGCAGGCGAGGATGTCGTGGGCGTCCTGCGGGTCGCCGACGTGGCCGCCGTGCTGGAACCCCGGCGCCCGAGCCGAAATTAGCGACCTCCTGAGAGAAGAGCAGTGACCACAACCCCAGCCCCCGCCGTCGACGACGTCCCCGCGCACCGCGGGCCGTTCCGGGCGGGCGACCGCGTCCAGCTCACCGACCCGAAGGGCCGGATGCACACGATCGTGCTGGAGCCCGGTAAGGCGTTCCACACGCACCGCGGCGCGATGTCGCACGACGAGCTGATCGGCCTGCCCGACGGCAGCGTGATCACCGCGGCTAGCGGCACCGCCTACCTGGCGCTGCGCCCGCTGCTGTCGGACTACGTGCTGTCGATGCCGCGTGGCGCGCAGGTGATCTACCCGAAGGACGCGGCGCAGATCGTCGCGATGGGTGACGTCTTCCCCGGTGCGAAGGTGCTGGAGGCGGGTGCCGGCTCGGGCGCGCTGACCTGTTCGCTGCTGCGGGCCGTCGGCAGTTCCGGTGAGGTGCACAGCTACGAGCTGCGCGACGACTTCGCGGCGATCGCCCGGAAGAACGTGGAGGCGTTCTTCGGCGGGCCGCACCCGGCGTGGCACCTGCACAACGGTGACGTGGCGGGCAACGACATCACCGGTTTCGACCGGATCATCCTGGACATGCTGACCCCGTGGGAGGCGCTCGACATGGTCGAGAAGTCGCTGATCCCCGGTGGCGTGTTCATCGGCTACGTGGCGACCACCCCGCAGCTGTCGGAGCTGGTCGAGGCGCTGCGCGAGCGGGGCGGCTGGACCGAGCCGCGGGCCTGGGAGTCGCTGGTCCGCGACTGGCACGCCGACGGGCTCGCGGTCCGGCCGGACCACCGGATGATCGCGCACACCGCTTTCCTGGTGTCGGCCCGCAAGCTGGCCCCGGGTGTCACGGCGCCGCCGCGCCGGCGCAAACCGAGCAAGGGCGCGGAGGCGTACGCGATCCGCAAGGCCACCCAGGCGGCGCTGGCGGCTCAGGCCGTGGAAGCAGCGGGGGAGTGACCGTCGTATCTGGAATCCGGTAGGTTCTTGGGGCCAGGCCTCGGGAGGACAGGAGTGGGCGCGTTGAGCGAGCTCGCGAGCGGGCGACGTCGGAGTGCGTCGGAGGCGGCGCGATGAGCTCCCCGCCGTTCGGCGGCAGCAACGAGATGCCGGCGGTCTTCCCGGACTGGTCGCCCTACCCGGACCTGGATTCGGCGGCCCGCGCCTACCTGCGTGACCCCGAGGTGGCCCTGGAGGCGCTCTTCGGGGTCCTGCGGGGCGCGCAGGTGCTGTGTTTCACCCTGGAGCGTTTCGTCAACGAGGTGAACGGGGTGTGGCAGGAGGTCGTCGTCTGTGACGGCAGCCGCCTGGTCCTGTGGCACGGCGAGGACGTGGCGCCCGGTGACGGCCCGGTCGGCGCGATGACGTCGTCGTTGCGGGTGGTGCCGCTGTCGACGGTGACCGAGGTGGGCTGCCGGCGGCGGCTCACCCGGACGCCCAACGGGCAGGCCCGGGTCGACAGCATCGACGTCTACCTGCTGCTGAGCTCGGTTGACGACGCGGTGCCGCCGCCCGGCGTGGGTGAGGACGAGGGCCGGGCGCCGCTGCGGCACGACGCGCTGCGTTTCGGCAAGACGCTCGACGACGGCGGGGCCGGTCAGATCGCGCGGCTCGAGGAGTTCTCCCGGGTGGTCGCCTCACTGGTCGGCCGTCCCACCCTCTGACATTCAGTCCGATTCACTCAGCGGGCCGGCGACGGGCACACCGTCGGCGGCCCGTTCGACGTGGATGCAGTCGCCGGGGCACTCCTTGGCCGAGTCGATGACCTCGAGCAACAGCTGCCGCGGGACGTCGGTGCGCACGCCCGGGGCCTGGAGCAACTCGCCGGAGTGGTCTTTTACATAGGCGAGGCCGTCGATGTCCAGTTCGAACACTTCCGGGGCGTACTGAACGCAGAGTCCGTCACCGGTACAGAGATCCTGATCGATCCAGACCCGCAGCTCATCAGTGTCGGCTGACACATCTACCTCCCGCAACCCGTCCGGGCCGACGGTACCCGAACTATGTCCGACCGGCTCAGCCGCGGTCGCACCAATCGATCAAGAGTCGGTGACGAGGGTGTTGCATGGGTCGAAAACCGCTTCGCAACGGCTAGTGTTAACCCAAGACGTTCAAGCCCCCCGGGGAGGTGGGACGTGGCACGTAGCGACGAAGCGGACTCCCGCGCCGCGCGAGCGGAGAAGGAAGTCAACGATCTCTCCAGTCAGGTCGCGTTTCTGCAGGAAGAACTCGCCCTGGTTCGGCGGAAGTTGACCGAGAGCCCCCGACACGTCCGGCAGCTCGAGGAACGGCTCGCGGCGACGCAGGCGCAGCTCTCCCGAGTGACAGAGAACAATGAGCGGCTCGTGGCGACTCTCAAGGAAGCCAGAGCCCAGATCGTCACTCTCAAGGAAGAGATTGACCGGCTCGCCCAGCCGCCCAGCGGCTACGGCGTTTTCCTGGCGGCGCACGAGGACGGCACGGTGGACGTGTTCACCGGCGGTCGCAAGCTGCGGGTGGCGGTTTCGCCGTCGCTCGCCGCCGACGAGCTCCAGCGGGGACAGGAAGTCCTGCTGAACGATGCTCTCAACGTCGTCGACGCGTTCGGGTTCGAGCGCACCGGCGAGGTCGTCTCGCTCAAGGAGGTGCTGGACAACCCGTCCGGCGGCCCCCGCGACCGGGCGCTGGTGATGTCGCACGCCGACGAGGAGCGCATCGTGTTCCTCGCCGACTCGCTCGACATCGACAAGCTGCGCGCCGGTGACTCGCTCATGATCGAGCCCCGCTCGGCGTATGCCTACGAGCGGATCCCGAAGAGCGAGGTCGAGGAGCTCGTCCTGGAGGAGGTGCCCGACGTCGACTACAGCGACATCGGTGGCCTGCACTCCCAGATCGAGCAGATCCGCGACGCGGTCGAGCTGCCGTTCCTGCACGCCGACCTGTTCCGGGAGCACCAGCTGCGCCCGCCGAAGGGCATCCTGCTCTACGGCCCGCCCGGCTGTGGCAAGACCCTGATCGCCAAGGCGGTGGCCAACTCGCTGGCCAAGAAGATCGCCGAGCGGCGTGGCGAGGAGAAGCACACCAGCTACTTCCTCAACATCAAGGGCCCGGAGCTGCTCAACAAGTACGTGGGTGAGACCGAGCGGCACATCCGCCTGGTCTTCCAGCGGGCTCGTGAGAAGGCGGGCGAGGGCACCCCGGTGATCGTGTTCTTCGACGAGATGGACTCGATCTTCCGGACCCGTGGCTCGGGTGTCTCCAGTGACGTGGAGAACACCATCGTTCCCCAGCTCCTCAGCGAGATCGACGGTGTCGAGGGCCTGGAGAACGTGATCGTGATCGGCGCCTCCAACCGGGAGGACATGATCGACCCGGCCATCCTGCGCCCCGGCCGGCTCGACGTGAAGATCAAGATCGAGCGCCCGGACGCCGAGGCGGCGAAGGACATCTTCGCCAAGTACATCCTGTCGGAGCTGCCGCTCAGTGGGGACGACCTCACCGAGCACGGCGGTAACCGGGACGCGACGGTCGCCGCGATGATCGAGGCGGTCGTGCTGCGGATGTACACGGAGACGGAGGAGAACCGCTTCCTGGAGGTCACCTACGCCAACGGTGACAAGGAGGTCCTGTACTTCAAGGACTTCAACTCCGGCGCGATGATCCAGAACATCGTCGACCGTGGCAAGAAGATGGCGATCAAGGAGTTCCTCACCTCCGGCAAGAAGGGTCTCCGTCTGCAGCACCTGCTCGACAGCTGCGTCGACGAGTTCCGGGAGAACGAGGACCTGCCGAACACGACGAACCCGGACGACTGGGCCCGGATCTCCGGCAAGAAGGGTGAGCGGATCGTCTACATCCGCACGCTCGTCTCCGGTGGCAAGGGTGCCGAGGCCGGCCGGTCCATCGAGACCGCGTCCAACACCGGCCAGTACCTGTAAGGACGTACCACGACCGGGGCCGGAGGGGTTTCCCTCCGGCCCCGGCCTCGTTCAACCCCGTATGACCCGTCTGGCCTGGCTCGACGCCCTCCGTGGCTGGGCCGCTGCCGTCGTCGCCGTCTTCCACGTCGCCCCGGTCGTCCTGGGCCGGGAGCTGCATCTGCGGATCTTCGAGGTCATCGACCTCGGGAAGTACGGCGTGCTGCTGTTCTTCCTGGTCAGCGGCTACGTCATCCCGATGTCCCTGGAGCGGCACGGTGACCTGCGGCGGTTCTGGACCGGCCGCCTGCTGCGGATCTACCCGGCGTACCTGTTCGCCGTCCTGGTCACGATCGGTCTGGCCGCGGCCGGGATCGTCCGGATGCCCGATCAGCTGGCCGTTGAGACCACGGCGAGCGTCCTCGGGCACATGACCATGCTGCAGGACCTGATCGGCACCAGAGGCGTGCTCCGGCCGTTCTGGACGCTCTCCTTCGAGATGGTCTTCTACCTCGTGGTGGCCGGGCTCTTCGTGTGGGGCCGGCACCGCGACAGTGCCTGGTGGGCGGCCGGGCTCACCGTGGTGGCGGCGGCCGGCCCGCCCGGCGATCTGCTCGGCGGGAGCCCGGCCGGCCGCCGGATCACCGCGGTGGTGGCGGCGGTGCTCCTGGGGGCGGTGCTGTGGGCGTACCTCGGGAAGAAGAGTCTCGGTCTGGCGGCCGGGACCGCCGGGCTCGCCGCGATCGTCCTGCCGCTGGTCAACGGGCATGCCACCGACCAGGTGACCAGCGCGTCGTCGGGGCAGGCCACGCAGATGCTCGCGGTGATGTTCGCCGGGACGGTGATCTACCGGGCACAGCACCGGGAGACCTCGCGCCCGGCCGCGGTCGCCGTTCTCGCGCTGGTCGCCGCGGGGGTGGCGATGCGGACCGCGCCGAGTGTGGCGGTCGCGGTCGCGGCGACGTTCGCGATCGCCTTCCTCCTGCGGGACCGGTGGGTCCCGGGCGCCCTCGTCCGGCTCGGCGCGATCAGCTATTCGCTCTATCTGCTTCACATCCCGGTCCTCGCGGTGGTCCGCTGGACCACCCGGGACCCGTTGATCACCGCGGTCGCGTTCACCGTCGGTGCGCTGGCAGTGGCCTGGGCAGGTCATCGGTGGATCGAGCGGCCGGCACAGGCCTTCGCGCGGCGGGACATCGTGATCAAACTCGCCACGGAAGGTACGGACGCGCGTACGGGGAGCTTCGGAAAGCGATACGAGAGCGTCTAGGCTCGATACATGAGCAGGCGCAGCTTCGTGGCGGACAGGGTGGTCGCATGAGCGTTCGACGGATTATGGGGACCGAGGTCGAGTACGGCATTTCGGTTCCCGGCCAGCCCGGTGCCAATCCGATGGTCACGTCCTCCCAGGTGGTCAACGCCTACGGCGCCCGCCCCGAGCTCAGCAGCAAAGGCCGCGCCCGCTGGGATTACGAGGAGGAGTCGCCTCTGCGCGACGCCCGCGGCTTCACCTACTCCGGCGCCGCCTACGACCCGGCCGAGGCTCTCGCCGACGAGGACCTGGGCCTGGCCAACGTGATACTGACCAACGGCGCCCGCCTCTACGTCGATCACGCCCACCCGGAGTACAGCACGCCCGAGGTCACCAACCCGCTCGACATCGTCAAGTGGGACAAGGCCGGCGAGCGCGTGATGGCCGAGGCCTCCCGCCGCGCTGCGACGATCCCGGGCACGCACCGCATTCAGCTCTACAAGAACAACACCGACAACAAGGGCGCGTCGTACGGGGCGCACGAGAACTACCTGATGCGCCGGCAGACCGCCTTCGCCGACATCGTCGCCCACCTCACGCCGTTCTTCGTGACCCGGCAGATCTTCTGCGGCGCCGGTCGCGTCGGCATCGGCCAGGACGGCAGCGGCGCCGGTTTCCAGATCTCCTCGCGTGCCGACTTCTTCGAGGTCGAGGTGGGCCTGGAGACGACCCTCAAGCGGCCGATCATCAACACCCGTGACGAGCCGCACGCCGACGCCGACAAGTACCGCCGCCTCCACGTGATCATCGGCGACGCGAACCTGTCCGAGATCTCCACCTACCTCAAGGTCGGGACGACCGCCCTGATCCTCAACATGATCGAGGAGAAGGTGTTCACCGGCGAGCTCGGCATCGCCGACCCGGTGAGCGAGCTCAAGGCGGTCAGTCACGACCCGTCGCTCAAGCACCTGATGCGGCTGCGCGACGGCCGCCGGCTCACCGCGCTGGATCTGCAGTGGGCGTATTTCGAGCGGGCCCGGCAGTTCGTCGACGACCGGCTCGGCGCGGACGTGGACGAGCAGACCGCCGACGTGCTGGACCGCTGGGAGGACGCGCTCGACAAGCTCGGCCGCGACCCGATGCTGCTCTCCGACAGTCTCGACTGGGTGGCCAAGCTGCGGCTGCTGGAGGGTTACCGGGAGCGGGAGAACCTGGGCTGGTCCTCGCCGAAACTCCAGCTCGTCGACCTCCAGTACTCGGACGTGCGGCCGGAGAAGGGCCTCTACCACCGCCTGGTGGCGCGCGGGTCGATGAAGACCCTGCTCGACCCGGACGAGACGCAGCGCGCGATGTACGAGCCGCCGGACGACACCCGGGCCTACTTCCGGGGCCGCTGCCTCGCGCAGTACGCCTCCGAGGTGGTCGCCGCCAGCTGGGACTCGGTGATCTTCGACGTCGGCCGGGAATCGCTGGTCCGGGTGCCCATGATGGAGCCGGAACGCGGCACGAAAAAGCATGTCGGCGCGCTCTTCGACACCTGCGAGAGTGCGAAGGATCTGCTCGAAGTGATCACGAGCCGGTAATAAAACACCCGTTCCGGCGGGCCGTTTCGTCACAGGTGCGAGGTAGGTTTTTCCCAACCCGATGTTGCAGGACTTCGGGGACGGCTGAGAAGGGGGACATCCATGGCAACCCGAGACACAGGTGGTCAGTCGCAGAGCAGTAAGGGCTCCAGCGACCAGGAGATCGAGGACGTCACCGTCGAGGCCAATCCCGAGGTAGCGGAACGGCACGCCGAGATCACCGAGGACGTCGACGACCTCCTGGACGAGATCGACTCCGTCCTGGAGGAGAACGCTGAGGAGTTCGTCCGAGGCTATGTCCAAAAGGGCGGCCAGTGAGGGCTTTGTCCGTTTTCGAATGACCGGGCGCCGCCGTTTCGGCGGCGTCCGCCATTTCCCCAAGACATGTCGATGATGTTGAGCGCCCCCGCGGGCTCCGGCGGGATAGTGTGCTTCAACTGCACGTACCTGAAAGGAACCACGTGGCGACGGGCTTTGATCCATCCGGGCGTCTACCGGATTTCTTCACCAGCACTTCGACGTCCTCCTTCACGCAGTTCCTGAGTCAGGCCGCCCCGGAGCTGCTTCCGGGCCGCCGGCCGCTCCCGCCGGGCCTGTCCGCCGACATCGCGCCGCACGGCACCACGATCGTCGCGATCGCGACGACCGACGGTGTGGTGATGGCCGGTGACCGCCGGGCGACCATGGGGAACCTGATCGCGAGCCGGGACATCAAGAAGGTCCACCCGGCCGACGCCTACTCGTTGATCGGCATCGCCGGCACGGCCGGTATCGGCATCGAGCTGATCCGCCTGTTCCAGGTCGAGCTGGAGCACTACGAGAAGATCGAGGGCGCCATGCTCTCCCTCGACGGCAAGGCGAACCGCCTGGCCGCGATGGTGCGTGGCAACCTGGGCGCGGCCATGCAGGGCCTGGCCGTGGTGCCGCTGTTCGCCGGTTTCGACCTGGCGCCGGCCGAGGGTGTGGGTCCCGGCCGGATCTGGAGCTTCGACGTGGCCGGCGGCATCTACGAGGAGACCGGCTACGAGGCGATCGGGTCGGGTTCGCTGTTCGCCAAGGCGGCGCTGAAGAAGCGCTACCGGGCGGGTGTGAGCACCGAGGACGCGATCACCCTGGCGGTCGAGGCGCTGTACGACGCGGCCGACGACGACACCGCGACCGGCGGGCCGGACGTCATCCGCAAGATCTACCCGGTGGTGATGACCGCTACGGCGGCCGGCACGCACCGGCTGAGTGACGACGAGATCACCGCGGTGGCCGAGCGGGTCGTCGCGGGGCGTAACGAGAACCCGGGCGGCTGACCCGCACTTCGAGGAAGAGAGGTAGCCACCCGTGGCCATGCAGTTCTACGCATCACCCGAGCAGGTTCAGCGGGACCGTTCGGAGTATGCCCGCAAGGGCATCGCCCGCGGCCGGTCGGCCGTGGTGCTCACCTACGAGGGCGGCATCCTGCTCGTCGCCGAGAACATCACCACCCTCCGCAAGATCAGCGAGATCTACGACAAGATCGCGTTCGCCGCGGTGGGCCGCTACAACGAGTTCGAGGCGTTGCGGCGCGGCGGTGTGCGGATGGCCGACATGGTCGGCCTGAGCTACGACCGGCGTGACGTGACCGGCCGGGCACTGGCCAACACCTACACGCAGACGCTCGGTGCGATCTTCTCGGAGACGCAGAAGCCGTACGAGGTGGAGATCTGCGTCGCGCAGGTCGGTGCCTCCCCGGAATCGGACGAGCTGTACCGGATCACCTACGACGGCTCGGTCATGGACGAACCGGGCTTCATGGCGATGGGCGGCCAGGCCGAGGCGATCGGCAACGTGCTGCGCGACCGGCACGACGCGACGGCCGAGCTGACCGTGGCGCTGGCCCTGGCGTCGGAGGCGCTGGGCAGCGTCGGCGGCGAGAACGGCCAGGCCCGTCAGCTGACCGACAAGCAGCTCGAGGTGGCCGTGCTGGACCGCCGGCGGACGGGCCGTGCGTTCCGGCGGATCTCCGGTGCCGCTCTGACCACGCTCCTGGGTCACGAGGCGGTGTCGGAGGCGGATCTGGGTGAGGTCGACGCGGCCCCGCCCGCCCCGGCCGAGGGCAAGCCGACCGAGTCGGCCGCCTCGGAGGACACCGAGTAGGGCGATTTCCGTGACGGTTGCGGGGCGTGGTCATGACGACCACGCCCCGCAATCATGGAAAGGGCCGGTTGTGGGTGCCGCTGAACCGGTTTCTGCCGGTAGTGTTCTGACATGGAACGGCGAATTTTCGGCCTCGAGACCGAGTACGGAGTCACGTGCACCTATCGGGGGCAGCGGCGGCTGTCGCCGGACGAGGTGGCCCGCTACCTGTTCCGCCGAGTGGTCTCCTGGGGACGCAGCAGCAACGTGTTCCTCCGCAACGGTGCCCGCCTCTACCTCGATGTCGGTTCCCACCCTGAGTACGCGACGCCCGAGTGCGACTCCGTCACCGATCTGGTCGCTCACGACCGGGCCGGGGAGCGGATCCTGGAGGGCCTTCTCGTCGACGCGGAGAAGCGTCTGCACGACGAGGGCATCGCGGGCGAGATCTACCTCTTCAAGAACAACACCGACTCCGCCGGCAACTCGTACGGCTGCCACGAGAACTACCTGGTGAGCCGCCACGGGGAGTTCGGCCGGCTCGCCGACGTGCTCATCCCGTTCCTGGTCACCCGCCAGTTGATCTGCGGCGCCGGCAAGGTGCTCCAGACGCCCCGCGGCGCGGTGTTCTGCCTGTCGCAGCGCGCCGAGCACATCTGGGAGGGCGTCTCCAGCGCGACGACCCGGTCCCGGCCGATCATCAACACCCGTGACGAGCCGCATGCCGACGCCGAGCGTTACCGGCGCCTGCACGTGATCGTCGGCGACTCGAACATGAACGAGGTCACCACCCTGCTCAAGGTGGGCAGCGCCGACATCGTGCTGCGCATGATCGAGGCCGGCGTGGTGATGCGCGACCTGACATTGGAGAACCCGATCCGGGCGATCCGCGAGGTCAGCCATGACGTCACCGGGCGCCGCAAGATCCGCCTGGCGAACAACAAGGAGGTCTCCGCGCTGGAGATCCAGCAGGAGTACCTGGCGAAGGCCACCGAGTTCGTCGAGCGCCGCGGCGGCGATCCGGTCGCGAAGCGGGTCGTCGAGCTGTGGGGCCGGGTCCTCAACGCGATCGAGTCGGAGAATCTCGACCCGGTGGCCCGCGAGATCGACTGGGTGTCGAAGTACAAGTTGATCGAGCGCTACCAGGCCAAGCACGAGATCCCGATGTCGCACCCGCGGATCGCCCAGCTCGACCTCGCCTACCACGACGTGCGCCGGGGCCGCGGCCTCTACGCCCTGATGGAGAAGCGCAAGACGGTCGACCGGATCGCCAACGACCTGCAGATCTTCGAGGCCAAGGAGACCCCGCCGCAGACCACCCGGGCCCGGCTGCGGGGCGAGTTCATCAAGCACGCCCAGGAGAAGCGGCGTGACTTCACCGTCGACTGGGTGCATCTGAAGCTCAACGACCAGGCGCAGCGCACGGTCCTGTGCAAGGACCCGTTCCGTGCCTACGACGAGCGGGTGGAGCGCCTGATCGCCAGCATGTGAGCGAGGGTCCGCCTCCGGTGCCCGTGCGGCGCCGGGGGCGGACCCTCGTCCAGTTCGTCGTCGGTGCGCCGGGTCGCGATGATCGTGAGCACCAGGCCCGCGACGAGCGTCAGCGCGACCTTGCGGTGCTCGCCCACACCCTGCCAGTAAACGGGTAGTCCGATCCAGCGCACCAGCAGCCGCGGCCGTCCCTCGACGGCACCCGGCGCCACCGGCGTGGAGTCCTCCGTCGGGTTGGCGTCCCCCTTGGTGACCAGCGTGCCGTCCGGGTTGCGGCGGATGACCCGGTGCAGCAGCATCGTGCCGGGGCGCACCGGGTTGTCGGCCAGCACCGGCTGCCCGGGCATCATCTCGGCACCGGTGGCGGGGCTGGCGATCGCCACGTCCCCGGCCCGGATGCGTGGCCCCATCGAGCCGGATGTCACGACCACACTGGTCCATCCGAAAGCGACCGGGATGATCGACCAGAGCACGCCCACGACGGCGGTGCCGATGGTGATCCGGGCCGCGAGGATGACGACGAGCCGTGCCCAGGCCCGTTCCTCCGACCATCTCACCTGGTCCATCGGGGCCACTCCTGTGTCACCTATGACGATTGCTAACAGTCTCTTTACTGTTACCGATCCTGGTCTCCGGATTCATCGGTACCCACAAGGAGACAAGACATGACCGAGACAGCCGACGGGCGCCGTCGCCGTCGCCGCGTGACTGGCCTGGCGGTGCCGCTGAGCATCCTCCTCGGATCGTTGCTGGTCTGGCAGTCGTCGCAGGCCGCCTACTCGGCCACGACGAACAGTGCGGCCAACTCGTGGACGTCCGGGTCGGTCACCAACATCACCAACACGATGACCGGTGGCGTGAACTGGACCGTCACCAACATCCGGCCGGACAGCACCGACACCACGATCCCGCTCAACGGTTTCGCGCCGGACAACGTCTACACCGGCGAGCAGCGTTGTGTGCGGGTCGACTACACCGGCAGCGCGGCACGGATCCGGATGTACGCGACCCTCGGCGGCAACGCCACCCTGCAGGGCGCGCTGGTGGCCCGGGTGGACCGGGGCACGGCCGACGACTCGTCCTGCACCAACTACGTCCATGCCGCCAACGTCTACAACACCGCCGGCACCCTCGCCGGTGGCGCCCTCAGTGGCTTCCCCGCCACCTACAACGCCGCCTCCGGCACCGAGTGGACGGTGACCGGCAACGACACCGCCTGGTACCGGGTCTCCTGGTTGCTCCCGGCGGGCACCGGCAACGCCTCGTCCGGTCAGAACGCGACGGCCACGTTCACCTGGGAGGCCCAGGTCAACTGACCGATGTGACCCGGGCGGGCCAGGTCCGCCCGGGTCGCTCACGCCGCTGCCGTAGTGGACGAACGGAACGGTATGGCGAGAGGAAAGTGGCCTCACGCCCTGGTGCTCGCGGCGGTGGCTGGGATGCAGCTGCCGATGGTCGACGCCGCGTACGTGATGACCACGTCCTCGGAGCTCAACAGCCTGACCGCCGGGACCGTCGCGATCACCGCGTCCGCGCCCGGCAACCAGGTCTTCGCGGTCACCGGAGCGATCCCCGGCAGCAACCCGGTCACGTGCGTGATCACCGAGTACACCGGGTCGGTGCCGGCTGCGGTCCGGATGTACTTCACGACCGTCACCGGTGGTCTCGCCGCCAAACTGATCGCCCGTGTCCACTACGGCACCGGCACGCAGACCGACTGCGGCGACTTCAGCTCCGGCACCGCGTTGTACAACGCGTCCGGCACGTCGACACTGGACACCTACCTGGCCGCGCACACCGACTGGACCAGCGGGGACGGTGCGTGGTCGGCGACCCAGAACGCCTCCCGGGCCTGGCGGTTCGAGCTACTGCTGCCCAGCGACGACACCGCGGCCGGTTTGAGCAGCACGTTCACCGCCGTCTGGGAAGCCCGGAGCTGACCGTGCGCCGGGCCCTGCTCGTGGTGCTGGCCGGAATACTGCTGGCGGCCGGGCCGTGGCTGTGGATCCCGGCCGGGGGAGCGTGGACGGCGGCCGTGTCGGTGCCCGCGACCGTGGCGGCGTCGGCGAACTTCCCCGGCGTGCCGCAGATCGTCACCGACGGCGGACCGGTCTTCTACCACCGCGGCGAGGACCTGCAGTCCAGCTCGGTCACGTCGACGGCCGCCGACTCGTCGGGCAGCGGGCAGAACGGCACGTATGCCACCCCGACCAACGGGTCGTCGATGTGGTGGCGGATGGACGACGGCAGCGGGGCCACCACGTTCGCCGACGCATCGGGGGCCACCAACACCGGCCAGCACACCGGCAGCGGCATGACGATCACCGCGAGCCCGGGGCCGACCGGCGGGGCGTACATGCTGGGCGCCTCGTCCAACCCGACGTTCGCCCAGGCTGCACTGTCGTCGGTGCTGTCACCGTTCCGCGCCGACCGCGGTTTCACCGTCTCGGTGTGGGCCAACCTGGGCGACACCGCGCCGACGGCGAGCGGGACGAGAGCGGCCGTCGCCCACCTGACGAACAGTTCCTACCCGCGCAGCGACGTCGCCCTGGTCGCCGACCACAGCACCAACTGCGCGGCGCCGCCGTGCTGGACCTTCACGATGGCCAAGGACCCGAGCACCCTGACCGGTGTCACCGGCTGGGACACCGTCTACGGACCGACCGCGGTGAGCAACACGTGGGCACTGGTGACCGGGGTGTTCAACGCCGGCACCGGGACGATGACGCTCTACGTCAACGGCACCGCGGCGGCGACGGCCACGCACACCATCCCGGTCAACGCCGCGACCGGCCGCAACATCGGCTTCGGGCGCTACCGGATCGCCGGCGCCTGGTCCTCCTACGGAGGCCGCGACACCGGCACCGGCATGATCATCGGGGAGGCGCGGACCTGGCGGCGGGCGCTGTCGGCGGCCGAGGTCGCCATGCTTCCGGTACGCGCCACCAGCCGCTGGGCCTTCGACGAGGCGTCCGGCACGCCCGGCTGGACGGGCAGCGCGTCCAGCACCGGCGGCGGCACCGTCACCGCCCGCTCCACGACCGGTGTCACCCTCGGTTCGGCCGCCGCCCTGGCCACCGGCCGGACCGGCAACAGCCTGAGCATCCCGGCAGCCGGCGCGAACGGATATCTCCAGGGCCCCGCCGGGCAGGTCGCCACGAACGGCAGCTTCTCCGCCGGGGCCTGGGTGAAACTGACCAGCAACAGCACCGACCGGACGATCATCTCCCAGAACGGCACCAACACCACGGCTTTCACCATCGGCTACGACCAGGCCCAGAACCGGTGGGCGATGCGGTTCTGGCCCAGCGACTCGGCGGCGGCCACCCCGTCGGTCACGTACAGCGCCGCGAACTCCGTGGTGCTCAACCAGTGGACGCATGTGGCCGGCGTCTACGAGTCCGGCAGTGAGATCCGGCTCTACGTCAACGGCCGCTCCTCCGGCACCGCGACCGCGCACACCACCGGATGGGCGTCGTCCGGGGCGGTGCAGATCGGCCGGCGTCTCACCGGCGGCGCCACCGTGGCCGGCTGGCAGGGCCAGATCGACGACCTCCGGATCTTCAACGGGTACGCCCTGGTCACCGCCACCCTCACGCCGTTGCTGGGCGGCGCGGCCGTGGAGGAGTTCGGCGGCCTGGACGGCACCACCAAGACCGGTCACGCCGGCTCGACGGCGATCGCGTTCGGCGGCGTCGCCAACGGCTGGAACGGTAGGTACTCGGCCACCGCGGCGCCGTCCGCGTTCACCGTGGAGTGCCTGGTCCGGGTGGCGGCCGGCGACCGTGGCGTACTCGCCGGGTTCGCCGACACGAGCAGCGGGCTGGCCGGCGCCTCGGCCGACCGGCTGCTCTACGTCGACACCGCGGGCAAGGCCCGGTTCGGGGTGATCAGCGGCGGCGTCCCGGTCACCGTGGTCAGCGCCGCGACGGTCAGCGACGGCGCCTGGCACCACGTGATGGGCAGCGTCGGCGCCGGCGGGCTCAAGCTCTACGTCGACGGGGTCCGGGTGGTCGACACCGCGGTCACCACCTCGGCGTCCACGACCGGTTACTGGCGGTGGGGCGGGCAGCCGCTGCTCCCGCCGGGCGGCTGGCCGTCCGAACCACCGAACCCCTACCTCACCGGGACCGTCGACGAACTCGCCGCCTACAGCCGGCAGCTCACCGACCAGGAGAACCTGTGGCGGGTGTACGCCAATTACTGAGCAGGCTACGCTGGCCCCGCTATGACGACACCTGACCTGCCCGAACCCACCGAACGCACCGAGGCCGAGGTCCGCCTGAACCGGCTGGACCGCCGGCGGGAGAAGATCCGGGCCGAGATCCAGCAGAATCGCGAGGGCGGCCACCGGATTCCCACCTGGGTGCTCGCCGTGGTCCTCGTCCTCTTCGTGGCCGGCTGGGCCTATCTGATCCTCCGAGCCTGAGGACGCCTCCTCGACAGCCGGTGGCATGTGTGGCCGTACCATCGCCGGGTTTATCGGAAACGCCTGCCGTGACGCCCGTCGCACACCGCGGGCCGACGCGGGCGCCGGGTTTGCGGAAAGCTGTCCGGTATGGCTGACATCATCGATCCCGCCGTCGGCGACTACCTGCTCACCCATTGCACGCCCGCCGATGAGGTGCTGCGCGACCTGGCCGCCGAGACCTGGGCGAAATTCCCGCCGGGCGCCGCCGGCATGCAGGTCTCGCACGACGAGGGCGCCCTGCTGACCATGCTCGTCCGGCTCACCGGCGCCACCAACGCGGTCGAGGTGGGCACCTTCACCGGCTACTCGTCGATCTGCATCGCCCGCGGTCTGCGGCCGGGCGGGCGCCTGCTGGCCTGCGACGTCTCCGAGGAGTGGACGTCGGTGGCGCGTGACTACTGGCAGCGGGCCGGGCTGACCGACCGGATCGAGCTGCGGATCGCGCCGGCGCTCGCCACGCTGCGGGCCCTCCCGGCCGACCCGGTGATCGACTTCGCGTTCGTCGACGCCGACAAGACCGGCTATCCGGACTACTACGACGCGCTGGTGCCCCGCCTGCGGCCGGGCGGCCTGATGGTCTTCGACAACGTGCTGCGCGGTGGCCGGGTCCTCGACCCGAGCGACGACGCGGACCGGGCGGTGGCCGGCCTCAACGACCGGATCGTCACCGACGAGCGGGTCGAATCGGTCATGCTCCCGGTCCGGGACGGCGTCACCCTGATCCGCCGCCGGGACTGAACAACCCGGCCGCACCCGGCCTGTCACCCGGGACGTCCCCGTCGTGCCGTCTCCTGGGAGTGTGTCGGAACAGCGGGTGCGGGCCGGACGGCCCGCGACGGTCTTCGCGGTGGTGGCGGCTCTCGCCATCACCGCGTACCAGTTCCTCCCGGACCACCTGTGGTGGCGGACCGCCTGGCAGGTCGGCGTCGGCTGGGCCGGTGTCGCCGCCCTGCTCGCCGGCGCCCACCGGCTGCCCCGGCCGGAACGGCTGCCGTGGTGGCTGTTCGCGGCCGGCGTGTTCAGCAACTCCACCGGCATCGCCGTCGCCCACGTCGCCGAGGCCTGGTACGGGCTGATCGACCTGCCCACCCCGGCCGACCCGTTCTTCCTCGGCCTCTACCCGGCGTGCGCGGGCGGCCTGGCCGTCCTGATCCGGCGCCGCGACCGGCGCTCCGACTGGGCGGCGCTCGTCGACGCGGCCACCATCACCACCGGGTTCGGCCTGCTCGCCTGGGTGTACGTGATCTCGCCGGTGAACCTCGGCGACCCGATGGACCGGATGGCGCACGCGACGCAGGTGGCGTACCCGATCGGTGACCTCCTGCTGATCGCCATGACCACCCGCCTGCTGCGCAGCGGCGGCAGCCGGGGCGCCCCGTTCTGGTGGATCACCGGCTCCCTGACGGCTTTCCTGATCGGCGACAGCGCCTGGGTGGTGCTCGACAACATGGGCGAGACCGGCGAGGCGCTGATCGGCCTGCGGTGGTTCAGCACCGCACTCGAATCGGTGTTCCTCGTGGCGTTCGTGCTGTTCGGCGTCGCCTGCCTGCACCGCGGCGCCCGCGAGGTGGCGGCACCCGCCGACGCGCGCCCGGCCGGGCTCGGCAAGGGCCTGCTCGCGCTGCTCGCCGGCGCCTCGCTGATCGCCCCGGCCGTGCTGGCCGCGCAGACCGCCACCGGTCAGGTGGAGGACGGCTGGAGCATCGCGGCCTGCTCCGCGGTCCTGTTCCTGCTGGTCGTCGCCCGGATGGCGCTGCTCATCCGGCACGTCGAACGCCAGTCCGACCGGGTCCGCGAACTGGCCCGCTCCGACGAACTCACCGGCCTGCCCAACCGGCGCGCCTGGAACGACGAACTGCCGCGCGCCCTGGAACGCGCCCGCCGCAACAGCGAGCCGGTCGCCGTCGCCATCCTCGACCTCGACCGGTTCAAGCAGTACAACGACACCCACGGCCACCCGGCCGGCGACCAGCTGCTCAAGGCGGCCAGCGCGGCGTGGCACTCGGCGTTGCGCGACGTCGACGTGATCGCCCGGTTCGGCGGCGAGGAGTTCGTCGTGCTGCTGCCCGCCGCCGACGTCGGCGACGGACTCCGGGCCATGGACCGGGCGTTGGAGGCCACCCCGCTCGGGCAGACCTTCTCCGCCGGGCTGGCCGTCTGGGACGGTGTCGAAACCTCCGACGAGCTGCTCAAACGGGCCGACGCGGCGCTTTACGCGGCCAAGGCGGCCGGGCGCAACCGGGTCGAGGTCGCCGCCTCCGGTCAGCCCAGCAGCGCCGCGGCGTGACGCCCACCGGCCGCCGCCGCCAGGAAGTAGGCGTGGTCCTGGTCCAGCTTGCGGCCCATCGTCGACAGCGGCACCGGGCACCGGCGCAGCGCCTCGTCCAGCCCGCCGACGGGCACGCGGACGATGCGGTGTCTCGCGGTCAGCGGCGCGAGCGCGGCGTCGACCTCGGCACCGAGCGGTTGCGGCAGGCGGTCCGGCACCGGCAGGTCGGCGGGGACGAGAGCGACTCTCCCGTACGCCGTGAGGCTGTGATGTGACACCCCGCGGTGCCGGTCACGGCCGTCGCCGTCGGAGATCCGCAGCGAGCCCACCGGCCGTCCGCCCAGCACCGCGATCGCGTTGACCGCCTCACCCAGCGCCACCCCGGAGAAACCCCAGGTCGTGCCGGTCCCCAGATTGCCCGGCCCCTGCGCCACGATGGTCACGTCGGCGTGCAGCACGTGCCGGGACGCCAGCAGCCCGGTGTGCACGGTGCTCGCCTCCAGATCGCCGCCGAACGCCTGCCCGGTGGTGATCGTCCCGGCCAGGTGGTCACGCAGCCCGTCGAGCGTGCGGGAGAACCAGGCCGGCAGCGCGCCGCCGTCGGTCATCAGATGGGCCACCCGGGCGCCCGGCCGGTCGGCGTGGATCCCGGCCAGGATCGCCGGCAGAGCCGAATGCAGGTCGGCCGTCACCACCGGCATGCCGTCGATCGACTCGGCGGCGGCCATAACCGCCCGATGGGGTGACGCCTCCTCGTCGACACCGAGCCGGATCGGCTGCAGCGGCGTGTACCGCGCCTTCACCAGATGCCCGGCGTCGCGGGTGGCACCGTCGTCGGCCGGGTCGGCGGGCAGCCGGTCCGGGATCGCCACCACCAGCGCGTAACCGCCGGTGCCCAGGCCCATCACCAGCGCGCCGACGTTGAGAAGCACCCGGTCGCCGGGCTCGGGGAGACCGACCAGATCGGGGTACGCCAGCGCGCGCACCGGCCCGTCGGCGGTGACCACGTCCAGCTCGACGGCGCCGTGCCAGCTCCGCCGCACCGCCTGGACCGTCCCGGACCGCCATCGCACCATGGCCGCGACCCTATCCGCTCCGGCCCGCTCCCTCCCTGGTCGGGTCCAGGAACACGTAGCGGATCTCCGGGAACGTCTCGCGCAGCCGCCGTTCCGCCTCGTCACACGCGGTCTCGATCGCGCCGGCCGGCACGTCGTCGACGAAGTCGACCTTCGCGGCGACCAGGATGCCGCCCGGCCCGAGCCGCATGGTGAGCAGCGTCGGGACCGATGTCACCACGTCGATCCCGGCCAGGTCCGCCGCGATCCGATCGTGCATCCGCTGCGGCACCGCCTGCCCGACCAGCAGCGACGCGTTGCTGTGCCCCAGCACCACGGCCACCACCAGCAACAGCAGGCCGATCAGGATGGACGCCACGCCGTCCCACGTCTCCGAGCCGGTGACCTGGGCCAGGCCGATGCCCGCGGCGGCCAGCACCAGACCGGTCAGCGCCGCGAGGTCCTCGAAGAAGACCGCCTTCACCGTGGTGTCCGAGGTGTGCCGCAGATAGCCGCCGAGCGTGGTGTCCCACCGCCGGGCCGCCCCGCGCACCTGCTTCAGCGCCTTGGCGAACGACACGCTCTCGGCCACGAACGCCACCGCCAGCACGATGTACGACGCCACGTAGTTCCCGGTGTGCTCACCCTCGATGATGGTCATGACGCCGTGGTAGATGGAGAACCCGGCCCCGGCGACGAACATGAAGATCGCGGCGATGAACGCCCAGATCCAGCTTTCCTTGCCGTACCCGAACGGGTGTTCCTTGTCGGCCGGTCTGGTGCCCCGCCGCAGTGCCACGTAGAGGAAGACCTCGGTGACGGTGTCGGCCAGCGAGTGCGCCGCCTCGGACAGCATCGCCGCCGAGCCGGAGATCAGGCCGGCGACCAGCTTCGCCACCGCGATGGCCAGATTGGCGGCGCCGGCCACCAGGACGGTGCCGACGCTCTCGGACTCGGGGGTCTCAGGGGTGCTCACGAGGGTGGTCTTCCCCCGGCACAGTGACGGATAACCGTCGCCCCGGAGGGCCTGCTAGCGTTGCGGCCGTGTCGCGCACTCGTACCGAGCGCCTGGTAAACCTGGTCATCTGCCTCCTGTCCACGCGACGGTTCCTCACCGCCGCGCAGATCGCCGCGACCGTGCCCGGTTACGAGCACGACCCGTCCGACCCACGCGATCACGAGGCGTTCCAGCGGAAGTTCGAGCGGGACAAGGCCGAGCTGCGTGACCTGGGCGTGCCGCTGGAGACCGGGACGGCCAGCATCTTCGACCAGGAGCCCGGATACCGGATCGCGCAGCGGGAGTACGCGTTGCCCGACATCCTTCTCGAACCGGACGAGGCCGCGGCCGTCGGGATCGCCGCCCGATTGTGGCAGCACGCCGGGCTCGCTGCCGCCGCGTCGTCCGGCCTGGCCAAACTCCGCGCCGCCGGGGTCGAGGTCGACCCGCAGGCCACGCTCGGGGTGGAGCCGGTGGTCACCGTCGACCCGGCGTTCGGCCCGCTCACCTCGGCCGCCCGGGAGCGCCGCGCGGTCACCTTCAAGTACCGGGTGCCCGAGGTCGACGAGCCCAGCACCCGCCGCCTCGAGCCGTGGGGCGTGGTCTGCTGGCGCGGCCGGTGGTACGTGGTGGGTCACGACCGCGACCGCGACGCCACCCGCTGCTTCCGGCTGTCCCGCATCGTCGGCGACGTGCGCGCCACCGGCCGCGGTGACGCCTTCGAACCGCCGGCCGGCGCCGACCTGATCAGCCACGTCGCCCGCTCGTCCGGCCCGATCGCCCGCAACGGCCGGGCCACCGTGACGGTCCGCCACGGCCGGGCCGCCGGGCTGCGCCGTCTCGCCGCCGACATCACCCCCGGTGCCGACGGCGACCGGCTGACCATCGTCTACGGCGACGTCGACTGGCTGGCCTCCCGCATCGCGGGGTACGGTCCGGACGCCCGCGCCGACGGACCGCCCGAGCTGCGGGACGCGGTCATCCAGCACCTGAAGGAGCTCATCACCCGGCACGAGGTCCCGGCGGTGACCGCATGAGCACGGTGCGGACCCCCTCCGGCGACCGGCTCGGGCGCCTGCTCAACCTGGTGCCGTACCTGCTGGCCCGGCCCGGCATCCTGATCTCCGAGGCGGCCGCCGACCTGGGTGTCACCGACAAGCAGCTGCGGGAGGACCTGGAGCTGCTCTGGGTGTGCGGGCTGCCCGGTTACGGCCCCGGCGACCTGATCGACATGGCCATCGACGGCGACCACGTGACGATCAGCCACGACGCCGGCATGGACAAGCCGCTGCGCCTCAACCCGGACGAGGCGCTGGCCCTGGTGGTGGCGCTGCGGATGCTCGCCGAGACACCCGGCATCGGCACCAGGGACGCCATCGAGCGGGCCCTCGCCAAGATCGAGAGTGCGGCCGGTGACCTGGCCGACGCCCCGGTCGCGGTGCGGCTCCCGGCGAACCAGAAGAAGCTGGCCGCGGTCCGCACCGCCGTCGACTCCGGGCACGCGCTGCGGCTCACCTACTACACCGCGGCCCGCGACGAGACCACCGACCGGATCATCGACCCGATGCGGATGCTGATGGTCGGCGGCTTCAACTATCTGGAGGCGTGGTGCCGGCGGGCCGAGGCGACCCGGCTGTTCCGGATCGACCGGATCGACGGGTTCACCGAGCTGGACGAGCCGTCCGCGCCGCCGGTCGAGGCGGTGCCGCACGACGTGACCGGCGGCGTCTTCCGGCCCGGCCCCGAGCTGCCGCTGGTCACGCTCCGCGTCGGCCGCGGCGGCCGGTGGATCACCGAGTACTACCCGGTCGAGCAGGTGGTCAAGGACAGCACCGAGTGGCTGGTCACGATGCGGGTCACCGATCTCGGCTGGGCGCAGCGCTTTCTCACCGGGCAGGGCCGCGACGTCACCGTGATCGGCCCGCCGGAGCTGCTCGACCGGATCCGGGCGCAGGCCGCGACCGCCCTCGATCAGTACGCCGCGCCGACCGGCCTGGGAGCCGGTCCGGTCACGGGCCGATAGGGTGGGCCGCGTGCTGATGTGGGTCTGGATCGCCGTGGTGGTGATCGCGCTGCTCGTCCTGATCTTCGCCGCGTCGCGGGTGCTGGGCCGGCTACCGGCACTGCGCAGGGCCGCGGGCAAGCTGGAGAAGCGTCGTGACGAGGCGCTGACGCTTCAGGAGAGCGCCGAGCGGTTGCAGGCGACCGTGCAGGGCCTCCAGGAGCGGGCCGAGCGTGCGCAGGAGAAGGTCGAGCAGATCAAGGCGGGCCGCGGCAGGTGACGGGCAGTTACCGCCCTGTTGTCCTGGGCTTACCAAGATCATAAGAAACCTGAGGGATCCGCACGGCAAAATCGTCAGGATCCACACGTACGATGGACCCCGCAAACTGATCCGACCGACTGGAGTCATCCCATGGGCGCCCTCAAGCCATGGCACATCATCGTCCTCGTTGTTGTGCTGATCCTGCTCTTCGGCGCGAAGCGGTTGCCGGACGCCGCGCGGTCCCTCGGCCGCTCGCTGCGGATCATCAAGGCGGAGACCAAGGGCCTCGTCGACGACGACAACAACGTCGCGGAGAAGGCGGAGCCCCAGCACAGCCGCACGCCGTTGCAGGGTGAGGTCCAGCAGCCCTACCAGCAGCCGGGCTACCAGCAGGCGCCCCCGCCGCCGGCCGGTTACCAGCAGGCGCCGCAGGGTTACCAGCCGCCGCCGGCTCAGCCCTACGTCGACCCGGTGCAGCACCGCACCAACGACCGCTGACCCGGGCCGATGGCACTGAGCCTGCGTAAGAAAAAGGGACCGAGCAAGTTCCAGCAGGCTTCCGACGGCTCCATGACGCTCATCGAGCACGTCCGGGAGCTCCGTAACCGGCTGTTCTTCGCGTCGCTCGGCATCGTGGTCGGCCTGGTCGTCGGTTTCATCCTCGCTGAGTGGGTCTTCGATCTGCTCGCCGCTCCCTACTGTGGCCTCGACACGTCATGGACGATGGGGGCGGTCGGTCAGGGCAAGTGCAACTGGCTGACCTTGGGTGTGGCCGACCAGCTGATCCTGAAGCTGAAGATCGCGCTCTGGGTCGGTCTGATCGTCGGCGCCCCGGTCTGGCTCTATCAGCTCTGGGCGTTCATCGCGCCCGGCCTGCACCGGCACGAGCGCAAATGGGCATATGTGTTCGTCGCCATCGCCGCCCCCCTGTTCATGGGCGGTGCGACGCTGGCCTACTTCGTGGTGAAGCACAGCCTCGAATTCATCATGACCGCCGGTGTCCTCGGCGAGACGACGCAGCTCGAGGTCACGGCGTACACCGGCTTCGTCACCAGCATGATCATGATCTTCGGGGCGGCGTTCGAGTTCCCGCTGGTCCTGCTGATGCTCAACTTCACCGGCGTGGTCACCGCGGCGCGGCTGCTCAGCTGGTGGCGGACCGTGGTCTTCCTGTCGTTCGCGTTCGCCGCGATCGCCACCCCCGACCCCGGGCCGTTCGGCATGACCCTGCTGGCCGCCTGCCTGACGTTGCTGTACTTCATCGCCGTCGGGGTGGCGTTCCTCAACGACAAGCGCAAGGGCCGCGGCAAGGAGATCTACGCCGGGCTCGACGACGACGCCATCTCCGAGTTGCCCGAGGAACGGGTGCCGGTCGGCGCCTCTGACCCGATCGCGTCGCCCACCCCGATCGACGCACCCACCCCGGTGGAGAAACCGCAGTCGATCGAGCGCAGATTCGACGACATGACCTGATCTAATTCGGGATCGTGAACGATTTCATCGCGGTGCTGGCCAATCCCTCGGCGGGGAAGGGCCGGTACCGCGGTCTGCTTCCGGGGGTCCTCGAGGCGCTCGGGACGGCTGGGCGGCCCGTGCGGATCCTCACCGCGGGTAGTGGGATCGAGGCCGACGAGGCCTGTCACACCGCTGTCGCCGACGGGGCCGCCGCCGTCGTCGCGGTCGGTGGGGACGGCACGGTGCACCGGGCCCTGCAATCCGTCGCCGGGCTCGACGTCGGGTTCGGGGTGGTGCCGGCCGGGACCGGCAACGACTTCGCGAGCGCGGTGGGCGTACCGCATGATCCGTTGAAGGCCGCGGAGGGGATCGCCGCGGCGTTGCGGGACGGCCGTGACCATCGGTTCGATCTCGCCCGGACCCTGGACGACCACGGTGAGCGACGCTGGTTCTGTGCGGTCCTGGCCGCCGGATTCGACGCGCTGGTCAACGAGCGGGCCAACCGGATGCGCCGGCCCCGCGGGCCGCGCCGTTACGACCTGGCGATCCTGCTGGAGCTGGCCCGGCTGCGGGCCCGGCCCTACACGGTGACGCTGGACGGCGAGGCCCACGTCCTCACCTCCGAGATCGTCGCGGTGGGTAACTGCGCGAGTTACGGCGGCGGGATGCGGATGCTGCCGGACGCCGACCCGGCCGACGGACTGCTCGACGTGCTCTTCGCGCTGCCGCTGGGCCGGCTCGACATGATGCGGCTCAAGCCGCGGCTGCGCCACGGCACCCACGTGCGTGATCCGCGGGTCACCGTGACCCGGGCGCGCGAGGTGCGCATCGAGGCCGAGGGCATCATCTCGTACGCCGACGGCGAGCGGCTCGGCCCGCTCCCGATCGAGGTGAGATGTGTGCCGGGTGCGGTCCGGTTGCTCCGGTGACCGGGGCGTCAGATTCTCGTGGGCGGGCCGAACTGTAGGGCATGACGAACTCGATCGGCACCCGCGGCAACTCGTTCCTCGGCAACGCCTCGACGATGCTGGGCAGCGCTTCCACGATGCTGGGCAGCGCCAAGGAGGCCTTCAAGGCGATGGCCGACGCCGCCGTCAACAACCCGGCCGAGTCGCCGGCCGCAATCGCCGCGACCGCGGCGAAGAAGGGTCGTCGCGGGACCGTCCTGGACCGTTACGCCTGATTTGTCAGCGCGAGCGACAGGACCGCGGACAGGCCGTTCGGCTTACCGGCGTCGGCGGCCGGCACGATGTACGCCGTGCAGCCGGCCTTGACCGCCCCCGCGTCGGCCGGGCTGTCGCCGACCATCAGCGCCCGCTCCGCGTCGACGCCGAGCATGCCGCAGGCACGCCAGAAGATCGCCGGGTCCGGTTTGATCCGCCCGACCTCGTAACTGAGCACGAACGCGTCGACCAGCCCGTCCAGCCCCCACGCGGCGAACAGCGGCCGGACGTCGAACGCGATGTTGCTGACCACCGCCACCCGCACCCCTGCCTCGTGCAGCTTGCGCAGCGTCGGCTCGGTGTCCGGGTAGGGCAGCCAGCCGTCCGGCACGAGCAGCCGCTCGTAGAGCGCGTCGGCCAGTCCCTCCACGTCGGTCGGGACGGTCGCGGCCAGTCCGGTGTAGGCGGCGCGGTGGCTGTGCGCGTAGAGGTCACGATCGGCCCAGTGCTCGGCCAGATGCGGCGGAACCCGGTGCGGAACCGGCCCGCCGGCGCGGCCCGCTGTCGTCAGCCGGTCGGCCAGGATGGTCGCCTTGCCCCGGTCGAGGGTGGCCCCGCAGGCCGCCGCTGCCGCGAGAACCCAGGTCAGCGGGTCCTCCACCTGGGCCAGCGTGCCGTGGAAGTCGAACAGCACGGCCTCGACGGGGCGCACCGGATGGGCAGGAGGATTCGAGGCATGCGGCACGTCGTGCACCTTACCGACCCGCCGCACCGCCCCTGACGGCCCCATAACCGTGCTGCGTTTTGTCATACCCACGAACTAGCCTGGTGTTCATGACGAGTCCCGCCGAGAAATATTCGGCATCCAAGCGGCGGGCGGCGCAGGTCGCCACGTACCCGGCGCTCGAAGATTTCATGCTCGACGTGGGCTTCGACCTCGACGACTTCCAGCGTGCGTCGTGCGAGGTCCTGGAGCGGGGCAACGGCGTGCTGGTGTGTGCGCCGACCGGTGCAGGCAAGACCGTGGTCGGCGAGTTCGCGGTGCACCTGGCGCTGCGCTCGGGGGAGCGCAAGTGCTTCTACACCACCCCGATCAAAGCGCTGTCCAATCAGAAATACCACGACCTCGTGGCGCGCTACGGCGCGGACAAGGTCGGTCTGCTGACCGGCGACAACGTGATCAACGGCGACGCGCCGGTGGTGGTGATGACCACCGAGGTGCTGCGCAACATGCTCTACTCGGGCTCCGACCAGCTGCGCAACCTGGCCTACGTGGTGATGGACGAGGTGCACTACCTCGCCGACCGGTTCCGTGGCGCGGTCTGGGAGGAGGTGATCATCCACCTGCCGTCCTCGGTCACGCTGGTCTCGCTGTCGGCGACGGTCAGCAACTACGAGGAGTTCGCCGACTGGCTCGTCACCGTCCGCGGCGAGACCGAGGTGGTCGTCAGCGAGCACCGGCCGGTGCCGCTCTGGCAGCACATGCTCGTCGGCCGGCGGATGTTCGACCTGTTCCACGACGCCGACGCTGCGAAGAAACACGACGTCCACCCCGAGCTGCTGCGCTACACGCGTGAGATGGACCGGCGGATGGAGTTCACCGACCGGGCCGCCGCCGGCTGGCGCGGTGGCCGTGGCAAGCGCTGGCAGCCACCACCCCGCGCCGAGGTCGTCGACCGGTTGGAGCGGGCCGGGCTGCTCCCGGCGATCCTGTTCATCTTCAGCCGGGCCGGCTGCGACGCCGCCGTCCAGCAGTGCCTCAACGCCGGTCTGCGGCTCACCGACCCCGACGAGCGGGCCGAGATCCGGCGCATCGTGTCGGCGAAGGTGGCGCACCTGCCGTCCGACGACCTGTCGGTGCTGGGCTACTGGGAGTGGCTCGACGGGCTCGAGCGCGGTGTCGCCGCCCACCACGCCGGCATGCTGCCCGCCTTCAAGGAGGCGGTCGAGGAGTGCTTCGTCAAGGGCCTGGTCAAGGCGGTCTTCGCCACCGAGACACTGGCGCTGGGCATCAACATGCCGGCCCGCTGCGTGGTGCTGGAGCGACTCGTCAAGTTCAACGGCGAGGCGCACGTCGACCTCACCCCCGGGGAGTACACGCAGTTGACCGGCCGGGCCGGGCGCCGTGGCATCGACGTCGAGGGCCACGCCGTGGTGCTGTGGAGCCCCGACGTCGACCCGCGGCACGTGGCCGGGCTCGCCTCCACGCGGACCTATCCGCTGCGGTCGTCGTTCCGGCCGTCGTACAACATGGCGGTCAACCTGGTCGGCACGGTCGGCGCGGAGAAATCCCGGGAGCTGCTGGAGTCGTCGTTCGCCCAGTTCCAGGCGGACCGCTCGGTGGTCGGCCTGGCCCGACAGGTGCAGCGCAACGTCGAGACCATGCAGTCGTACGGGGCGGACGCCGCCTGCCACCACGGCGACTTCGACGAGTATTTCGGGCTCCGCGTGGCCATCGCCGACCGGGAGAAGGCGCTGTCCCGCCAGGGGGTTCAGCAGCGTCGCTCGGCCGCCGTCTCCGCACTGGAGAAACTGCGGCTCGGCGACGTGATCCGGGTGCCGCAGGGCCGTCGTGCCGGTCTGGCCGTGGTGCTGGAGCCGGCCGCCGCCGGGTTCGGCGAGCCGCGGCCGCTGGTGCTCACCCAGGACAGATGGGCCGGCCGGGTCAGCCCCGGCGACTTCGGCGGCGAGGTGGAGGTGCTGGCCCGGGTGCGGGTGCCGCGCAACTTCAACCACCGCTCGCCGGCGGCCCGCCGTGATCTCGCCGCCCAGGTCAGCGCGACCGGCCTGGACCGCCACCCGGACCGCCGGCGCAACGGCCGCAGCCGGGCCAACCCCGGCGAGGACGCCGAGATCGCCCTGCTCAAGGTGCGGCTGCGCCAGCACCCGTGCCATGCGTGCCCGGAGCGGGAGGACCACGCCCGCTGGGCCGAGCGCCGGCACCGGCTGCTGCGTGACACCGACGCGCTGCGCGACAAGGTGGCCGGGCGGACCGGTTCGCTGGCCCGCACCTTCGACCAGGTGTGCGCGGTGCTGGCCACCCGCGGCTACCTCTCCGGCGACGGCGAGGTGACCGAGGCCGGCCGGATGCTCGGCCGCATCTGGTCCGAGGCCGACCTTCTGGTCGCCGAGTGCCTGCGCCAGGGCGTGTGGGACGGTCTGGCACCGGACGAGCTGGCCGCAGCCGTGTCGATGGTGCTCTACGAGTCCCGCCGCGAGGGCGACGACCGGGCGTCCGTGCCGAAAGGCCCGATCAGTGCCGCCGTCGACGCCTGCGCCAAGCTGTGGGGCGAGATCGCCGCCGACGAGAGCGAGCACGGCCTGTCCCTCACCCGGGAGCCCGATCCCGGGTTCGTGTGGCCGATGTTCCGCTGGGCCCGCGGCGAACCGCTCGCCCGGGTCCTGGCCAGCGGCCACCACGACGCCGACATGCCGGCCGGGGACTTCGTCCGCTGGGCGCGGCAGGTCCTCGACCTCCTCGGTCAGGTCAAAGAGGCGTCAGCGGCCTCACCCAGCGTGAAAGAGACCGCGCGCAAGGCCATCGCCGCCGTCAACCGGGGGGTGCTCGCCCTGCAAAGCGCTCTCTGATCGTCGCGGATGGTGAATCTCCGTTGACGCTGTCATTCGCAGAAATCAAGAATTGCGGCGGCGGCATTGACGCGGTTCATCTGTGTCGCGGCGCACCGTGAGACAACGGAGGTCCGGGAGTAGGGGACATGAGTGCGGGCTCACCGCATCTGATCGGATGGTCCGGTGACGCGGTGGCGGACTCGGTGCTGGCGGTCATCGACGCCGACACCGCGGTCATCGAGCTCTCCGTGTGGGGCGGCTGGGACCGGCGGCGCTCCGCGCAGGCCCGCACCGTGCTCGACAAATGCCTGGCCGAGCACCCCACCGGAGTGATCGTCGACCTGCACCACCTGCGCGACCCGCACGCGGTGAGCGCCCCACTGTGGCTCACCGCGTGCTCGCAGGGCGCCGCCATGGCGCCGCCGGTCGCCATCGCGATCTGCGTGCCGGCGAACACGCCACTCGCCCGCCGGCTGCGGCGGCTCGGCGCCCGGGACTGGATGGTGCTGTACGCGACGGTGCAGCAGGCCCGGGCCGCGCTCAACGGCGAGCACCCGCTGCCCGACCGGATGCACCTGGCGCTACCCCCCGACCCGGCGGCCGCCCTCCAGGCCCGATCACTGGTGACCGAGGCCTGCACCGGATGGGGCCTCGGCCATCTGTGTGAACGGGCAAGGCTGGTCATATCCGAGCTGGTGGTGAATGCGGCCGAACATGCGGGTACCGATATCGAGGTGATCGTGTCGTCGCGCGGCACCGGCGCCGGGGCCGCCCTGCACCTGGCCGTCTACGACGGTGACACCGAGCTGCCCCGCGTGCGGGCCCCCGTGGCCGGTCCCCTCGGGCCGTCACTGTCCGACCGCGGTCTCGGTCTGCGGATCGTCAGCGTGGCCGCCTCGTCGTGGGGCGCCCTCCCCGCCCGCGGCGGCAAACTGGTGTGGGCCATCGTCCGTTCCCGGCCGGAGGAGGCGCCCTGGTGAGTGCGACCCGCATCGACGGGGCACGCGACGGCGACCGTCTGCTGATCACCCTGCACGGCAGTCTCGACGCGATGTCGGTCGACGCGCTCCAGAGCCAGCTGTACGACCTGACACGCGTGCACGACCTGATCGGGTTGAGCGCACCCGTGCGCCAGATCCACATCAACGTCGCGGGCGTCGACTTCTGCGACGCGGCCGGATTGCGGATGCTGGTCGCGGCACGGCGGGTGGCCGAAGCCCGGCAGGCCACCTGCCATCTGCATGATCCGCAGCCACATTTGCGGTGGTTGTTGAGAGCTACGCGGGCAGCAGACCTGTTCGACACCTGACGCACACGCCCGCCGCCCGGCCGTCGCCCGCCTGCCGCCCGGCCGTCGCCTGTCGCTCGGCCGTCGCCCGGCCGTCGCCTGCCGCCCGCCCGCCGCCTGTCGCTCGGCCGCCCGCGGCCCGCCGGCCGCCCGCGGCCCGCCGGCCGCCGGCCGCCCGTCGCCCGCCCGCCGCCCGTCGCCCGCCCGCGGCCCGCCCCGGCCCGTCGCCTGTCGTCTGCTGGTGTTCGCTGGCCGTCGTTCCGTCGTGGCGCGAGCCGCTTCCTGTCCTTCTGAGCGATTAGAGGGTATATGACTGGTTCATGGCGCCAGCGTTGTTCTTGCAGTTTTGACGCCTTCGGAGCGCGTGGCCGGCGCGGCTCCGGGTGGGCATGTTCCGCGGCCCGTCATTCCGCGATCTTGCGGAGTTCGGTGGAAGTGCTCGATCTAACGGTCCTGGCATCCACCACGATCCGTCCCGGTGTCGCGGTGCGATTTGGTTCAGGGCACGGCTCGTCGGGCGGCTGATGCGGGCGAGGGAGTTACGGGTGATGGGGCTACGGGTGATGGCGTTGTAGGTGATGGGGTTGTGGACGGTGAAGTGGCAGGGGCCGGGACTTGGCCGCGGTGGGTGAGGTGGCCGCGACGGGGGAGCCGGGCCGGGTGGTGGCGGGGAAGCAGGCGGCCGCATTGATGGCGGGTCGGAAAGCTTCGAGCCAGGGCCGCTGGTTCCTCGAACATCTTGCCGGATTGCTCTGGCTTGGACTGCTCTTGCCGCGAGCGTCCTGCGCCGGTGGGCCGTGGGCCGCGCCCTGTGCGCCGCGCTCTGTGGGCCGGTGGGGCCGTGGGCCGCGCCCCGTGGGCCGTGGCCGCGCCCTGTGGACCGCGCTTCGTGGGCAGTGGGCTGTGGGCCGCGGGCGCCAGGTTGATGGGCCGGCCGCCGCGCCTCGGGGTGACCGAGGTTCGGCGGCCGGGGCGGGTCAGCTGTAGTAGAAGTCCATGGCCTCGCCGAAATCGGTGGGCTTCTTGATCCCGGACGCCTTGCCGTGCCCGGTCAGTGTCGTCGTCATCTGGAGGGTGTCCGCGCTGTCCTTCAGGGACACCTTGATGGATGTCACCCAGCCCGCCGCGTCCGTGGTGGCGGTGAAGGTGGCGCTTCCGCCGAACAGGATCGAGATCGCGGGGGTGCCGACCGGCAGGAAACCCTCGTTGAAGCGGTCGCCCTCGATGTCGAGGGTTCCGCTGTACGCGTTGGGGCCGGTGCTCGTGACCGTGTCGACGGTCTCGACGAACCGGGACATGCCGGTGGGGTCGGTCATGTCGCGGTAGTACAACGAGTCCTTCTTGATCCGCTTCAGGTCGAGGTGGACCCAGGTCTCGCCGTCCTTGGACCGGGAGTACAGGTCGGTGCCGATGACGATCTGCTGGGTGGCCTCGGCCTTCGCGCCACCGCCGGTGATCTTGTACTTGACCGAGATCCGCTTGGCCTTCGGGTCGTGGACGCCGGAGCCGGTGATCTTCTTGGCGTCGGGCACCGCGCCGCTGGTGGTGAAGCGGTACGTGGCGTTCTCCGTCTTCGCCAGGGCGGCCAGCAGTGTCTCCCGCGCGCCGGGGCCGGTGGGGCTGGGTGCCACCGGGTCGGCGGAGACGGCCGGGGCGGTGGCCGGTGCCGGGGCCGACGGGGTGGCCGGGGTGGTGCAGCCCGCGGCGAGCAGGACGGTGGTGAACGCCAGGACAGGGTGGTACGGCTTCAAGGAGTCCCCCATGATCGATTGCGGCGGTGAGCCTAATCGATCGACGGCCAGGTACGCGCGGTGGTTTCGAACAGGTGCTGGTCGCTCTGCACCGGCACCACGCAGAGCAGGTGACCGCCGGGTGCCCGCAGTGTCTTGTGGCCGCCGTGGTCGGCGACCATGGTGGCGCCGAGCGCGAGCAGCCGGGCGGTCTCGGCCGGCACGTCGTCGGTCTCCATGTCGACGTGGTAACGGGGCGCGTCGTCGACCGACTGCACGTCGACGGCGAGGCCGGGCAGTGCGCCGACCAGGGCGATGAACTCCTCCTCGCCGGGCACCGGGGTGGCGGTGGCGCCGAACGCGCCGGCCCAGAACGACGCGGCGGCGGGCGTCTCGGCGGACGGGGTGTCGATGAAGATGCCGAAGAGGCGGCTGCGATGCATGATCGAACCCTACTGGTAGAGACTGTCCAATTGCGACCGGTAACGGTCCTCGGCGGCCCGGCGGCGGATCTTCATCGACGGGGTCAGGATGCCGCTCTCCACGTCGAGGTGGTGGTCGAGGATCGCGAACTTCTTGATCGTCTCCCACGAGTTGAGGCCCGCGTTCAGCTCGTCGACGCAGCGGGAGATCTCGGCGACGATCTCCGGCGACGTCACGAACGTGGCGTAGTCGCCGGCGCCGGGCCGTTTCGCCACCTCGTCGGGATCCAGGTCGATCAGGGCGGTGATGTATTTGCGGTTGTCGCCGTGGACCACGACATGGCCGGCGAGCGGGCAGATCGCCTTGAACCTGGCCTCCACGGCCTGCGGTGCCACGTACTTCCCGTTGGAGGTTTTGATCAGGTCCTTCTTGCGGTCGGTGATCCGCAGCGACCCGCGCCCGGTGATCTCGCCGATGTCGCCGGTGCGCAGCCAGCCGTCGGCCAGCACCTCGCCGGAGTCCAGGCCGTGGTAACCGCTCATGATGCCGGGGCCCTTCAGCAGGATCTCGCCGTCCTCGGCGATCCGCACCCGGGTGCCGGGCAGCGGCCGGCCGACCGTGCCGTACTCGGGGTCGTCCGGCCGGTTGAAGATCGTGGTGGCGCACGACTCGGTCAGGCCGTAGCCCTCGGCGACCGGCAGGCCGATCGCGCCGAACCAGGCGGCGATGTCGGGGGAGAGGGCGGACGCGCCGGAGATGAAATAGCGCATCCGGCCGCCGAAGCGGGCGCGGACCTTCGCCAGTACGAGCCGGTCGGCCAGCGGGTTGCGGTGCCCGGCCCGGACCGCCCACGCGAACAGCCGGCCCTTGAGGCCGCCGCCGATCGTCGCGCCGACCCCGGCGTACACCTTCTCGAAGATCCTCGGCACCGCCGGCATGATCGTCGGCCGCACCTCGGTGAGCCGCTGCACGATCCGGCTGACGTCACCGTCGACGGCGAACTCGAACCCGACCGACAGCTGGCAGGCGAGCAGCGCCTTGCCGAACGCGTGTGACAGCGGCAGCCACAGGTAGCCGACGTCGTCGGGCCGCACGATGCCCATCGCCTGGATCGCCAGCCCCTGGTACACCCACGCGCCGTGACTGATCCGCACACCCTTGGGCCGGCCGGTGGTGCCGGACGTGTAGATCAGCGTCGCCAGGTCGTCCGGCCCGACCGCGGCGGTGGTCCGGTCCACCAGCTCCGGGTCGTCGCCGAGGGCCTCGCGGCCGCGCTCGCGGAGCTCGCCCAGCTCGCTGATCAGGATCACCCGCTCGACGTGCGGCGCCACCTTCGCCCGGTGCGACTCGTCCTCGACGAACGCGAACCGGCTGCCCGAGTCGGTGAGGATGTGCTCGACCTCGTCCGGCGACGACGACGGATAGACGGTGGTGGTCGCGCCGCCGGCGCACATCACCGCGAAGTCCGCCTCGATCCACTCGACGCGGGTGCCGGAGACGATCGCGACCCGCTCCTGCGGCCGCAGACCCAGCGCGATCAGGCCGGCGGCGATCTCACGGACCGCTTGCGCGGTCGCGGCCCAGGTCTGCGGGACCCACTCTCCGCCGCCGGCTCCCGATGACGGCCGGCGATAGGCGACTTCCTCGGGGGTACGGCCGGCGCGTGCCAGGAACATCGCGCCGAACGACGGCGGGCTGTCCCGCCGCAGCTCGGCCAGCAGGGTCTCCTCGGCCGCGGGTGCGGTGCACTCGGTCACGCGGGCTCCTCGGGGGCAGGGGGTTCGACCATCCGGCACAGCCAGCCGGACAGCTCGGGGACCAGGGCGGACAGGTCGGGTTCGGGGGCGGCGTCGAGCGCGTCGGAGGCGATCTGCCGCAACGCGTGGATCGCGCCGAGGTAGGCGCTGAACGGGACGCGGTCCCCCGTACCGGGAAATCGTCTCGCTCTGAGGTCTCGGACGAATCCCGCGAGTCGGGTGAGAGCCGCGCGGCGACGCTCCCGTGCCGGGCGGCCGAGGCCGTCCATCTCGACCTGGAAGGCGCGGGCGGTGACCGGATCGCTCTCCAGGGTGGTCAGATAGGACGCGACGAAGTCGCGGACGCACGCCGGCCAGTCGTCGCCGTCGACAGCGGCCAGCCGGTCGAGGAAGACCTCGATGAACCGGTCGTAGGCGGCGAAGACGCACGCGTCCTTGTCGGTGAAACAGGCGTAGAAGACGGCCCGGGACACCGCGGCGCGGGCGCAGATCTCGCGGACGCCGAAGCCGCGGTAGCCGTCGGCGGCCAGCAGCTCGGTGGCGGCGATCAGCATCCGCTCACGCTGGGCGTCGACGATCTGATCGCGGTCCAGAGCGTGCCGCCCGCGGGGGAGGCCGGCCGGGACGGTGAAGACAAGACCGCTGGTTATCTGAGTACGCATTGTTACTTTGATGTTCTCACGAACCACCACGGGCAGGATGAGTGGGTGGCTGAGTACATCCCTGATGACCTTGACATCGCCCAGCAGGCCGCGCTCGCCGGCGCGGCCGAGGGCCTCCGGCACTTCGCGGCGCTCGCCGGGCTGCCCCGCGAGCTGAAACAGGACGGCAGCGTGGTGACCGCCGCCGACCGGGCCGTCGAGGACCGGATCCGCGAGGTCCTGACCGCGGCCCGCCCCGGCGACACGATCCTCGGCGAGGAGCACGGTGAGACCCTCGGCACGGCCGGCCGCCGGTGGATCATCGACCCGATCGACGGCACCCACCTGTTCGTCGAGGGCGACGACCGCTGGCTGGTCCTGATCGCGCTGGAGGAGCGCGGCGAGATCACCGTCGGCGTCGCGGCGCTGCCAGCGCAGGGCACGATCTTCTGGGCGGTACGCGGAGCCGGCGCCCGCCAGGCCGAGGTGCGTGACGGCCGGATCGTCGACGAGCAGAAGATCGCGGTCGCCGCCGGCAGCCCGCCCGAGCTGGCGTCGAGCCGCCTCGGCGTGGTCCCCGACTGGGACCGGGCCGACGTCGCCGCCCTCATCGACGCCGCCGACGAGCGACAGTGGTCGCTGCACCCCGGCCTGCTGGTGGCTCGCGGCGACCTGGACGTGGCCGTGCAGACCAGCGGCAAGATCTGGGACTTCGCGGCGACCTCGCTGATCGTCACCGAAGCCGGTGGCGACTATCGCGGCCTCGACGGGCGCACCACCCCCGGCCCGGGCGCGTCGCTCTACAGCCGCAGCGCGGAGATCGGCGACGCCGCCCTGGCCGTGCTGGGCTAGACGGGCGCGTGCAGGGTGATGGTGGTCCAGGCGCCGACGTGGACCCGATCGCCGTCCTTCAGCGTGCGGGACTGACCGGTGGCGAGCGGCTGCTCCTCGTCGTTGATCCAGGTGCCGTTCGACGAGCCGACGTCCGACACCATCCAGGTGCCGTCGATGCTGAACGTGAGCAGCGCGTGGTTGTGCGACACGCCCGGGTCCGACGGTGCGGCGCCGAGGTCGATCTCCGGCTCGGTGCCCTTCGACACGCTGCGCCGCCCGATCCGCACCTGCGGCGGCGCCAGCTCGATCGTCTGCGCGATCGTGCCGGCCGGGAACGTCACGCCCTCGATGTCGTTGAGCGCGAAGTAGTCCGGATCGGGGACGACCGTCGCCGTCCACGGGCCGGCCGGCGCCACCACCGGCGGAGGGTCGATCCGCGGGACCCGGCCGGTGCTGTGGTCGTAACCGCAGTCCTCGCAGAACCGGAACGGCCCGCTGCGTGGATAACCGCAGTTCGGGCACTTCTCCTTGACCGGCGCGGCGGTCTGCTCGGCGGCCGGAACGGAGATCAGCGGCACGACCGGGGCGGCGCCGTCGATGCGCGCCCCGCACGTGTCGCAGAAGTCCCCCTCCGCCGAGGCGTGCCCCTTCGGGCAGGTGTACATGGTCACTGGCCGCGCCCCACCCGCACGGTCTTCGTCGAGCGGGTGTCCAGCGCCATCTCGTCCTCGGCCGCCACCTTGCGGCGCAGCCGGACCGTGCCGGTCACCGCGTCCTCGATCTCGACCACCTTGGCCAGCAGGTCCTCGGTCGCCTTGTTGCCGCTGGCGTGCGCGAGCTGTGCGGCCCGGCCGAACTTGATGGTCGCGGTCCGGTCGTCGCCGGCCTCCCGCGCGGCCAGCCCGGCCTGGATCGCGTCGGCCAGCTCGGCCTGCCCGGTGTAGTGGGCGACCTGCCGGTTGATCCGGGTGGACAGCCCGGTGTCGTCCGTCCACACCGCCCGGACCAGGGCGCGGGCGTGCTCGGTGTCGCCCTCCATGATGTGCACCCGGGCCGCGAGCATCTCGTCGCCGGACGCACCGGACGGGACGTCCACACAGATGTGGTAGTCGCGGCTCTCCTGGCCCCACGAGCCGAGCGGGTACCGGCCGGCCCGCGGACCGTCCTCCACCCGCTTGCCGGTCAGGTCGGCGACCTGCGGCTCGACCTGCTTGACGAACCGGACCGAGGCGTTCACCGGGGTCCACACCTTCAGCTGCACGTCGGCCGACGTCTTGCCCATCGCCGCGGTGATCATCTGCTGGAAGGAGGCGGTCAGCTCCATCGGCTTGGCCACGATGTCGACGGTGCCGAGCATCTTGTCGGCGATCTTGCGGAGCTCGGCGACCTTCCAGTTCGCGCCGACACCGCGGCAGTCGCAGACGAACTGCTCCTTGATCTGGTCGAGGACGCTGTCGAGGTAGCCGTACCGCTCGCCGTTGTCGCCGTCGGTGAGCAGGATGGCGTGCTTGATGTCGCCCGGCCGCTGCGCGAAGAGCTGGGCGGCCAGCAGCAGCCACGCGCCCATCGCGGTGCCGCCGTTGGCCTGCAGCCGGTCGATGGCCGTCGACGCCGCGGCCCGGGTCTGCGGCGAGGCGACCGCGAGCTGGCCCGGGTCCGGGAAGAGCTGCTGGGCGGTGCTGACACCGGCGATGATGGCGAAGTGCACGCCGTCGTCGATGCACTCGACGGCGGCCTTGGCGGCCTGGCGGGCGGCACCGATGCGGCCCTCGGCCTGCATCGAACCGGACGCGTCGACGATGATGATCTCGGTGGCGCCACCGGTGCGGCGGCCACCCTCGCCACCGCTCGACGTGACCGTCACGATCGCGTTGACTTCACTCGCGCCCAGGGCGAGGTACTCGTTCTGGAAGGCCTCGGCGGTGTACGACACTCTCGGGACTCCTTACGCGTTGGTGGTGGTGTCGAGGTCGGTGGTCTCGGGTTCCGGGTCGGCGGCGGCCGGGCGGACCGGGATCACCGCGACCGTGATGTTGTCGGCACCGCCGGCCGCGTTCGCGTAGGCGACCATCGCCCGCGCCGCGCCGAGCAGGCTGTTCGCCGAGGCCAGGCAGTCACGGACCATGGCGCCGAACTCGCCCGGGTCGACCAGGTAGTTCCACAGGCCGTCACTGCACAGCAGCAGATGCCCCGGCTCGGTGGCGGTGAACGACCGCACCCGCGGGCGTACCGGCCCGGCGTCGGCGCCCAGCCACGCGGTGATCGCGTGCGCCTTCGGATCGTTCATCGCGCTCACCGGGTCGGCGCCCATCGCGATCACGTGGGTGGCCCACGAGTCGTCCTCGGTGAGCTGCTCGGCCGGTCCCTCCGGGCCGAGCCAGTAGACCCGGCTGTCGCCCACCCAGCCGTAACCGACGTGCGGGCCGCGCACCGCGGCGGCCACGATCGTGCAGGCCGGGTTCGCGGCGGCGCGGCGCGGATCGCCGGTGTGCGCCAGTGACGCCACCGCGGCGGCCGCGCCGGTGATCGCGTGCGCGACCGCACCGGCCAGGCCGACCGCGCCCGGCGGCCGCTCCAGGTTCTCCAGGGCGGAGGTCCCGTCCGGGTCGTCGGCCGGCGGCGCGTCCGGGTGGCGGGCGCCGGCCAGCAGCTCGCCGGCCGCGCGGACGGCGATGTCCGAGGCGGCGTCCGGGTCGAACGACGCCGACACGCCGTCCGAGACCACCACGTCGGCGGCGTCGTCACCGACGGCCAGCCACATGGCGTCCTCGTTGCGGTGATGGCGGCGGCCACGGTCGCTGACCGCCGCACCGGTCGTGCCGCCGTCGGCCTCCAGATGATCGCGGGATCGGCCGGCCATCATGCCGCACTCCTCGCAGTACCCGTCGTCGCCCACGGAGCTCCCCGCCCCGCACCGCGCGCAGTCCTGGCGAGCCGGCGTGGCGGTCTCCGGGGCGGGCGGTCCGGCGAGCCTACGCCCGCACACCTCGCAGAAGGTAGCGCCGGAGGCCAGCTCGTCCTCACAGGAGGCACAGTCGGTCGTCAAGGTCATGAGCGCGGTTCCGCCCCTCTCACGTACGCGTCCGCGGGCGTACCGCGTTCGCCAGGTCCACCAGGCGGATCTTCTCCGTGCCGTGCGTCGCCCGGGCCATCTCCCGGTACGCCGACTCGAGCGCGAACCGCACGTCTCGTTCCGGCTGCCGTTCAGCCGGCTGCCCGCCGATCACCGTGGCGAGTTCCGCCCCGGCGATCTTGGCGCCGCCGCCGAGAGTACGCAGCACCTGTTCGAGCAGTTCGGCCCGGAGGGTGGCCAGCTGCGCCGCCTCCACCTCCAGCCGCGAGATCAGGCCGGCCGCGGTGGTCAGCGAGTCCACGTCGACCACCGCCGACCGGTGCGAACGCACCAGCGCCCGGATCGCGCCGATCTGCGAGATCGGGTAGGCCGACGACGTACCGGGCACCCGGTTGTACGCCTCGACCGCCCCGGCCCGGTCGCCGCTCTCCAGCCGGCACCGCGCCAGCCCGGCCGCCGCCGTGGTGAACGCCGGATCGGTACGGCTGACCACGTCGTAGTACGCGCACGCGGTCTTCGCGTCCCCGGCCAGCTCGGCGGTGAACCCGAGGGCCAGCTGCGGCGCCAGCTCGCCGGGCAGCGCCGACCACACCGCGTCGAACCGCTGCCGGGCCCGCGCGTGGTCGCCGGTGGAGAGCGCGAGCAGACCGTCGTACCAGTCCACCCGCCACTCCGGGTCCATCGTGTCACGGATCGCGGCCGCTGATTTCGTGTCGCCGCGGTCGATGTGCGCCCGCATCTGCCGCAGGCCCACCTCAGCCGAGTCCTGCGGGGCGGTCGCCAGCTGGGCCAGCACGGTCGCCGGGTCGGCGGCGGTGATCGACGCGATCATGCCGGCCGCCGGGTCGCTCAGGTCGACCAGCGGGGTCGGCAGGTCCTGCCAGCGGGCCCGGTCGTCGCGCAGATCGGTGCGCAACTCCCCGGTGAACTGCCGGGAGATCGCCGGGTGCGGCGTGCCGCCCTCGGCGAGGACCTGCCGCAGCACGCCCAGCATCTGCTCGGCCATCTCGGCGGCGTCGGCGAACCGCCGGTCCGGGTCGGTGTGCGTGGCCTGCCGCAGCAGCCGGTAGAAGCTCTCGTGCTTGCGGTAGGCGTCGAACTCGCCACGGTCCGGCAGGCTGGTCGCGAACGTGCTCTGGTAGCCACGGAAGTCGGTGGTGAGCACGGCCAGCGTCCGGCCGATCGTGTAGAGATCGGACTGCGGTGACGGCCCGTCGGTGGCCATCTCCGGCGCCTGGTAACCGACGGTGCCGTAGATCGCCGCCTCCTGGTCGTCGATGTGCACGACGCCGCCCAGGTCGATCAGTTTCATCTGGTCGCCGGACTGGATCACGTTGTCCGGCTTGAAGTCGCAGAAGATCAGGCCACGGTCGTGCAGGTAACCGAACGCCGGCATGATCTCCAGCACGAAGGCGAGCGCCTGGTCCACCGGGAGCGGGTCGGCCGCCCTGTCGCCGCGGCGCTCCTTGAGCAGGTCCTTGAGCGACTTGCCGCCCACGTACTCCATGACGATGTAGCCGGCGCCGTCGTGCTCGACGAAGTTGTAGATCTTGACGATGTTCGGGTGCTCGACCTCGGCCAGGAACCGCCGCTCGGCCACCGCCGCGGCCAGCGCGTCCTCGTCACCCGAGTTGAGCAGGCCCTTGAGCACCACCCACCGGTCCGACACGTTCTTGTCCACCGCCAGGTAGACCCAGCCCAGGCCGCCGTGCGCCAGCGGGCCGACCACCTCGTACTGCCCGGCGACCAGGTCACCCTTGCTCAGTTTCGGGGTGAAGTTGAACGCCTCGCCGCAGTTGGCGCAGAACCCCGACGAACGGGCCGGCCGGTCGCCGCGGGCCCGGCCGACCGGCTTGGCGCACTTCGCGCAGTAACGCTTGGACTCCGGCACCTCGGCCACGGACATCACCGCGGTCGCCGGGTCCGCGGTGCGGACCGGCGCGATCTCCACCAGGCCTCCGCCGAACCGGCGGGCCGATCCGGTCCGGGAGCTTCCCGACGTCCGGCCACTTCCTCTGGTACGGGTGGAGAGTGCGCTGGAACCGCGGGTGGAGGAGGCGGTCCCGGACCGTGCCGGCACCGGGGCGGGTGCACCGGCGGCCGGCGCGAGCCCGCACGTGTCGCAGTAGCCGTCCTCGATCGTCCCGCCGCAGCTCCCGCGAGCGCACCGGCCCGGAGTCGCCGTGACCGGGGCGGCCGTGACCGGGGCGGCGGTGACCGGGACCGGGGCGGCGGCGGCCGGCGCCAGGCCGCACGTGTCGCAGTAGCCGTCCTCGATCGTGCCGGAACAGTTGGGGCGCTGGCAGGTCATCGGGCCTCCCGGGCGGCGATGGTGGCGGAGAGGGCGTCCTGGTACTTCTCGACCGCGGCCCGCGCCGCCGCCAGATCGCAGGGCGCGTGGTGCAGGGCGTCACGTGCGGTCCCGGCGAGCGGGCCGAGCACCGGGTCCTCGCCGAGCCCACGGCTCAGCGCCTTGGCCCGGAAGGCGTCGAGGCGGCCGCGCAGCTCGTTGCGCTCGGCGAGCAGGCCGGAGTGGTGGGCCTGCGCCGACCGCAGCGCGGCCAGCCGCTCCCGGGCCTGCCGGTTCCAGGCCGACAGGCGGGGGCTGATCAGTGCCCAGTGTCCGGCGGCGGCCAGCGCGTCGATCGCGGCCAGCTCGGGGCGGGGGTCGGTACCCCGTACCACCATGATCTTGTCTTCGGGGAAACGCCCGGTGACCGCGTCGCGGGCCGTGTCCGCGGACGTCTGGGCCGCCTCGATCTCGGCGACGACGGTCCGGGCGTCGCGCAGCCGCTGCGACAGCGAGGCCCGCAGCTCGGCCGCGGAGGTCCGCTCCGCGTCGGCCCGAGCGATCAGCGTCCGCACCCGGGCCAGCCCGGACACGTCCGCACCCAGCGGATCCGACAGCAGCGTGCCGGTGATGTCGCCGAGCAGGCGGTCGGCCTCGTCGAGCAGCCGGTCCGTCTCGGCGGCCAGGCCACCAGCGGTCTGCCGGGTCAGGTCACGCACGTGCAGCAGCGCGTCGGCGGCCTCCGCGGCGGCCGGCGCCGCCCGCCGCCACGCGTCACCGGCGCTGGTGACCACCGCGACCGCCGTCGCGAACGCCGCCTCCATCGCCGCCAGCAGCTCGGCCGGAGTGCAGGTGGAGATCACCTGGCCGGAGCCGAGCAGCCCGCGCTGCGCCAGCGGCACCGTCGCGGTCGACAGTGTGATCGAGCTGCCCAGCACCTCCTGCTGGAAGGCGGCCCGGTCGGCGTCGCTCATCCGCCGCTGCGAACGCAGAGCCCGTGCCCGGTCGATCACCTCACCCAGCTGGCGGTGCCCCTGCCAGAGACGGGCCAGCGCGTCGCCGGCGTCGGCCCACGCGGTCGCGGTCCGGCCGGTCAGCCTGATCCGGCCCAGCTCCTGGCGGTCCGGGTTCTGGTCGAGCTCGACCAGGTTCGCGGCGATCGCGGCGACCGCCTTCTCCAGGCGCGCCAGCTCCGTCTCGGCGGCATGCATCGTCATCATCGGCACCGTGCCGGCTCGGTCTCGGCGGCATGCATCGTCATCATCGGTACCGGGCCGCGGGCGGTTTCGGAGCCGGGCCGGAGGCGCCCAGCCAGTGGTCGTAGATCTTCGCCCAGGTGCCGTCGGCGCGCATCCGCTCCAGCACCGCGTTGACGTACCGGGTGAACTCGGGGTGCGTCTTGGCGATCGCGATCGCGTACGGCTCCTCGGTGAACCTCGGGCCGACCACCTTCGCATACGGGTCCTGCGCGGCCAGCCCGGCCAGGATGGTGTCGTCGGTGGAGACCGCCTCCGCCTCGCCCAGCTGGAAGGCGACCAGGCACGAACCGTAGTCGGCCCGGGTGACCCGCACCGGCGGCGGGTTCACCTTCGCCAGATTGTCCAGCGAGGTGGAGCCGGAGACCGCACAGACCGGCCGTCCGCCGAGGTCCTCGATCCGCTGCACCGGCGAATCCTTGCCGACGAGCACCCGCTGCCCGGACTCGTAGTAGACGGTGGAGAAGTCGACCCTCTCCCAGCGGGCACAGTTGGTGGTCATGGTGCTGATCACCAGGTCGACGGTGCCGTCCGCGACCCGGTCCATCCGGTCCGCGTTCGCGACCACCCGGATCTCCAGGCGATCGGGGTCGCCGAAGATCGCCCGCGCGATCTCGCGGCCCATGTCCACGTCGAAACCCTCGATCTTCGCGGTGAACGGGTCACGCGAACTGAACAGCACATTGCCCTGGTTGGTGCCGAGGATCAGCCGGCCCCGGTCCTTGATCGTCTGCATGTGGGTGCCGGCGGTGATCTGCACGCCCTTCGTCGGCCGGAAACTCGCCCGCGCGTCACAGCTGGGCGCGGCACCGGGTGTGGCGCTCGGCGACGGCGCCGCACTGACCTCCGGCTCCGCCGTCGTCGCCGGACCGTCGTCGGTGCAGGCGGTGCCGACGGTCGCGGTCAAGGCAACCGCCAATATGGTACGGATCACCCGAGCCCTCACCGGTACTCCTCCAGCCTGGCTCGCAGCCCCGCCACCGCGCACACGCCGATCGCCAGTGCCAGCAGCGGCCCGAGGACGGACAGCGCGCCCAGCCCGCGCCCCGCCGAGCGGACCTCGTCGTCGAACGCCGCTCGCCGGTCGCTGATCGCCTCGCCCAGCACGGCGGTCAGCCCGTCGAACGTCGCCGTGGTCTCCCCGTCGACAGCCAGTTTCACCGCGCCCTCGTAGTCACCGTTGTCGTCCAGATCGCGGATCTTGTCATGGATCGCCAGATAGGCGTCGTGCTGCTGCTTCGCCGTCGTCATCAGCACGGCGACCTCGTCGAACTCCGGCCCGGTCACCACGAACCGCTGCCGCAGCAGCTCGAAGTCGTCCTCCAGCTTGCCGTGCCCGGCCCGGGCGGCCAGCGTGAGCGCCTCGTCGGCCCGCTCCCGCAACACCAGATTGCGCGCCTCGGCCAGCGCCTCCGCCGGAGCCGAACCGTCCCGGTCGGCGCTCGCCAGCCGAGCCCGCTGGTGCGCGAAGATCCCGGTGCAGACCAGGGCCAGCAGCACCGTCAGACCGGTGGCGGTCAGCAGCGGCACGTTGAACGTGCGGCGGGTGGTCCGGCTCAGATGCGCCTGCGTCACGACCAGCGCCAGCCCCAGACCCACCGCCACGACCAGCAGCAGCATCAGCCACCAGGAACTGCGCGAATCCGTGTAACCGTCGGCGGCCTCCCGCCGGGCCTGCTGGAACAGCGCCTGCGCCTGCGGCTGCAAGGTCTCCCGGTTGAGCTGCGAGGCGGTCGACAGGTAGGCCGCGCCGACCGGCTTGCCCTGCCGGTTGAGAGCCCGGGCGGTGGCGACCAGCGCGGTGTAGTCGCCCAGACCGGTCGAGATGACCCGGATCGCCTCGGCGCCGTCGCTGTCCTCCGGCACCCGGCGGGCGGCCGAGGTCAGCGCGGTCGCGGCGGCGGCGAGCCGCTCGTCGTAGCGACGGGTCAGGTCGGGCGGCTCCAGACCGCCGGTGATGAACGCCTGCGCGGCGGTCGCGTCGGCGTCGGCCAGCGACGACCAGACCGTCTCCGCCTCGGCCAGCAGCGGCTGGGCCCGGTCACGCAGATCCGCGGTGCCGGTGGCGGCCGAACGGGCGGTCAGGCCGGCGACGAGACCGGTCAGGACGGACAGCACGAGCAGAACCGCTAGCAGCAGCTGAAGGCGGCCGGGCGAGGTGTGCCGGAGCCCCGCGAGGCGGGTCAACGCCGCGCGGGGTGGCGCCTGAACTGCTGTCACGCTGGGTCGCCTCTCGCTGTGGGATCGCACGTCCACTGTGCGTTATGGGCGCAAGCTTTCCCTGTGCCTTTCGCCGCGGCTCGCCGTGTGCTTTCGCCGCGACGCCCCTCCTGTTTCGCCGTGGCGTTCCGCCTGGTTCCGCCGTGGCGTTCCGCCTGGTTTCGCCCTGGCGCCTCCCTCTGGTTTCGCCCTGGCGCCTCCCTACTGTTTTCGCCGTGGCGCCTCCCCTGCACGAGACGCCCGGCGGGAGACCCGCCGGGCGTCTCGTTCGCGGGCCGATCAGCTCAGCTCGCGCTTGAGCAACTTGCCCGTCGCCGTCATGGGCAGCGACTCGACGATCTTGACGATCCGAGGGTACTTGTAGGCGGCCATCTGGTCCTTGCCCCAGGCCACCAGTTCCTCCTCGGTGACCGACGCGCCCGGCTTCAGGATCACGAACGCCTTGATCTCCTCGCCGTGGCTCTCGTGCGGCACCCCGATCACCGCCGACAGCGACACCGCCTCGTGCGTGATCAGGACCTCCTCGACCTCCCGCGGGTAGACGTTGAAGCCACCCCGGATGATCATGTCCTTGGCCCGGTCGACGATGTAATACCAGCCGTCCTTGTCCCGCCGGGCCAGGTCACCGGTGCGGAACCAGCCGTCGCGCATCACCTCGGCGGTCGCCTCCGGCCGGCCGATGTAGCCGCGGAAGATGTTGTGGCCCCGGATCGCGATCTCGCCGATCTCGTCCGGGTTGTCGATGCTGTTCCATTCGTCGTCGATCAGCTTCACCTCGACACCCCAGATCGGGATGCCGATCGAGCCCGGACGCGGATCGCTGCCGGGCGCACTGAACGTCGCCACCGGGGAGGTCTCGGACAGCCCGTACCCCTCCAGGATGCTGACGCCGAACCGCTCCCGGACCGCCCTGATGATCTCCACCGGAAGGCTCGACCCGCCGGAGACGGCGACCCGCATGTTCGCCGCGATCCGTGCGACGTCCACGCCGTCCTTGAGAGCGTTCAGCAGGCCCCAGTACATGGTCGGGACGCCGGCGAAGAACGTCACGTTCTCGCTCTGCAGCAGCTGCACCGCGGCATCCGGGTCGAAACGGGGCAGCAGCACCAGCGTCGAGGCCGTGGAGAAACCGGCGTTCATGTTGACGGTCGAACCGAACGAGTGGAACAACGGCAGGACCAGCAGGTGGGTGTCGGTGGCCGGCTGGGTACCGAACAGGCGGTTGCAGGTCAGAGCGTTCAGCACCAGGTTCGAGTGGGACAGCTCGGCGCCCTTGGCCTGACCGGTCGTCCCGCTCGTGTAGAGGATGACCGCCGCATCCGTCTCGTCCCGCAGCACCGTCTCGAAGACCGGTGACTGCCCGGCGAGCCCCTGGCCCAGCGTCTCGGCGCCCTCGATCGGGGAGGCCGCCGCCGGATCCGCGGTGATCAGGAAGAAGTGCTCGGCGCCCTCCACTTCGGTGAAACCGGCGAAACCCTCGGCGCCCATCGGCAGCTCCGGGGTGCCCTGGAAGCAGAAGTACGCCTTGGCGCCCGAATCACGCAGGTGATACGCGATCTCCCGGCCCTTGAGCAGCACGTTCAGCGGCACCACGACCGCGCCGGCTTTGAGGATGCCGTAGTAGACGATCGGGAAGTACGGAAGGTTCGGGCAGGTCAGGGCTACCTTGTCGCCCGGCTGGACGCCCCGCGAGCGCAGGAGCCCGGCCACCTGGTTCGCCGCGGCGTTCACCTGTGCGTAGGTCAGGCGCTGCGGGCCGAGCACCACAGCGGCGCGCTCCGGGTAGTTGCGGGCGCTGTCCTCCAGGAGCACGGAGAGGTTGAGCATGAGGTGGAACCCTTCTTACCGATGAGTTGTGACGGCTGTCTCATCCCAACATGCGGCTCCGCGTGGTGGAAGGCTCCGTTTCGGCTTTGTTTCCTCGCGTCTTTCTTTAGGTCGGCCTTTTCCCTGCCGAATCCTCCAGCGTGGGAATCCCGGTGTTGGATGCGGTACACGTGGGACGTCAGCCGATCTTCGACGTCCAGGGCGTCGTCGTGGCTTACGAACTGCTGTTCCGTGGCCGTATGGACGACGTCGCGTCAGGGCGGCAGGACACGTACGCCACCAGCGCCGTCATGGTGAACGCGTTCACCGAGTTCGGCATAGCCGAGGTGGCCGGCAACCGGCCATGTTTCATCAACCTCACCCGCGAGTTCGTGACCGGCCGGCTCCCGTTGCCGTTCGGCCCCGAACAGGTGGTCCTCGAGGTGCTGGAAACGGTCTACGTCGACGACGAGGTCATCGCCGGGCTCACCGCGCTCCGCGAGGCCGGATACAAGATCGCGCTCGACGACTTCGTCTGGGGCTCCGGCCACGAACAACTCCTCGGCCTGGCGTCCTACGTCAAACTCGACCTCCTCGACGGCGACCTCAGCCGCCTCGACGAGATCGTCGCCGCCTGCCGCGAACACCCCGGCATCGAACTCATCGCCGAGCGCCTCGAAACCGATGCGCAGGTCGCGATCGCCGACAAATACGGCATGGAACTGCGGCAGGGGTACGCGCTGAGCCGCCCGCAGGTCCTCAGCACCCCCAGCCTGTCCCCGTCCCGGCTGCGCCGCCTCGAACTCGTCGCCGCCCTGATGTCCCCCGACGTGCCCCTCGAGAAGATCACCTCGATCATCGTCAGCGACCCGGCGCTCGCCCTGCGCGTCCTGCGGGTCAGCAATTCGGTCGCGGCCGGCGTCGTCAGCCGGATCTCCTCGGTCCGGCAGGCGGTCATGCTGGTCGGCCTCAACCGGATCCGACGCTGGGCCACCCTGATGGTCGTCGACGACGTGGCCGAGGCCCCCGAGGAGCAGCTGCTGACCGCCCTCGCGCAGGCGCGCCTCTGCGAGAGCCTGGCCCCACGTTTCCGTGCCGACCCCGGCGCGGCGTTCGTGGCCGGCCTGGTCACCGGCATGGCCCGGCTGATGGCGATGACACCCGCCGCGATGGCCGAACAGCTGCCGCTGACGATGGAGGTCTCCGACGCCCTGACGGTCGGAGCCGGCCGTCTCGGCGACGTGCTGCGGGCGGTCCGGGCCTACGAGAACGGCGAGTGGGGCTCCGGCGACCTGGCCGGCTTGTCCCTCGACGCGATGCGCTGGTCCACCCGAACCCTCACCGCGGCCCATCGTTTCTCCCCAGGAACCACCAAGCGCCGCCGAGGCCCAGCGGCCCCCCGCCCGGTCTGAACCCACCCCAGTCTGACCTCCAGCCCATCTCACCATTCCAACCTGCCCACCGCCTCGTCCGCTCCACCTGCCCGGATACGGAGCACGCTGCCCGCCGGTCCACTTGCCTGCCGGTCCGCCTGCCTGCCGGTCCTACTGCCTTGCCGGTCCGGCTGCCTCCTGGTCCGCCTGCCTGCCGGTCCTACTGCCTTGCCGGTCCGGCTGCCTCCTGGTCCGCCTGCCTGCCGGTCCTACTGCTTTGCCGGTCCGGCTGCCTGCCGGTTCTACTGCCGGCCGGTCCCGCTGCCTGCGCGCGGTGAGCCGGTCACCGGCCCATGACGATCCTGCTCAGGACGGGCGAGTATCCGATTCCTCGAGATCCTCGGCGTTGACGACCTGCCAATCGCTCTCCTCCACCGGATGCCGGGCGGTCCACCAGAGCCCGAAGGCCATCAGACCGACATTGAGCACGGCGGGCCCGATGACGAACAGGTCCCGCAGGCCGCTATCGAACATCCCGTAACGGTTGGCGAGCAGGCAGACGAACACCGACCACGGCATGCCCAGCACCATCAGAACAAGCCCCACCAGCCCGGCCCCGAGATCGGGACCAGGATTGGCAGCGGCCGCTGTGCTGGCTGGCCCCATCCACAGATAGGTCAGCGGCACCAGAACCACCGCCTGCGCCACGGCAATCCCTCGCACCAGACGCCATCGCCCACCCGGCCGCCATCGCCCACCACCGGACCGCGACTCGTCCCGCATAGTGCCGACCCCCTGGCTGAACACGACCAAGCCACCCCTGATCCTCCCCGACCATCCCCTCGCCCGACCGCCGAAGGCCACGAACAGCCCACACGCCGTGCCGCGCTTGCCGCGCCGTGCCGCGCTTGCCGCGCCGTGCCGCGCTTGCCGCGCCGCGCTTGCCGTGCCGCAACCGGTCTCCGGTGCCGCATCCCGCCCCGAGCCGGTTCTGGCCTGCGATGTCGTGCTCGGTTTGCCATGCCGTGCTCGGTTGCTATGTGGGCTCGGCTTGCCGTGCAGGGACGGTTTGCCGTGTGGACCGGGCCTGCCGCGCCGCGCGCGGCCCGCCGTGCCTGGCCGCTATGCACCCACCGGCGGCGCCGCGCTACGAGGCCCCCGCTGGGCTGTCGCGTGCCCCCCTCAACAGCGGGAACGCCGCGGCGGCAACCGCGAGTGCGGCGCATAGGGCGGTGACTCCGGCGGTCGCAGCCCACGGAAGCACCAGAGCGATGTCACGGCCGATCTCGTCCTCCAAAGCGGCCCGGACCCCGGCTAGCGAGATGCCCGCGACCAGCCCGCCCAGAATCGCCCCGACCGCAACCGCGAGGACCGCCTCCGCGGTGACGACTCGCAGCACCTGACCGGTCCCGGCCCCGGCCAGCCGCAACGCCCGGAACTCGCCCCGTCGCGCGGCGGTTGCCATCAACAGCGTGTTCCCGACGGCGATCGCGGTGTATCCCGCGGTGAGCCCGATCAGCGCCAGCAGGAACAGGTCGACCAACTGGCCCTCCTCGTCGATCTCCTCCATGACGAAGTCGTGGATCGGGAGAACACGGGTGCCCGGAGTTGCCACGGGCGTCTTGTCCAACACGAGCATGCCGGTCATCGCGTCGGGATCGTGCTCCCGGACCATGACCGACGGCAATGTCGTCTCGTCCGCCACCGCGCCGACCGGCAACTCGGTCTCGGCCCCGTCGACGAACCGGACAGCCACGGTGTCACCGGCCGCGGCCCCCAACTTCTCGGCGCTGAACCGATCGAGAACCAGGGCGTCACCACGGCCCGTGGCATAGCCGCTGGCTGTCGCGTCGCCGACGGTCATCAGGATCCGGGTGACGAGTTCGGGTTCGGCTCCTTGCGCCGTGACCGCGGCTGCCGACAGGCCCGGTGTGCCGTCCGGGACCATCACGATCCCCTCCGGGTACTTCGCGGTTTCATCGATACCCGCGGCAACCTCGATGGTCGCGACCGTGCCTGCGAGCAACACTGTCAGTCCCACGGTCGCCAGCACCGGAGCCGCCGTCGACGCGACCCGGCGGACACCAGTCAGCGTGCCCTCCCGAACCAGCATGCCGGTCGCGGTGCGCCGCCATGGGCGGGCCACCACGCGAACGAGCGGCACGATCAGCACCGGCGACAGCAGAGCGGCGGCGGAGAGCAGGAGCATGGCGGCGCCGAGCCCAGCGGTACTCCGCATCTCCAGTGGCAAAGCCGGCATCGAGGCGAGCAGCGCTCCACCCGCGACCCCACAGAGCGGCCCCACGACCCAGCGGGCCGGCGTCATCGGACGAGGATCGGCAGCCGCCTCACGCAGCGCGTCCAGCGGCGGGATCCGGCTGGCCCGACGGGCGGCCGCGGTCACCCCGGCCAGGGACACGACGAGCCCGAGCACGATCGCACCGGCCAGTGCGGCCGGCTGCCAGGTCACGGAGAACCCGGCAGGCTCCAGGCCGGTTCGGACCATCGGCCCTGCCAACAGCGGCGCGGCTGCCATACCGGCGGGAGCCCCGAGCACACCGGCCAGCAGCGCGATCAGAGCCGTCTCGGCATGCATCATCCGCCGCACCTGCCCCGGCGTCGCACCGACCGCCCGCAGGAGTCCGAGCTCGCGCCGTCGCTGCGCCGCACTGAGCGCACAGGTCGACGACACCACGAACACGGTCGCGAACGCACCCAGCGTGACCAGCGCGATCAACAACTGTGCACCGATCCACCGGATCCGGGTGACAGATCCCGGCTCGAGCGCATCCCGCTCCGCTCCGGCCCGCACCACCCCGTCCGGCCCGAGGACAGCCCGGGCGGCCTCCGCCACACGCTCCGGGTCTCCGCTCACGGTCAGGCCGATGACCTGAACTCCCGACGCCCGCCCAGCAGCCTCACGATCCGTGACGTAGAACCCGGGCCCATCCACCGTCCCTGTGACCAGCCATTTCACCGGCCCGGCCGAGGTGAGCAGCGCAACCTTCTCCCCGCCGACTGTCACCTTCCCAGCTGCGGAGTCCTCGACGGTAATGCCGGCCATCGCACCCCCTGCTGCGTCCTCAAAGACCCGGCCGGCAGTTGCCTCGGTGACGGCGGTATCGGCTCGGACCCCAGTGGGTGACCCGTCGAGTCCGGCATTGGCGGCCGAGGTGCGCGTAGCGGCATCGGGGGGTGTCGCGGTGCCGATCACCACTTCACCGGCCTTGGCCGGGGCTCGCCCGCTGGTCAGCCGGTAGCCACCGAGGGCCACCGACGACCAGGCATGTCCGTCGATCAAAGACGCCTGGGCGTCGCCGAGTGGCCGGCCCGACTCGAGGCGCTGCACGTAGAACCATGGGTCCGGGACCGCCGCCGTAACCCCCTCGATCATGGACAGGCGGTCGGCGAGGCCGGAAGCCTGCGCCGACGTCCACGACCGTCGATCACGGAGGTCGCCGGTGCCCGGGGCAGGTGGAGTGACAAGCACCGGAGCCTGGTCGTAGCGGGCCGGAGCCTGTGGGCGCGAACTCAGATACAGCGTCGCCGACCCCGCGACGACGGCCACGCCCAGGAACACCGCCACGAACGTGCCGGCGAAGCTCGCGAACCGATGCCGGACCATCGCCCACGCCGCGCTCACCGGACCACCACCGTGTGCTGGGCGTGAGCGATGTGCAGCGCGATCTGCTCAGCGCCGACCGAACCCGGGAGCTCGTCGAACACCCGGCCGTCGGCCAGGAACAGGACTCGGTCGGCGGTGGCCGCAGCCAACGGATCATGGGTGACCATGACGATCGTCTGACGATGCCGGTCCACCGCCTCGCGCAGGAGGCGGAGCACTGAGGCGCCCGATGCCGCGTCCAGCGCGCCGGTCGGCTCGTCGGCGAACAGGACCGCAGGCCTGGACACCAGCGCCCGGGCGATCGCCACGCGTTGCTGCTGACCACCCGACAGCTCGGATGGTCGGTGCCGCTCGCGGCCGGCGAGACCCACCTCGGCCAGCATCGCGGTCACGGCGCCCGGCTCCGGGCGGCGCCGCGCCAGGCGCAGCGGCAACGCCACGTTCTGCGCCGCGGTCAGTGCCGGAACCAGATTGAATGTCTGGAAGACGAAGCCGACGCGGCTGCGGCGCAGGCGGGTCAGCGCACGCTCGCTCAGGTCACCGACCGAGGTCCCGTCGATGACGACCTCGCCGCTGGAGAGACGGTCAAGCCCCGCAGCGCAGTGGAGCAGCGTCGATTTTCCGGACCCCGAGGGGCCCATGACGGCGGTGAAGGTGCCCGGCTCGAACCGGGCATCCACCCGGTCCAGCGCCGTGACCGCACGCTCGCCGGTCCCATACGTCCTGGTCGCTGACCGCAGCTCGACCGCGGGTGTTCGGTGATTCGTCATGCCGACCAGCAAACCGTTCCGACGGGCCCGGCACAGTCACGCGGAGTCCACTCTTGAAGGTAAACCCGCACTACCGACAGGCGCCCGAACGGCCGGTAGCGTGCCGGACATGCAGCCCCGCAACGCGCTCGAAGCGCTCACCATGCGTCCGGCCGCGCTGTTGCGATCGTCCTGGCCATGGCGTTCTCTCGCCTACCTGGCGAGCGGCACGCTGCTCGGCGCCGCCACCGTCGCGGCGGTCATGGTCATGCTGGTCGTCGGGACACTGCTGGCCGCGGTGGTCGTCGGCGTGGCCGGTTACGTGGGATGTCTGCTCTCCGGCATCGTGGTGGCTCGTGTCGAGCGGCGGCGGCTCCGCTTGGTCGACCACGACGAGCTGCGCGACCCGCATCTTCCTCCACCCCGTGCCGGGCTCCGTGCCTGGGTCACACTGCGGTTGCGAGAGGAGGCCACCTGGCGGGAGCTGTTCTACGCGGCGCTGGCAGCGGCCATGCTCAGCTGGATGGACCTGCTGGTCCTCGTCGGTGTCGCCTACACACTCCTGATCTCGGTCGGTGCGCCGTGGACCATCAGTGACGAGCCGCTGTCCTCCACCCTGCCCGCGGTCTTCGCCGGGTTGTTGCTGGGCCCGATCCTGGCCTATCCGGTGATCGCCTGGGCGGGCGCTCGCGCTGCGATGGCCCGCGCCATGCTCACGCCACCCGACGACGCGCGCCTCAGGGAGCTGACCCGGTCGCGGGCCAGGCTCGTCGACGCGTTCGAGGTGGAGCGGCGGCGGATCGAGCGTGACCTGCACGACGGTGCCCAGCAGCGCCTGGTCGCGCTGAGCATGCAACTCGGGCTTGCCCGTCTCGAGGTGCCGGCCGGTACGCCCGGCGCCGAGCCGCTTGCCGCCGCTCACCAACTGGCCAAGCAGGCGCTGACCGACCTGCGGGAGCTGATCCGGGGCGTGCATCCCAAGGTCTTGACCGACCGAGGCCTGGCCGCGGCAGTGGGGGAGGTCGCCTCGCTGGCGCCGGTGTCGGTCGATCTCGAGCTGCGCCTACCCGGCAGGTTGCCGTCGGCGGTCGAGATGACCGCGTACTTCGTGGTGGCCGAGGCACTCACCAACGTGGCCAAGCACGCCGGGGCGGAGCGGGCAGTTGTCGAGGCGTTCCTGGAGCGCGGCCGGTTGATCCTCCTGATCCGTGACGACGGCGGCGGGGGCGCCGATCCCGCGAAGGGTTCCGGTCTGACGGGGCTCGCCGACCGGGTCGCGGTCGTCGACGGAACAGTGAACATGTCCAGTCCGGCGGGCGGCCCTACGCTGCTGCGCGTCGAGATTCCGGTGCCCGAGGAGGATGCATGAGGGTGGTCATCGCCGAGGACGGCGTGATCGTGCGGGAGGGCGTCGCAGGCATGTTGCGACGCTTCGGGCACGAGGTGGTCGCCGCGGTCGGGGATGCTGTCGCGTTGCGGGAGGCAGTCGCCGAGCACCGGCCGGACGTGGTCGTCACCGATGTGCGGATGCCACCCGGCTTCAGCGATGAGGGCCTCCAGGCCGCGATCGAGATGCGGGCCGCCGACCCGGAGCTGCCCGTCCTGGTGCTGAGTCAGTATGTCGAGCAGACGTATGCCGCGGAGCTGATCGACTCTGATCACGGAGCAGGCGTCGGCTACCTGTTGAAGGACAGGATCGGTGAGGTCACCGAGTTCGTCGACGCGATCGAGGAGGTGGCGGCCGGTCGCACGGTTGTCGACCCGGAGGTCGTCCGTCAGCTGCTGGGCCGCCGCCGCGATCCACTGCATCGGCTGACTGTCCGCGAGCGCGAGGTCCTGGCATTGATGGCCGAGGGGCGCTCGAACCCAGGCATCGCCCGGGAACTTGTCGTCACCGAGGCGATGGTCGCCAAGCACATCAACAGCCTGCTCTCCAAGCTCGAACTTCCACCGGACAGCGACGACCATCGCCGGGTCCGGGCCGTCCTTGCCTATCTGCGCGGGTGAGAGATGGAACCGATGTGCGGGTGACGGATGGAACCGACGTGTGCGGGTGAGAGGTGGAACCGACGTGTGCGGGCGAGGGGTGGAACCGAGTGTGGGTGACGGATGGAACCGACCTGTACGGGCGAGAGGTGGAACCGATGTATGTGACTGGGAGCGGACCGCTTGTCGGGACGGTCAGATCACCCGCGTTTCGGGGCGTCGAGCTTGTGGAGTTTGGGGTGGCCCTTGGAGGGGAGCGGAGTCAGTCGCCGACGGTGACGGTGATGGTGGCCAACAGGCCCGCGGTCAGGTCGAAACGGTCCCGCGGGACGACATGGAGGGGGCCGCCTGCGGTGGGCTGGAGGTCATCGGTGGGCGGCAGGCCGGCGGCTACCTGGCCGGCGATCTGTTCCGGCACGTAGAGAGGACCGGAGTAGGTCACTGTCCGGCCGCCTGCCAGGTAACCGCCGACGTGGACGGAGGCGGCGATCTGGACGGGCTTTCCGGGTTCGCGGCCGGGATGGACCGTGCGGAACTCCGCGTAGCCGTCGGGGTCGGTGACCTGGGCGCCCCGCAGTTCGTCGTCGCCGGTGGCATCGCGGTGGCGGAGGTCGACCACGGCTGCGGTCACGGGGGTGCCGTCGAAAGCGTCGACAACGCGGATACGGAGCATGAGGGGTACGCCAGGGCGGTCGCCGGCGATGTCGCGGCGGACCAGTTCCAGAGGGAGGGGTTCGGGCTGGCCGGGCTCGGCGAGGGGGAGACGGGCCGGTTGTGGCCCTCGATTGACCGGCCGCGGCACCGGCCTGTTGATGACCGGTGTGCTCCGGCTCTCCTCGTTGCGCACGGCAAACCCCCGCTGTAGATCATGTCAACGGAGTTGATCTTCGCAGGAGAAATGCTGTTCTCGGGGGTTTTTGACTTATTTGTCCGCTGTGGCAGAGATGGCTTCCCGTAACAAGTGGCGCGCAGACTGCCTGGCAAGGCATGGCCATGCTCACCGCCCTGAGCATGGCCGATCCGGACCGCCTGGCCGGGGCGCGGTCCTACCCGGGACGCTTCCACCCCGAGTGTCCCGGAACGCTGTGGGCGGTCGGGGCGTTGCCGCGCCCGTCCGCCCACAGCGATCAACCGGCAAAGCTGGTCGTGCGGGGCGGCGAGAGGTCATCGGACGGACGCCGATGACGCCGGGCCAAGCAGGGTTCCGACTCCGGTTGAGGTCCGCTGGATCGAGAGCGGATTGGTGGGCCCGAATCGAGGGCGCCTTGGCCGGGTCGCCGGAGCGAGGGCGGCGCGGCCGGTTCGAGGGTCGGTTGGCCGGGTCGTTGGATCGAGGGCTGGTTGGTCGACATGAAAGACGGCCAAGAGGAAGCCGAGGCCAGGAAGGGCAGCGGTCGGGAGTGGCCGCGGCTGGAGGGGCAGCGGTCGGGAGTGGCCGCGGCTGGAGGGGCAGCGGTCGGGAGTGGCCGCGGCTGGAGGGGCAGCGGTCGGGAGAGGCCGCGGCTGGAAGGGCACCGGTCGGGAGAGGCCGCGGCTGGAAGGGCACCGGTCGGGAGAGGCCGCGGCTGGGAGGGGCAGCGGTCGGGAGGAGTGGCGATCGGGAGGAGTGGCTACTGGCCGAGCCTGCGGTACAGGCGTACTGAGAGGGGGCCGAAGATGATGATCAGCGCCAGTGGCCAGGCGACCGCGAGTAGGAGAGCGTGTTCGGCCGGCCAGGAGTCGGAGCCGAGACCGGGGTTGCCGAAGAGGTCGCGTAAGGCGGTGGTGGTGGCGGAGATCGGGTTCCATTCCGAGAGGGTGCCCAGCCAGCCGGGCATGAGTTCCGGGGCTACGAACACATTGGAGACGGCGCTCAGTGGGAACGCCAGCGGGAACACGATCATCGACACGGTGTCGGGGTTCGGGGTTGCCAGGCCCAGGGTGACTCCTACACAGCTCAGGGACAGGCGCAGAAGCAGGAGCAGGCCGATCGCTGTGAGTACGTTGCCCAGACCGAGGTGCCAGCGCCACCCTACGAGCAGACCGCATGTCACCAGGACGGTGGTCTCCAGGAGAGCCCGGGCCAGGTCGGCGGCGACCCGGCCGGTGATCAGCGCGGAGCGGGCCATCGGCATCGAACGGAATCTGTCCACCACACCTCGTCCCACGTCGACGGCGATGCCTGTGGCGGTCGCGCCGATGCCGTAGAGCATGGTCATCACGAAGACGCCCGGGATCAGGAACTCGCGGTATCCACCGCCGCCGGGTACCGACATGCCGCTGCCGAACACGTACCCGAACACCAGCACGAACATGATCGGCAGGCTGAAGTAGATGACGAGTTCCTCGGGTGCGCGCACCACATGCCGCAGGTATCGCCCGGCCATCACGCGACCGTCAGCGATAGCCGTGCTCATGCCGCCACCTCCGAAGAAGCAGAAGAAGTCGGAGCGGCCGGAGCGGCTGAAGGGGTTGAAGGGGCGGAAGGAGTCGAAGCGGCGCGATGGGCTGAAAGGGCTGAAGCGCGAGGGGCGGAAGGAATCGGAGCGGCTCCAGGGGCTGAAGGGGTCCGAGCGGTCGGAGGGGCTGAAGGGGTCGGAGCGGCTCCAGGGGCTGAAGGGGTCGGAGCGGTCAAAGGGGCCGAAGGGGCCGGAGCGGCGCAAGAGGCGGAAGGGGCTGAATCGGTGCGAGGGGCTGAAGGGGTTGAAGGAGTCGAGGCGGCCCGAGGGGCCGAAGGAGTGGAAGCGGTCGGAGGGGCTGAAGGGGCCTGAGCGGCACGAGGGGCCTGAGGAGCGGAAGGAGTGGGAGGAACTGGGAGAGTGGCAAGGGCTGACGACGGCGGGCGCGATGACGTCGGTGGTGCGGCGGGGTCGGCGGACGAGCTCCTGGCGGTCAGGTGCAGAAACGCCTCGTCCAGTGTGGGGCGGTGGATGCCGATGTCGGCCACGGTTATCCCAGCCTCCTGCAAGGCCCGCAGCGCCGCGGTCAGCGTCTCCACCCGGTCTTTCGGGAGGGGTACGCGTAACCGGCGCTGATCCACGTCGGTATCCGGACGGCCGCCCGCGATGTGGGCCAGTACGGCCGCCGCGTCGTGGAGGCGGTTGGCGTCACGGACCACGACCTCCAGGCGGTCCGCGCCCAGGGCCGACTTGAGCTCGGCGGGTGTGCCCTCGGCGACGACTCGTCCCGCGTCGACGACCGAGATGCGGGTCGCGAGCTGGTCGGCCTCCTCCAGATACTGGGTGGTGAGCAGGACCGTGGTTCCGTCGGCGACGAGACCGCGGACGGCGTCCCACACCTGGTTGCGGCTGCGCGGGTCGAGACCGGTCGTGGGCTCGTCGAGGAACAGCACCCGCGGGCGGCGGATCAGGCTGGCCGCCAGGTCGAGGCGTCGCCGCATGCCGCCGGAGTAGTCCTTCGCCGATCGGCCGGCAGCGTCGGTGAGCCCGAATCGTTCGAGCAGCTCATCGGACCGGAGCCGGGCCTCGCGTGGGCGCAGGTGGTGCAGCCGGCCGAAGAGGATCAGGTTCTGGCGGCCGCTGAGCAGCTCGTCGACGGCCGCGTACTGGCCGGTCAGCGCGATCCGCTCGCGGACCAGGCCGGGCTGGCTCGTCACGTCGGCGCCGGCCACCTCCGCCCGGCCGGCGTCGAAACCCAGCAACGTGGACAGGACCCGCACCGCGGTGGTCTTCCCGGCGCCGTTGGGTCCGAGCAGTCCGTGCACGATGCCGGCCGGAACCTCCAGATCGAACCCGTCGAGAGCGGTCGTCCCCTGTCCGCCCCGATACCGTTTGCGCAGCCCAGCGGCCACGATCGTCGCATTCATGGTCCCAGGCTGACGGCCACCGCTGACGAGTCACGCACCGTGCGCTGACCGGCTTCCGGAAAGCCGGCACGAGGGCCCGGCGAAGGGGCTGGTGGGAGTGCCGGCTGAGGGAAGGGGGGTGGGGGCGAAGGAGGGGTGGTGAAGGGGCTGGTGGGGAGTGCCGGCTGGGGAAGGTGGGTGGAGGGCGAAAGAGGGGCAGGCGAAGGGGCCCGCGGGGAGCTCCGACTGTGGAAGGGGTGGTGGGCGAGGCGGGGGTGGGAGCGGGGTGTGTGGAAGGGGTG
>NZ_JBHSBL010000011.1:0-4765 GCF_042650585.1 Actinoplanes subglobosus
TGAGGGTGGTGGCTTCGCCGGCCCGGTTGCCGACCTCCCGCTGGATGGGCAGGGCCTGTTGGTAGAAGTCGAGGGCCCGCCTACGATCGCCCAGCCCGTCGTACACCGTGCCTATGTTGTTGAGGGTGGCGGCCTCCCCGGCCCGGTTGCCGACCTCTCGCAGGGTGGGCAGGGCTTGCTGGTAGAAGTCGAGGGCCCGCCTACGATCGCCCAGCCCGTCGTACACCGTGCCTATGTTGTTGAGGGTGGCGGCCTCCCCGGCCCGGTCACCGACTTCCCGCCGGATCGGCAGGGCTTGCTGGTAGAAGTCGAGGGCCCGCCTACGATCGCCCAGCCCGTCGTACACCGTGCCTATGTTGTTGAGGGTGGCGGCCTCCCCGGCCCGGTCACCGACTTCCCGTGTGATGGGCAGGGTCTGCTGGTAGAAGTCGAGGGCCCGCCTACGATCGCCCAGCCCGTTGTACAGGTGGCCGATGTTGTTGAGGGTGGCGGCTTCGTTGCCGCGGTCACCGGCTTGCCGGTAGAGGGCCAGGGCCTGCTGGAAGTCCTGCAACGCCGGCTGGGGTCGGCCGGTCGTCTGCCGCGCCTGACCACGGTGGTAGAGGGCGTCGGCGTGTGGGCCCAGGGTCAGGGTCGCTGTGGCCAGCGCCTCGACATCAGCGAACCGGGAGACGCGCAGCCATACCCGGCCCACCCGATCGCCGACGCCTTGGGCGATACCGGCCTGCCGTCCGGCGACCGCGAGTCGATGCACCTCAGCCCACCGGGCGATGGCAGCCGTCGGTGTGGTGAAGACAGGTGAGTGCGGCCGCAAGGATGCCGGGCTGTCCACTCCTGACCACTCCCTGTCTCGACACCGCGATAGGACTGTCACGTCCTCGAGAGTCGCGCGGGCCCCGAGGACGTGCATGCCGGCCTGGTCGAATCCACCGGTCGTCATCAATACACCAACAGCGGTACCGGTACGGACCGTGCGTCGGAAATCCGTCACCAGTGGAGGTGTCCGCTCAACTGGTCTCCGAGGAAGCAGAACGTACAGTGGCCGCCATGACATTGATCGGCCACGCCGTCCGCACCGATGACCGCGTTACAGCGGGCCGGTACCGGGCTTACGTCTACGCCGACACCACCATCCTCGTCACCTCGCGATGACCACCATGGGATCAGCGACGATCGCCCGGTGGGCTGAGGTGCATCGGCTCGCAGTAGCCGGACGGCAGGCCGATATCGCCCAAGGCGTCGGCGATCGGGTGGGCCGGGTATGGCTGCGTGTCTCCCGGTTCGCTGATGTAGAGGCGCTGGCCACAGCGACTCTGACCCTGGGTCCGGATGCCAGCGCCTTCTACTACCGTGGTCGGGCGCGGCAGGCGACCGGCCGGCCCCAGCCGGCGTTGCAGGACTTCCAGCAGGCACTGGCCCTCTACCGGCAGGTCGGTAACCGCGGCAACGAAGCCGCCACCCTCAATAACATCGGCATGGTGTACGAGGGGTTGGGCGATCGTGGGCGGGCCCTCGACTTCTACCGGCAGTCCCTGCCGATCCGGCGGGAGGTCGGTGACCGGGCCGGCGAAGCCGCCGCCCTCAACAACATCGGCCACCTGTACGACGGGTTGGGCGATCGTGGGCGGGCCCTCGACTTCTACCGGCAGTCCCTGCCGATCCGGCGGGAGGTCGGTGACCGGGCCGGGGAGGCCGTTACGCTCAACAACATCGGCATGGTGTACGACGGGTTGGGCGATCGTGGGCGGGCCCTCGACTTCTTCCGGCAGGCCCTGCCGATCCTGCGGGAGGTCGGTGACCGGGCCGGCGAAGCCGTCACCCGATACAACATCGCGATGATCCACCGCGTGCACGGCGACCTCGACAACGCGATCCGCGAACTCGAACACGTCGTCGACCTCGACCGCCAGGTCGGCCACCCCGACCTCGCCGACGACACCGCCGCCCTGCAACAACTGCGCCAGCAACAAGCAGCAACCCAGAAGCTGCCCCCATCGGCACCATGAACCACATCAGAACGAACAATTGGTCTCCATGGATTCGAGGCTGCTCGGACGGTTGGCACGCGGGCTCCTCGTCCGCAACAGACCTCATCCAGCTGGGCTAATTTGCCACCAACTGCGCCGATTTCCGATCACTGAACTGCGGCGGCAGCAGCGCTGCCTTCTGTTCGGCAAATCGCTCACCGCGATGATGGAACATCATCGCGCACGTCTGCCCCCGCGTCTCCGTCGTCAGCGCCCGCCCGGCGAGCACCGAATACATGCCACTGTGCTTGAGCCAGGCCGCCTCCTCACCATGGCTGTCGAAGCCCCGGCCGATCGCCGCGTGGCCGAATGCGTCGTGCACCGCCCGGAACATGTCGTTCTCCGCATCGCTGAGTAGAGGATGCGGGTTGTCGCTGGCCGCGGTCACGAAGACCTTGAGCTCGCGGCGCGCCACATCATCGATCATGGCGCCGGCATCGACATGCGGATCGTCGTCCCCCACGCGCACGGTGACCCCGAGCCCTCCGAACTCGACGCGGCCCACGAGATACGCGTACTGCCGGATGGTCTCCCGCCGAAACGCGGCGTAGGCGGCGCCGGCCCGGGGATCTCGCACCGGGGCGGCCATGTAGGCCTCGGCGATCGCTGTTCCCAACGCCGGATCGAGGCGCACCCGGGCGTAGCTGCCGGGTGTCATCCGGTCAAGGCAACCCCACCGCCGCGCACCATCGAACAGGTACGGCATCGGTGCGTACAGATGCGTTGCGGCAGTCGCAGATGCGGATGAAACCAATCGTGTTCATGGTCCTCCTCAGGTTGTGGGGTTGTTGCTGACGATCAGCTCGACGTCCGCCGCCTCGACATCCCCGTGCTGCCACTCGTCCAGCAGCGAACCTACGGGCAGGCGTTCCGCCATCTCGCCGAATTCCAGGCAAGACTGCGTGACGTAGCGACGATGGGGGAGTCCCTGGCGCGCGATATCAACGAGGGCCTTCTGGTCGGGTCCCTCACGACCGACGTTTGACCATCAGGTTCAGGTTTCGAGTCCCCGACGGCCCTCGAGGACGGCCATGCCTGGACCCCACGGCCTCGGCGAACAACACCGCTACTTCAACGACGAGTGACTCATCCGTACGGCCCAGGCGGTGAGATGGCAACAACGTGGCGGGAGACGACCAACCTGGTCGCCCTCGACTTGGAAGGCAGCGGCGCACAAGACGGCGACCACGAAGCCATCCTGGAGATCGCCGCCGTCCGCCTGATCGCCGGCCGACCCGACACGACCACCGCCTACGCCCCTGATCGATCCCGGCCGCCCCGATCCCTGCCCGGCCTGGATCTCACCCGGACTCGCCGCACCGCCCTGTCCGGAGCGCCCATTATTGACGAGGTCGAACCGCTACTCACCCGCAACCGGCCGATCGACGTGCTGCCTGACCGGCAGGCCTCCACCCTGGCGAAGTGGCTGGCCGGGCATCCCGAGGTTCGTGTGATCTGCCGAGACCGGGCCGGCAGCTATGCCGAAGGATCCCGAACCGGTGCTCTCGGTGCCGTGCAGGTCGCCGACAGTATCGGGGCGTCGCGCTGCCAGCGGACCGGCGCGGCCCCGTCGCCATCAATTACCGCACGGTCGGCGTGTGGTTACTGATCACCGTACTGGCGTACGTCGTACCCAGCGGATGCCTACCACCGCCGCCCCGGCACGGCAGGACGCGCGGGCCCGGCGACATCGGCACACACACTGACCGGAGTACGGCCTATCAGGTGAGGGTGTCGCCAGGGCGGACGATGCCGCGCTGGTAGGCCAGCACGACCAGCTGTGCGCGGTCACGGATGCCGAGTTTCGTCATCGCCCGGTTGACGTGGGTCTTGGCAGTCAGCGGGGACACGTACAACCGCTCGGCGATCTCGTCGTTGGACAGGCCGTGTGCGACCAGCACCAGGACCTCCTTCTCGCGGTCGGTGAGGCCGCCGAGCGCGGCCGGTCCGGGGTCGGGCAGCGGTTCGAGTTCGGGCCGGCTCAGGAACTGGGTGATCAGCGCCTGGGTGGCGTGTGGTGACAGCAGGGCCTCGCCGCCGGCGACCGTGCGGACGGCACGGACCAGGTCGTACGGCTCGACGTTCTTGCCGAGGAAGCCGCTGGCGCCGGCCCGCAGCGCCCGGACGATGTTGTCGTCGTTCTCGAAGGTGGTCAGGATCAGGATCCGCACGCCGGTGAGGGTGTCGTCGGCGACGATGTGGCGGGTGGCGTCCAGGCCGTCCATCTCCGGCATGCGAATGTCCATCAGCACGATGTCCGGCCGGGCGGTCCGGGCCAGGCCGACTGCTTCGGCACCGTCGCAGGCTTCGCCGACGACGGTGATGCCGGGTTCGCTGTCGAGGATGAGTTTGAAGCCGGTACGGATCAGCGGCTGGTCGTCGGCGAGAAGGACACGGATCGTCACGGTTGCTCTTTCGGGGCAGGGGCGGGCAGGACGGCACGGACCTGGAAGCAGCCGTCCGGGCGGCGGCCGGCATGCAGGGTGCCGCCGGCGGCCGAGGCCCGTTCGCGCATGCCGAGCAGCCCGTATCCGCTGGTGGTCCCGGGTGTGCCGGCGTGGTTGACGACCTGGACGGCGACCTGGCCGGTGCGGTATTCGACGGTCAGGGCGGCGGTGCCGGTGCCGTGTTTCTGGGCGTTCGTGAGCGCTTCTTGCAGGATCCGGTAGGCGGCCAGGTCCACCACGGCGGGCAGTTGCCGGGCCTCGCCGCGCTGGTCGTGGTCGACTTTCAGACCG
>NZ_JBHSBL010000011.1:4782-7324 GCF_042650585.1 Actinoplanes subglobosus
AGACGGGCGGCGCCCGCCGCCTCCAGCAGTTTGCCGATGCGGGCCAACCCGCGGGTGGGTTCGGTGCTGTCCGGCTCGTCGGGTTGGCGCAGCACCCCGACGATCGAGCCGAGTTCGCGTAACACGGTGTCGGAGGCGTTGCGGATGTGCTCCAGGGCCGTGTCGGCCGCCTGCGGCTGCTGGCGCAGCACGTGCCGGGCGGCGCCGGCCTGCACGTTGATCACCGCGATGTGGTGGCTGACGACGTCGTGCAGTTCCCGGGCGATGCGGATGCGTTCTTCGACGACACGGCGCCTGGCCTCCTGGTCGCGGTCCTGCTCGGCGCGGCGGGCCCGTTCCTCGACCTCGGCGACGTACGCAAGACGGCTGCGCGTGGCATCGCCGGCCGCGGCGGCCATCCCGATCCAGGCCAGCGACCCGAGGTTCTGCGGCGCCCACCAGCTGCTCGACGACGTCCAGACGGTGGCCGCGTAGTGCGGCAACGCGACGGCGGCCGCCATCATCCAGGTGCGGGGGCGGTCCAGTCGTGACGCGACCGTGTAGACGACCACGACCAGGGAGATCACCAGCGCCGGCTGTTGCGAGCCGTTCCACAGGGTCAGGGCGACCGTGGTCAGACCGGTCACCACCAGGACGGCGAGCGGCCACAACCGTCGGCAGGCGACAGCGACCCAGGCGAGCAGGGAGACGCCGACGCTGCCGGGGCTCATCGGGCCGACCGGCGGGTCCGGTGTCATCGCGATGATCAGTGCGGGCGCTGCGAGGACACCGCCGAGCAGGGTGTCGAGCAGCAGCGGGTGACGGCCGACGCCGTGGCGCGCGAATGCGAGGGCCCTGGAGAACATGGCGTCGACGCTATGCGCCCGGATGAAGCTGGTCATCGTCTGCTTGTGGTAGCCGATCTGCTGGGCTGTTACCGCGCCGGCGGTAGCAGCAGCGTAGTCGCCATGGTGCCGGAATGCTCCCGGATGGCTATCTTGCTGGGGATACGCGGGGGAAGTACCACGAACGTGGTAGGCGCCTTTCGTGCAGGTGTCTGCGAACGGACGACGAATCCGGCAGACCGTTCAGCCATCGTGGTTCAGGCCCGACCCGTACACCCCTTGTTCATGTTTCGTTGGTCCGCCGTTTCGTGGCCGGCGGAGCCGACAGATTGGTCTGCCCATGCGATCGTTTTTCCGCCGCGGCGGCGTGCCTCCCAAGCACGCCGCCGACCTCGCGCCGGACGTCCCGCACCGCGACGACGACCACCTCGGTCACTCGCTGCGGGCCCCGAGCAAGCTGCACTCGTTCAACCGGTACGAGATCAAGTACCTGGTGCCCAGCGATCAGATCCCGCAGCTGCGCGAGGAGATCACCGCCCGGATGGACGCCGACAGTCATGGCGCCGACGGCGGTTACGGGGTGTGGAGCACCTACTACGACACCCGTGACCTGCGGTTCTACTGGGAGAAGATCGAGGGCCTGAAGTTCCGCCGCAAGCTGCGGGTGCGCCACTACGGCGACCGGTTCAACGTCGGCGAGAAGACCACGGTGCACATCGAGATCAAGCAGCGCGTCAACCGGGTCACCCAGAAACGGCGGATCGCGTTGCCGTACCACCTCGCTCGTGATCTCTGCGATCACCGGCAGCTGATCGAGCATGACCCGTCGCAGAAGGCCTTCGTCGAGGAGGTTCTGGAGCTCGTGTCGCTGCTGGACCTGCGGCCGACGATGATGACCGGCTACCAACGGGAGGCGTTCGTCGGCCGGGACGCCGACACCGGACTGCGGGTCACCTTCGACCACCGGATCCGGGGCCGGGACCGCGACTTCGATTTCGCCGCCGATGCGGAGAACCGGCTGATCGTGCCGGCCCGCCTGTCGGTGGTCGAGTTCAAGGCCAACGAGCGGGTGCCGTACTGGCTCACCGATCTGGCCGCCCGCATGAACATGTCGATCGTGCGGGTCTCCAAGTACTGCCAGGGCGTCGAGGCGTACGACCGCGCCCCGCGCTCGATCTTCCACATCTCCGACACCGAATCTGTAGAGGTCTGACCCATGCCCTTCGAAGTACAGGACCTGTCCGGCACGTTCAGTGTCGGTGACATCGCCATCGCGCTGTCGCTGTCGTTCCTGCTCAGCGCGTTCATCGCCTGGGTCTACCGGTTCACCCACCGCAACGTGTCGTACTCCCAGTCGTACGTGCAGACGCTGGTCATCCTCGGCATGCTGATCGCGCTGATCATGCTGGTCGTCGGTTCCAACATCGCGCGGGCGTTCGCGCTGGTCGGCGCCCTGTCGGTGGTCCGGTTCCGGAACGCGATCAAGGAGACCCGTGACGTCGGGTTCATCTTCCTGGTGATGGGCGTCGGGATGGCCGCCGGCACCCGCTTCTACACCCTGGCGATCGTGGCCGCGGTGGCGATCAGCCTGATCATCCTGGTGATGTACCGGTTCAACTGGTTCGCCTCCAACGTGCAGCGCCAGGTCGTCAAGGTGCAGGTGCCGCCGGACGGCAACTACACGCAGAACATCCAGGACGTGCTGATCGGCCTGACCA
>NZ_JBHSBL010000012.1:0-337408 GCF_042650585.1 Actinoplanes subglobosus
CAGAACGCCAAACACACCCAACACCGGACCGGGCACCCGAACCGCCCTCCAACAGGGCATCGGATGCACCCGTCATCGGGTCTGGGTGCGATCGCCGCCCCCAGGAGGGCGGTGACGGCACCCGCATCCGGCTCCGGGTGCCGACAGGACACCCCACCGCGAAGTCATTCGCATACCAGGCCATCTCGGCACCCCGACCAGCGACAACCGCGACCATGACGCAGGTTCACGCCCCGCGCGATCAACCCCCGGTGGTGAAGACTCAGAGGCCAGACGCCCAGGACGGTGCCCGGCAGCTCCAAAGGCCAGACACCCGAAAACGCCAGACACCCAGGAGGGCGCCCAGCGAAACCGAAGGCCGGACGCCCGACCGCGTCAGACACCCAGCAGCGCGCCCAGCAGACCCAAACGCCAAACACCCAACAACGCCAGACACCCAAGAAGACGCCCAGCGGAACCGAAGGCCGGACGCCCGACCTCGTCAGACGCCCAGCAGGGTGCGCAGGTGGCGGGGCGGGGGTGAGCCGTGCGCCAGCATCGCGTCGTGCCACGCTTTCGGGGTGGCGCCGAACGGGCGGGCCGCCGCGATGGCCGCCACCTCGGTGTATCCGACGAAGTAGGTCGACAGCTGGGTGGACGTGAGCAGTGCCCGCCGCCACTTGCCGGCCGCCTCGCCCTCCTCCTGGAAGCCGCGCCCGGTCATCAGCGCCATCGCCTCGGCCTCGGGCAGGTCCTCGCAGTGGGTGAGCTGGTCGATGATCGCGTTGAGGCTCATCCGCAGCTGCATCTTGAGCTGCTGCACCCGCACCGGCAGGCCACCGAAGCCGAGACCGGCCATCAGCTCCTCGGCGTAGACGGCCCAGCCCTCGACGAACGGGCCGGACCAGCCGAGCGCCCGCACCCGGGTGGCGGCCCGGAATCGCCGGGAGTGGGCGATCTGCAGGAAGTGGCCGGGCATCGCCTCGTGGACGGTGAGGTTGCGCAGCATCTCGTCGTTGTACTCACGGTAGAAGCTGGCGATCCGCTCGGCCGGCCAGTCCGCCGGGGCCGGCGCGATGCAGTAGAACGTGGGCACGTCGGCTGTCTCGAGCGGACCGGGCGGGTCGCAGTAGGCGACGGCGACGCCCCGGGCGAACTCCGGCATCTCCTCGATCACGAGCGGATCGTCCACCAGGGACATGACGTCGTGCCGGCGGACGAACTCGGTCGCCTCGTCCATCGTCACCTTGGCCAGCCCGACGATGGTGGTGTCGTCGGGATGCCGCTCGGCGATGGTGGCGAGGGCGCGGCGGACCGTCTCGTCGGTGGGCGGGCCACCGGTCAACTCGGCCGCCGCCGCCCGCAGCGCCTCGCTGACCCGGTCGAGATTGGCCCAGGCCCGGGAGAGGATCTCGGCGGCGGGCAGCTCGGTGTCGAGCGTGTGCCAGAGCCGGGCCTCCCAGAGGCGGCGCCCGAGTCGCGGGTCACGGCCCGGGTCGGCACCCTCCAGTCGGGCGCGCAGCCAGCTGTCGAACTCGCCGAGCGCGGACAGCGCCGCGGCGGCGACCGGCTCGATGTCGCCACGCATGGCGGGCGCCTGCGCCAGCAGCCTCGGCACCTCGTCACGGATCAGGCCGGCGGTGCCGGTGAACTGACCGATCGCGGTCTCGGCGTGGACGCGGGGCACGTCATGGAGCACGGCGCGGGCGGTGGACAGCGCGTCCGGAATCGCGGCCAGGCGGCTGGCGAGACTGGCCAGGCGCTCGTCGAGGGGCGCGAACGGACGGGCGATCAGGCCGTGCAGCAGCGGACCCGGGTTGTGCTCCAAAGGGTTCCACTCGTGCTCACGGACCTGGGTCAGCTCGAACAGCGCGCGCTCGACCCGGGCGGCCAGGATCGCGTGGTCGACCTGATCCTCCTGGTCCAGGCCGTCGGCGTCGACGCCGCTGAGCGCGTCACCGGCGTCGTGCAGCATGGCGACGCGGGCGGACACACCGGCGGTGGAGTGGTCGGGCAGGCGGTCGTCGAAGCGGTGGTCACCCGCGTAGGAGGCGGTGGCGGGATCGCTCTCCAGGAGGGCGTCGACGATGCGCTCGGCAAGCGGTACGAACTCCGGCATGCCGTGAAACCTACTCGGAAGGACTGACATTTTCCGCCGCACGCACCGCCGCCCGCCGAAACGGCAACCGGAGGTCAGGAACGGCCCTGCACCGCTGCCCCGCCGAGCGGCCGACGGAGATCAGAAACGGCCCTGCACCGCTGCCCCGCCGAAACGGCCGACGGAGATCAGAAACGGCCCTGCAACGCCGAAACGGCAACCGGAAGTCAGAAACGGCCCTGCTTCGCTGCCACGAACGGCCGACGGAGGTCAGGAACAGTCCTGCTCCGCCGCCCGCACCGCGTCGGCGTAGAGAAGCGTGGCAGCACGCAGGGAGGCCTCCGCGTCCAGACCGGCCGCACGGGCTTCGGCCACCACCCGCAACAGGATGCTGCCGAGGTCGTCGTCGGCGGGCGGCGGCACGGACATCCCGGCCCGCTCGACCCGGTGCAGGATCTTCGCGGCCAGGGCGAGCGCGGGCTGGCTGAGCGCGATCCCGTCGAGGACCGAGTCGCGGGATTTCTCCTCGCGCTTGATCCGCTCCCAGTTTGCGGTGATCTCCTCGATGTCGGCGACCTGCTCACCGGCGAACACGTGCGGGTTGCGGCGGATCATCTTCTCGACGAGACCGGCGGCCACGTCGTCGATGGTCCACCCGTCGGTTCCGTCGTGCTCCTCGGCGAGGCGGGCGTGCAACACCACCTGGAGCAGGACGTCACCGAGTTCCTCACGGAGCGCACCGAGGTCGCCGCCGGTGATCGCGTCGTACGCCTCGTAGCTCTCCTCCAGCAGGTAGGGGGCGAGCGTCTGATGTGTCTGCTCCCGTTTCCACGGGTCGCCGCCGGGTGAGACGAGCCGGTCCATCACGGTGACGGCGTCGAGGAGCCGGGCACCGGGCGGGTCCCAGGAGCCGTACATCAGCTCCAGCTCGGCGAGGCCCGGCTCGCGGGCCAGACGCAGCCCCAGTTGCCGGGCGAAGGCCTGGTCGCCGTCGGGTCCGGCGAGCCAGACGGCGGCCGGCTGCCCGTCGATCGCGTCGAGCAGGCCCTGCGCGTCGGTGTCGAGGACGGTGACCGGGACACCGGTGACCCGCAGCGCGTCGGCCTGGGCGCTGTCGGCTCCGGCGAAGACCGGATACGCCCGGACGGCGTCCCACGCCTCGGCGGTCAGCAGCCCGGCCGGCAGTCGCGGCGAGGTGACCAGCAGAACGATCCTGGTACTCAAGGCCTATCGGCCACCGGGACCGCCCAGCGGTCGTCGAAGTCGGCGGTGAGCAGGTCGATCGCGCCGGCCTGGGCCTCGACGCCGAGCACGGTCAGGTCGAACGCATACCGCGGGTTGAGCCGGACGTGCAGCTCGTCGGCGGTGGCGCGGACCTCCTCGCGGAGCCTGGCGGCGGCGGACACGGCCTGCAGGTTCTGCTCGGCCTGCGCGGCCTTCCACGACGCGTAGTCCTGGCCGGGCTGGACACCACCGTTCGCGGCGAGCTGGTCGTACACGAACCGCATGTCCTCGTCGGCCGGGGCGGCGGTGGAGATCAGCGACTGGGTCAGCAGGCCGCGGAGGTAGTAGTTGTCGATGTAGAGCTTCGCGTAGGTGGAGTCGGCGGGCAGCTTCTTCTCCTCGGCGAACTGCGCGTACGGCACGTCGGCGGGCAGCGTGACCCCGTGCTTGGCGGCGATCCGGCCATAGATCTCGTGGCCGACGAGCGCCTGGAGGACCTCGGTCCGGGTGAACGGCACCTGGGCCCGCTCGGCTGTCTCGGCATTCCCGGCCTCCGCCGCCGCGGCCTTCGCCTTGTCGGTCAGAGTGTCGTAGGCCTCGTCCCAGATCTTGTCGACCTCCTGCACGGAGATGTCACCGGCGCTGCCCATATAGGCGGCGACGGATGACTCCGAGCGGCAGGCGGACAGGCCGCCCACGGCGAGGGACGCGGCGACAACAGCGGAGGCGAGTCGGCGGGCACGCAGCATGGTCAACACTCTCTCACGCGCATTGTGATTTACGTCGCCCGGGCCGCGACGGCTTTCACCGGCTCGCCCAGGACGTCCTTGAGGAGTTGCCCGCACCACTGGAGCAGTGCCTGGTCACGCAGCAGTTCGCCACCGATCCGGCGGGTGCTGGGCCGGGGGACGCTGACCTGGTCGGTGCCGGTCTTGTATACCGAGTCCGGGTGGTAGCGCTTGAGCCGCAGCTGCTTGGAGTCGGGCAGGACCAGCGGCGAGAACCGGATGTGTTTACCCTGCATCGACACGTCGGTCAGGCCGTAGGTGCGGGCCACCTGCCGGAAACGGGCGACCGCGATCAGGTTGACGACCGGGGCGGGCGGTTCGCCGTACCGGTCCTTCATCTCGCTGACCACCTCGTCGAGGCGGGCGTCGTCGCGGGCCTCGGCGAGTTTGCGGTACATCTCCAGGCGCAGGCGCTCGACCGAGATGTACTCGGTGGGCAGGTGCGCGTCGATCGGCAGGTCGATCTTGACCTCGGGCTCCTCCTCCTGGCGTTCGCCCTTGAACTGGGCCACCGCCTCGCCGACCATCCGCACGTAGAGGTCGAAACCGACGCCCTCGATGTGGCCGGACTGCTCGCCGCCGAGCAGGTTGCCGGCGCCGCGGATCTCCAGGTCCTTCATCGCCACGTACATACCGGCGCCGAGCTCGGTGTGCTGGGCGATGGTGGCCAGCCGCTCGTGGGCGTGCTCGGTGAGCGGCTTTTCCCGGGGGTAGAGGAAGTACGCGTACGCCCGCTCGCGTCCCCGGCCGACGCGGCCGCGGATCTGGTGCAGCTGGGCCAGACCGAGCAGGTCGGCGCGTTCCAGGATGAGGGTGTTGGCGTTGGGGATGTCGATGCCGGACTCGACGATCGTGGTGCAGACCAGGACGTCGAACTCCTTCTCCCAGAAGCCGACCATCACCTTCTCCAGCTGTTCCTCGCTCATCTGGCCGTGCGCCACCGCGACCCGGGCCTCGGGCACCAGCTCACGCAGTTTGCGGGCGGCCCGGTCGATCGACTCGACCCGGTTGTGCAGGTAGAAGACCTGGCCGTCGCGGAGCAGCTCGCGGTGGATGGCGGCGGCGACCTGCTTCTCGTCGTAGGCGCCGACGTAGGTGAGGACCGGGTGCCGCTCCTCCGGCGGGGTGGCGATGGTCGACATCTCCCGGATGCCGGTGATCGCCATCTCCAGGGTCCGCGGGATCGGGGTGGCCGACATGGTCAGCACGTCGACCGAGGCGCGCAGGGCTTTGAGCTGCTCCTTGTGCTCGACGCCGAAACGCTGCTCCTCGTCGACGATGATCAACCCGAGGTTCTTGAACCGGGTCGACTTGGCGAGCAGGCGGTGCGTACCGATGATGATGTCGACGGTGCCGTTGGCGGCGCCCTCCAGGGTGAGGGTGGTCTCCTTCGGCGTCTGGAACCGGGACAGCTGCTTGATCTGCACCGGGAACTGGCTCATCCGCTCGGTGAACGTGTTGAAGTGCTGCTGGGCGAGCAGGGTGGTGGGCACGAGCACGGCCACCTGCTTGCCGTCCTGCACGGCTTTGAACGCCGCCCGTACCGCGATCTCGGTCTTGCCGTAACCGACGTCGCCGCAGATCAGCCGGTCCATCGGGACCTGCAGCTCCATGTCGTGCTTGACCTCGACGATCGCGGCCATCTGGTCGGGTGTCTCGGTGTAGGGGAACGCGTCCTCCAGCTCACGCTGCCACGGGGTGTCCGGCCCGAAGGCGTGACCCGAGGAGGCCTGGCGCGCCGCGTACAGCTGGATGAGCTGGGCGGCGATCTCCTTGACCGCCTTCTTGGCGCGGGCCTTGCTCTTCTGCCAGTCGGCGCCGCCCATCTTGTGCAGCGTGGGCGACTCGCCGCCGACGTAGCGGGAGAGCTGGTCGAGCTGGTCGGTGGGGACGAAGAGCCGGTCGCCGGGCTGGCCGCGCTTGGACGCCGCGTACTCGATGACCAGGTACTCACGCTCGGCACCGTTGACCGCGCGCTGCACCAGCTCGATGTAGCGGCCGATGCCGTGCTGCTCGTGGACCACGAAGTCGCCGGTCTTGAGCTCGAGCGGGTCGATCGTGTTGCGCCGGCGGGCGGGCAGCTTGCGCATGTCCTTCGTGGACGCACCGCGGCCGCCGGAGATGTCGTTACCGGTGATCACCGCGAGCCGGGACGCCTCGTCGACGAACCCGTGGTTGAGCCCGCCGCAGGTGATCAGCAACTGCCCGCCGGTGATGGCCGAGGGGATCGAGTCGACCACGGTGACGCCCAGGCCGGCGTCGCGGAGCAGCTCGGCGGCCCGCTGCGCGGTCCCCTTGCCCTCGAAGACCAGTGCGATCGCCCAGCCCTGGCCGGCCCATCCGGCGAGGTCACCGGCGAGTTTCCCGGTGTCACCGTGGTAGAGCGGAACGGGCTGTGCGGCCACCGCGACGGCGTCGCCGAGATCCGGCGACACCTCGACGGAGGTGCTGTCCTCCCACGGGAGCGGTTCGTCCGGGGTCGGGGTGTCGGCCAGGCCGAACGGCGAGACGGTCCACCACGGCTGGTGCAGGACCGCCGCGTGCGCCCGGACGTCGGCGAGGCTGCGGAAGGCCACGGCGCCGACGTCGATCGGCGCCTGGCCTCCGACGGCGGCCGCGGCCCAGGACGCTTCGAGGAATTCATCGGAGGTACGGGTGAGGTCGTGCGCCCGCGTGCGGATCCGCTCCGGGTCACAGAGCAGGACGTGTGTCCCGGCGGGCATGCAGTCGATCAGCAGTTCCATGCTGTCGGTCCCGCTGAGCAGGGCCGGCGCCAGGGACTCCATGCCCTCGACCGGGATGCCCTCGGACAGTTTGTCGAGGATCTCGGCCAGCTCGGGATGCTGTGCGGACAGCGCCGCCGCCCTCTCCCGGACGGCCGGGGTGAGCAGCAGCTCGCGGCAGGGCGGCGCCCACAGTCGCGGCACCTGGTCGATGGTCCGCTGGTCTGCGACGGCGAAGGTGCGGATCTCCTCGACGTCGTCGCCCCAGAACTCGACCCGCGACGGGTGCTCGTCGGTGGGCGGGAACACGTCGAGGATGCCGCCGCGGACGGCGAACTCGCCCCGCTTGGTGACCAGGTCGACCCGCGCGTAGGCCATGTCGGAGAGCCGCCGGGCGACCCCCTCCAGCTCCGCTTCCCGGCCGGTGACCAGCTCCACCGGCTCCAGGTCGCCGAGCCCCTTGAGCTGGGGCTGCAACAGCGACCGGACCGGCGCGACGACCACCCGCAGCGGACTGTCGCCGGGATGGGCGAGGCGGCGCAGCACGGCTAGGCGGCGGCCGACGGTGTCGGAGCGCGGCGACAGGCGCTCGTGCGGCAGCGTCTCCCACGACGGGTAGACGGCGACCAGATCGGGATCGATCAGGCAGCCCAGGGCATCGGCCAGGTCGTCGGCCTCACGTGAGGTGGCGGTGACGGCCAGGACCGGGCGCTGGGCGCCGCCGAGATCGGCCGGGCCGGCGACGGTGGCCACCACGAACGGGCGCAACGAGACCGGCGCGGTCAGGTCGAGCGAGTCCGAGTCGACGAAGCCTTTGGCCGCGAGATCACGCGCGCGGGCGAGGCCGCGATCGCGCAGGGCGGCGGGAATCAGACCGGACAGTTGCATGACGAGTGACCCCCCGAGGGCACGACGAACAGCCCCGATCCAGGTGGTGGACGGGGGTGTGCCCCCAGCTTAGTCCGACACGCCGACAGATCTCGCACCCCACGGCTTATCGCACAGCATGTCCGACATGTGGACCAAGCAACCGTGGAAGAGTCCCCGGACGTTGCGCACGAAATGGGGGAGGGCAAAACGTGCGAATCGTGCACACCCCGGAGGATCCCGGGGTTACTCAGCCTGTCCCGATAACGATCGGGAAGGTCCCGCCGCAACGGCCACCGACCGGCCGTACCGCGATGCCGGCCGACGAGATGAACAGCACCCACCTGCTGCCGCGGCAGTCCGCCTACAGCGCGTACAGCGTGCTGGCCGGGCCGGCCGAGCAGGCGCCGGAGGACGGTGCGCCCTACCGGGTGCGGATGCGGCGGCTGGACCGGCGCCGTCCGATCCGGACACTGCTCATCACGCTGTTCGCCTTCGCGTTCGAGAGCACCTTCTTCGGCTGGCTGGTCACGTCGATCGAGATGCCCGACCACGACCTGCACACCACGCTCTACCTGGCCACCGGCTTCATGATCGTGGCGACCGCGGTGATCGAGTTGTTCCGTCTGGTCAACGTGGTCACGCTGTGTCTCGCGACGCTCTGGGCACGTGACCCGCAGCCCGTCGTGCCGGACACGTCGCTGCGGATCGCGTTCCTCACCACGATCGTGCCCGGCAAGGAGCCGGTCGAGATGGTGGAGCGCACCCTGCGGGCCGCCCGGGAGGTCCGTTACGACGGGCACTACGACGTGTGGCTGCTCGACGAGGGTGACGACCCGGTGGTCAAGCTGATGTGCAAGCGGCTCGGAGTGCACCACTTCACCCGGCGCGGGAACCTCGACTTCAACACGGCGAAGGGCCGCTACAAGACGAGGACGAAGCACGGCAACTACAACTCGTGGCTGACGGCGCACGGATCCGGGTACGACGTCTTCGTCTCGGTCGACCCCGACCACGTGCCCGCACCGAACTTCTGCGAACGGCTCGTCGGCTACTTCCGCGACCCGGACGTGGCGTTCGTGGTCGGGCCGCAGATCTATGGCAACTACGACAACCGGGTGACCCGCTGGGCCGAGTCGCAGCAGTATCTCTTCCACTCCCTGCTGCAGCGGGCCGGCAACCACCGCGGGATCGCCATGCTGGTCGGCACCAACAACGCGGTCCGCATCGCGGCACTCCAGCAGATCGACGGCCTCCAGGACTCGATCACCGAGGACATGGCCACCAGCCTGCGGGTGCACGCGACCCGCAACCCGGCCACCGGCAACCGCTGGACCTCGGTCTACACGCCGGACGTGCTTGCCGTCGGCGAGGGCCCGTCGTCGTGGACCGACTACTTCACCCAGCAGCACCGCTGGTCGCGGGGCACCGACGAGGTGGTGGTCCGCCGGTTCGCCGGGACGCTCGCGCGACTCGGTCCGGCCCGCGCGCTGCAGTACGGGCTGCTCATGTCGTACTACCCGCTGACCGCGGCGGCCTGGTTGCTCGGGGCGCTCAACGCGGCCTGCTTCCTGTTGCTGGGCGCGAAGGGCGTACAGGTGCCGGGTGAGGTCTGGTTGATGCTCTATGTGGACGCCGCGCTGTTCCAGATCGGTCTCTACCTCTTCAACCGCAGGCACAACGTCAGCCCGCACGAGAAGTCCGGATCGTCGGGTCTGGCGGGGATGCTCGCGTCGACCCTCTGCACCCCGGTCTACGTGTCGTCGTTCCTGTCCGCGCTGTTGCGCCGCGGGTCCGGTTTCGTGGTCACGCCGAAGGGCGACTCGACGAGCCCGGACCGGCTCGCCACGTTCGCGCCCGGCCTGCGCTGGGCCGCCCTCTACGCCGGGCTGCTGATCGTCTCCCCGTTCGTCGACCACGTCGACCCGGCCATGTACGCCTGGCCCGCCCTGAATCTCGCGATCTGCCTGACCCCGGTCACGTTGTGGCTGTTCCGCAGCAGGAAGGAAACGTCCGTATGAAGCCCCGCTCGCGTCCCTCTCCGGCTCGGCGGCTGACGAGCGGCCTGGTCACGCTGGTGGTGCTGGCCGTGGTGGCGATCGCGAACCGCCCGATGGTCGCCGTCGCCGGTGAGGCGCTGCACACGTACCAGATCAATCGTCAGTCCTACAAGGAGAGTCACGGTCACTGGGCCCGCCTGCCGGTCCCCCGCGACTTCAAGGTCAACGCCATCCACGCCGCCCTGCTGCACACCGGCAAGGTGCTGATCATCGCGGGCAGCGGCAACAACAAGGACGCGTTCGAGGAGAAGTCGTTCCGGACCGTTCTCTACGACCCCCGCGACGACGAGTTCACCGAGGTGCCGACGCCGACCGACGTGTTCTGCGCCGGGCACACCTTCCTGCCGGACGGCAAGCTGCTGGTGGCCGGGGGCACCAAGTCGTACGAGGTGCTGGAAGCCGACGTCGAACACGCGGCCGGGGTGATGAAGTTCAAGAACGAGTCCCCGGACGGCGGGCCGCGGGTCTTCCCGAAGGGCACCCGGCTGCTCTCGGCCACCGGCGAGGTCTACCTGACCCGGTCGAAGGTGACGGTGCCGGCCGCGCGCAAGGTCACCCACCACGGGCAGGTGATGGTGCACGCCGGCGAGGGCGAGGTGTGGGCCGACGCGGCCGCGAAGGGCGACCGGCCGGTGGTGACCGCTCCCGGCCAGTACCGGATCGACGGTCTGACCGGCGCCGACGCCCGCAACCTCTACGGCATCGCCGAGAAGATCACCCGCGAGAAGCAGGAGTACGGCGGGGACCGCACCTCCTACGAGTTCGACCCGTTGACCGAACGCTACGTCCGCACCGGGAACATGCGGGACCACCGCTGGTACCCGACCCTGATCGGCCTGACCGGCGGTGACGTGATCGCGGTCTCCGGGCTGGACCAGTTCGGCCGGATCCTGCCCGGGCGCAACGAGCGCTACCTGCCCGAGCAGCGCCGCTGGGTGGCCGCGCCCGAACTGAAGCGCTACTTCCCCACCTATCCGGGTCTGCACCTGATGGCCGACGGGCGGGTCTTCTACTCGGGTTCCAACTCCGGGTACGGCTCGGATGTCGAGGGTCGTACGCCCGGCCTGTGGAACGTCGATCGCAACACCTTCCAGACCGTGCCCGGCCTGCGCGACCCCGGGATGAACGAGACCAGTTCGTCGGTGCTGCTGCCACCGGCCCAGGACCAGCGGGTGATGATCCTCGGCGGTGGTGGTGTCGGCGAGTCGGAGGAGTCGACGGCACGGACCGACATCGCGGACCTGGACACGGCCGGCCCGCGCTACGAACCGGGCCCGGACCTGCCGAGACCGGCCCGCTACCTGTCGACGGTGGTGCTGCCGGACGACACGGTCCTGACCACCGGCGGCTCGTCCGGTTACCGGGGCGGAACCTATCGGGGGGAGCCACGGAGCGACCTGTTCAACGCGCAGATCTACCACCCGCGGCGCAACGTGTTCGAGACCGCCGCCGAGTCGACGGTCGGCCGCAACTACCACTCCGAGGCGATCCTGCTGCCCGACGGCCGGGTGATCACCCTGGGCGGTGACCCGCTCTACGACGAGACCGGGGAGAACGCCGGCACGTTCGAGAAGCGGATCGAGATCTACAGTCCGCCGTACCTCTTCCGCGGCGACCGGCCGGTCATCGGTGGCGGGCCGTCGGCTGTCGACCGGGGTGGCATCGCGACGTTCGAGACCCCGGACGCGAGCCGGATCGTCTCGGCCCGGCTGTTGCGGCCCAGCGCGGTCACCCACGTCACCGACGTGGACCAGCGGTCGGTCGCACTCGGGCTGACGAACCGTGGCGACGCCGTCGAGGTGACAGTGCCAGAAAAGCCCGGTCTAGTACCTTCCGGGTGGTACATGCTTTTTCTCATGAACGACCAGGGCGTACCGTCCGTGGCTCGCTGGGTGCGGGTGCGCTGAGGGCGATGGCACGGCACCGCTACCGGAGAGGCCACCGGGCACAACTGCTCGCGCTCCTGCTCGGCCTCGTCGTCGGGGCGGTCGCCCTCCTCCACGAGCCGGCGGAGCCCGCACCGCTGCGGACCCCGCCGGCCGTCGAGGTGGCCACCGGCCTCTACCTCGACCCGGGTGGGCTCGCGCCGCGCTACCTGCGCAATCTCCGTAAGTCGGGACGGCACGCCGAGGCCGCGGTGATCCGGCGGATCGCCGACCAGCCGGCGGCGACCTGGTTCACCGACGCCCGGCCCGGGTTCGCCGACCGGGCCCGGCGGCTGGTCACCGCGGCCGCCGCGGCGGGGCGGGTACCGGTCGTCACGCTCTACTTCATCCCGCATCGGGACTGCAGGAAGTACTCGGCGGGCGGCGCGCGCAACGATCTGACGTACCGGAACTGGATCTCCTCGATCGCGACCGCCCTGCGCGGGCACCGCGCGCTGGTGATCCTCGAACCGGACGCGATCGCGCACGCCGTCTCCGGCTGCCTCGGCCCCCGGGCCGCGGCGGCCCGCTACGCCCTGCTCGCCCATGCCGTCGACACGCTGCGGGCCGAGCCGGGCGTCGCGGTCTACCTCGACGCCGGTCACCCCGGATGGATCTCCGCGGCACGGATGGCGCCGGCACTGCGACGATCCGGCGCCACCCGCGCCCGCGGCTTCGCGGTCAACGTCGCCAACTTCCAGACCACAAGAGCCAATCTGCGGTACGGGCGGGAGCTGTCCCGTCTCCTCGCCGGCCGGCACTTCGTCATCGACACCAGCCGCAACGGCAACGGCCCGGCCCGCCGGGTCAGGGGTGACCGCCACTGGTGCAACCCGCCCGGGCGACGGCTCGGGCACGCGCCGACACTGCGGACCGGGCAGGAGCTCGTCGATGCGTACCTCTGGGTGAAGCGTCCCGGAGAGTCGGACGGCGCCTGCGGTGGCGGAGCTCCTGCCGCAGGTCAGTGGTACCCCGCCTATGCGCGTTCACTGACCGGGTCATGAGACTCTTGACTCAATTCACCCCCTGACCGGGGTACGCCGATAACATCGGCGAAGTCGGGACAGCGCCGTCCTGGAGCCATCCGAACGAAGGAGCGCCCCGATGTCCGACGAGCCTGCCCACCTCGACCTGGAGGGTCCCGACGCCGCACTCCGCGCCGACATCCGTCGGATCGGCACGCTGCTCGGTCAGACCCTGGCCCGCCAAGAGGGCCGTCCCCTGCTCGACCTGGTCGAGGAGATCCGCGCCCTGGTCCGGCAGGACGCCCCGGCCGCCGCCGACCGGCTCGGTGCCATGGACATCACCACCGGCACCAAGCTGGCCCGCGCCTTCTCCACGTACTTCCATCTGGCGAACATCACCGAGCAGGTGCACCGCGCCCGTGAGCTGCGGCGCCGCCGGGCGAAGAACGGCGGCTGGCTCGACCAGGCCGCCAAGCGGATCGCCGAGAAGGGCGTGCCCGCCGACGAGATCGCCGCCGCCGCGCGCCGGCTCGCGATCCGCCCCGTCTTCACCGCGCACCCGACCGAGGCCGCCCGTCGCTCGATCCTGTCGAAGCTGCGTCAGGTCGCCGACTCCCTCGACGCCGAGTCCGCGGCCGCCGCCCTCTACGGCGCGACCGACACCACGGCCTCCACCAAGCGGTTCGCCGAGCTGATCGACCTGCTCTGGCAGACCGACGAGCTGCGCCTGGACCGGCCGGACCCGACCGACGAGGCCCGCAACGCGGTCTACTACCTGAAGGATCTGTACGCGGATGCCGCGCCGCAGGTGCTCGACGACCTCGCCGACACACTGCGCCGCCTCGGTGTGGAGACCGCGCCCACGTCGAAGCCGCTCACCTTCGGCACGTGGATCGGCGGCGACCGGGACGGCAACCCGTTCGTCACGCCCAAGGTCACCCGCGAGGTGCTGCTCATCCAACATGAGCACGGCATCCAGGCCACCGAGAAGGCGATGGACCGGCTGATCGACGAGCTGTCGGTCTCCCGGCGGCTGCGTGGCGTGTCCCTCGACCTGTCCGCCAGCCTCGCCCAGGACCTCGACAATCTTCCCGAGGTCGCGGGCCGCTTCCGCCGGGTCAACGCCGAGGAGCCGTACCGTCTGAAGGTCCGGGCGATCAAGGCGAAACTGGCCAACACCCGGGCCCGGCTGACCAACGGCACCCCGCACGTGGCCGGCCGCGACTACCTCGGCTCCGACGAGCTGATCTCCGACCTGGAGCTGATGCGCGCGTCGCTGGCCCGCAACTCCGGCCAGCTGCCCGCCGTCGGTGTCGTCGCCACCGCGATCCGGCAGGCGTCCGCGTTCGGCCTGCAGCTGGCCACCCTCGACGTGCGTGAGCACGCCGAGAAGCACCACGAGGTGCTCCAGCAGATGTATGCGCAGGTCGGCGAGGTCGACGACTACGCCGAGCTGGACCGTCCGTCCCGGACGAAGCTGCTCGCCGCCGAACTGACCGGGCGGCGGCCGCTGTCCAACATCGACACCCCGCTCACCGACGCGGCCCGCAAGACGTTCGACGTGTTCCACACCATCCGGGAGTCGCAGGCCCGATTCGGTGACGACGTCATCGAGTCGTACATCATCTCGATGACCCTCGGTGTCGACGACGTGCTCGCCGCCGCGGTGCTGGCCCGCGAGGCCGGCCTCGTCGACATCCACACCGGCCGCGCCCAGGTCGACATCATCCCGCTGCTGGAGACCCCGGCCGAGCTCGACGCCGGCGGTGACCTGCTCGACGAGATGCTCTCCATCCCGGCCTACCGGGAGATCGTCCGCGCCCGCGGCGACGTGCAGGAGATCATGCTCGGCTACTCGGACTCCAACAAGGAGGCCGGGATCACCACCAGCCAGTGGCGGATCCACAAGGCACAGCGGTCGCTGCGTGACGTCGCGGCCCGGCACGGCGTCCGTCTGCGTCTCTTCCACGGGCGCGGCGGTACGGTCGGTCGCGGTGGCGGCCCCACGCACGAGGCGGTGCTGGCGCAGCCGTACGGCACGCTCGACGGCGCGATCAAGGTGACCGAGCAGGGTGAGGTCATCTCCGACAAGTACACGGTGCCCGCCCTGGCCCGGGAAAATCTGGAGCTCACGGTCGCCGCCGTGCTCCAGGCGACGCTGCTGCACACCAGCATCTCCGTCGACCCGGTCCGCCTCGAGGTGTGGGACTCGGTCATGGACACCGCGTCGGACGCGGCGTTCACCCGGTACCGCTCGCTCGTCGAGGACCCGGACCTGGCCGCCTACTTCTGGGCCGCCACGCCGACGGAGCTGCTGGGCGCCCTCAACATCGGCTCCCGCCCGGCGAAACGCCCCAACGCGGACGCCGGCCTGGGTGGCCTGCGGGCCATCCCGTGGGTGTTCGGCTGGACCCAGACCAGGCAGATCGTCCCCGGCTGGTTCGGTGTCGGCACCGGCCTGGCCGCGGTCCGCGCCGCCGGCCTGGGCGCCGAGCTGGACGCGATGCACGGCAACTGGCAGTTCTTCCGCACGTTCCTGTCGAACGTCGAGATGATGCTGGCCAAGACCGACCTGTCGATCGCCCGCCGCTACGTGGAGACGCTGGTCCCCGAGGAGCTGCGGCCGATCTTCGACAAGATCGAGCAGGAGTACGCGCTGACCGTGCAGGAGGTGCTGGCCATCACCGGCGGCACCGAGATCCTGTCGAACCAGCCGGAGCTGTCCCGCACCCTGAGCGTCCGCGACACGTACCTGGAGCCGCTGCACCACCTGCAGGTGGCGCTGCTGCGCCAGTACCGCGACCTGGGCGAGGCGGGCCGCCAGCTCCCGACGGCCCCGGGCGCCCGCCGAGGCCCGTCCGATTCGACGGCCTTGGAGCGTGCCCTCCTGACCACGGTCAACGGCATCGCCGCCGGCATGCGCAACACCGGCTGACCGCCGCCGCACGAAACGAGCCCCGTCCCGCTCCGGGACGGGGCTCGCTCATTTCAGGCGTCCTCCACCAGAGCCGCGACTCGCACTACCACCAGCGGGTCATAGCCGAGGCCCTCACCGATCTTCCGCAGGCTCTCGTACCGGCTCTCATCAATATCGACGCTTAGAGCGTGATACGTCTCCAGCAGGAAGCGGAACGCGAGGTCGGGTGAGCATTTGTCCGCGCACCGAAGCAGACGCCCCGACATCAACGGGTACCCCTCCTCACCGAACGCCTTCACCTCGGCGACCACGGCATCCCGATACCCTTCGGAGAAGTCGGCCCGGTAGGTCGGCTCCTCCACTCCGAAACGCCGGCACTCCTGCAGGATCATTTCCATCAGGGCCGGGCCCGAGGCCACCGTCCCTTCCGGCCCGAAGGTGAACGAGCCGTCGAGACATGACAGCCACAGCTTTTCCACATCAATCGAAGAGAGCCCGGAGCGCAGGAGTTCGGCGTCATGGCTCAGCACATGACGCGACACCGTGTGCTTGCAGGCGTCGGCGATCACCTCGGACAGGCTTCCCATCAGGTACCAATCCTCGTGGAACCGACTCGCCAGGATCGGGATCCCGGTATGGGAGTCTATGGTCGTCACCTCACTCATCCTTAGTACATGTTCGAGGGTACGAGGTGAAGACATACCACTTTTCTTTCGCCTTGATCGACTTGTCTTTACGGATCACGACAGAATAGCAGTAGACTTTTTCGCGAATGAAAGTTCCGTCCGATTTAGCAACCCAGCCGAGCTCCTGGTTATTAATTTTTCCCTTGAAGGTTCTATTTTCACCGAAGGGCATCTTCTTGATCTGATCCATGATGCCCTTCCTGCGCAAGTGAGTGTTTACAACAGTTTGAGCAGTCGCCTTGTTGGCCCAGACCCCATTGGTTCCACCATCGGAGCCCTGTGCCAATTCAGTGGCACGGCTCGGGCTTACGTTCACATGCTTCTTTAACGTATGCGGCTCCCATGGAAGATGAGAAAGCGCTTGCTCCATGGCCTCCAGATCACACAGGTCAGGGCCTGGCGGATCGTTGTGAACGAGTACCGCGTTTACGCCGACGAACACGTAGTAGGAGTTCAGGTCGTCGACCGACAGGTTGTACATGGGCTGCTGGCCGGTGAACGACCTGGTGTGCACGACGGTGGCTTCGCCGGAGCCCGCCACCGACAGACGATCTCCCGCGTCGAGGTTCTCCGCGTGTGTCCAGGACCGATCGCCCACGCTCCAGAACGGATGCTCCTGTGTGGTGTTGACCGTGTCGATGAGGCCGTCCGGCCCGCGAACCTGGATGTCGGCCAGGTCGCTGTCCTGATTCAGATGAAGGTCGGTGACCTCACGGCTGCCCGTCCGTCCGGTGACCGGATCGGTGGCCAGGACGAAATCGTGCACCTGGACATCGCTGATGGGCTTGGCCGTGCCGTCACCCATGAGCACGAGGGTGTCGGCGTCGAAGCTGTTCTCCCGCACACAGCTGCGCTCCATGGCCTCACGCAACTGGCGCATCAACATGTCGAGCCGCTTCTGAGAGGCGACCTCCGCCGACGTGTCGCCCATCATGTCCGGGTCGTTCATCATGGCGTCGCTGTCGAGCGTGACGTTGAGCATGAGGTAGGCAAGAGCGCACTGTCCCCAGAGCATGCACATGTTGAGGCTCTGCATGTACTCCCACTCTTGCTCGAGGATGCGCCGCTGTTCGTCCGTGACGACGTAGTAGCCGCAGCGCGTGTTTCCCTCCTCGACCGCGTAACTCCAGCAGACGGTCTCGCCCGAGTCCGCGTTACGGGGCATCCCCGGCAGGTCGGGGTAGCAGGAGGGGTCAGCAAGGCCTGGTGGACGGTTGCATTTCTTGCCCTCGGAATCAGGGTTGTTCCGGCGCGCCTCCTCCTCCTCATTGATCTTTGCAATGGCGAAGGCGTACGCGTCCTCGTACGCCTGCTCAATCTCGAGGCGAGTCTTCTGCGCAGCCTCAGCCGAGGCCCTCGCATCGGCCGCGTACTCTGCGGCCTCGTCCGCGTGCTGGTCGGCCAGATATGCGGAGTACCGGGCGTCCGCTGCGGACTGGTCTGCCTTCTGCGCGTCGGCTCGTGCTGCGGCAGCCGCCTGGTTCGCCCGCGCCGAAGATGCTGCCGCCTCCGCGGCGGATCTCTGGGCCGCTGCCGCGGAATCCGCTGCCTTGGTGGCGTAACCCGCCGCCTCGTTGGCCGAGGCGATCGCCTGTGCGCGGTACTCCGCGGCCTTCGCCTCGGCCTTGTTCGCGGTCTCCGCATACTCAGCCGCCTTGAATGCGGCTTCGTTCGCGAGGCCGGCCGCCTTCGCCGCCTCGGCCACCTTGACCGCGACGCGGTGCTGATGGGTCAGGAGAAGCTGGTCGCGCTCCAGGGCAGCGGCATGTCCCGCGGTGAGGAAGCCCCGCATGTACGGCTCCGGCCCCGCCAATGCGATCTTGCCGGCGGCCTGAACCTCGGGACCGGGTGCGGGATTCGCCGAGAGGATGCTGAGGATCTTCGCCCTCTCGTCATGTTCCGCCGCCGCGTACTGACCGCGCGCGAGATACTCATTCCGATCGGCGTCAGTGCCGTCCAGCGCTGTGGACCCCGCCGCATGGCTGGCGGACCCGAGTGACATCGTCCTGAGGATCGCGGCGCGGTCGTCGTTTCCCTTGCCGGGATAGGAACGGTCTCGCATGAATTGCCGGACGTCTTCGATCGATCCGGTCAAGGCCGTCTCGGCGGCGGCTTTGAGCCCGGCGACGTCCGCGGTCTCGGCGATGTGGGCGACACGAGCCCGGTCGTCCTGTTCCTCCGCTGCCTCGAGTCCCGTGGTGAAGAAGTAGCGCAGGTCGTCTTCACCGCCGGTCAGGGCTTCCTCGGCCGCGGCCTTCGTGTACGAGCCCCCGACCGTGATCAGGTCCATGGCCGCTTGCCGGCCCTGGCCGAGCAACAATTCGGAGGTGGCCCCCGGCGCCCTGGCTGCGGCGATGAGCGCCTTGGTCTCAGCGTTCTGGCGGTCCTTCGCCTGGGCATCCCAGGCCGCACTGGCGCGGATCGCCCGGTCCACCTTCAGGTCGACGGCAGCCCTGGCGACGCCCTCTTCCTGCAAAAGCTGGATCCGGTCGTTCTCGGCCTGCGTCGCAAGGTTCGCGACATCCGCTGCCTGGCCGGCGGCTTTGGTGGCGGCATTCGCGGACGCGATCGCGTTCGCCGCATGGGTTCGAGACTGCGCCGCACGATCGGCAGCCTGTCCTGCCTCATCAGCGGCCTTGTTGGCGGCGGCAGCAGCGGCCCGGGCATGCTTCGCCGCGTCGGCTGCCATGCGGCCGGATTCCGCTGCCTCGTCGGCAGCCCTGTTCGCCAGCGCCACAGCCTTCTGCGCAGACTTGGTCGCCCGGGCAGCGGCCGCACGCGCACGGGCGGCATTGTTGCGTGCCCGGTCTGCTTCAGCTCCGGCCAGCCCGGAGTTCGCCCGGGCGTCGTCAGCCGCCGCGGCGGCGGCGTCAGCATGGGCGGCAGCCGACGCCACGGAGAGTGCCGCACTGGCCGAGTTCTTTGCGACGAGCGACGCCTGTTCCGCAGCCATCGAAGCGTGCTCCGCGGCTATCGCGATACCGAGTGCTTGATTTGCCGCATCCCGGGCGCCCTTGACGTTGCCCTCGTCGATGATCGCTTTCACGGCCTCGCCGTTGGCCGTGGCCGCGGCGTTGCTGGCCATCACCGCGGCAGCGGCGGCTTTGGCTGCCGCATCCGCGGCTGCCGTCGCTGCGGAGTACGCCTCGGCCGCCGCGTCGATGGCGTCCTCAGCGGCCCTGGCTGCTGCGGCTGCGGCGTCCGCTGCACGCCCCGCGGCGGCAGCCGCCTTCTTCGCGGAGTCCTTGGCCTCCAAGGTCTCCTTGGCTGCCAGCTCGGCGGCGGCTTTGGCGTTGTTCGCCGCGGTGACCGCCTTGGCGGACGCCTCCTTGGCCGCTTCGGTGTCCTGTTCCGCCTTCTTCAGCGCCGCTTGTGCCTGCTCGGCGAGTTCAGTGACGGATTCGAGCGTCTTGTCCCGGGCCCGGCTGATCTCAGCACCGGTCGTCACGAATTCATGAATCGCGTCCGGACCCGCATCGAGCGCGGCTTTGGCCATCTCCCTGGTGGCCGCACCACCGCCGGACATGATCGCGAGAGCCTGTGCCCTCTCGTCATGAGCTCGCGCGACGAACTGTCCTTCCAGCAGGAACTTGGTGATCGCCGCGTCTCCGCCGTCCAGCGCCTGCTTGGCCGCCTGCTGGACCGCGAATGCTCCACCTTCCTTGACCTGCAGCGCCCGGGATCGCTCGTCCTGCACCCAGGCGCTGTCGAAGCCGAAGTAGATGAAGTTCTCCCGGTCGAGATGCGTTCCCGCATCAAGTGCCTGCTTCGCGGCGGCACGGACAGCCGGACCACCGCTCTCGAGGAGACGGAGAACCTCGACCCTGGAATTTCTCTCCTCGAGCCCCGTCAGCTCTTCCGTGAAGAACTTCTGGAAATCCACGTCGGTGCCGAGCAGAGCGGTCCGTGCGGCGCGAGCGAGTTCGCTGTCGCCGGACTGCATCAGGGAAAGTACGACCTGCCGCTGCATGCCGACGTCATTGACGACTTCCTCGGCCAGCGGCGTGGCAGCCGCCGACGACGGCCAGGGAACCACTACCCCGGCGGTAGCGACGATAGAGGCGACTACTGTGACGGCGATATGGGCCGCCGGTCGCCCTTCCCGTTTCCGGGGATATTTGAATATTCGAGTTGCCAACGATCGCTCCCTCAAAGACGACCGGTCTGCCTGCCGACACCGTTGAGTGCCGACCGGCAGACCGACTTGACGCTTCTCTGCTTCGCGCACCGTGGCCCCACCTGGACGGTCTTAGTCACCGTGCGGCCGAGAAACCACCCGCGCTGCGCCGCATCACAGCGGCTGAACCGGTTTCCGGAACGACAGGTCAGACGCGGATCTCCAGCATCGCCACTTGGCCACCGGTGCTACTACCGGAGCCGACCCCGAGCCAGTCGTCCGCCGGAACGATCGCACCCGTGGCTGGGGCACCGTTGAGGCTCACGGTGGCTCCGACGGCGAAGTCCTCGTAGTTGCGGAAGCCGTAGACCTGCTGAAGTTCGACAGTGAGGTGGCCGGTCTTGCCGACGATCCGGAAGCAGAACGGCTGTGACGCCGTATAACTCCAGACCGCCAGGCTCACGTTCTCTTCGCTGCAACCGACGTAGGTGATGTTCCCGTCACCGCGGATCAACTTGACCCCGGTGATGTCCTCAGCATTCGGATAGCTGAAATCCTCGACGATGGACGACGGCTCGTCAGCTGCCGCCTCGGCGCTGGCCGGCTGACTGACGAAGCCGACAGCCGCTGCCAGGGCTCCCATCGCGAGGACCGCTATGGAACGACGAACATTACGCAATTGAAATGACTCTCTCTCAACATGATTCGACGACGACTGCTACTGATTCCTGAACTCGTCACTCGATGACGGCGCCTCCGGCGATGCGCTGGGGGCCGGACCAACCGCCGGTTCCGTTGGTCCAGACGTCGACCGCGCCGTTCAGGTTGACTCGCACGTAGTCGGCTCGGGTGTCAGTGGTGTACTGGGCGAACCGCACCTGGTCGTGGTCGGTCGTTGCCCCGAGGGCCACCTGGCCGAGGCCCTGCCAGCCGCCGCGGCCGTCGCCTCCTCGGTTCAGCCAGGCCTGGACCGCGCCGTTCTCGTCGATCCACACGTAGTCGACCCTGCCGTCGCCGTCGTAATCGGTCAGGCGCACCCGGGTCGCATCAGTGGTCAGGCCACCGGCGACCTTGCCGAGGTTGAGCCAGCCGCCGTGACCGTCGCCGCCGCGGTTCAGCTGGACGTTCACTACGCCGGTCTCGCTGATCAGGAAGTAGTCCGTTTTCCCGTCTCCGTCGAAGTCAGCGAACCGGACCTGGTCGGCGTTCGCGGTCATGCCGGGCGCCACCTGTCCCACCAGCGGCCATCCGTCGCCGGCGTCACCACCGCGGTTCAGGTAGACCCGGACCGCACCGGTCGAGGTGATCCACAGGTAGTCGTCCCTGCCGTCGCCGTCGAAGTCCGCGAACCGCACCTGCCTGCGGTTGCTGGTGAGGCCGGATCCGACCTGGCCCTGGTTCCACCAGTTGCCGTTGTCGCGGTTGAGCCACACCTGCACCGCGCCGCCGTCGGCGATCAGCCAGTAGTCGTCCTGCCCGTCGCCGTCGAAGTCGGCCCACCGCACCTTGCTGGACGTCTCCGGCGCACTTCCGGACGGCGCCGGAGACGTGGTCGTTCCGCCTTCGGCGACCACCTGCCGCAGGGCGGTGAAGTACGTCTCGGCGATCACCGCGTAACCCGTGTCGGCCGGGTGCAGGCGGTCGGTCATCTGGTCGGCGGTGACCGGGAACTCCACGTATCGGATCCGGTCGCCGGCCGCCGCACGGTCCGCGACGATCTGTTGTGCGGCGATGTTGAACCGGGCCGCCTGCGCCGCCACCGGTGCGGACGGCAGGAGGCCGGCCAGGATCACCGTGACGCCCGGTTTCGCGGTGAAGATCTTGGTGAGTAGGTCCTCGAGGTCGTCCGACGCGCCCTCCGGGTCGCCTCCCTTGTCCAGATCGTTGATCCCGATGTGCAGCAGCACGACATCCGGTGAGTACGAGGTCAGCCAGGACTCGACATTGCCGTCGATGTCTTTGATCTTCCACTGCCTGTGGCCCTCGTGTTGCGGGTCCGGAACCGCGCCCTCACGCTGCGACCCGACGAAGTCCATGGTGAACGCCGTCTGGTTCCGGACCTTGTACCACAGCGGTTCCCGATAGCCGCGTCCGCGGCTGCTGCCCGCACCGGCGGTGATCGAGTCGCCGAGCGGCATGACCCGCAGATGCGGCACGTCGGCAGCTATGGCCGGCTGGGGAACGACCATCAGAGAGAAGAGGAGTGCGAGCAGGCCGACGACGCCGAGCCTCTGCCGTGCTGGATTCGGCCTCATCCTCTGCTTTCCCCCGTTGCCTTGGATCACTCACCACAGGGCACGAGGGAAGACACGGTGGAACGAACACATGGCTCTGCCATCGGAACCGCCGATCCCCCGAGACCGAGCTGATCCCAAACCATAGATGGCTGTCGCGGCTAAGTAAATCGATGTGTTGTGACCTCAGTTACCCTCGTCGCGCTGGTTGATGGTGGGCGTCCGAGCCTTGTGAAGGACGGCCCTGAATGTCCACGAAATGCGACGGCCCGCGTCTCCGTGAAGGGGACGCGGGCCGGGTCGGGTGGAATGGTCAGCTGGTTTCGCCGGCCACGCTGAACGAGGCCAGGCGGTTGATCGCCGCCAGGGTGCCGAGGACGATGAAGATCGCGCTCATCACGATGGCCGTGGTCATGCCGATCGTCGACTCGATGATCGCGGTCGGGGCGATCTTGTCGGCGATGGTGATGACGTACTGGCCGATGGCCAGGTTCTTCGTGCCGGAGACGAAGTTTCCGAGCAGGCCTTCCCAGACCAGGATGTAGACCAGGCCGACCAGCACCGGGCGCCGGCTGAGCAGGCTGAAGAGCAGGAACAACGCGGAGTACGCCAGCGCGCCGACCACCGAGGCGACGGCCAGGGCGCCGCCGAGTTTGACCGAACCGGCCAGGGCGCCGGTGACGAAGAGCGGCACTGCGGCGACCACGGCGGTGACCGAGGCGGCCACCGCGAATTTCGCCAGGATGATCTCGTAGCGGGGCAGCGGCTTGGTGAGGATGTGCACGATCGTGCCGTCGTCGACCTCGGAGCCGAGGACGCCGGTGCCGACGATCAGGGCCACGACCGGGAGCACCACGGTCAGGCCCAGGCCGACGATGACCGCCTGGCCCCACATGTCGGGTGACACGTCGTAGGCGCGGCAGATCGCGGCCAGACCGATCAGCAGCAGGGGCAGTGGCAGGAGCAGCAGTGCCCGGCGCCGGCCGAAGAGGCCGCGCGCGGTGATGAAAGCGACCGTGGACATCAGCCCTCCAGCAGGTAGGAGAAGACGCTCTCCAGGGACTCGTCGGACGGCACCACCTGGCGCAGCCGGATGCCCTGGTCGAGAGCGATGCGGGGCAGCGCGCGGGTGAAGCTGCCATAGTCGGAGGCCCGCACGGTGAGGCCGGTGGCCTCGATCTCGATGCCGGCGACCGACTTCTCGCCGATCAGCGCGACGGCCAGCCGGCGGTCGTCGGAGCTGCGCACGGCGAACACGTGCGGCCGGTTGGTCATCAGGCGACGGATCTTGCGGTAGTCGCCGGAGGCGGCGAGGCGACCGGCCACGATCACCTGGACCAGCCCGGCGACCTGCTCGACCTCCTCCAGGATGTGCGAGCTGAACAGGATGGTGTGCCCGTTGTCGCCGAGGCGGTGCAGCAGCTCCATCATGTGCATCCGCTGGCGCGGGTCCATGCCGTTGAACGGCTCGTCGAGCAGCAGCACCCGCGGCTCGTGCACCAGGGCGGCGGCGACCCGGGTGCGCTGGCGCATGCCCTTGGAGAAGGTCTCGATGCGGCGCTCGGCGGCACCGGTCATCTCGACCAGCTCCAGTGCGCGCTGGGCGGCCCCGGCCGGGTCGGGCAGTTTCTGCATCTTGGCGCAGGCCGTGACGAACTGGCGGGCGGTGAGGAAGCCGTGCACCGCCTCCCGCTCGGTGACCAGGCCTAGGTCACGGTAGATCGACGGGTTGCGCCAGGTGGGCTTGCCGTCGATGGTGACGGTGCCGCGGGAGGGCGACAGGAATCCGGCCATCATGTGCAGCACGGTGGTCTTGCCGGCGCCGTTCGGCCCGAGCAGGCCGGTCACGCCGGGGTGCAGCGACATGGAGATGTCGTTGACCGCGACGACGTTGCCGTACCACCGGGAGACGGTGGACAACTCGACCACGCCGGTGGTGGTGGGCGTCTGCGCCGGGAGCGTCTGGGTGGTCACAGCGAGGCCACCTTCCGGTAGCGGGCCAGCAGGATGAGGAGGCAGGCGGCGATCAGGCAGACCGTCTCGATGCCGTAGATCGGGCCGAACCGGCCGAGCTCCATGTCGAAGTTGCCACCCATCCACTGCCCGACCCCGGCGAGCAGGAACATCGGGCTGGACAGGAAGGCCAGCTGGTTGGCGGTGGTGGACGGCAGCGAGCTGAGCACCCCGACGATCGGCGTGGTCACCAGGAAGACCGCCACGATGCCACCGGCCGCGAACGCCTGCTTGCCGGTGAAGGAGGCGACGAGCAGGCCGATGCCGGCGAACGTGAGCGCCCAAAGAAGGCTGTAACCCCAGCCGGGCAGGAGGTCGCCGATCTCGTTGAACACGCCTTTGACGCCGTCTTTGGTGGTGAACGCGGCGCCGAGGAACATGATGAACTGCGGCACGCCGAGCAGCAGCCAGACCGCGCTGACCATGGCGGCGAACTTGGCCGAGACGTAGTCGGCGGCCCGCAGGGGACGACTGAAGTACAGCGGGAGGGTGCCGGCGCGCAGATCGCGGGAGACCAGCTGGGGTGCCACGATCGCGGTGAAGAAGATGATCAGGAAGCTCATCTGTCCGGCGAAGTCGAGGTAGCTGATCACCGACTCGCCGGTGAGGGAGCGGATCGCGGCGACGATCACCGCGACCAGCAGCATGATGCCGAAGACGAGCCAGGGGAAGATCTTCGCCTTGGCGGAACGGCCCAGACCGAACGCCGCGCGCAGCCCGTGCACGTAGAGCGCCTGCTGCATCGCGAACCGGCCCAGTCGCGGGCCGTCGTAACGCTGGTATCCGATGTCATGGATGACGCCGGCCTCAGACATCGGCCGTCTCCTTCGTGGTGAAGAGCTCGGCGACGCGGTGCCGACGCTGGTCCAGGCGGTGCAGGTTGAGGTCGAGATCGGTGACGGCGTGCAGGATCCGGTCGTACGCCTCGTCCGACTCCAGCGGCACGAGAAGCAGCCGGCCCTCCCGGGTGACCGCCAGGCCCCGCTGGGCGAGGGCCGCGGCCAGCTCGTCCATGCCGTCGGCGACCTCGACCGCGAGGATGTCGGACGCCTCGGTCATCGAGGAGATCCGGTCGGCGCGCAGCAGGCGGCCGCCCTCGATCGCGATCAGGGAGTCGCAGATCCGCTCGACCTCGCCGAGCAGGTGGGAGCAGACGACCACGGAGATGCCGAACTCGTTGCCGATCCGGTGGACCAGGTTGAGCATGGCGTCGCGGCCGGCCGGGTCGAGCCCGTTGGTCGGCTCGTCGAGCAGCAGCAGGTCGGGGTCGTGCACGAGAGCCTGGGCCAGCTTGACCCGCTGCTTCATGCCGGTCGAGTAGCCGCCGATCTGCCGGTAGCGCTCCTCGTAGAGCCCGACGTGCCGCAGCGCCTCGGAGGCACGCTCGCGGGCCGCCGTCTTCGGCAGGCCGCTCATCCGGGCCAGATGGGTCACGAACTCGGCGGCCGAGACGTCCGGCGGCAGGCAGTCGTTCTCCGGCATGTAGCCGACCCGCGCGCGGACCCGGTCGGTCTGGGTGACCGGGTCGAGGTCGAAGACCCGGACGCTGCCGCTGCTCGGCGGCAGCAGTCCGAGCATGATCTTGATGAAGGTGCTCTTGCCGGCGCCGTTGGCGCCGACCAGTCCGATGACGCCGGCATCGACGGCGACGGTCAGGTCCGCGAGGGCGGTCACCCCGCCGCCGTACGTCTTGGTCAGCCCGTCCGTAACGATGATGGTCACGCGCTCAGCCTAGAAAGCGGCCGCACGGATTCGGATCCGGAGTTCCCCTGAGGCCGACTCAGGGTTTCTCAGCCCGCTCTCAGTTTCACTCCCGACACGTGTGACTCAGGACACATAACCGGGGGCAGCCGAACCTCCTTGAAATTGATGGAATCTTTTCCTCCGCAATCAAGATCATGGATGCGCTCGGCGCGTTCGTGCGACTCGGGACAGGTTGATGCACACCAAACACACGGGGATCCTGCGCCGGGCCGGCGCTGTCGGGCTGACACTCAGCCTGGCTGCGGCCGTCGTCGGTGTTCCTATTCCAGCCGCGGCCGCGCCCCCGGCCGCTCCGGCGCCCACGCCGGACCCGGCTGTGACGATCGATCTACGGGACGATCCGGAGAAGAACACCGTCGATCCGAGCGTCCGCGACAAGGTTCTGCGGCCCGGCTGGAAGAAGTCGTCCGATGTCGCCTGGACCCTCAACGGCGACGCGAGCGGCCTGCACGTCCTGGCTGCGACGGCACGGACGGGCTACACCTGGGAGACCGTCACCACCCTGGCCGAGCCCGGCTTCGACGCGGACTCCTGGATCGGGAACGCGTGTCTCACCGGGTCCGGGCGCAGGCTGGTGGTCGTCTACGCGCCGCGGACCTTCACCAACAAGCCTGACCTGTTCGATCGCGGCGGATTCACCGCCACCGTCGATCTGACCAGCGGCAAGGTGACCAAGCTGGCCGTGCAGACCTCGCTCGCCTACTACAACCCCGGCTGTGGCGCCGCCGAGACCGCTGTCCTGAGCCAGTACGGCGGCGAGCGGGTCGACGACCCGAACCAGCCCGTGCAGAGCCGGATGTTCACGCTCGACGCCGCGAAGGGGAAGCTCTCTGCGCCCATCGTGCTGGAGACCGAGCTCAGCTCGCCAGTGCCGGTGGGTGACAAGGTCGTCGCGGCCGGCGGGAGCGGGCTCGTCGAGGTGGACCGTTCCGCGAAGATCAAGCGGCTGGCGGACACGGACGGCGTAGCCTTCCGGCTCGTCCCGGACGCCTCGGGGAACGTCACGTTCATGGACAGCGCCGAGGACCTCGTCCGTGTCAAGCGCCTGCCCCGCCGGTCCGGCGCGAAACCGGCCAAGCTCGCCGAGGGCCCGGAGGCCGAGATCGGCCTGGCTCGCGGCTCCGGTGGCCGGTCCTTCGTCACCGGCACCACCACCCACATTGCTGCCCTGCCGTCCGGGGTGCGGCGCCTCTCTGTGCCCGCGAGCAGCGAGGTCTCGGCCACCGGTGACCTGGCACTGACCCGTGTCCGGTCGGCCGGGACCGAGGACCCCCGGCTCCGGCAGCCGGACCCGTCCGCGGCCGAGCCGGCCCGCATCGACGCGGTGGCGCCGGCCACCGGTTCGGCGCTTCAGTTCGACGTGGTCACCACCGAGGAGGCCACGGCCACCGCCGCAGAGAACGCGGCCGCCGCCAAGGGCCTGGAGCCCAGCCCCGCGCTGGGCTCCGCAGCTCCGCAGGCGCGGGTGGCCTCGGCCGGCTCGCCGTCCGAGGCGTCCGAGGGGGTCGACGAGCGGTACTGCGCGGTCGCCCGCAACGATCCGCAGAACCAGGCGATCCAGCCGAAACCGCGCCAGGTGGAATGGGCCGTCGACCAGGTGATCACCGGCTCGCTGGACCTGCGGCGCGAGGCGAACTGGAAGAACCTCGGCATGCCGGCCTACACCCTCCGGCAGTACTTCCCTCGCATCGAACTGGTGACCGGTGGACGCATTCCCGCCCAGATCATGCTCGGCGTCATCGCCCAGGAGTCGAACATGTGGCAGGCGGCCCGGTACGCGCTGCCCGGTGTGACGGCCAACCCGCTGATCGGCAACTTCTACGGCCGGGACATCTACAACAGCACCGGCGACGACGACTGGGACATCCACTGGGCGGACTCCGACTGCGGTTACGGGCTCACCCAGGTCACCGACGGCATGCGGCTGGCCGGTAAGGAGAAGACCGACGACGCCGGCAACAAGGTCGAGACCTCACTGGACTACCAGGTCCAGCGGGCGGTCGCGCTCGACTTCGCGGCCAACGTGGCGGCCGGCGCGCGGATCCTCCAGGACAAGTGGAACCAGACCTACCAGGCCGGGCTGAAGGTGCACGACGCCAACCCGGCACACCTGGAGAACTGGTTCTTCGCGCTCTGGGCCTACAACTCCGGGATGTACCAGAAGAAGGCCACCGGCGAGCCGTGGGGCGTGGGCTGGCTGAACAACCCGATCAACCCGCGTTACGACCCGCAGCGCAAGGCCTTCCTCGAGATCACCTACGACGACGCCCGCACGCCGCAGAAGTGGCCGTACCCGGAGAAGATCCTGGGCTGGGCCGGGCACCCGATCACGTCGGCCGAGTCGCCGACCACGGACGTGGCCGGTTACCGGGCGGCCTGGTGGTCCACGACCGACGCCCGGTTCAAGGCCAAGCCGGACCGGAAGGTCTTCTGCAACGTGTCCAACGACTGCGACCCGAACGCGTCGGTGAAGCCGAACGACCCGGACGTGCAGAACGAGCCGGCCGGTCCCTGCCTGCACAAGAACGCCAGCGGGTTGTACGACCTTCGGTGCTGGTATCACGAACCGGTCGCTTGGAAGGGGCCGGCCGGTGACGGCTGTGCCTCCGACATCTGCGGCGCCATCGGTCAGGCCTGCGGCACCTGCGGCAACGAGGTGCTGCGGTTCGACCCGGGTTACGCCTACCAGGACGACGGCACCAGCTTCCCCCCGAAGTGCGACACCTCGGGACTGCTGCCGGGCGCCAAGGTCATCGACAACATCGAGAAGACCGTGCCATTGGTACGGCCATGCGCGCGGGACTGGACGGACGGCGGCGACTTCTCCCTGAACTTCGCCTCCGACTCCTCGGGGCTGTATCCGTCGAAGGTCGACCTGCACCAGATCGGCGCCGGGTTCGGTGCCCACTTCTGGCGTGGTCACACCCGTCAGCCGGGGCACCTCGGCGGGAAGCTGAAGGTCAGCGGCACGTGGAAGCTGGCCGAGTCGATGACCGGGTGGACCCGGATCCAGGTCTCCGTCCCCGACCACGGCGCCTGGAGCCAGCAGGCCAGGTACGTCATCGATCTGGGCAACGGGCAGACCCGGTACCGGGTGGTCAACCAGACCTGGCAGCAGAACCGCTGGGTCGACCTCGGGGTCTTCCCGCTCTCCGGCCGGGCGAGCGTGACGCTGACCAACGAGACCCCGGACGGCATGGGCAGCGACAGCATCGTCTTCGACGCGGTCGCGTTCACGCCGACGTCGAAGCCGGCCGCTCAGTACGTGGCGCTGGGTGACTCGTACTCCTCCGGTGAGGGCACCGCCCCGTACGACCGCAACAGCGATGTGAAGCGCGGCAACGGCGGGCCGACCGACAACAACGCCTGTCACCGCTCGACCACCGGGGCGTACCCGCGTCAGATCAAGCTGCCCGGATCCGATCAGACGATCGAGCAGCAGGCGGCGGCCGGGCAGGCCTCCTTCGCGTTCCTCGCCTGCTCCGGCGCGACGACGACAGCCGTGGCCACCGAGGCGGTGAACAATCCGCCCGCGGCCTCGGACTCGGCCGGGCACACCGACTGGGGGTCGGCGAGGTTCCAGCACGGCGAGATGACCCAGGTCGATCAGGGGTATCTCGACGTGGACACCACCCACGTGACGATCTCCATCGGCGGCAACGACGCCCGGTTCGCCGAGGTGCTGCGGGGCTGCATCCTGCGACTGGCCGACGGGTGCGAGCTCGACGACTACAAGCTGACCCGCAACAACGACAAGGTCGACCCGGAAGCGCTCAACGTCTACGAGACCAAGCTGATCAGGGACTGGCTGCCGGCGAAGCTCAAGGCGACCTATCGTGCGATCCACCGGCGGGCCCCGAACGCGAAGATCGTGGTGGTCGGTTACCCGCAGATGCGGCCGGACGAGGAGGCGAACGGCACGTGCTGGGGCATGAGCGGGGTCACCGGCGTGTTCCTGAACGAGCTGACGCATCACCTGACCGCGGCGACCATGAAGGCGGTCTCGGAGATCCACGACGAGGGTGTCGACATCCGCTACATCAACTCGACACTGCGGTGGCGCATCGTCGAGGACGACGAGAGCAAGCACTGGGCCTGCCAGAACATCCTGTCCGGTGAGGACGACGCCCGGTGGACCGAGGCGGTGCTCGGCAAGTCGGAGGACGGCAGCGGGGACTCCGATCCCGGCGCCGGGAGCTGGCACCCGAACTCCACGGGACAGCAGCAGATGGCCTACATGGTGAACTCGGTGCTCCGCGGCGACAGCCCGCTCGAGACGATCAAACAGCGGATCATCGACTATGTGGACACTCGCCGGGGCGACCGCTGGACCATCACCGACGCACAGGCCGCCGACGCGGCGCAGCGATGCCTCGACCTGACACGTCGCGGCGGCATGTTCGACGACCCCTGCATGAAGATCGCGATCTTCTTCCCCACGATCGCGGACGCCGCCAGTGCGACCCGTAACGACGACGCGGGCCTCAAGCGCTACCCGGCGTGGGTGGTGCAGAACTTCGCCAGCAACGAGGAGAAGGAGAAGAGCTGGGCACGGGGCTGGCTCAACGAGCCGCGGTTCGGTCAGACGACGTGCCCGACTCCCCGGCCCGCGGGCTCGGACGGGTTCCCGATGGAGTGCGACGAGTTCCCGTTCTTCGCCTCCGAGCAGGGTGTCGCCTGGGCGTTCCACACCGGCGGTGAGGACGCGCCGATCAGCACGCAGCTCGGCCTGACCCTGAAGACGGAGAACGGTCAGGAGGGCGCGGTGCTGAACGGCCTCTCCAAGAAGAAGGAGTGCAACGTCAAGTCGGCCATCTGGAACACCCAGGCATGGCCCGGGTTCGTCCCGGAGCTGTACGCCAACGGCACGCCGTTCCTGACGGTCCCGCTGGTCGCGGACGTCCACCAGACCAACAAGTCGTTCTACATCTGCTGATCGAACGCCGGGAGGCCGGAACGGATCCGGCCTCCCGGCGGCTCACATGAGACCGCGGAGACGACCGTCGGCGGGGTGAACCCCGCTCTCCAGCAGGCCGGTGAAGGTCTCCACCGCGGCGGTCCAGGATGGAGCGCGGACGGTGTACGGATCGTCGGGCACTTTGGTCCAGCGGCGCACCTCCGACCGCTCGGCCCGGGGAGCCCCGCAGGTGGCGAAGAGGTAGCTGCCGTCGAAGTGCACGACGGGCAACCACTCGGGCAGCCAGCGGACCTCGTCGTCCTCCTCGAACTCCTCGGTCAGCTGAACCATGAGGTCCCGGTACCGCAGCGCCTCGGACAACGACAGCAGCTCCCAGGGACCGGCACCCAGAAGGCTCTCCGGTCCCAGCGATGTGCCGGCGATCCGGCGCTGCACACCGTCATGCCATCCCCACCATCGGCGTAGCTCGGCCGGGAGCACCAGTCCGGCCGTGGCCTCGATCGTCTCCAGCTCGGTCTCGGTCAGACCGGGAGCGAGGTGATCCGCGATCGGGGTGCGGTGGGTCTGCCAGGCCGACCGAAGACGCTCGAATACGACAAGGTCATCGTTGTCAGGCATCCGGACATCATGGCATGTCACCGCATCAGCCGACGGACACCTGGAAGACCGGGAGCCGGCCGAGACGGCGGTACTCGCGTAGCGCGTCCGGTGTGCTGTCCACCGACGAGTCCTGGCCCTTGTGGTTGGACGGGGTCTCGAAGTGCACCATCGCCTTGATCTTCGGGAACCGGTTGATCTGCTCGCCGACCTCGCGGTAGAACTCGGCCATGTGGTCGGGGTTGCGCTTGGAGAACCAGACACCCCACTCGGCGACCATGAGCGGTTTCCCGGGGTGCCGGCGGGTCACCCAGTTGTAGAACCCGGGCCAGTGCGGCTTGCTCGCCGACCGGCGGTTGAGCAGCTCGTCGAAGTCGCCGTGGCCGTACCCGGGGTCGCTGTAGGAGTAGGTGTCGAAGCCGATCCAGTCGACCACGTCGTTGCCCGGGTACATCTGCTGGAACCAGCTCTTGGTGGTGTGCGGCACGTAGGCCATGTGGACCAGAACGGTCACCACGTTGTGGGCGCCCCTGGCGCGCAGGCGCTTCACCACGTGCCGGAACATGGCCGCGTAGTCGCGGGCGGTGTAGCCGGAGCCGGCCCGCTCGCGGACCTGGTCCTCGGCCTCGTGGTGGATCGCGAAGAAGAACTTCTCCCGGTAGTTCTGCCGGATGTGGACGGCCAGCCGGTCCAGGAACCGGTCGGTGGCGCGGTCGCCGCGGGCGATCCGGGCCCAGGTGGTGCTCTCCGGTTTCCAGTTGAGCAGCAGGATGCGCTTGCGGCCGGGCTCGCGGGAGATGGCGATCTCCTGCTCGGTCGGGAAGACCCGCCGGATGCCGCGGTGGTAGGCGTGGAAGATCGCCTGGTGCCGGCCGGTCTTGCGCTCGAACTCGGAGAGCGCCTGCACGCCGCGGGCCTCGGTACGTGCTCCGGGCGCCACTCCCCAGAGGATGCCGCAGGTGGGGACCAGCCTCGACCCGGTACGGCAGGCGCGCTCCCCGGGCTCCACCGGATAGTTCGCCGGAGGCTGCAGGCCATCGGTGTACGCCCAGGAGAGCGTCGCCGTCATCGACACAGTGATGGCCATGGTCAGGGCGACGAGTTGCAGGGACTTTCTCACAAGGGCCGAGTATCAAAGGATCACGGCAAAATGTCCAGTATCATCATGATTTAAACCAGAAAGAATGTTTGGCAGCTTTCATCCTTACCGGGGAGAGATCAGGATTGGACTGAGATCCCGACTCGACCGGTTCGACAGCGCCTGGGAAACTGTCCCCCAAACAGCTTCAGGGGGATTCGAAGTGAATGGTTCGGTACTACCCGAGGACGTCCTCCGGGACGCGCCCTCCTTCACCCCGCGCCCCTATGAGCTGGCCGACCTCGAGCTGCTGCTCTCCGGTGCCTACGCTCCCCTGACCGGGTTCCTGGGCCGTGCCGACCTGGCGTCCCTGGCGCGTCGCGGCCGGCTCGCCGACGGCACGTCGTGGCCGGTGCCGGTGACGTGCGAGGTCCCCGGAGAGGTGGCGTCCGCACTGGACCCGGCCGACCCGGGGCGCCGCACGCTGGTGCTGACCGACCCGGAGGGCGCACCGGTCGCCGCGATCGAGGTGGCCGACGTCTGGCGGACCGGGGAGAACCGGTTCGGCATCGGCGGCCCGGTGCGGCGGATGGGCGACGGCGGGCACGGCCCGTTCCAGCGCCTGCGCCGCACGCCGGAGGAGGTCCGGGCGCTGCTCCCACCGGGCCGCGTGCTTGGCGTCATCGCCGACCGGCCACTGCACCGGCCGCAACTGGCGCAGATCGCGCACGCTGCCCGTACGCTGGCTGCTCATCTCTTGATTTTGATCCCGGTCAGCGGGCCGGGGCCGGACGGCCTGCCGCCGGAAGCGCTGGTCCGCTCGATCTTCGCGGCACGCGACCGGATGCCTCCGGCGACGGTTGTCGCGGTGCCGCTGCTGACCCGCGGCGACGAGATGCGCGACGCGCTGCTGCGGGCCCGGGTGGCGTCCGCCTATGGCGTCAGTCACGTGCTGTCCACCGGCGACACCCTTTCCGGGGCGGGTGTGCGCGTGCTGGTGCCGCGCGAGCTGGCCTACGACAACCGCGACGGGCAGTGGCGCTGGCGCGACGACATCCCGCCGCGCAACCGCCGTCTCGCGATGACCCCGGCCGAGATCGACGACCTGCTGGACCGGGGTTTCCCGCTGCCCGAGTGGCACACGCCGCCGGCCGTGGCCAAGGAGCTGTCCCGGGTGCGCCCGCCGCGGCGGCACCGCGGCCTGGTGGTCTTCTTCACCGGACTGTCCGGTTCGGGCAAGTCGACGATCGCCCGCAACCTGGCCGACGCCATGCGGGAGAACGGGGATCGCACCATCACGCTGCTCGACGGTGACGTGGTGCGCCGCGAGCTGACCGCCGGGCTGGGCTTCAGCAAGGCCGACCGGGACCGTAACGTGCGCCGGATCGGCTGGGTGGCGGCCGAGGTGGGCCGGCACCGGGGCATGGCGGTCGCCTGTCCGATCGCGCCCTACGAGGCGGCCCGTGCGGCGGCCCGGCAGATGGCGGTCGAGGCCGGTGCCGGGTTCGTCCTGGTGCACGTGGCCACGCCGCTGGAGGTGTGCGAGAGCCGGGACCGCAAGGGTCTGTATGCGCGGGCCCGGGCCGGGCAGTTGCGCGGAATGACCGGCATCGACGACCCGTACGAGGAGCCGACCGATGCCGAACTGACCGTGGACACCACCACGATGACAGTTCCGGAAGCGGTCGAGATGGTGCTCAGTCATCTGGTCGAAAACGGTTGGGTGGAGCCCAAAATGGGATAAACCCATCACTTGCGGCGGGAGTGCGACGTTAGCCCTTCGGGGCGAAACGCCCAAACCGACACTCTTTTCCCGGAAGGGCCGCCGAGGACTGATGGAACCGTCTCGCCCCTCATCCGATCTCTCGCACTACCTCGGTGCGTTCCGCCGCCACTGGTGGATCGCCCTGGTGGCCACGGGTGCCGGCCTGGGTGGCGGCGCGGTCCTGACACAGGCCATGCCGAAGGTCTACGAGTCGTCCGCCTCGGTGCTCGTGGAGTCGGTCAGCCAGGACACCAACGCCGAGGGCGGCCGGACCAAGGGCACGGTCAACCTGGACACCGAGGCGCAGCTGGTCGGGTCCGGCGCGGTCGCGGTGAAGGCGGCCGGCCTCCTCCGCACCGACGTGTCCCCGATCGAGCTGGCCAAGTCGGTGTCGGTGCAGGTGCCGGCGAACACCACCGTCCTGGTGATCACCTTCAAGGCGGACGACCCGCGGAAGGCGCAGGCCGGGTCGCACGCGTTCGCGGAGGCGTACCTGCGCAACCGCGAGGAGACCGCCCGTTCCCAGTTGGACAAGCGGATCCGCTCGCTGAACCTCAAGGTCCGGCAGCTCACCACGATGCTGGCCGGGATCAACGGGAAGCTGGCGGCGGCCGCCAAGGGCAGCTCCTCCGAGGGCAACCTGCAGAGCCTGCGCAACAACTCGCAGAACCAGCTCAACTCTCTGACCGGGCGGCTCAACGAGCTGACCACCACGATGGTCGGTGGCGGCAGCATCATCAGCGACTCCCGCCTGCCGGAGGAGCCGACCAGCCCCAACGCGTGGCTCAACATCGGCACCGGCGGCATGCTCGGGCTGCTGCTCGGGCTCGGGCTCGCCTACCTGCGGGAACGGTTCGACCGGCGGCTGGTCACCCCGTCCGACGTCCGCGACCGGGGCCGCGTGCCGGTACTCGCGGCACTGGACGAGCGCAGCACCCCGCACTTCGACGACGTGCTCCAGCCGTACGGCCCGGGTGGTCGAGTCTTCAACCGGCTGCGCAACGAGGTGCTGGCCTCCCTGGACGAGGACGACCAGGTCATCGTGGTCACCGGGACCAGCCGTGGCTCGGCGAGCACGCTGGTCGCCGCGAACCTGGCGGCGGCGCTGGCGCGTACCGGCAACGACGTGGTGCTGATCGGCGCGCACCTGCCGGACAGTGTGATCGACGCCGCGCCGCTGGCGCGGATGTTCGGCGTCTCGGCGATGCCCGGCCTCTCCGATCTGCTGGCCGGACGGGTGAGCCTGTCCCGCGCCCTCCAGCGCACCCCGCGCATCCCGTCGCTGCGGGTGATCACCACCGGGGGCGCGGCCACCGCGGCCGGGCTGATGCAGTCGCAGCGGCTCAAGGACACCCTGCAGGCACTGCGCAAGCAGAGTGGGTACGTGGTGATCGAGGCACCGTCGACGAGCAGCAGCGCCGACGCCCAGAGCCTGGCCAGCCTGGCCGACGCGGCGATCCTCGCGGTCGAGCTGCGCCGCTCGAAGCGGCCCGCCCTGGTGGACGCCACCGAGCAGATGCGCCGGGTCGGCACGAAACTGCTCGGCACGGTCGTCATGCCCCGGCTGCCCGCCATGCGGCCGAGTGACCTGATCGCGCCGGCGGTCACCCTGCCGGCCCCCGACGAGACCGAGACCGAGATCGACATCGAGGACGACGGCGCGACGCAACCGCTGGCCTATGCCGGCCGGCAGCGGCCCGGTGACCGGGACGACGTCGACGCCACGCCGGTCGCCGACCTCACCAGCGCGGGCGCCGCGGAGGGCGACGACAAGTGACAGCGGTCGCGGCGGCAGCGCACGCCGGGCCCGCCCCACGACCCACCAAGAACCGCACGCTCCCGTCCTGGCCGGTCGCCGGCATCCTGCTGCTCTATCCCCTGTGGTGGGCGCTCGGCCTGGGCGTGCTGATCTTCCCGATGACCGCCGTGGCGATGCTGTTCCTGCTGATCCGGCGACGTGCGGCGGGCCGCACGCTGCGGATGCCGCCGGGCTTCGCGTGGTGGGCGATCTTTCTGATCGCGGTGGTGGTGAGCATCGCCGCGCTGGGCGCGGACCCGGCGGGCACGGTTCCGGAACGCGCGAGCGAGCGTCTGGTCGCCGTCGTCTACAAGCTTTCGATGTACGGGTCCCTGACCGTCCTGCTGATCTACGCCGGAAACCTGACCGAGGCGGAACTGTCCCGCCGCCGGTTGGTGCGGCTGCTCGCCGGGATGTTCGTCCTGACCGTGGCGGGTGGGCTGCTCGGCATGGTGGCCGGGAACTTCGAGTTCACCTCGCCGGTGGAGTGGCTGCTGCCGTCGGGCGTACGCAACAAGGGTTTCGTCCGGTCGCTGGTCCACCCGTACGCCGCGCAGATCATGGACCTGGTCGGCGGGGAGAAACCGCGCCCGGCCGCCCCGTGGGGTTACACGAACACCTGGGGCAACAACTTCTGCCTGCTCGCGCCATGGCTGGTGGTGGCCGCCTGGTGGACCCGCGGCTCCGGCCGGAAGCTGCTGGCCGTGCTCTGCCTGGCCGTCTCGGTGGTGCCGGCCGTGGCGTCGCTGAACCGGGGCCTGTGGATCGGCGTCGGGCTGCTGATCGCCTACGTGGCGGTCCGCTACGTGCTGGCCGGGCGGCTGTGGATCCTCGCCGCGCTGCCGGTGGCCGCGGCCGCGCTGACGGTCGCCATGATCGCCACCCCGCTCGGTGACACCGTGCAGGCCCGGCTGGACAACGGCAAGTCCAACGGGGTCCGCTCGTTCCTCATCGACAAGGCCCTCGACGGGTTCACCGGCTCCCCGGTGATCGGCTACGGCGGCACCCGCAACACCCTCGGCGGGCGCAACTCGATCACCGTGGGCGAGAGCGCGGGCTGCGAACGCTGCGGCAACTTCACCGTCGGCGGCAACGGGCAGCTGTGGCAGCTGATCTACGCGCACGGCGCGGCCGGCACCGTCGGCTATCTGGGTTTCTTCGCGTACGGCCTGTGGCGCTTCCGCCGCGACCGGAGCCCGATCGGGATCGCCGGCAGCGCGGCGCTCGTGACGTCCTTCTCTGCGATGCTCTGGTACAACTCGCTGGTCACCCCTCTGGCCTTCATGGTTCTGGCATACGCGCTGCTCTGGCGCAACTGGACAGAGGGGAACAATCATTGAGCCCGGTCAAGACCGCCCCCGCGGAACTGACGGTAGAGGACGCCGCGCTCCGGACGCAGTACCTCACCGAGGTGCTGGCCCTGCTCTACCCCGAACCGTGCCGGACGGACGGGTCTCCCGGCCCGCTGGTCGCCGAGTACCTCGTCGTCCCCAATCTGCACCGCCCCCGGCTGCTGGTGCCGACGCTCTCCCCCACGGTCGCCGCGGCCGCGGTACGCCGTTACGCCGAGCCGCAGTCCCGGATCGGCCGGCTCAAGCGCGACGCCGTGGTGGCCGCCGTGCACGCCCGCGCCACCGGCCTGCTCTTCCGGGACCGGATCCGGGTGACCGGCCCGGTGTCGGCCGGCATCGACGGCCACCTCAGCGACGCGCTGCGCCGCGACCTGGCGGTGAGTCTCCACATCGGCCCGGCGCGGGCCAACCGCAAACCGGTGCTCCAGTTGCTCAGCCCGGACGGCGACACCTTCGCCTTCGGCAAGCTGGGCACCGGGCCGCTCACCCGCAGCCTGGTCAAGTCGGAGACGGCCGCGCTCACCGCGCTCGCCGGCAGCGGGCTGAGCAAGCTGACCGTCCCGCGGGTACTGCACGCCGGCACCTGGCGCGGCATGCAGGTGCTGGTGCAGTCGGCGCTTCCGGTCTGGCTGCCCCGGGCTCCGCTCGCCCCGCGCCGCCTGACCGCCGCGATGATCGACATCGCCACCTGCTGCGGGATCACCTCCGGACGGCTCACCGGCAGCGGCTACTGGCACGAGCTGCGCGGACGGCTCGCCGCGGTCGCGGACCGGCCGGAGGGCGCGGGACTGGCCGCCGCCGTCGACGTGCTGGCCGCGCACAGCGGCGAGACCGCGCTGCGGTACGGAGCCTGGCACGGCGACTGGGCCCCCTGGAACATGGCGAACCTCGCCGAGACGCTGCTCGTCTGGGACTGGGAACGATTCGCCACCGGCGTGCCGCTCGGCTTCGACGCCATCCACCACGAGCTGCAGAAACGCATCCAGTCCACCGGTGACGCCCGGGCCGCGGTCGAGGCGACCGTGCTCCGGGCCGACGAGCTGCTCGCCCCGTTCGGGGTGGCGCCGGTGGCCCGCGAGATCACCGCCCTGCTCTACCTGGTCGACCTCGCCGTCCGTTACCTGACCGACAAGCAGGCCGAGGCGGGCGCCCGGCTGGGCGTACTCGGGACCTGGCTGTTGCCGGTGTTGATCCGGCGCGTTGAGGAGCTGTAACCATGCATGTTCGCAACCTGCCGTCGCCGGTGAAACGGGTGGTCCACCTCGGGTCCCGTTCCTACGGCCGGCTCACCGCGGAGAGCCGGATGCTGCCGTCGTTCCTGATCTGCGGCGGACAGCGGTGCGGGACCACGTCGCTGTACCGGGCGCTCGCGGCACACCCGGTGGTACTCAAGGCGGTGCTGCACAAGGGCGTGCACTACTTCGACACGTCCTACCGGCGCGGGCCGGAGTGGTACCGCGGGCACTTCCCGACGCTGCGCAGCGCGGAACGGGTCGCCGAGAAGTACGGGGTACGCGCACAGACCTTCGAATCCAGCCCGTACTACATGTACCACCCGCAGGCGGCCGCCCGGATCGCCAGCGACCTGCCGTACGCCAAGCTCGTGGTCCTGGTCCGCGACCCGGTCGAACGCGCCTTCTCGCAGCACCACCACGAGGTGGCCCGCGCCTACGACACCGAGCACGACTTCGGGTCGGCGCTGACCCTGGAACCGGCCCGGCTGCACCGTGAGGAGGACCGGCTCGCTCAGGATCCCGCCTACTACAGCTTCGCCCACCAGCACCACGCGTACCGGGCCCGTGGCGAGTACGCCCGCTACCTGAGCGTGATGGCCCAGCACGTCGGCCGGGAACGGATCCACGTGGTGGAGAGCGAGCGTTTCTTCACCGAACCGGCCGACGTCTACGACGAGGTGTGCCGGTTCCTCGGGCTGCCGACGGGACTTCCGCTCCCCCGGTTCGAGCAGCACAACGCCCGCCCGCGGCAGTCCGACATGGACCCGGGCCTGCGCCGTGACCTGAGCGACTACTACCGGTCGCACGACGAGGCGCTGGCCGGGTGGCTGGGGCACACCCCGGTGTGGCGCCGCGGGTGACGGCGGACACCACCACACCGGCCCCGGAACGGGCGGCTCGCGGCGCGGCCCGCGGCGGACTGGCGAACATCGCCGGCTCGGCGCTGGCCGGCGGCACCGGAGTCGTCGTCACCTGGATCGTGGCGCGGGCGCTCGGGCCCGAGCAGGCGGGCGCGTTCTTCGCCGCGACGGCCGCGTTCGTGCTGGTCGGCGGGCTGTCCAAACTGGGCACGAACACCGGCCTGGTCTACTGGCCGGCCCGCCTGCGGGCCACCGGGCAGCACCACCTGCTGGGCGCGTGTCTGCGGTCCGGCCTGCCCCCGGTCGCGGTGGTCTCGCTGGTCCTGGCGGTGACGATGTGGCTGGCCGCGCCGTGGATCGCCCACCTCACCGCCGGCGAGTCGCCGCAGGTCGTCGCCGATCACACCACCGGGCTGCGGGTCCTCGCCGTCTTCGTGCCGTTGCAGGCGCTCACCGACGTGCTGCTCACCGTCACCCGCGGCTATCGGAGCATGCGGCCGACCGTGCTGCTGGACCGGGTGCTGCGCAGCGGGCTGCAACTGGTCGCCGTGGGGGCGGCCGGGGTGGCGGCGATGGGGGCGGCCGCCTCGCTGCCGGTCTTCGCGTTCGCCTGGGCCGCGCCGTATCTGCCGGTGGCGATCCTGGCTGGATTCGCGGCGCGGAGGGCGTACACCTCGGGACTCGATCGGGAGAAGCGCGGCACCGGGACCGAACGACGGCGGCTGCGCCGGGATTTCTGGATCTTCACCGCGCCGCGGGCGGTGGCTGCCGTCGCGCAGCTCGCCCTGCAACGGGTCGACGTGCTGCTGGTCGCGGCGCTGGGCGGGCTGGCACCGGCCGCCGTCTACGCGGTGGCGGGCCGGTTCGTGGTGCTGATCCAGTTCGCCAACCAGGGTCTGTCGCAGTCGGTGCAGCCGCGGCTCGCCGAGGCGCTGAGCACCGGTGACCACGCGGCCGCGCGGCGGCTCTACCAGATCGCGACCGGCTGGCTGGTGCTCGTCACCTGGCCGATCTGCCTGCTGGTGATCGCGTTCGCGCCTCGCTACCTGCGCCTGTTCGGCGAAGGCTACGCCGCGGGCGTGCCGGTGGTGCTCGTGCTGGCCTCCGCGATGCTGGTGGCGACCGGCTGCGGCATGGTCGACATGGTCCTCGCGATGGCCGGCCGCACTTCGGCGAATCTCGGCAACGTGCTGATCGCGCTGACCGTCACCATCGGCCTCGACGTGCTGCTGATCCCGCGGTGGGGCGCGCTCGGCGCCGCGGCCGGCCTGGCCGGGGCCATGGTGGTCAACAACCTGCTGCCCCTCGCGCAGGTCTGTCACGGCACCCGGATGCACCCCTTCGGAACCGGCACCCTCTGCGCGGCCGCGCTGGCGATCGGGTGTTTCGGCTTCGTCGTTCTCGTCCCGGCGGCTGTCGTGGCCGCCGTTCCGGCCTACGCCGCGGGAGCGTGGCTGCTCCGCGGCCCGTTGATGCTCGCCGCATTCAGGAGGAAGAGTTGACCAGCGACTACACCGCGGTGTTCCAGGACGCCGAGGCGGTCGAGAAGTACGAGACCGTGACGTACGCACCGGACAGCTACGCGTCGCGGATCAACGACCGGCAGCGCGACTACCTGCGGTCGCTCGTGCGCCGGGAGTTCGTCGAGAATCCGCCGGTGCACCACGACTTCGCCTGCGGCACCGGGCGGGCGATCCGCGCGCTGCACGGCCTGGTCCGGGAGGCACACGGGTACGACACGTCGGCCGAGATGCTGGCGAAGGCGGCCGATGTCGGATCACGCGCCTACTGGCACCGGGTGACCGGTGACGGCCCCGTGCCGCAGCCGGTGGCGGCCGGCTTCCCGGCGGTCGTCACGATCTTCCGGCTGCTGCTCAACGTGAACGAGGGCGTCCGGGACCGCGCCCTGGCGTTCGCGGCCAAGGTGCTGCCGCACCGCGGGTCGGGGCTGCTCGTGGTGGAGAACCACGGCAACGCCGGATCGGTGCGGCACCTGCGGGCCCGGCGGCACGACGGGGAACGCTGGTTCGCCGAGCTCTCCCACACGCAGGTGGAGAAGCTGCTGGAACGGCACGGCTTCGAGATCGTGGAACGGCGTGGCTTCTCCATGCTCACGCCGTCGCTGCACGACAACCGGATGGCCCGGCTCGCGGACGCGGCGGCGCGGCGTCTGCCGGGTAGTGACGGGTACGCGGTGAACGTGCTCTACACGGCGCGGCGGATCCATGCGTAGGCTCCTTCTGGCCTTTTCGGCATCGTTGATACTCGTGGGCGGCTGCTCGGGTGGTGACGAGCCGCCGCCACCGGCCCCCTCGCCCGACCTGTCGGCGCCGCCGCGCGCGGTCGCCGTCAACCCGGGACCGTTCGAGGCCGGGCCGTTCGAGCCGCCGGAGAAAGGGGCCTACTTCGGCGCCTGGATCAAGCCGGACGAGCTGACCCACGTCGGGCGGCTCACCGCGGTCGGCGGACTGGAGGAGTCGATCGGCCGGCGGCTCGACTTCATCAACACCTACCGGCGGTTCGACCAGCTGATGGGTACCCCGTCGGACCAGGCGTTCCTCGCCGACGGGGCGAACCTCATGATCAGCTGGGCGACCGGGGACAATCGGTCCATCCTGGCCGGCGAGCACGACGAGCTGATCCGGAAGCAGGCGGTCGCGATCCGGAAGATCCGGAAACCGGTGCTGCTGCGGATGCGGTGGGAGATGGACCGGCCCAACCTCCAGGCCACCATGTGGTCCGGCGAGGACTACATCGCCGCCTGGAGGTACGTCCGCAAGATCTTCCGCGAGGAGCGGGCCGAGAACGTGTCCTGGGTGTGGTGCCCGACCGCCGAGGGGTTCATCCGCGGCGACGCCCCGGCCTTCTACCCCGGCGACGACCAGGTCGACTGGACCTGTGTCGACGTCTACGCCGGCTTCGAGTTCCAGCCGATCGGGACGCTGATGGGACCCTTCCTCGACTGGGCCGCCCAGCGACCGAAACCGATCATCATCGGCGAGTTCGGTGTGGCGAAGGCGTGGGGCTCGGAGTCGCGGGCCCAATGGCTCAAGGACGCGGAGCGGACCTTCAAGGTCAACAAACAGATCAAGGCCGTCGCCTATTTCGAGTCCGACCCCGAGGGCAACGGGCCCAACCAGCAGTTCCAGCTCAGCGGGGACAAGCGGGCCTTCCGGGCGCTCAAGTCGCTGGGCCGGGACCCCTATTTCAACCCGTGATCCGCTCCAGGAACTCCAGCCGGTTGCCGTGCGCGTCGGCTGAGTAGAGCCGCCGGTGACCCGGGAAGTGTGGATCCCACTCGACCGGGTGGCCGGCGGCCTCCAGCGTCGTGGCCAGCGCGTCCAGGCCACTGATCAGCACGCCGGGATGCGCCTTGCGGGCCGGGGCGAAATCGGGGACCGGCGAGAGATGCACCTCCCAGCCGCCGCCGCGGAACCAGCAGCCACCCCGCGCGGCCAGCACCGGCGGCTTGACGATCTCGGCCATCCCGAGCACGCCGCTGTAGAACGCCCGGGCCTCCCCCTCACCGCCCGGCGGGATCAGCAGTTGCACATGATGCAGGTCGTCGATTCGAAACCCCATGACCAAACCCTAACAGTACGGCCGTACGGTTAACCAGCCGCCGAAAAATGTCGTACGTGTGTTCCATAGTGAGCTCAGTCAGCCAGGCCGAGCCCAACGGGGGTGTCCGCGGTGTCCTACCTCGACGACTTCTTCGACGAGCAGAGCGAGATCATCGAGAAATTCGGCTGGGCCGTGGTGCACGTGGTGCCCGCCGACGACGACCCTCCCGACGCGGTGCCGTTCGCCTACACCGTCGGCCTCACCGGTTACGGGTTTCCCGAGCTCACCATCGCCGGGCTGCCCCCGGAGACCGGCCATGTGCTGCTCAACGAGGTGGCCGGGCGGGTGTGCGACGAGGGCCTGCTGCTGCGCCACGGGCATCGCCTCCGCGGGTTGCTCGACGACCAGGAGGTGCGGGTGGTGGCCGGCGAGATCACCGAGACGCTGTTCCCGGGCGCGGCGCTGATGCGCTACGGCGACGACCGGGTCCGGCTGCTGCAGCTCGTGTGGCCCGACCCGGGTTCGCGGTTCCCGTGGCAGAGCGGTTACGACGCATGCGACTACCCACAGCCGACCATCGGCGCCCCGATCACCCACGCGGGCCGCCGGTGCGGCACGTTCCGCGGCATTCCCGGCCCCCGCTCACGCCGGGCGGCCCGTTCCCCTTTCACCCCACCCACATCTCCGCCCCGGTCTTCCGGCGGCGAGGGAAGCAACCGTGAGGACCCGAAATGACGACACCCACCCTGCCCACGCTGCGCTTCACGGCCGCCCCCACGGTCGCGGCCACCCACACCCGGGCCGTCGCGGCCTCCCCTGCCCGCCCATCCGCCTCGGCAGCCTCGGCCGTTACGGCAGCCTCGGGCGGCGGGCTCACGCCGCCGCTGCCTGTTCTCCGTTTCCGTTCCGCTCCGGCCACTCCGCGGGCCGGATCCATTGAGGCACCGGCGGTTCGCAGCGCGAGGGCGCCCTTCCCCACACTCCGTTTCCTCGCCGGTCCGCCCGGAGCGGAGGGCCCCGATCGCGAAAGTTGATCGCGGGCCGCCAGCCCCGCTCACGGCGCCCCTCCGCTACGCGCCCTTGGCCGATTCGCCACCGCTTCCGGTGGTCTCGAGGTGATGGGCACGGACCAGCGGTGGGGATCCGGGCCCGGGGTGAGGTCAGGAGCGGCGGGTGCGTCGGCGCGGGGCCCGGGCAAGCAGGCGTAGGGCGTAGGGGGCGTCATGGCGGAGGTATCGGCCGGCCAGGCGGCGGGGTTCGACGCCGAGGCGGTGGGCCCATTCGAGGCCGGTGCGCTGCATCCAGCGTGGGGCGCGCTCGATGTCACCGGCGACGAAGTTGACGGCCGCGCCGCACCCGACGAACCAGGTGTTCGGCAGGTCGGGGCGGAGGCGTTCGATGACGAGTTCCTGCTTGGGGAAACCGAGGCCGACGAAGACCAGGTCGGGCCCGGTCTCCACGACGGCCGTGCAGAACTCGGCGTAGGTGGCCTCGTTCTCCTCGAAACCGAATTCGGGGCTGAGGGTTCCGGCGATCCGCAGGCCGGGGAACGTGTCGGCGAGCCGGGCGGCGGCACGGGCCGCGCCGTCCTTCCCGGCGTTGCGGGCGGCTTTGACCGCGGCGGCGGCACCGAGGGCCGCTTTGACGGCCGCCGACGTGACGCCGGGCTGGTCCGATGCCCGGCTGCCGGGGCCGGTCGCGGGCGGGTTGCGGCGCAGCGGCGGCCGGGCGGCGGCCGGGGCGCCGCCGATCACGAAGACGGAGCGGCCGTCGCGGCCGAGGCCTTCGGAGAGGGACCAGATGAGGCTGCTGCCGGCGACCCGTTCCGGGAGGGGCACCCCGCCGAGCCGGCTGGCCCAGATCAGCGGCATCCCGTCGGCGACGATCAGATCGGCGTCGTCGAGGTGGCGACGGAAGCCCGGATCGGCGGAGACCCGGCGCAGGATGTCGACGTTGGGGGTGATGATCCGGCCACCTCGCCCGTGTGCCAGCGACTCGCGGACGACGGCCACGACCTCATCCTCGGTAATACGGTCGATACCGGTGCCATCCAGGTGTACTCGGTCGAAAGCCTCGATAGACACCTAACGCCTCCTTTTCCCTGCTTCACTCGTTACCACAGCGAAACGAGCAAAGGCGGGCCAAAGTGGCACAAGTGCTGTTTCTGGGAGGATTCGGACGAAGTGGGACAACTCTCGTCGAACGTCTGCTCGGGGAACTGCCCGGGATGTGTGCCCTCGGCGAGGTCGTCCACCTGTGGCAACGCGACGTCCGGGACGACGAGCGCTGCGGCTGCGGCGACCGGTTCTCCGGCTGCGACTTCTGGCGGCGGGTCGGCGATCTGGCCTTCAACGGCTGGTCGAACGTCGACGTCGACCGGGTGCACACTCTCCGGGACGCGGTCGAGCGGACCCGGCACATCCCCCGTCTGGCCTCGGCCACCTCCGCCTCCGGCGAGGTCCGCGAGTACGCCTCGTACTACGCGCGGGTCTACGCCGCCGCCGCCGAGGCCGCCGGTGCCCGTGTGGTGATCGACTCCTCGAAGCATTCGGCGCTGGCTCACGTGCTGCGCTGGGCCGACGACGTCGACCTGCGGGTGGTGCACGTGGTCCGCGACGCCCGCGGGGTGGCCTACTCGTGGACCAAGACGGTGGCCCGCCCGGAGACCGACGGCGCGGACGAGATGACCCGCTACTCCCCGGGCCGATCGGCGCTGCTCTGGAACGCACACAATGCCGCGTTCGGCCTGCTCGCGCGGCGCGGCGTGCCGGTGCGGCGGATCCGCTACGAGGAGTTCCTCACCGATCCGCGGGCCGGCCTGATCCGCCTGGCCGACTTCGCCGGAGTCCCACTGCACCCCGAGGATCTGGAGTTCCTCCGCAACGGGCACGCGGATCTGCGGGCCGGCCACAGCGCGGCGGGCAATCCGATGCGCTTCACCGTCGGCCGGCTGCCGCTGCGCCGGGACGACGCGTGGGTCGACGCACTTCCGCGGGCTCAGCGCCGGTTGGTGGGCGCGGTCTGCGGACCCCTCCTGCGGGCGTACGGCTACCCGATCACCATCACATCGGAGGCGTGATGAACTGGCCGTCGGTAGGGGTCGTGATCCCCACCCGGAACCGTCCCGAGCTGGTGCGCCGTTCGATCGCCGCGGTGCGGGCCCAGCGTTATCCGGGCGAGCTGAAGGTCGTGGTGGTGTACGACCAGACCGAACCCGACTACCTGCTGGCGTCGACGGACGGCGTACCGGTGCTGGTGTTGAGCAATTGGCGCGCCTCGGGGCTGGCCGGGGCACGGAACACCGGCCTGCTGGCGCTGGACACCGAGCTGATGGCGTTCTGTGACGACGACGACCAGTGGCTGCCGGACAAGTTGCGCCGTCAGGTGGCCGCGCTGCTGGCCGAGCCGGAGGCCGAGTTCGCGACGTGTGCGATCGAGGTGGAGTACGAGGGCCGGTGCACGTCGCGGCTGGCCGGCCGCCCGCGGGTGACGGTGGATGATCTGGCCCGGTCACGGATGGCGATGCTGCATTCGTCGTCGTTCCTGATCCGGCGGGAGGCGCTGGATCCGGAGCGGGTCGGGCTGGTCGCCGAGGACGCGCCGGGCAGTCAGAACGAAGATTGGGACCTTCTCCTCAGGGCGGCCCGTCGGGCGCCGATCGTGCACTTGGACGAGCCGCTGGTCCGGGTGTTGTGGGGTCGGACCTCGCACTACGCGTACGAGTACGCCACCAAGATCTCGTCGCTGCGCTGGATGATGCAGCGGCACCCGGAGATCAGCGGTTGCCGTCCGGGCGCGGCGCGGGTCTACGGCCAGCTGGCGTGCTGGTCGGCGGCGTCCGGCAACAGGAGTGCCGCGTGGCGTTACACCCGGGAGGCGATGCGGGCGAACTGGCGCGAACCTCGTGCCGCGATCGCCTTGGCAGCGATGACGGGAGCGGTCAAGGTGGAGAACGTCCTTTCAGCGCTGCACAAACGGGGCCGTGGTATCTGAACTCACCCTTTCGCACGCACCCGATCACGCGGTACTGTTCGAGTGTGTTCGAAATAGTGCGGTCCACCTGATGCTGGCCCAGCAGAGACAGGCGGCGATCCTCGACCGGGTGCGCGCCGCCGGAGGCGTCCGGGTCACCGAGCTGGCCACCGAGTTCAGCGTGTCCGACATGACGATCCGGCGCGACCTCGAGGCACTGGCCGATCGCGGTTTGCTGGCGAAGGTACATGGCGGCGCGACCACCGTCAGTCCCGGATCGGCACACGAGCCTGGTTTCACGGCGAAATCGGTGCGCGAGCGCGGGGAGAAGGCGGCGATCGCCCAGCGGGCCGCCGCCCTGGTCTCACCCGGCGACGCCATCGCGCTGTCGGCCGGCACCACCACCGCCGAGCTGGCCCAGCGCCTCGTCGACGTCCCGGCACTGACCGTGGTGACCAATTCGATCCCGGTCGCCGACGTGTTCTACCGGGCCGGCCGGCCCGACCAGACCGTGGTGCTGACCGGCGGGACCCGTACCCCCTCGGATGCTCTCGTCGGTCCGGTCGCCGTCGCCGCCGTCGGCACGCTGCACCTGGACATGCTGTTCCTCGGTGTGCACGGGATGAGCGAGCGTGCCGGCTACACGACGCCCAACCTGATGGAGGCGGATGTCAACCGGGCCCTGGTCGAGGCGGCCGAGCGCCTGGTCGTGCTCGCCGACCACACCAAGTGGGGCACCGTCGGCATCTCGTCGATCGTGCCACTCGCCCGCGCGCACGTCCTGATCACCGACGACGGGCTGGACGACGACGCCCGCGCCCTGCTGTCGGAAACCGTCCCTGAACTCGTGGTGGTGAACCCCCAGTGACCCCGACCCGCTCGAGCGTCCGTCTCTCCGACGGCCGTGAGCTGTTCTACTACGACGAATCCCCCGGCAGCAGCCGTTCGTCGTTCCCGGACACCCGCAAGCTGCCGCCGCCTCCGCCGGCCTCGCAGCTGCGGTACGACCCGTTGACCGACGAGTGGATCGCGGTCGCGGCACACCGCAACACGCGGACGTTCCTGCCGCCTTCGGACGCGTGCCCGCTGTGCCCGACGAGCGAGCGGTTCGCCAGCGAGATCCCGGCGCCCGACTACGACGTGGTCGTCTTCGAGAACCAGTTCCCGTCGTTCTCCGACCGGATCGTGCCGGACGAGATCACCCAGGTCACCGACATGGTGCCGGTGCGTCCGGGGCACGGCCGGTGCGAGGTCGTCTGCTTCACCAGCGATCACAACAGCGCCTTCGGGTCGTTGCCGGTCTCGCGTGTCCGTACCGTCGTCGATGCCCTTGCCGACCGCACCGCCGAGCTCTCCACGCTGCCGGAGGTCGCGCAGGTCTTCCCGTTCGAGAACCGGGGCGTCGAGATCGGCGTGACGTTGCACCACCCGCACGGGCAGATCTACGCCTATCCGACGGTGACACCGAAGACGGCTGCCTACCTCCGGGCCGCGAAGCGGCACTTCGAGAAGACCGGACGCAATCTGTACGCCGACGTCCTCGCCGCCGAGCAGGAGGCGAAGGTGCGGGTGGTCGCGTCCAACGACCACTGGACGGCGTACGTGCCGGCCGCCGCGCGCTGGCCCTTCGAGGTGCACGTGGCCCCGCACCGGCACGTCGCGGACCTGCCCTCGCTGACCGACGCCGAGCGTGACGCGTTCGCCCCGCTCTACCTCGACGTGCTGCGCCGGTTCGACGGGCTGTTCGGCAAGCCGATGCCGTACATCTCGGCGTGGCACCAGGCGGTCACCGGTGAGGGCCGCGAGCTGGGCTATCTGCACCTGCAGGTGTTCAGCATCCGGCGCGCGGCGGACAAGCTGAAGTTCCTGGCCGGGTCGGAGTCGGCGATGGGCGCCTTCGTCAACGACATCGTCCCGGAGGCCGCGGCCCAGCGGCTGCGCGACATCTGACAGGCGCGGCGTCCGACACGTCGATGGGGAGGCCCGGGACAAGGCCTCCCCATCACTTCAACGAGTCATGTCACCTCGGGGTCACTCCCCGTAGTAGGCGTTCCTCATGATCCGCTTCATGTCCTCCAGCATCGGCATCCGCGGGTTGGCCGGCGCGCACTGGTCGAGGTAGGCGTTCATCGCCTGCTGCGGCAGCGCGGCCAGGAACTCCTCCTCGTCGACACCGGCGCCCTTGAAGGACGGCGGGATCCCGACGGCGTCCCGCAACTTCTCCACGGCGCGGGCGTACGACTCGACGCCCTGCTCGGGAGTCTCGGCGGGAAGGCCGAGGTGCCGGGCGATGTCCTGGAAACGCTCCGGGGCGATGTAGCGCTCGTACTTCGGCCAGCTGTTGAGCTTCGCCGGCACGGTGCCGTTGTGCCGGATCACGTGCGGCAGCAGGATCGCGTTGGTCCGGCCGTGCGCCACGTGGAAGCTGGCACCCAGGGTGTGCGCCATCGCGTGCACGATCCCGAGGAACGCGTTGCCGAACGACATGCCGGCGATGGTTCCGGCGTTGTGCATCTTCTCCCGGGCCAGCGGGTCGTCGCCGCCCTGCTTAACGGCACGCTCCAGGTTCTGGAAGATCAACTTGATCGCGTGCAGGGCAAGGCCGTCGGTGAAGTCGCTGGCGTAGACCGACACGTACGCCTCGGTGGCATGGGTCAGCGCGTCGAAGCCGCTGTCCGCGGTCACCACCGGCGGCAGGTCCTTGGTCAGGTGCGGGTCGATGATCGCCACGCTCGGGGTGAGCGCGTAGTCGGCCAGCGGGTACTTCTGCCCGGTGGCGGTGTCGGTGATCACCGCGAACGGGGTCACCTCGGCGCCCGTACCGGAGGTGGTCGGCACGCAGACCAGCTGCGCCAGGTTGCCCAGGGTGGGGAACTTGAAGGCCCGCTTGCGGACGTCGAAGAACTTCTCCTTCATGTCCGCGAAGTCGACGTCCGGGTGCTCGTAGAGCAGCCACATCACCTTCGCCGCGTCCATCGGCGAGCCACCGCCGAGCGCGATGATGGTGTCCGGGCGGAACGAGCGCATCAGGGCGGCGCCGGACCGGACCGTCTCGATGCTGGGCTCCGGCTCGACCCCGTCGATGATCTGGATGGTCACCGGCTCCGGGCGCTCCCGCAGCACGTTGCTGATCCGGTCCACGTACCCGAGCTTGGTCATGGTGTGGTCGGTGACGATGGTGACCCGGCTGACCTCGGGCATGTCCCGGAAGTAGCGGATGGCGTGCGGCTCGAAGTACATCTTCGCCGGCACCTTGAACCACTGCATGTTGTTCGTCCTACGGCCGATGCGCTTGATGTTGAGCAAGTTGAGTGCGGAGACGTTGTCGGAGACCGAGGTGTGGCCGTAACTGCCGCACCCCAGGGTCAGCGACGGGCGGAAGCCGTTGTAGATGTCGCCGATGCCACCCTGTGAGGCGGGTGCGTTCCAGATGATCCGGACCGCCTTCATCCGCTGCCCGAACCGCTCGGCCAGGCCGGCCTCCTTGGCGTGCACGACCGCGCTGTGCCCCAGCCCGTGGAACTCGACCATCTGCTCGGCGTACCGGATGCCCTGCTCTTCGTCCTCGGCCTTGAGCAGCCCGAGCACGGGGCACAGCTTCTCCCGGCTCAGCGGCTCGGCCGGGCCGACCTCGCTGATCTCGGCGAGCAGGATCGAGGTGTCCTCGGGCACGCTGAATCCGGCCTGCTCGGCGATCCACACCGGCGACTGACCGACGACGGCGGCGTTGAGCTTCTCGCCCACGCAGTCTTTTCCGTCACCGTCCGGCGGGAAGATGAAGTCCTGCAGGAGCTTCTTCTCCTTGGCGCTCACCACGTAGGCGTGCAGGCGCTTGAACTCCTTGATCGCCTGCGCGGCGATCCGCTTGTCCAGGATGACCGCCTGTTCGGAGGCGCAGATCATGCCGTTGTCGAAGGTCTTCGAGAGCACGATGTCGTGCGCGGCGCGGACCACGTCGGCGGACGGGTGTACGTAGGCGGGCACGTTGCCGGCGCCGACACCGAGGGCCGGCTTGCCGGTCGAGTAGGCGGCCCGGACCATCGCGTTGCCGCCGGTGGCCAGGATGGTCGCGACGCCCGGGTGGTTCATCAGCGCGGACGTGGCCTGGATCGACGGCTGCTCGACCCACTGGATGCAGTTCTCCGGGGCGCCGGCCGCGATCGCCGCGTCCCGGACCACCCGGGCCGCCTCGGCGCTGCACCGCTGCGCGTTCGGGTGGAAGGCGAAGATGATCGGGTTGCGGGTCTTCAGCGCCAGCAGAGCCTTGAAGATCGTCGTCGAGGTCGGGTTGGTGACCGGGGTGACCGCACACACCACACCGACCGGGTCGGCGATCTCGGTGATGCCGTTGATGTCGTCGCGGTGGATGATGCCCACCGTCTTCATCCCGGCCATGCTGTTCGTGACGTGCTCGCAGGCGAAGATGTTCTTGACGGCCTTGTCCTCGAACACGCCCCGGCCGGTCTCCTCGACCGCCAGGCGGGCCAGTTCGCCGTGCTTGTCCAGGGCCGCCACCGAGGCCTTGCCGACGATGTAGTCGACCTGCTCCTGGGTGAAGTCCGCGTAGGCGATCAGCGCCTTCGCGGCGTTGCCGACCAGGCCGTCGATCTCGTTCATCTCGCTCCCCTTCGTCACCTCAATCTTCAGCAACGCGCCGTCATCGGCACGCTGCACAAAGGCATGATCCGAGGGGTCCAAGGTCCCGAAGCGGGCGGAAAGCACAAAGCCCGCCGACGACGGCCGGCGGGCTTCGGTGGTGCTGGTCGGATCAGGCGCCGAGCTTGCGCGCCAGGTTCTCGTCGAGCGCGTTCATGAACTCGTCGGTCGACAGCCACGGGGCGTCCCGGCCGATGAGCAGCGCGAGGTCCTTGGTCATCTGACCGCCCTCGACGGTCTCGATGCAGACCCGCTCCAGCTTCTCGGCGAACTCGGTCACCTCGGGGGTGCCGTCGAGCTTGCCGCGGTGCTTGAGGCCACCGGTCCAGGCGAAGATCGAGGCGATCGGGTTGGTGCTGGTCTTCTCGCCCTTCTGCCACTGCCGGTAGTGCCGGGTGACAGTGCCGTGGGCGGCCTCGGCCTCGACGGTCTGACCGTCCGGGGTCATCAGCACCGAGGTCATCAGGCCGAGCGAGCCGAAGCCCTGGGCCACGGTGTCGGACTGCACGTCACCGTCGTAGTTCTTGCAGGCCCAGACGTAGCCGCCCTCCCACTTGAGCGCGGCGGCGACCATGTCGTCGATCAGCCGGTGCTCGTACGTGATACCGGCTTCCTTGAACTTGTCCGCGAACTCGGTCTCGAAGATCTCCGCGAACAGGTCCTTGAAACGCCCGTCGTAGGCCTTCAGGATCGTGTTCTTGGTCGAGAGGTAGACCGGGTAGTTGCGGGCCAGACCGTAACGGAACGAGGCGCGCGCGAAGTCGCGGATCGACTCGTCGTAGTTGTACATCGCCATGCCGACGCCACCGGCCGGGAAGTCCGCGACGTGGAACTCCAGCGGCTCGGAGCCGTCCTCCGGCGTGAAGGTGACGGTCATCTTGCCCTTGCTGGGCGCGACGAAGTCGGTCGCCTTGTACTGGTCGCCGTGCGCGTGACGGCCGATGATGATCGGCTTGGTCCAGCCCGGTACCAGCCTGGGTACGTTCTTCATGATGATCGGCTCACGGAACACGACACCGCCGAGAATGTTGCGGATCGTGCCGTTCGGCGACCGCCACATCTTCTTCAGCCCGAACTCGTCGACCCGCGCCTCGTCCGGCGTGATCGTGGCGCACTTGACGCCCACGCCGTGCCGCTTGATGGCGTTGGCCGAGTCGATCGTGACCTGGTCGTCGGTCTGGTCCCGGTACTGGATCGACAGGTCGTAGTACTCGAGGTTCACGTCGAGATACGGCAGGATCAGCTGCTCACGGATCTGCTTCCAGATGATCCGGGTCATCTCGTCGCCGTCGATCTCCACGACCGGGTTCTTGACCTTGATTTTCGCCATCGGCCGGCGCTCCTCTCCCGAAACACATGCTTAGCAGTACGAGCGTACTGCCCGCCCACCGAAGATCGCCGGGCGGCCTCGCCCTGTCCGACCCCCTCTACCATCCCAGGGAACGCTGCCACAGCGGTACGCCTCTGGACAATCTCCGCGAAACGGCGGCCCGCCGGGACGCCCTCCTCGTGTCGATCGTCACGGGCACCATTTTTCGCAACGACCCCACTAGCATCGTGCGATGATCTCCGATGCCTGGTGGGAGCGGAACCGCACCTGGGCGACATTCCTGCTGATCGCGCTGATGATCGGGCTGTTCTTCACCGGGCGCTTCGCGGCCACCGGGTATGTGGAGATGTTCCGCCTGGTCAGTGACGGCGCACCCACGGTCATGGCGATCGCCGGCTGGTTGCTCTACATCGCCCCGTTCGGCCTGCTGTGGGCGGTCGTCGTGATGGCCGAGCGGGCATCCGCGAAAACCCCGGCCACCCTCTGCCTCGCGCTCCTGCTGCTGCTCGCCCCGATCGACCTCAGCCTGTTCCCCGGCGGGGTCAACTCCTGGCTCGGCGAGACGGTCAGCGGACCCGGCGGCGGCGCCTTCGTGACCGGCATGCGCAACGGCTGCCTGGCCGGCGTCGTCGCCTCGGTCACGATCCCGTTCGTGCTCTTCAACGAGACACTCCGCAACCACTTCGGCGGCCGGACCCTGGCCTACATGCTGATCGCGCCGATCGGCACCTTCGTCGCGGCGACCCTGGTCGCCGCGATCACCCTGGCATGAGAAAAGGCCGGGACCCGACAGGTCCCGGCCTTCACTGTGCGACTCAGAGGTCGGCGACGTCCGCCTGCTTGGCCCGGACCGCCTCGGCGGCCTCCTTCAGGCCGGCCAGCTCGCTGTCGGTGAGCTTGTCCTCGACGACCTTGCGGATGCCGGTGGCGCCCAGCTCGGCCTCGACACCCAGGTAGACGCCGGAGATCCCGTACTCCCCGTCGACCCACGCGCAGACCGGGACGACCTCGCCGGAGTCCTCGGCGACGGCCTTGGCCATGCGGGCCGCGGCAGCCGACGGCGCATAGTACGCCGAACCGGTCTTCAGCAGCGCGACCACCTCGGCGCCACCGTTCCGGGTGCGGACGACGAGCTCCTCGATCTTCTCGGCCGGAAGCAGCTCGGACAGCGGCTTGCCGTCGACCGTGCAACGCGACGGGACCGGAACCATGGTGTCGCCGTGCGAACCCAGGGTCAGCGCCTTCACGCTCTTCACCGGGACGTTGAGCTCCTCGGCGATGAAGTTGGTGAACCGGGCGGTGTCGAGCACACCGGCCTGGCCGAACACCCGGTTCTTCGGGAACTGGGTGGCGAGCTGCGCCAGGGCGGTCATCTCGTCGACCGGGTTGGAGACGATGATGACGACGGCGTTCGGCGCGTACTTCGCGATGTTCTCCGCGACCTGGCGCACGATCTTGGCGTTGACCTCGAGCAGGTCCATCCGGCTCATGCCCGGCTTGCGCGGCAGACCGGCGGTGACGACGACGACGTCCGAACCCTCGATCGCCTCGTAGCCCTCACCGTTCGGACCGGTGGAGACGCCGATGACCTTGGTCTCGAAACCCTCGATCGACCGGGACTGGTTGATGTCGAGCGCGAGACCGGCCGGCTTGCCGTCGATGATGTCGGTGAGAACCACCGTCTCGAAGATGTCGTACTCGGCGAGACGCTGCGCGGTCGTGGACCCGTAGAAACCGGCGCCTACGACGGTTACCTTCTTGCCCATAGCTCTGCACTCCCAGTGTCCGGGCGACTTTTCGCGACCGTATCAGCCGGTTAACGGCCGATTACCAGCCGGTCGGCTGAACGGGAGATAACCCACTGCCGGCGGCGGGCCCCAACGCCCGGGATCTGCCGCCGAGCGGCACGTCCCGCGGGCCGGTCCAGCCCTCGGCGGCCGCGCCCCAGCGCTGCTCCGTGCACCCTCCCGCACGCCGAAGCGGCCGACACCCGATGGGTGCCGACCGCCGATGGGCAACCGTTCGTCAGTGGTAGAAGTGGCGCGTCCCGGTCAGGTAGACGGTCAGGCCGGCCTTGGCCGCCGCCTCGATGACCTGCTCGTCCCGGATCGAGCCGCCCGGCTGCACGACCGCCTTCACACCCGCCGCGATCAGCACCTCCAGCCCGTCCGGGAAGGGGAAGAACGCGTCCGAGGCGGCCACACTGCCCGCGGCGCGCTCGGCACCGGCCCGGTTCACCGCGAGGTGCGCCGAGTCGACCCGGTTGACCTGTCCCATGCCCACGCCGACGGTCGCACCGTCCTTGGCCAGCAGGATCGCGTTGCTCTTCACCCCGCGCACCGCCCGCCACGCGAACACCAGGTCGGCCAGGTCGGCGCCGGTGAGCGCGTCGCCGGTGGCGAGCGTCCAGTTCACCGGGTCGTCACCGGTCGCGTCGACCCGGTCCGCGGTCTGCACCAGCACACCACCGCTGACCTGCTTGATCTCGGCGGCCGGCGGGTTCCATGCGGGAGCGGCGAGCACCCGCAGCTTCTTCTTGCCGCGGAAGATCTCCAGCGCCTCGGCCTGGTAGGACGGGGCCACGATCGCCTCGGTCAGGATGCCGTCGAGCTGCTTGGCCAGCTCCACGGTCACTTCCTGGTTGACCGCGATCACACCGCCGTAGGCCGACAGCGGGTCGCAGGCGTGCGCCTTGCGGTGGGCTTCGGCCACGTCGGCGCCGACCGCGATGCCGCACGGGTTGGCATGCTTGATGATCGCCACGCACGGCTCGGTGAAGTCGTTGGCGCTGCGCCAGGCGGCGTCCGCGTCGACGTAGTTGTTGAACGACAGCTCACCGCCGTGCAGCAGCTCCGCCTGAGCCAGGCCGGCGGGCGCGGCCGGGTCCACGTAGAGGGCGGCCTTCTGGTGCGGGTTCTCCCCGTACCGCAGGGTGTTCTCCAGCCGCAGCGCGAGCCCGTCGAACGCCGGCCACTCCGGGGTGGAGGCGGCCAGCGCCGAGGCGGTCCAGCGGGCCACCGCCACGTCGTATTCCGCGATGTCCGCGAAGGCCTGTGCGGCCAGCGCGCGCCGCTGGGCCAGCGTGAAACCGCCTTCGGCGAGGGCCGAGACGATCAGGGGGTACGCCGAGACGGCTGTGACGACCGCAACGGACGCGTGGTTCTTGGCCGCGGAGCGGACCATGGCCGGGCCACCGATGTCGATCTTCGCGATGCAGTCCTCGACGCCCGCACCCGACGCAACCGTCTCGGTGAACGGGTAGAGGTTGCTGACCAGCAGGTCGAACGGCTCGATGCCCAGGTCGGCGAGCTCCTGGACGTGGCCTTCGAGCCGCAGGTCGGCGAGCAGCCCGGCGTGCACCTTGGGGTGCAGGGTCTTGACCCGGTCGCTGAGGATCTCGGGGAAGCCGGTCAGCTCCTCCACGCGGGTGACCGGCACGCCGGCCTTCTCCACGGTCGACGCGGTCGAGCCGGTGGAGACGATCTGCACACCGGCGGCGTGCAGTGCCTGGGCCAGCTCGACGATGCCGTCCTTGTACCAGACGCTCAGCAGCGCCCGCCTGATCGGACGACGCCCCTCAGTAGAGGTGGTCACGGGATCCGTACCTTCCTGTCCTCGATGGTCCAGCCGTCGCGGACCAGTCTGCCGACGAAGTCGACGAGCTGGGCCCGCTCGGCCACCTTGATGCGCTCGGTGAGCGTCTCCTCCGTGTCGTCGTCGAGCACGGGGACCACGGTCTGCGCGATGATCGGCCCGGTGTCGACACCGGCGTCCACGAAGAAGAGTGTCGCTCCGGCGACCTTCACGCCGTACGCCAGCGCGTCCCGCGGCCCGTGGATGCCGGGGAAGGCGGGGAGCAGCGCGTTGTGCGTGTTGATGTAGCGGTCACCGAACGCGTCGAGGAACTGTTTGCCGACGAGCTTGAGGAAACCGGCTGAGATCACCAGGTCGGGCCGGTGTGCGGCGACGTGCTCGGTCAGTGCGGCGTCCCAGTCGTCACGTGTCGGGTAGGACTTCACCGAATCGACGAATGTGGGAACCCCGGCGGCCGTGGCGTGGCCCAGGCCGGCGATCCCGTCCCGGTCGGCGCCGACGGCGACCACGACGGCCCCGTACGCCGGATCGGCTGTCGCTTCGAGAAGAGCCTGCAGGTTGCTGCCCGATCCGGAGATGAGAACGACCAGGCGGGCGGGCGCGGGGTCAGTCACCTGTGCACCCTATCGTCGGCCCGGCGGACACCCGGCAACCGGGGCGTTTCAGCTCCCGAAGCCCGGAAGACCGAAGCCCGACGGCCGACGGCCGACGGCCGAAGAGCGACGACCGAAGCCCGGAAGGCCGAAGCCAGGAAAGACGGAGGTCGGAGGCGGACCGAGGTCAGCGACGCCGGAAGGCCCGGGTCGCGGAGGCGCCGAGGGAGACCGCGACGGCCACCACGATCGTCGCGACGATGCCGGTCTGCACCGGATCGGGACCGATCTGCGACAGCCGCCCGGAGCCGAGAGCACCACCGGAGGCCCAGGCGAGCGCGGCCAGCACCAGCCCGGCGACCGGCCCGGCCAGCAGGCTCGACGCGACCACGAGCAGCCACGGCGGCTCGGCGTCGGCGACGGCGACCTTGCCTTTGCTCTTGCGGCGGGCGTGCCGCCACGCGCTCTCCCGGCCGAACCGGAGCCGCTGGGTCAGCGTCCACCCGGCCACCGTGCCGGCGATCACCGGCAGGGCCAGCAGCACCGTCCCGGCGGCACCGATCGGGCCCTCCGGCAGGCCGGCGATGAGCGGCACCATCGGGGGCGGGCCGAGCGTGACCTCGGTGAGCCGGACGGCTGTGTCGGTGCCGATCGCGAATCCGGGGCCGAGCAGGTAGGCGGCCACCCAGATCGAGGCGTTCACCGCGTACCCGATGCTGATCAGTGTGATGCCGGCCTGGCCGGCGACACCGGTCCGGTAGTTGGCGATGATCTCGGCGGCCTGGGCGCCGCCGAGCGCGACCGCGAGACCGCCGACGACCGCGCCGGCTCCGACAATCAGGAACGCGGCGACCAGCCCGGTCCGGATGCCGTGGCGCAGCGCCGGTGGCAGCCGGCGGGCGAGGGTGCTGACGGCGCCGGTGCCGCGGAGGGCGCCGAGGAGCGCTCCGGCGAGGCCGAGGGCGAGGAAGTGCGACGCGGCGCGTCCGGTGGAGATCTCGGTGCCGCGGCCGTCGGTGAGTTGGGCCGCCAGGACACCGATCAGCGCGTACGCCGTACCGACCGCGACACCCACCAGGAGCGCCCGTCCGAACGACCCGGATCGCCGGGCACCGATGGCACGGGTGACGTGCAGTCCCGCCCGGTTGAGACGCCAGATGACGAGCACCGTGAGCAGCAGCGGCGCGAGCGCGAGCGGCCCGATCGAGGTGCCGACGGGCACGCCGTGCCCGAGCAGCCATCCGGCCAGCCCGGCGTGCGCGGCGGCGACGAGTCCCCCGGATCCTTCGAGAGTGCGGGCCAGCCCGATGACCGCGGCCACCGGGAGGTAGGTGATCAGCGCCGCCCACGTGGTCGCGAAGAGCGCCGCCACCGGCAGTGGGGCGCCCCCGCCCTGCGGCGGCCGGCGCTGGAGTGGCACCCGGACGGTCTCGCGGCGGCCGAGCATCGCGTCGTCGACGACGACGGTGTCGTGGCGTCCCTCGTCGTCCGGGGCGATGCCGGCGGGGCGGTCACCGGCCGGGATCGCCTCGGTGGGACGGTCCTCGGGTGCCGCGGCGGGTCGCTGCCGATCGATGGCGGCGGTGTCCCGCACCACGGACTGGAGCGCCTCGGCGACCGCGAACGGGTCCTCCGAGCCGCTGGGCCGGTCGGTTGTGCTGGACATCGGCGCCTACTTTTCCATGCCGTGGCCGGTGCGGCGATGCAGAAACGACGGCGCGCCGCCGATCGGGTCGCTCCCCGATCGACGGCGCGCCGTTTCCATGGCCGTGATCAGCTCAAGATGTCGCGCATGAGCTGGGCGGTCTCGGACGGCGTCTTGCCGACCTTGACGCCGGCCGCCTCGAGGGCGACCTTCTTGGCGTCGGCGGTGCCGGCCGAGCCGGAGATGATGGCGCCGGCGTGGCCCATCGTCTTGCCGGGCGGCGCGGTGAAGCCGGCGATGTAGCCGACGACCGGCTTGGTGACGTTGGCCTTGATGAACTCGGCCGCGCGCTCCTCGGCGTCGCCGCCGATCTCGCCGATCATCACGATCGCGTCGGTCTCCGGGTCCTCCTGGAAGGCCTTGAGCGCGTCGATGTGGGTGGTGCCGATGATCGGGTCACCGCCGATGCCGACCGCGGTGGAGAAGCCGAACTCGCGCAGCTCGTACATGAGCTGGTAGGTCAGCGTGCCGCTCTTGCTGACCAGGCCGATCCGCCCCTGCGGGGTGATGTCGGCCGGGATGATGCCGGCGTTGGAGGCGCCGGGCGACGCGATGCCGGGGCAGTTCGGCCCGATGATCCGGGTCTTCTCGCCCTTGGCCACGTTGTACGCCCAGAAGGCAGCCGAGTCCTGCACCGGGACGCCCTCGGTGATCACCACGGCGAGCGGGATCTCGGCGTCGATGGCCTCGACGACCGCGGCCTTGGTGAACGCCGGCGGGACGAAGATGACCGACACGTCGGCGCCGGTCTCCTTGATCGCCTCGGCGACGGTGGCGAAGACCGGCAGCTCGGTGCCGTCGAAGTCCACCTTGGTGCCGGCCTTGCGCGGGTTGACACCGCCTACTACCTGGGTGCCCGCGGCGAGCATCCGCTTGGTGTGCTTGGAGCCCTCACCACCGGTGATGCCCTGGACGATGACCTTGGAGTCCTTGGTGAGCCAGATCGCCATTAGTTCACTTCCCCGCAGCCGCGAGCTCGGCGGCGCGCTGGGCCGCTCCGTCCATCGTGTCCACCCGCTCGACCAGCGGGTTGTTCGCTCCGTCGAGGATGGCACGGCCGGCCTCGGCGTTGTTGCCGTCGAGGCGGACCACGAGCGGCTTGGTGACGGTCTCGCCGCGCTCGGCGAGCAGGGCGAGGGCCTGGATGATGCCGTTGGCCACCGCGTCGCAGGCGGTGATGCCGCCGAAGACGTTCACGAAGACGGACTTCACGGCCGGGTCGCCGAGGACGATCTCCAGGCCGTTCGCCATCACCTGGGCGCTCGCGCCGCCGCCGATGTCGAGGAAGTTGGCCGGCTTGACGCCGCCGTGCGACTCGCCCGCGTACGCCACCACGTCCAGCGTCGACATGACCAGGCCGGCGCCGTTGCCGATGATGCCGACCTCGCCGTCCAGCTTGACGTAGTTGAGGTTCTTGGCCTTGGCGGCCTGCTCCAGCGGGTCGACCGCGGACTTGTCCTCGAGCGCCTCGTGGTCGGGGTGCCGGAAGCCGGCGTTCTCGTCCAGGGTGACCTTGGCGTCGAGCGCCAGCACCCGGCCGTCGCCGACCTTGGCGAGCGGGTTGACCTCGACGAGCGTGGCGTCCTCGGCGACGAACGCCGCCCACAGCTTCACGGCGATGTCGACGACCTGATCGGCGACCTCGGCGGGGAACTTGGCGGCGGTGACGATCTCACGCGCCTTCGCCTCGTCCACGCCCTTGCTCGCGTCGATCGCGATCTTGGCGACCCGGTCCGGGTCCTCCTCGGCGACGGTCTCGATCTCCATACCGCCCGCGACGCTGGCGATGCAGAGGAACGTCCGGTTGGCCCGGTCCAGCAGGTAGGAGAAGTAGTACTCCTCCACGATGTCGGCCGTCTCGGCCAGCATCACCTTGTGGACCGTGTGGCCCTTGATGTCCATGCCCAGGATGTCGGTCGCGCGGGCCTCGGCCTCGTCGGCGCCGTCGGCGAGCTTGACGCCACCGGCCTTGCCACGGCCACCGACCTTGACCTGCGCCTTGACGACGACCTTGCCACCGAGGCGCTCGGCGATCGCCCGGGCCTCCTGCGGGGTCTCGGCGACGCCGCCGCCCAGCACGGGCAGCCCGTGCCGTTCGAACAGGTCGCGCCCCTGATACTCGAACAGGTCCACGTGTCTCCTTTCGCTCGCGACGCCAAGCGCCGGCAAGCCGCACCATTGCGTCCCGACCTGTGTGCGCGGGGCAGCGCGGCGCGCCGCCAGCGTGAGGATCGTCCGGCCTTTCCACCTGTGCGAAATGGCCTTCATCCGCAGACTAGCGACCTGAACGGCCCCGGTGACCGCGCGGGTGCACGGTGTGCAAGACCACACACTGGAGTGACGAAAGAGCAGCTCCGGGGCGGTCGATGCCACCGCGCACAGTGTGCACACAGAGAACTCACTTCAGCGGTGACCGGCGATGTGGTGGCGCATCTCGCTCGCGGCGGCGTCCCTGCGGGGCCGTTCCCGGAAAAAGTCACGCGGGCGCGCGTAACCGGCCCGGCAGGGGGTCGTTGAGTGTGATGTCGAAGCGCTGCGGCGCTCGCAAGGAAGACGGCCGATGCCCTGTCGGTCGAGGGGTGGCGGCGGGGCATCGCGCATAGAGGGGCCGGACGTGTGAGGGGTGCGTCCGGCCTCTCCCCTTGCGCGGGCCGGGGTCGGCGCAGGTCGAGGCCGGTCCGGATGGAAAGCCTCTCGCGAATCAGGCGACCGGTGCCGCCACATTGGCGCGTACCCATTCGACGATGGATTCGAGTGACGCACCCGGCGTGAATAGCCCGGCTACCCCGAGTGATTGCAATTCGGTGATGTCGTCGTCCGGAATGATGCCGCCGCCGAATACGACGATGTCCGAGGCGTCACGCTCCGCCAACAGTTCCAGCACTCTCCGGAAGAGTGTCATGTGCGCCCCGGAGAGAACCGACAGGCCGATGCCGTCGGCATCCTCCTGAATCGCGGTCTCGACGATCTGCTCGGGCGTCTGGTGCAGCCCGGTGTAGATCACCTCCATGCCGGCGTCGCGCAGCGCCCGCGCGATCACCTTGGCCCCGCGGTCATGCCCGTCCAGCCCAGGCTTGGCGACGACGACCCTGATCCGTGCTTGCATGCTGACCCTCCGGGCTCTCCGACCCCGGTGCCGGCCGCTGCGCGCGGGCCACCCTCCGCGGTCACCTTAACGAACGGTAACCCGCCACGCCGGACCTCGGTAGCCGCAGACGGGAGTCGGCCCCCGAACCGAATTGTTCTCTGGGTCACATTACTGAGCGTTTCCGGCGCCATTACAGAGTGTCGCCGCATCGGGTATCCGGAAAGCCCATCAATTCGGACAATAGCTGATCAATACTGACCAGGAACTGTCACGAAATTGGCGCTGCGACTTGTGACCCGGCTGCCGTTTCGTTACCGTGGCCACGGCTGTCGCACAGGTTCCCCCCACAACGACAGTCCGGCGGACCACTGTTCAACCCAATTTCCCGGGGTTCGAACTGCGGATCTGTCGCCGCAATGCCACTGACGGAGGATCCTTCGTGCGCCAGCGCTTGTCGTCTGAGCCCGATCGTTATCGCGGTCGGCGCCGAGTGCCGACACCTCCGCGCAGCCGTTACGCCGTTGTCGTCACCTCCGCCTTCGTCGGAGCCGGTGTGGTCGCGCTGGGCGCGGCCTCCAACCTCCCGGACAACAAGGCAGTCGACCCCGACGTCCTGTCGAGCTTGTCCAAGGGTTCGTCGATCACCACCGACGCCCTGGAGAACCGTGACAGCAACGCCGCCTCGCGCGGTGAGAACCGCGAGGCCAACACCCCGCTCAGCGCCGAGGACGCGGCACAGGACGTCTACCTCCTGCCCCTCGACGACTACGACTTCACCTCGGCCTACGGGGTCCGGTTCGGCAAGCTGCACGCCGGCATCGACCTGGCCGCCCCGGACGGGACGCCCTACAAGGCGGTGCACGGCGGTACGGTGACGGCCGCGGGTTACGCCGGCGGCTACGGCTACTCGATCACCATCCGGCAGGACGACGGCACCGAGATGATCTACGCCCACTCCCGGCGCACGCTGGTGAACAAGGGTGATGTGGTCAAGGCCGGTCAGGTCATCGGCGAGGTCGGCAACACCGGGTACTCCTACGGCACCCACCTCCACCTCGAGGTGCACGTCAACGGCACGCCGGTCGACCCGATCACCTTCCTCGAGGAGCGCGGCGTCAGCATCAAGCTCCAGATGGAGTCGGTGTACGCGGCGCTGGACGCCGCCGCCTCCTGATACCTGTCCTACCCAGTTGCAGCCCGGTTGAACTCCGGCGGTAGCCATAAGTGCCCACGACTTCCCGGCCGACAGGTACGTGACAGCACGACGTCACGACAGTCGGGGGCAGTGTGGGGCAGCATTCGGGATCCGGCCGAGGTGGACGACACCGGCAGGAGAACCTGCACCGGCACCGCGCCCCCGCCTTTCCCGCGCTCTTCGCCACCCGTGGCCGTACCGCCCTGTCGGTGACCGCCTTGAGTGCCACCCTGGCCGCCGGGATCGGCGCCGCGGGCATGGCCGCCTCCGCATCCCCCGCCGGTGACCGGGCCACCGGCCTGCCCACGGCCGCGCACGGGCCGGGAACCCTGCCGATCGTGCCGCCACCCGGCGACGAGGCGCCCGGCAAGACCCATCCCCGGTGGGCCCCGGTCACGCCGGACGCCGAGCCCAACGCCGTCCCCGCACGCCGCAAGACCCGGCCGGTCCCCCGGGCCCAGTGGACGCATCCGAACCCGTCGGCCCAGGTCACGTCCTGTTTCGGGCAGCGCTGGGGGCGCCTGCACGCCGGGGTCGACCTGGCCGCGCCGCACGGCACGGCGATCGTCGCGGCCGGAGCCGGGGTGGTCGTCGCGGCCGGGCCGAACAGCGGGTACGGCAACGCGATCCTGATCGACCACGGCGACCGCTGGCTCACCCATTACGGGCACCTGTCAACGATCGGCGTCGAGGTCGGCCAGCGGGTCGAAGCCGGCGAGCACATCGGCGACGAGGGCTCGACCGGGCACTCGACCGGCCCCCACCTGCACTTCGAGGTGCATCAGGGGCATTTCCCGAACCCGGTCGAGCCGACCGCGTGGATGCGCGAGCACGGGGTGGAGATCCCCGGCTGCACCGGCCCGGAGAGCTAGAGCTTCTCGATCGGGGCGTGCCTCAGGATCAGCCACATCACCTGGTCACCGAAGTCGATCTGGACCCGGGTGCCCGGGCCCTGCCCCTCCACCGCCAGGACGCGGCCCAGGCCGTACCTCTGATGGTTGACCCTGTCTCCGGGATCGACCTTCGGTGCCTGCTTCAGATCGCTCGCGGTGGCCAGCTTGCTGGCGTCGATGCCGAGCCGTTCGGCGATGCGCTGCGCTTTCGGTGTGTTGCCGGAGAAACCGCCGCCACGCTGGCGGTCGCCGGCGCCGTAACCGCCGCCGCGGCCGCCCACTCCGCCACCGGTGCCGGACCATGACGTGTACGACCCACCGGTCCGCTCCCAGCGCACCAGCTCGGCCGGCAACTCGTCGGTGAACCGTGAGGGCGGGTTGTACTGCGGCTGGCCCCACGCCGACCGGGTCACGGCCCGGGACAGGTAGAGCCGCTGCCGGGCCCGGGTGATCCCCACGTACGCCAGGCGGCGCTCCTCCTCCAGCTCGGAGTTGTCGCCGAGCGCCCGCATGTGCGGGAACACGCCGTCCTCCAGGCCGGTCAGGAACACGACCGGGAACTCCAGGCCCTTCGCCGTGTGCAGGGTCATCAGCGTGACCACGCCCTGGTGGTCGGGGTCGTCGTCGGGGATCTGGTCGGCGTCGGCGACCAGCGCCACCTGCTCCAGGAACCCGGCGAGGGTGGCGACCTGCTCCTGCTCCTCGTCGGCCAGCGACTCGACGCGCTCGGTGTACTCCCGGGCGACGCTGACCAACTCCTGCAGGTTCTCCACGCGGCCCTGGTCCTGCGGGTCGAGGCTCTCCTCCAGCTCGCTGAGCAGGCCGGACCGCTGGAGCACCGCCTCCAGCACCTCCTCCGGCGGGGCGGTCAGCGTGAGCGCCCGCAGGTCGTCGAGGAGCTGCACGAAGTCGTTGATGCTGTTGACCGCCCGGGTGGAGATGCCCGGCGCGTCCTTGGCCCGCCGCAGCGCCTGGCCGAACGAGACCCGGTCGCGGGACGACAGCGCCTCGATGCATGCCTCGGCCCGGTCGCCGATGCCCCGTTTCGGCGTGTTCAGCACCCGCCGGATGCTGACGGTGTCGTCGTCGTTGACGATCGCCCGCAGGTAGCCGAGCGCGTCGCGGACCTCCTTGCGCTCGTAGAAGCGCACCCCGCCGACCACCTTGTAGGGCAGGCCGACCCGGATGAACACCTCCTCGAACACCCGGGACTGCGCGTTGGTGCGGTAGAACACGGCCACGTCGCCGGGACGGGCGTCGTCGTTGTCGGTGAGCCGGTCGATCTCGCGGGCCACCCAGTCGGCCTCGGAGTGCTCGGTGTCGGCCACGTAGCCGACGATCTGCTCGCCCTGGCCCTGGTCGCTCCAGAGCCGCTTGGGCTTGCGCGACGTGTTCCGGTCGATCACCGCGTTGGCCGCGGTCAGGATGGTCTGGGTGGACCGGTAGTTCTGCTCCAGCAGGATGGTCCGCGCATCGGGGTAGTCGCGCTCGAACTCCAGGATGTTGCGGATGGTCGCGCCCCGGAAGGCGTAGATCGACTGGTCGGCGTCACCCACGACGCACAGCTCCGACGGTGGCACCTCGGCCGCCTCGTCGGTGCCGACCAGCTCACGGATCAGCGTGTACTGCGCGTGGTTGGTGTCCTGGTACTCGTCGACCATGACGTGCCGGAACCGTCGCCGGTACGCCTCGGCGAGATGCGGATGCGACTGGAACAGGTGCACCACGGTCATGATGATGTCGTCGAAGTCCAGCGCGTGCGCCTCGCGCAGCCGCCGCTGATACAGCTCGTACGCCTCGGCGACGGCCCGCTCGTTGGGCCCCTTCGCGTTCGCCTTGAACTCGTCCGGCTGGATCAGCTCGTTCTTCAGGTTCGACACCTGGGCGGCCAGGCCCCGTGCGGTGTACCGCTTCGGGTCCAGGTCGAGCTCGCGGGAGACCAGCGTCATCAGGCGGCGCGAGTCGTCGGCGTCGTAGATGGAGAACGTGCTCTTCAGCCCGGCGTGCTCGTGCTCGGCACGCAGGATGCGCACGCACGCCGAGTGGAAGGTCGACACCCACATCATCCGGGCGCGCGGCCCGACCAGTTGGGCGACCCGCTCCTTCATCTCACCGGCGGCCTTGTTGGTGAACGTGATCGCCATGATCTCGCCGGGATGGACGTGGCGCTCGGCCAGCAGGTAGGCGATCCGGTGGGTCAGCACCCGGGTCTTGCCCGAACCGGCGCCGGCCACGATGAGCAGCGGCGACCCGGAGTGGGTCACCGCATCCCGCTGAGGACCGTTCAGGCCGGTCAGCAGTGCTTCCGGATCGAGCCGGGGCGACGCCGGCCGTGGCGCCGGCCGGGCCGTCTCCGGAGTCCGCACCGCGGGCAGGGGGAACAGGGCGTCGGAAGGTTCTGAGGAAGGTCGCATCGCGGGAGACAGTGTATGCCGCACCCCCGACACGAATTCGTCACCGACCGGCCTCCCCATCAGCGGTGAACTATGAATCCGACACCTTAGGCTGACCCGGTTGGTGAAAAAGTCTCTCCGATCGGGGGATCGAATCCCATGCCGCTTCCGAAGCGCCGGCACCTGGCCGCGCCGATAGCCCTTCTGGCCGCCGCAGGCCTGATCACCACGGCCGCACCCGCGCAGACCGCGTCGGCCGCGCCACCACCCGAGTTCGCCCCGGTTTCCGCGTCGTACGGCGCACCCAAGGGCACGACCGTGAAGGGCCAGTTCCTCAGCTACAACGACTTCCACGGGGCCATCGACCCGCCCACCGGCAGTGGCGCGGTGGTCAACGCCGGCGGCACCAGCACCCCGGCCGGCGGCGTGGAGTACCTCGCCACCTACCTGAAGAAACTGCGCGCCGAGGCACAGGCCGAGGGCCGCCAGACGATCACCGCCGGGGCCGGCGACCTGATCGGCGGGACTCCGCTGGTCAGCGCCGCCTTCCACGACGAGCCGACGATCGAGCTGATGAACCAGGTCGGCCTGCAGGTGAGCTCGGTCGGCAACCACGAGTTCGACGAGGGCGTCAACGAGCTGATCCGGATCCAGCGCGGTGGCTGCCACCCGGTCGACGGATGCCAGGACGGCGACCCGTACCGGGGCGCGAAGTTCACCTATCTGGCCGCCAACACGATCAGCAAGAAGACCAAGCTGCCGATCCTGCCGCCGATCGACATCCGGTACGTGAACGGCGTACCGGTCGGGTTCATCGGCATGACGCTGGAGGGCACGCCGGGCATCGTCAACCCGGCCGGCATCAAGGACGTGACCTTCACCGACGAGGTGGAGACGGCCAACAAGTGGAGCTCCGTGCTGAAGCTCTTCGGGGTGAAGGCGCAGGTGCTGCTCCTGCACGAGGGCGGCTCGCAGGGTTCGGCGACGCCGACGCCCGGCGTGTCGGACTGCACCGGTTTCTCCGGGCCGCTGGTGCCGATCGTGGCCGGTCTCAAACCCGAGATCAGCGTGGTCATCTCCGGGCACACGCACCGCTTCTACTCGTGCAAGCTGCCGAACAGCAAGGGTGTCGACACCGTCGTCACCAGCGCCGGCAGCAACGGGCAGCTGATCACCGACATCGACTACACACTGGACAAGCGGACCGGGAAGTTCACCGAGATCACCGCGAAGAACGTGATCGTGGAGAACGGGGTGCCGGACGGACTCGGTGGCTGGAAGCGGGACGCCGCCGGGGCGTACCTGAAGAACCCCGACACCGTCGACGCGGCCGCCAAGAAGGTCGCCGACAAGTACCGCACCGCCGTCGCCCCGATCGCGAACAAGCTGGTCGGCAGCATCAGTGGAGACATCGTCCGTACCGTGACGCCGGCCGGTGAGAGCCCGCTCGGTGACGTGATCGCCGACGCTCAGCTCGCCTACACCCGGTCGTCCGCCGGGGCGCAGATCGCCCTGATGAACCCGGGTGGCATCCGAGCCGACCTGGACGCCGACCAGTCCAGCGGCGGGGAGGCCTACGGCCAGGTGACGTACGGCGAGGCGTTCACCGTCCAGCCGTTCAACAACCTGGTCGTCACCCAGAGCTTCACCGGCGCCGAGCTCAAGGAGGTGCTGGAGCAGCAGTTCGTCGGCTTCGCGGGCCAGACCACCCAGCGGATCCTGCAGGTGTCGGCCGGTCTGACCTACACGTGGAGCGCCTCGGCCGCGCCGGGTTCGAAGGTCGGCAACCTGTCGCTGAACGGCACGCCGATCGACCCGGCCGCGAACTACCTGGTGACCACGAACGACTTCCTGGCCAACGGCGGTGACGGGTTCACCAACCTCAACCAGGGCCCGGACGGCCGGGTCACCGCGCCGGGCTTCGACGTGGACGCGCTCGTGGCGCACCTGGCCACCGGCCCGATCGCCGCGGGGCCGGCGAACCGCATTTCGACGACCTCCTGATCAGCGCAAACTTTCGTCCCAACACTCGGGCGGTTTCCTTGCGGGACCGTCCGAGCCAGGGGCATACTCGGCTCGTGATCCAGCAGGCGCGATTTTTTACCTATGGCACCGGACGCCCGGCAGCCGTAGGTCGCTCCTGAACCCCAGACCTACATCAAGCCCCGGGCCTCCCAGCCCGGGGCTTGATGCTGTCCGGGCCGGCGTGGCCGGGACTCCAGCACCCGAGGAGCAGGACATGACCGCCGACGTGATGGACCAGACCACCGGCGCGGGCGAGGACGAGGCCGCCGCGAAGATCCTCGCCATCCGCGAGCGCATCAACGAGATCGACAAAACGATCATCGAGCTGTGGCAGGAGAGGGCCTCCCTCTCCCAGGAGGTCGGCAAGACCCGGATGGCCAGCGGCGGAACCCGCCTCGTGCTGGCCCGGGAGCGGGAGATCATCGAGCACTTCCGTGAGGCGCTGGGGCCGGACGGCACCCAGGTCGCGATGCTGCTGCTGCGTTCGGGCCGCGGCCCGCTCTGAGCTTGCGGAAAGACTGCGGCCGGGCCCCCATGAGGGCCCGGCCGCAGCAAGCAACCACCGTTTAGGTGTGCACTCACAGAAGCGGCGTCAGGCCGTCATTGCCGGCCGACGCCACATCCTGTGACTTCAAAGCAAGTAGTACCTCCTTACCGGCCGTTCCCGCCGCCACGGCTGCCGCCGTGGTTGCCGCCGCCGAAGCTGCCACCGTGGTTACCGCCGCCGAAGCTGCCGCCGTGGTTGCCGCCACCGTTGCCGCCGCCGTGGTTGCCACCACCGTTGCCGCCGCCGTGGTTGCCGCCACCGAAGCCACCACCACGGCCGCCGCCGAAGCCGCCACCGTGGTTACCGCCGCCGAAGCTGCCGCCACGGCCGCCGCCGTACCAGCCGCCGCCGTTACCGCCGTGGCCCCAGCCACCGCCGTGGCCCCAGCGGTAGCCCCAGCCCTGGCCACGGTTACCGAAACGCCACCAGTGGTTGAAGTTGCCCACCCGGTAGCCGAACGGGCTGATCCCGACCGGGCTGGCGACCCAGGCACGCCACTGCGGCCCGTACGCCAGGAAGCTGTCGCCGGCGAAGCGGAACGACTGGGTGGTGTAGTAGCTCTGGAAGCCGGCCGCGCCCCAGTTGCAGTCGTCCGGGTCGACCGCGAGGGCGTACGTGCCCACGCGAACCCCGACGACCCCGACCGGAACGACCGAGACGGTGTTGCAGCTGTAGGCCGAGGTGGCCCAGAAGCTACGGCGGACGCCGAAGACGGCCGCCTGGTTGCAGCCGGAACGCGTGCCGTAGTACCCGACGACGGTGGTGCCGTACGGGATGTACTGCTGGACCGCGGTCTTCTCCGGCTTGGCCACCGAAGTGGTGGTGCTGCCGGAGGCCAGCGCCGGCGCCGTCACGACAGTGGCACCGGCAAGCAGGCCGAGCCCGGCCATCGTCACCGAACGCATAGTCCTGTTCATGCTGTTTACCGTTTTCCTCTCAGGTAGGTAACTCGGTAAACAGACGGTGCCATATCGGACTAACGTGTCAAAGGCCTTGAAGTAGCGTTTTCAGTCAGCAAATTCTGCCCTGTCACTCGACCCCGGACGTAGAGTCGATCACGGCACCGCCGTCGTTGTGGACACACGTCGGGCCGGGAGATCAGCGCTCTCCCGGCCCGAGTTTTCGCAGTTCAGACGGCTATCGCCCGCGCAGGACGCCGCCGATCTCGGCGAAGTGGCAGGCACTCGGGTGCGGCGACCGCTCCCGGATCTGCAGAAGTGGCTCCTGCTCGGCGCAGACGTGCTGGGCCTTCCAGCACCGGGTCCGGAAGCGGCAGCCGGACGGCGGGTTCGCCGGCGACGGGACGTCGCCTTCGAGAACGATCTGCTTACGGTGACCCCGCAGGCGCGGGTCCGGCACGGGCACGGCCGAGAGCAGAGCCTGGGTGTACGGGTGAGTCGGCTGGTTGTAGATCGCGACGTCGTGTCCCTGCTCGACGATCTTGCCGAGGTACATGACGGCGACGCGGTCGGAGATGTGCCGGACCACCGACAGGTCGTGCGCGATGAAGATGTACGACAGCCCGAAGTCGTCCTGCAGCCGTTCCAGCAGGTTGATCACCTGCGCCTGGATGGACACGTCGAGTGCCGACACCGGCTCGTCGCAGACGATGATCTCCGGCCGGAGCGCCAGCGCCCGGGCGATGCCGATGCGCTGCCGCTGACCACCGGAGAACTGGTGCGGGTAGCGGTTGATGTGGTCCGGGTTGAGGCCGACGGTGTCGAGCAGATCCTGTACCGCCTGCTGCCGCTTGCCCTTCGGCACCACCTCGGAGTGGATCTCGAACGGCTCGCCGATGATGTCGCCGACCGTCATCCGGGGATTCAGCGAGGTGTACGGGTCCTGCATCACCATCTGGATGTTGCGGCGGGCCCGGCGCAGCTCGCCGCCCTTGAGCCGGGTCATGTCCTGACCGCGCACCGAGATCGCCCCGGAGGTCGGCTTCTCCAGCCCGACCAGCAGCTTGGCCAGAGTCGACTTGCCACAGCCGGACTCGCCGACCACACCGAGGGTCTCGCCCCGGCGCAGCTGCAGGTCCACCCCGTCGACCGCCCGGATCTCCCCCTTGAAGTGCTTGACCAGGTCTCTGGTCTCGAGGACGACGTCAGTCACCGAGGACCTCCCGGAAGAAGTGGCAGCGGGCGGTACGGCGAGGCGCGATCGCGTACGCCGGCGGCGCCGGGTCCTGCCGGCACGGCTCCTTGGCGTAACCGCACCGCGGGTTGAACGCGCAGCCGGCCGGAATGTCGGTCAGCACCGGGGGCAGACCGCGGATCGCGGTGAGCTGCTGACCCTTCAGGTCCAGCCGGGGAATCGATTCGAGCAACGCCCGGGTGTACGGGTGACCCGGCCGCTCGTAGATGTCGTAGACCGGCGCCTCCTCGACGACGCGGCCCGCGTACATCACCGAGATCCGGTCGGCCACGTCCGCGACCACGCCCATGTCGTGGGTGATCAGGACAAGGCCCATGTTGCGCTGCCGCTGGAGCTCGGCGAGCAGGTTCATGATCTGCGCCTGCACGGTGACGTCGAGCGCCGTGGTCGGCTCGTCGGCGATCAGCACCTCGGGATCGAGGGCCAGCGCCATGGCGATCATGACGCGCTGCCGCATACCACCGGAGAACTGGTGCGGGTAGTCGTTGACCCGTGACTTCGCCGCCGGGATCCGGACCTGGTCGAGCAGCTCGATCGCCCGGACTCTGGCGTCCCCGCGCGACATGCCACGGTGCGCCCGGAACAGCTCGGCGAGCTGGAAGCCGACCGAGTAGACCGGGTTCAGCGCGGACAGCGCGTCCTGGAAGATCATGGCGATCTTGTTGGCACGGACCCGTCGCCGCTCTTCCTCGCGGAGTTTGAGCAGGTCGACACCGCGATAACGGACCTCACCCCGGGTGATGTGCCCGGGTGGGGTCTCCAGGATTCCCATGATCGCCTGGGCGGTCACCGACTTGCCGCAGCCCGACTCGCCGAGGATCGCCAGGGTCTCGCCCGGGTTCAGCCAGAAGCTCGCCCCGTTGACGGCCTTGGCGACGCCGTCCCTGGTGCGGAACTCGACGTGCAGGTCGTTGACCTGGAGCAGAGGAGCGCGCGGGTCCAGTCCGGGTAGGACGTCCAGCCTCGCCTTGATGTCGGTCACAGGATCACCTTCTTCACCGGGTTCACCGGAGCTTCGGGTCGAAGGCGTCGCGGATGGCGTCGCCCAGCATGATGAAGGCCAGCACGGTCGCGGCCAGGAAGGCGGACGGCCAGATCAGCGGGGCCGCCGCGACGCGGGCGTGCTTCTGCGCCTCGGCGATCTGCACTCCCCAGCTCATCGCGTCGCCTTTCAACCCCACGCCGAGGAAGGAGAGTGTCGCCTCGGCGGCGATGTTGGTCCCCAGCAGCAGGGCCATCACCACGATGAACGGGGCGATCGCATTCGGCAGGATGTGCCGGAACATCAGCCGGGCCGGGCTCGCGCCGAGCATCCGGGCCGCCGCCACGTAGTCCTGGTTCTTCGCCGCGACCACCGAGGAGCGCATGACCCGCGCCGACGAGGTCCAGGTCAGCAGACCGAGTGTGAGGGTCACCGCGGTGACGCCGTCGTCGCCCGAACCGGAGAGGCGCGCGGAGAGGACCACCGCGCCGAGCAGGACCGGGATGCCGAGCACGATGTCGATGCCCCGGGACAGGATCGCGTCGATCACGCCGCCGAAGTAACCGGCGGTCATCCCGAAGAACAGGCCGATCGTGCCCGCCAGCAATGTGGAGAGCAGTCCGACCTCGATCGAGTTCCCGGCGCCGTGCACCGTCCGGGAGAACACGTCGCAACCCTGGAAATCGAAGCCGAACAGCGCGCCGCCGGACGGGCCGTCGTGCTGCCTCGCCAGCGCACAGTCGGTCGGGTCGGCCGAGGTGAACAGGCTCGGGAAGAGGGCCATCAGCAGGATCAGCGCGGCCAGGACGGACGAGACCCAGAAGATCTTGTTGCGGCGCAGATCGTCCCAGGCGTCCCCGGCGAGGCTGCGTGCCCGGCTGTCGGCCGTTGCCTGAATGGTCGCGTCACTCATAGCGGATCCTGGGGTCGAGGGCGGCGTAGAGCAGGTCGACGACGAGGTTCATGACCAGGAAGACGATCACCAGGACGCTGACGAAGCCGACCACCATCGGCCCGTCCTCGGTACGGATCCCCTGGGCGAGTTTCGAGCCGACGCCCGGGATGTTGAAGACCCACTCGGTGACGAGCGCGCCGGACATCAGCACACCCAGGTCGACGCCGATGAGGGTGATCAGCGGGATCAGCGAGTTGCGCAGGACGTGCACCCAGATGACCCGGCGCGGAGCCAGCCCCTTGGCACGGGCGGTTCGCACGTAGTCGGCCCGCAGGTTCTCCGCGACCGAGGTCCGGGTCACCCGGAGCTGGGTGGCGACGACCGTGGTGGCCAGCACGATGGACGGCAGTAGCAGGGCATAGAACGACGCGTTGCGTGACGCGGTCGCCGGGAACCAGCCCAGCTCCAAACTGAAGATCCACTGGGCGACCGGCGCGAGAACGACGATCGGCAGAGCGAGAAGGAGGAGGGTGAAGGCCAGCACACCGTTGTCGAAGAGACCACCCCGGCGGATGGCCGACCAGACACCGGCCGCGACCGCCAGCACCGCCGCGATGACGAGCGCCATGACCGCCAGCTGCACGGTCACCGGCCAGGCGTCCTTGAGCAGGGCCGAGATGTCCCGGCCGGAAATCGACTCACCGAGGTCACCGGTGAGCAGATCGCTCATGTAGTACCAGTACTGACCGAGAAGGCCTTCATCGAGGTGATAACGCTGGGTGAGCGCCTCTCGCAGAGACGCACTGACCGGCTTCTCACCCGCCAACGCCTGGATGGGGTCGTCCTGGTTGGCGAACATCAGCGCGAACACCACGAACGTGGCCCCGAAGAACGTCAGGATCATCTGGAGTAGGCGCCGCAGGATGTAGCGGAACATACGGATTCGAACTTCTTCCGCGGAGGGGGCGCCGGCCTCGTGAGCCGGCGACGGGAAAGGTCGATTCACACAGTAGTGGCGTCACGGCCGCATACGATCCGTGACGCCACCGGTGCTGCGACGGTCAGACGAGCGTTTCGATCTCGAACAGGTTGACCTTGCTGAACAGGTCGACCTCGACGTTCGTGACCCGCTCCGAGTAGCCGTACACGTTCTGGCCGTACCGCAGCGGGATGACCGGCATCTCCTCGGCCAGGATGTCCTCGGCCGCCTGCCATTTCTTGATGGAGGCCTCCGGGGTCGAGGCCGACGAACCCTGCTTCACCAGGGTGTCGAACGCGTTGTTGGACCAGCCGTAGTAGTTCGAGCCGCCGTTGGTGCCGTACAGCGGGCCGAGGTAGTTCTCCATCAGCGGGTAGTCCATCACCCAGCCGAGCCGGATCAGGCCGATGTCCTGCTTCTTCTCGAGCTTCTCCTGCATGACCGAGAACTTGGGCTCCTGCTCGCCCACGCAGTTGACCTTCAGTGCGGCACGGATCTGGTTGCAGGTCGCGTCGACCCACGACTTGTGACCACCGTCGACGTTGTAGGTGATCTTGATCTCGTCCGGGCCGCCGTTCGTCTGGTACAGGTCACGGGCCTTCGTCGGGTTGTACTCGCACGGCTCACCGCAGCTGTTCTCGCGGTAACCGCTCACCACCGGCGAGACGAACGACTTCGCGGCGGTCCGGGATCCGAGGAAGATCTGCGACGCGATCTCCTCCCGGTTGATCGCCATCGAGATCGCCTTGCGCACGTTGGGGTTCTTGTACTGATCGAGGAAGGTCGGGAAGCCGATGAACTCGAAGACCGAGTTCTCGCTCTTCTGGAACCGCTCACCGAGGTCGGCCGGGGCGTTGGCCAACGCGTCCGTCGGGATCGTGGTCTGCACGTCGAGATTGTTGTCGACCAGGTCGGCGTACGCCGCCATCTGGTCCTGATAGATCTTCCAGGTGACACCGTCGATCTTCGGGACCACGCCCTTGAAGTCGCCGTACTTCTCCACCACGATCTTGTCGTCGTGCTGCCAGCTGCCCTTCATCTTGAAGGGGCCGTTACCGATGATGTTGTCCTCGAACCCCTTGGCGAGCACGCCGTCGCCGGAGAACGCCGCCTTGGGCAGCGGGTAGAACACCGAGTAGGCGATCACCGACTTGAAGCTGGCGAACGGGGCGGAGAGCGTGACCGAGAAGGTCAGGTCGTCGATCTTCTTGAGCCCGGACATCTTGTTCGTCGTGGGCTTCGACGCCTCCTCCGGGCCGGCGCCGTCGGGGTCGAGCGGGTTCAGGTCGGTGTACCCGGCGATCCGCTCGAAGAAGTAGCCACCGCTCTGGGCGTTGGGCTTGTAGGCGCCGTAGTTCCACGCGTCGATGTAGTTCTCCGCGGTGACCGGCTCGCCGTTGTGGAAGGTGAAGCCCGGCTTGAGCTTGATGGTCCAGACCTTGTTGTTCTTCGTCACCGTGATCTTCTCGGCCGCGACCTCGATCGGGTTCTTCTCGGCGTCGAAGCTGACCAGCGGGTAGAAGAGGGAGTTGAGCACCTGGGCGCCACTGCTGTCGGTGGCATCGGTGGGAAGAAGGTGTGCCGGCTCGGCGATACCGATCACGACAGTGTTCGCGGTGTTCGTCGGATCCTCCGAGTCACCACTGCCACAACCGGCGACCAACAAGGAGATGGCGGCCGCTACGGCCGCCATCTTCCATGGGCGTTTCCCAAGCATGGGAGAGCCTCCTTCAGGGGCGCTCACGAGGGGTGTGTGAGTAGCAGCCACTGTGACACAGAGGCATCAAAACCCGGAGCGCCGTTACCAAGCCGATATTAGGCGTCTACGTCCGCAGAAAGCCTCATGAGCGACCGTTTAGGTGGGTTTACCCAGCCTGAACAGGCATTACTCCATGCGGCTTCCGGCGCAGCACGGAGCGCAGCCTATCTGAAAAACCCTCAAGAAACCTGCCCGGAAGGGTCAGACCAGACGCCGATCGGCTGCCCATCGTGACAGTTCGTAACGGTTGCTCATCTGCAATTTACGCAGAACGTTCGAAACGTGCGTCTCGACGGTCTTGATGGAGATGAACAACTCCTTGGCGATCTCCTTGTACGCATACCCCCGCGCGAGGAGCCGCAGGACCTCCCGCTCGCGATTGGTGAGCTGGTCCAGCTCGGGGTCGGCCACCGGCACGTCGGGCCGGGACGCGAACGCGTCCAGCACGAAACCGGCCAGCCGCGGGCTGAAGACCGCGTCGCCGTCGGCCACCCGGCGCACCGCCGCGGCCAGCTCGTCCGGCGAGATCGTCTTCGTCACATAGCCCCGGGCGCCGGCCCGGATGAGACCGATCACATCCTCCGCGGCGTCCGACACCGACAGCGCCAGGAAACGGACCTGCGGGTGACTGCGGCGCACCGACTCCAGAACCGCACGGCCACCGCCGTCCGGCATGTGCACGTCGAGCAACACCACATCGGGCTGCACCGCGGCGATCCGGCTGATCGCCTCGCTCACCGTGCTCGCCTCGCCCACCACGTCGACGTGGACGCCCAGCTCGGCGCGCACCCCGGCGCGGAACATCGCATGGTCGTCGACCAGGAAGACGTTCAGCCGACGGGCTGTCGACTCGGTCACGGGCTCGGTCATCGCACAGACTCCTTACCAGCGGTCACACTCTCCCGCGACACGGGAAGCATCAGCCGCACCTCCGTACCGTCCCCGGGGGCGCTGCGGATCTCGGCCCGCCCACCGTGACGCTGCATGCGCCCGATGATCGACCCCCGCACGCCGTGCCGGGTGTCCGCCACGCCGCCGAGATCGAAGCCCGCACCACGGTCGCGGACGAAGACGCTCAACTCATCCTCCTCCACCTCGGCATAGAGCGAAACCGTCTGCACGCCCGCGTGCCGGGCCGCGTTGACGAGTGCCTCGCGCCCCGCCGCCACCAGCGCCGCCACCCGCTCGTCGCACTGCGTGTCACCGACCACCACGGTCTCCACCGTGATCGCGTAGGTGTCCTCCACCTCGGCCGCGGCCTGCTCCAGCGCGGCGGCGAACCGCTCGGCCGGCGAGCCGGTCGGCCGGTAGAGCCAGTTACGGAGGCTGCGCTCCTGCCCCCGGGCCAGGCGCTGCACCTCCTTGATGTCGGTGGAGTTGCGCTGGATCAGGGCGAGCGTGTGCAGCACCTGGTCGTGGATCATCGCGGCCAGCTCGGCCCGCTCCTGCTCGCGGATGCGGCCCTCACGCTCGGCCCGCAGCTGGCCGAAGGTGCGCCAGACCAGCGGCGCGACCACCACACCGACACCGAGCAGGCCGACGAAGGCGAAGATCACACCGTTGAAGACGGCGGAGAACGAGTCGTTCGGCGAGTAGACCGCGACCACACCGATGATCCCGACGGCGACCAGAATGCCGCCACCGATGAAGCGGAAGACGAACGAGCGCCGGTCGGTCTCCGACACCATCGCCGTGAACCACGGGGTGGCGGCCAGGTTCTCCGACTGCGCGTCACGGCGGCTCGTGTCCGACTGATGCCAGATCACACCGGCACCGACCGCGATCACCGCGATCATCCAGCCGGCCGTGGTGCCCACCTGGTCCTCGAAGAGCTGGGCCTGCAGCAGGATCACGCCCATGCCGATCGCCGCGAACGGCATCAGCGCACCCAGGTCACGGCGGGCCGGCTCCTCGTTGCCCCGCGCCTCCTGCGGCAGCACCGCCCAGTAGGCGGCGTAGAGCAGCAGGCCCAGGGCGTTGAAACCGAGCAGGACGACGAGCGTGATGCGGACAGCCAGCACCGGCAGGCCGAGGTGGCGCGCCAGGCCGGCGGCGACCCCGGCGACGATGCGCTGGTCGCGCGGCCGGTACAGCCGGCGCGGCGGTGGTGCGGCAGCGGTACTCACCCTCCGATCGTCACACGTGCGGCAAGACCGGGCCACGGGGAACATCCCGGGTAACGGAGCCGGATATCTCAGGGTGGCCTCAGGGTCGGCGCCGGAAGCGGCTCGGGTCACCGGGCGAGCAGGATCGAGAACATGAACGACGAACCGTCCGGTGCCGGTCCCAAGAAGGATGACCAGGCGCCTTCCGACCAGCCCGGCGGAGGCTTCCCGCCCGGCTCCAACGTGCCACCCTGGGTCTCCACCGCCTCCGCGGCCTGGGCCCGTCAGCAGCTGGTCCGTCCCCGGCAGGGGCGATACGTGGCCGGTGTCTGCGGCGCCGTGGCCCGGGCGACCAACACCGACCCGGTGCTCTGGCGGGTCCTCCTGGCCGTCCTCGCCGTCCTCGGCGGCAGCGGCGTCCTTCTCTACCTCATCGGCTGGCTGATCATGCCGTCCGAGGGCGACACCGCCTCACCGGTCGAGTCGCTGCTCGGCAAGGGCCGGTCCGGCATGCAGCCGCTGTCGGTGCTGCTGCTCGGCGGTGCCGCGCTGATGACCTTCGCCTTCATCGTCAACAGTGGCGCCCGGGCCGGCATGCTCGCGGCCGCCGTGATCCTCGGCGCGTTCCTGCTGATCAAGAGGAGCGGCTCGCCCTCGTTTCCGCCCCCCGCGCCGACCGGCCCGCCGCCGTCCGCGCCACCGCCGGGTGCCGAGGAGCCGACGGTGGCGTTCGTGGCGGCGCCCGCGGCCGCACCGGCCGACCAACCGGTGACCACGCCTTCGGCGTACACACCTCCCCCGCCGCCGGCCCCGCCGGCCGGAGGCTTCCGGCCGCCGTTCGCGCCGCACGGCCCGTTCGCCGGTCCCACCCCGCCGCCGCCTCCGCCGCCGGCCCCGCCCAAGCCGCCGAAACCGCCGAGGGAGCGGTCGATCCTCGGCCGGCTGACCTTCTTCGCCGTCGTGATGGTGACCGGCCTGATCGGCGCGCTGGACATGAGCGGTGTGGATGTCGACATCTCGGCCTACTTCGCGGCGGCCCTGGTGACCACCGCCCTCGGCCTGATCGTCGGCACCTGGTTCGGCCGGGCCCGTGGGCTGATCGCGCTCGCCGTGGTGCTGAGCTTCGCCCTGGGCGTCTCGTCCGGGCTGGAGCGGTTCGGCCGCGAGTGGACGCCGAGTGTCTACGAGCCGGCCAGCCTCGCCGAGGTCGCCGACTCCTACGAATTCAACGTCGGCAACGTGACACTCGACCTGCGTAAGGTCGATTTCTCCGGAAAGACCCAGGCCACCAGCATCGACATGAAACTCGGCCAGCTCAAGGTGCTGCTCCCGCCGAAGGTCGACGCCACGGTCGAGGCCGGGGTCGAGGGCGGGCGCCTGGTCCTGTTCAACGACGAGTTCGCCGACAGTTCGTACCGGCAGGTCACCGACCTCGGCACGGACGGCGCTGGCGGTGGCACGCTCTCTCTGGACATCCGTCTCGAGGCCGGAAACGTGGAGGTGGTCCGATGAAGCCGCACCGGATGGACGGGGTGTCGCTGAGCTTCGGCCTGATCTTCCTGCTGATCCCGCTCTGGTGGGCAGTCTCCCAGGTGATCACCCTCGAGCTGCCCGCGGTCGGCTGGATCGTGGCCGGTGGGCTCATCTTCTTCGGGGTGGTCGGCCTGCTCGGAGCGATCCGGTCAGGCCGCCGCGAGACGGTGGCCGCCCCGGTCCCGGCCGCCGCGACCGTCGAGACGCACGGCGACCTGCCCCCCGAGATGCACGCCTCGATCGTGCGGGAGCTGCTCGACGACCCGGCCGACAAGTTCGCCCGGGAGCAGGAGCCCACCGAGCGCCCCCGTCAGGATTGACCGCCTCGACCCGGCTCACGACCCGGTCGTGACGGCTGATTGAGACGTCCGCGACCCCGCCCACGGGACGACCACCCGTGGGCGGGGCAATATGCTCGGTTGATGACCGCGTTTCCGACCGTTTCCGTGGCGCCCGTCCCCGGCGTGGGTGACCGGGCCGCCCGAGCCCTGACCGCCGAGTTCGCCCGGCAGAACGCGGCAACGTCCGCACTGCTGGTCGGCGCCGACCATGCCTCGGCCGTGGTGGCCGCGGCCGTCGAGGCCCTGCTCCCTGGTGACACCCTCACCCTCGTTCCCGGGGCCAACAGCAGCACCGACCTGCTCCGCGGCCACATCACCGGCCTCGGCAGCTGGGTCGCCGACCGGGTGAAAGTTGTGGAGTCCCTCGACGAGGCCCAGCCCTCCGACGTGGTGATCGTCGGCGAGCCGCTGACCGGCACCGCCGAGGAGGCCCGTTCCCTGATCGACCAGCTCGGTAAGTATCTGTCCGACGGTGCCGTCCTGTCGCTGGCCGCGCCGGCCGGCCCGGGCCGCACCCAGGGTGCCGCCGCCGAGCTGTTCCGTCAGGGAGCGCTGTTCGGTGTCGGCTCCGACCTGGTGGTCCGCAACCAGCCGCCGCTGCGTGTGCACAAGCTGCGTTTCAGCCCGGCCGAGGTGTCCTCCGCGTCGAAGCTCGCACCCGCGTTCCGGACGTCGAGCGTGCCGCTGACCAGCACCATGCACATCGACTCCAACGGTGTCGCCGCCGCCGGCATCACGCTCGGCCTGGCTCTGCTGGCCCGCCGCGCCCGCCCCCAGTCGAAGCTGTGGCTGGTCCCGGCGCTGCTCGCGGCCCCGGTCGCGGCGTTCTTCCGCGACCCCGAGCGTGACGTGCCGAGCGACCCGACGGCGGTGACCTCCTCCGCCGACGGCAAGGTCCTCTCCGTCGAGCGGATGCGTGACGAGCGCTTCGGGCCCGGCGAGTTCCTGCGGATCGCGGTGTTCCTCTCCGTCTTCGACGTGCACGTCAATCGCGCCCCGGTGGCCGGTCGCGTCGCCGACTACTTCGTCGAGGAGGGCGGCTACGCCAACGCGGCGACTGCGGCGGCCGAGCACAACGTGGCGGCCTACACGGTGCTGGACACCGAGTACGGCACCGTCGCCATCGCGCAGCGGACCGGCCTGATCGCCCGGCGCATCGTGCAGCGGGCGCCGGTCGGCACGCTGCTGGCCAAGGGCGAGCGCTACGGGCTCATCCGCTTCGGCTCGCGCACCGACGTCTACCTGCCCGCCGACCGCGCGGAGTCGCTGGTCAGCGTCGGCGAGCGCGTCGTCGGCGGCTCCACCGTGATCGCCCGTTTCACCAGCTGATCATTCGGTACGACAGTCCGGCGGCCGTGGCTACCCCACGGCCGCCGCGCTGTCCCACCCCGAGTTCACCCGGCCGAACTCGCAAGCCGTCGCCCAGCACGGCCAAACCACACCCAATACCCGCCTGAACGACGGCCCGCACCCCACCACAACCAGCGAGCCGTCGCCCAACACCGCCAAACCACACCCAAAACCCACCTGAACGACGGCCCGCACCCCACCACAACCAGCGAGCCGTCGCCCAACACCGCCAAACCACACCGAATACCGGCCTGGCAGACGGTCCTGCCGGGAGAACGACGCCGACCACGGACTGCGACTGCGTTACAAAGTTACGAAAGCAGAAAGGCCGCCACGAGGGCGGCCTTTCTCGCGTTGCGCGAGGTGGGGTCAGACAGGGGTGCGGCGGGTGCGCATCCACAGGATCGGGCCGCTGACCAGGTAGGCCGCGACGATCAGGACGAACGTCATCCGCGGCTGGAGCAGCGCACCGACGATCGGCAGGAGCCACAGCCACGGGGGCAGCTTCAGGAGGCGGGCGAGCTTCGCATACGGGAAGCTGGAGACCATCGCGAACGCGAGCAGCGTCACACCGGCCAGCTGGACCATGCCGGGCAGCGGCAGGCCGATCAGCACGGTGAGCGCGAGAACCGCGGCGGCCATCGTGGTGGGGACGCCGCAGAAGAACCGGCCGTCCTTCGGCGAGACGTTGAACCGGGCCAGCCGGATTGCGGCGCAACCGGCGACCAGGGCGGTCGCGATCGCAGCGGCGGCCTGCGGCACCTGGTCGGCGAGCGAGGCGTAGACCACGACGGGCGCGGCGAGACCGAACGAGCACATGTCGGCCAGCGAGTCCATCTGCGCGCCGAACGGGCTGGCCACCCCGAGCTTGCGGGCGAGCGCGCCGTCCAGGCCGTCGAAGACGACACAGGCGACCAGGCAGGCGGCGGCGATCTGCACCTGACCGTCCATGGCCAGGAAGATCGCCAGCAGGCCGAGGCCGAGGCTGGACAGGGTGCAGGCGTTGACGAGCGCGAAACTCGCACGGCGGGACATGGTGCGCTCACCGGGAAGCAGGGGAATGGAAGCCGGCGCCGGGTCGGGCCCGGCGACGGAAACGTCCACAGGAACCCCCGGCGCGGGAATGGTGAGAGTCCGCACCGGGTCGGAACCGATGTGCAGCACCTCGGCCCGGGTCGCGGTAGCGGCCCGCCCGGTTTCGGCGGAGCGGCGGCCCACCCGAACCATCAGGGCCTGCCGGGCGAGACTTCCGCCCCGGCGCAGCCGGCCTGCCCAACGGCGCCCGGCGGGACGGGGACTATCCGTCGTTCGACGCCGGCGCCAAGGGGTACTCGGCACGTGCTTCCTCCATGGAGTTCGGTTGTTCCGCCGGGGACTCGCGAGCCCGGCGAAATTGCGGGTTACACCATCGCACAGCCGGACGGCCTTGGCGAGAGGCGAACGATCCAGAGGTTCAACCACGGGACCTGACTGATTCATTCCCCGAGCGGACCGATGGATACGTCCTCGACCTTCCGAGTTTCGATTTTAGCCCGTCCGGCCCAGTGCATCCCGGCTCAGCTCGGTGAGGGGCAGGTTGCGGGCCTCTTCGGCGGTGAACCAGGCCGCCTCGGCGGTCGATCCGCCGGCCGCCTCGGTGACCGCGGCGACCGTCGGTTCGGGCACGGTGACCCGGTAGACGACCCGGATCACATGCCATTCGAGCGGCACCCCTTCGGGTCCGAGAGCGGCCGGGTCGTACCGATGGGAGACCCCGACCAGGCCGGTGATCCGGCCGCGCTGGGAGGTCTCCTCGTAGAGCTCGCGGGCCAGGGCTGCCTCCGGGGTCTCACCGAAGTCGGTGCCGCCGCCGGCCAGGTGCCACAGCCCGCCGCCGGGGTAGCCCTCCGCGATCCGGGTCAGCAGAATCCGCCCGCCCGGGTCCGTGGCCAGGGCGTATGCTCCGAAACGCTGAACCGGGCCGGTCCGCTCGGGCTCACCGGCGGGGATCTCACCCGGAGCCAGCGGGGCGGAAGGCGGAGAGCCGAGAACAGGCGGAGATCCGAGGACAGGCGGAGATCCGAGGACAGGCGGAGATCCGAGGACAGGCGGAGATCCGAGGACTCCGGCCGTGAAGGGCAGCAGGGGCCGGGAAGCCACATCGGCTGGTGCGACCCAGGCGACGAGGTCGGTGGTGCCGGCCGTCTCGGGGGTCAGCTCTCCCCCGATGACCTCCACGTCGTAGACGATGCGGTCGGTGTGCTCGATCGTCGTGTCCGGCAGGCGGGCCAGGTCGGCGAGCACGGTCCGGACACCGGTGATCCGGATGGTGAGGCCGGTCTCCTCGGCGAACTCCCGGACGACCGTGTCATCCGGGTGCTCGCCGTGGTCGATGCCGCCGCCGGGCAGTGACCACACCCCGGGGAACGCGCTGGCGTCGGATCCGCGGGTGAGCAGCACACTGCCGTCGGCGGAGCGGCACACCCCGTACGCCGCAGCCCGTCTCTTGATCTTCACCCGCTCTAGATTAGCTTCGCCGCCCGCAGAGCATCGGCCGTCACCTCGGTGATCTGATCGGGGCCGAGGGCCGCGACCTCCTTGAGCGGCATCCATCGCGCCTCGGAGGTGGAGCCACCGACGTCGTGGATGGTGACCTCGGTCGGCCGGTCGACGACGACGCGGTAGAACGCCCGGACGCCGTGCCAGTCGATCGGGTAGCCCTCGGGGCCGAGCGAGGCGGCGTCACGGTGACTGGCCACGCCGAGCAGCTCGACGAGGCGGCCCTCCTGACCGGTCTCCTCGACGAGCTCGCGGATGAGCGCGTTGCCGGGCTGTTCGCCGTAGTCGGTGCCGCCGCCGGGCAGGTGCCAGCAACCGGCGCCCGGGTAGCCGTCGGAGATTCGGGTGAGCAGCAGGTTCTCGAACGGGTCGGTGGCGATCGCGTACGCCGCGAAGCGCTGTGCCCGGTGCAGTCCGTCCGGCCCCTCGTAGGCATAGAAGGAGGGGAAGACCGGCGCCTCCTCGGGGCGCAGGTCACCGGCGTCGGCGGAGAGCCCGAGCGCGGCCGCGGTGAACGGCCGGAGCTTCAGCTTCTCCGCCTCCTCGAGCGTGTGCCATCGGGCCAGGTCGGTGGGGTGGCCGACCCGGTCGATCAGGTTGCCGCCGCGCACCGACACCGAGTAGATCAGCCGGTCGGTGTGGATGGTGACGCCGCGGTGCGGCATCGAGCGCATGTCGGCGAGCACGTCGTGCAGCCCCGAGACGGCGACGGAGAGGCCGGTCTCCGCCGCGGTCTCGCGGACGACGGTGTGGTTGGGATCTTCGCCGTGGTCGACGGCGCCGCCGGGCAGCGACCAGACTCCGGGGGTGCCGGATTTGGACGAGGCCCGGACCAGGAGGACACGGCCCGCGTCGTCGCGTGCGACGGCGTAGGCGGCGATCCTGCGGAGCGGTTCAAGTGCGGGGGTCACGGGCCGCAATTCTGCCCGCGATTTGTTACCTCTCAAGAACTTCTGTCAAATTCCTGACAGTGGGATAGCGGTGAGTAATCGCAGCTCAGGGCGGGTTACGCCGCCCTGGGCGATTGATCCACTACCGACCGTCACTCCCACTCGATGGTGCCCGGGGGCTTGCTCGTGACGTCCAGCACGACTCTGTTGATCTCCCGGACCTCGTTGGTGATCCGGTTCGAGATCTTGGCGATCAGGTCGTACGGCAGCCGCGACCAGTCCGCGGTCATGGCATCCTCGGACGACACCGGCCGCAGCACCACCGGGTGCCCGTAGGTCCGGCCGTCGCCCTGCACACCGACGCTGCGCACGTCGGCCAGCAGCACCACCGGGAACTGCCAGACCTCGCGGTCCAGCCCGGAGGCGGACAGCTCCTCGCGGGCGATCAGGTCGGCCGCGCGCAGGATGTCGAGACGCTCACGGTCGATCGCGCCGATGATCCGGATCGCCAGGCCCGGGCCGGGGAACGGGTGCCGCTGCACCATCTCCTCCGGCAGGCCCAAGGCGACGCCGAGGGCACGCACCTCGTCCTTGAACAGGGTGCGCAACGGCTCGATCAGCGCGAACTGCAGGTCGTCGGGGAGGCCACCGACGTTGTGGTGCGACTTGATGTTGGCCGTGCCGCTGCCGCCGCCGGACTCCACCACGTCCGGGTACAGGGTGCCCTGGACCAGGAACTCGATGTGCCGCTCGGCGTCGAGCTCACGGGCTGCCTGCTCGAACGTCCGGATGAACTCCCGGCCGATGATCTTGCGCTTCTGCTCCGGGTCGGTCACGCCGGCCAGATGCCCCAGGAACTGGTCCGAAGCGTCGACGACCTTGAGGCGGATGCCGGTCGCGGCGACGTAGTCCTTCTCGACCTGCTCGGCCTCGCCCGCACGGAGCAGGCCGTGGTCGACGAAGATGCAGGTGAGCTGGTCTCCGACGGCCTTGTGCACGAGCGCGGCGGCGACCGCGGAGTCGACGCCTCCGGAGAGGCCGCAGATGACCTGCTTGTCGCCGACCTGCTGACGGATCAGGGCGACCTGGTCCTCGATGATGTTCCCCGGCGTCCAGGTGGGTGAGATGCCGGCGATGTCGTAAAGGAACCGCTTCAGCATCTCCTGACCCTGCTCGGTGTGCGCCACCTCGGGGTGGAACTGCACACCGGCCCGCTTGGAGGTGAGGTCCTCGAAGGCGGCGACGGGGGCGCCCGGGGTGGAGGCGGTGACCTCGAAACCCGACGGTGCCACCGAGACACTGTCGCCGTGGCTCATCCAGACCGGGAGGTCGGCGGGAAGCTCACGGAGCAGGGTGCCGCCACGGGTCTCCAGAAGCGTCCGCCCATACTCCCGGGAACCGGTGTGTGCCACCGTGCCGCCGAGCGCCTGGGCCATCGCCTGGAAGCCGTAGCAGATGCCGAAGACCGGGACGTCGCTGTCGAACAGGCCGGCGTCGAGCGTGGGCGCACCCGGTTCGTAGACGCTGGAGGGGCCACCGGACAGGATGATCGCGGCGGGATTCTTAGCCAGCATCTCGGCAACCGGCATCGAGTGCGGGACGATCTCGGAGTAGACACGGGCCTCGCGGACCCGGCGGGCGATCAACTGAGCGTACTGGGCGCCGAAGTCGACGACGAGAACGGGACGCGGGGTACTCACCCGGCGAGTTTACCGACGGGTGAGCACCCCGAACCTGTCAGGCCCGGTAGTACGTGCGGATCGTCGTGTACTTCACGTTGCCCGCCTTGTCGTACGCCCGGATCCGGACCTTCATCGTCTTCTTCTGGCTCGCGACCTTGAAGCTGAGCACGTAACCCGCCGTCCGGTCGGTCGCCACGACCTTCCCGTTCACGATCAGCTCGACCCGGTTGATCCCGGATTTGTCGGCGGCTTTCGCGTACACCTTGACCGTGCCCTTGACCTTGGCCTTGTTGGCCGGAGCCTTGGTGATCGACACGGTGGGCGCCAGGTTGTCCGCGGTGTACCAGCGGGCCGGCAGCCAGGTGCTGTTGCCGGCCTTGTCGTAGATCACCAGCTGGACCTTGACCGCGCCGTTACGGGTGCCCGTCTTCAGGACCGGGGCGAACGGGGCGACGTAGTCCGAACCGTGCCACTTGCCGTCGACGTAGAGACTCACGTTGCGGATGCCGAACCAGTCGTCGGCCAGCCCGGTCGGAGTGATCGCCACGTTGGCGCGGACCTTGGCGTTCGCCGCCGGGGTGAAGCCGGTGGCGGTCGGCGCCTTGGTGTCAGTGCCGGAGTTGATCGCGCGGACCGCGTCGACGGTGCCGAACTGCGTCCACGTGTTGTCCCGCCGGCCCGAGTTGGTGATCGCGTAGCGCAGGCTGCCACCGGAGTAGTTCGGATGCGCGGACGCGACGAGCGCGGCCACCCCGGAGACCAGCGGCGCCGAGAACGATGTGCCCTGGACCGAGTAGTCGTCGTAGACCAGTTCGCCGGTCTTCGGGTCGTACTCCGTGGTCCAGCACGAGTCGCGGCTGTCCCAGCAGTAGACGCCGTTGTACTGCATCGCCGCCGTGATACCGGGCGCCGCGACGTCCACCCAGCTGCCGAAGTTCGAGAACCAGGCCTTGGCGGTGCCGCCGGTACGCGTGTCGGTCGCACCAACGGCGAGGACGTCCGCGTACGCCGCCGGGTAGCTCTTCGCGTTGGTGTCGGAGTTGCCGGCCGCGGCGACCACCAGGGCGCCCTTGCCGTTGGCGTATGCCACCGCGTCCTGCAGGACCGCCGAGGAGACGGTGCTGCCGAGGGACAGGTTGATGATCTTCGCGCCCTTCTGGGCGGCGTAGATGATGCCCTGGGCGATGTCGGAGTGGTACCCGAGCCCGCTCCGTCCGACCACCTTCACCGGAAGGATCTTGCACTGGGCGCAGACGCCGGCCATGCCCGCGCCGTTGTCCGGTGTCGCGGCGATCAGCGAGGCGACCATCGTGCCGTGCCCCTCGTCGTCGGACGGGCTGCTGTCGTCGTTGGCGAAGTCGTAACCGGGCAGGACCTTGCCGGCCAGGTCGCCGACCGGGTTCACGCCACTGTCCACGACCGCGACCGTCACCGCCGCGCCGGTCGTGGTGTCCCAGGCGGCCGGCACATTCAGGTACTTCAGCTCGGGCTGACGATCCTGTGTCATCCAGGGGTCGTCCGGCGTCACGTCGGCCTTCTCGGCCTGCGGGTCGATCTGCACGTACGCGACGTTCGGGTCGGCCCGGAGCGCGGCCGTCACGGCCTCGGCCCGGCCGGTGGGAACCTCGACCGCCTTCGCCCGGATCTCACCGAGCAGGCGGCGGGCGGTGCTGTCACCGTCCGCCTTCGGAAGGCCGAGCCGGGTGAGGCTGGGCAGAGCGACATCGGTGGCCACGCCATCGCGCAGACCGACCAGCAGACGAACCGGGAGCGCCCGGGCCGAACCGGTCACCGACGCTCCGGCGACCGGCGCCAGGACCACTCCGCCTGCCACCGCGGTGACGGCGGCGAGGCCGACGATGACCCGCCGTCGAGTTGAATTCATTCTCGGACTGCCTCCCCGTGGGCGGCCCGCCGCGGACCGGCGAATCGCCGAGCCAGCGTACCGGTGATCTTGAATCTTGCAATAGACCGCGGCATTGAGCGTTACCGCGATGTCATTTACTGTTCGCGCTATGCGGAACAGCAAGATCACCTGGTCGATCGTCGCCGGTGTCGCAGTGGCTCTGGTCGCCGGAGTCGGTGTCGCCATCGCGGTGAACCGGGGCTCCGCCGAGCCGGTGGCCGCGCCGACCGCATCGAGCAGTGCCGTCCCGGGCGTGAGCAGCACACCCAGTGCCTCGCCGGCGCCGTCCCCCGGCGCGGACATCAAGGGGCCGCTCGACCTGGTGCTGGTCGGCGTCGACACCCGGGTGAGCATCCCCGGGTGGGAGCCGCACGCCGACACGATCATGCTGCTGCACGTGGAGGCGGATCTCCGCTCCGGCTATCTGTATTCGCTGCCCCGGGATCTGCGGGTGGACATTCCGGCGTACAAAAAGGCCGGTTTCGGTGGCGGTAAGCACAAGATCACCGAGGCGATGAGCCGTGGTTCCCGGATTCCGGGATCACAGAAGAAAAGCGTCGAGCAGGGTTACGAGCTGCTCACGAAAACTCTCAGTGCGTATACCGGGATCAAGACCTTCCAGGGTGGAGCGATCCTCAATTTCGGTGGTCTCGACAAACTGGTCGACCAGCTCGGCGGCATCGACATGACGATCGACCAGAAGGTGAAGTCGCGGCACCGCAAACCGGACGGCTCGTCGCGGACCCTCTCCGGCGGTGACTACATCGGACCCCAGGCCACGTACCAGCCCGGCGTCCGGCACCTGGTCGGCTGGCAGGCGATCGACTACGCGCGGCAGCGGTACGGCCTGCCCAACGGCGACTACGACCGGCAGCGCCACCAGCGGCAGATGGTCGAGGCGATCCTGACCAAGGCACTGTCGCAGGGGCTGAGCGATCCGGCCAGGCTGGGCTCGGTGATCAGCGCGCTCGGTGAGTCGCTGGTCTACATCGGAGGACGTACCCCGTTCGAGTACGCCTACGCCCTCCGCGACCTCGACCCCGCCAGGATCACCACGGTCTCGCTGCCCGGCGCGGGAGTCGGCAGCGGCGGCGGATACCTCGGTGAGCAGCTCAAGGAGGAGGGGCGCGGGTTCGTCAAGGCCCTCGCCAAGGGGACACACCGTCAATACCTCGCAGCACACCCCAAACTGGTCGACAAGTGATGGCCGTACCCTCGATGACATGAGGGTTTGGGCTTATGGGCTGGTGCTGCTGCTGGCGGGATGCTCCACGCCGGCCCCGGCACCTTCCCCGGCGAGCTTCGGTCCGGGAGCCGACGGTGCCGGTGATCCGTATTTCCCGAAGTACGGCAACGGCGGCTACGACGTCGGCGGCTACGACCTGGCACTGCGCTACGACCCGTCGTCCGGCCGGCTGGAGGGCACCGCGACGATCACCGCGACCGCCACCCAGGACCTGTCCCGGTTCAACCTCGACCTGGCCCGGCTCAGCGCCACCGCGGTCACCGTCGACGGCACCGCCGCCACCTCGGCCGCCGAGGACGCCGAACTCGTGATCACTCCCGCGTCGGGGATCCGGAACGGTCAGGGGTTCACCGTCGTCGTCACCTACGGCGGCACCCCCACACCGACCGAGAACGACGCGCTCGGCACCGGCGGCTGGCTCCGTGACGGCCGCAAGGGCGCGATCGCTCTCGGCCAGCCGGAGTCGGCGAGCACCTGGTTCCCGGTCAACGACCATCCGTCCGACAAGGCGACGTTCCGGCTCGCGATGACCGTGCCGGACGGGGTCGAGGCGATCGCCAACGGCGTTCCCGGGCCGAAGGAGACCGTGGACGGCTGGACCACCTGGCGCTGGACCGAGTCGTCGCCGATGGCCAGCTATCTCGCCACCGTCGTGATCGGGCAGTACCGGATCACCGAGAGCACCCACGCCGGGCGGCCGATGGTCATCGCGATCCCCGAGTCGATGCCCGTGAACGGGGCGGCCGCGCGATCCCTCGCCCGCACCGGCGAGATCACCGATTTCCTGGAGACACAGTTCGGGCCGTACCCGTTCGACGCCAACGGCGGGGTCGTCGTCGACGAGGAGCAGATCCGCTACGCGCTGGAGACGCAGTCGCGCCCGGTCTACGGCAACACGTTCTTCCTCACCGGCGAGAACACCGGGGTCGTCGCACACGAACTCGGCCACCAGTGGTTCGGCGACAGCGTCGCACTCGCCCGCTGGCAGGACATCTGGCTCAACGAGGGCTTCGCGACCTACGCCGAGTGGCTCTGGTCGGAGCACATCGGCGAACAGACCGCACAGCAGATCTTCGACCGCGCCTACGCCCGGTTCACCTGGTCCGAGACACCCGGCGACCCGACACCGCAACGCCTCTTCAGCAATGCCGTCTACCAGCGCGGCGGGATGACCGTCCACGCGCTGCGCAAGACCCTCGGCGACGAGGCCTTCTTCGAACTGGTCAAATCCTGGACCGCCGAGCACCGCGACGGCAACGTCACCACCGACCAGTTCATCAAGGCCGCCTCCACCGCCGCGGGCCGCGATCTGAGCGGCTTCTTCACCGCGTGGCTCACCGCGAAGACCCAACCCCCGAAACCCTGATCATCGTACGGCCACGCAGGGTCCCGAGCCTGTCCCCGCGACGCGGTCCCGGCGCCGGACCGCAACGCGGCCGCCGGGCTGAATGCGGCTCTCACCCAGGAAGACGAATCGGCGGACTCCCGAAGGAGCCCGCCGATTCCTCGGACGACTCAGCGGTCGAGGACCAGCGCGACCTTCTGGAACTCCTTGACGTCGCGGTAGCCGCACTTGGCCATCGCGCGCCGCAGGCCACCGAAGAGGTTGAGCTGGCCGTTCGGGCTGTTGGCCGGACCGTAGAGGACCTCTTCGAGCGTGCCGTCGGGCTCGCCGGCGATGCAGAACCCACCGCGCGGCAGCGCCGGGTGCGACGCCGCCGAGTGCCACCACGCACCGCCGGCCGGGGCGCCCTCGGCGAGCGACAGCGGCTCGCCCAGCATGACCGCGTCGGCGCCGCAGGCGATCGCCTTGGCGATGTCACCGCTGGTGGCGATGCCGCCGTCGGCGATCAGGTGCACGTAGCGGCCACCGGTCTCGTCCAGGTAGTCGCGGCGGGCGGCCGCGGCGTCGGCGATCGCGGTGGCCATCGGCACCCGGATACCGAGGACGGTGTCCGTCGTGGACCACTCGTCGGCGCCGACACCGACGATGACGCCGGCCGCACCGGTCCGCATCAGGTGCAGCGCCGTCTTGTAGTCGGTGCAGCCGCCGACGATGACCGGCAGGTCGAGGTCGGCGATGAACTCCTTGAGGTTGAGCGGCTCGTCCGTCGTGGACACGTGCTCGGCCGAGACCAGGGTGCCCTGGATGACCAGCAGGTCGACGCCCGCGTCCAGCACGACCGGCGCGAGCGCCAGCGTGTGCTGCGGCGAGACCCGGACGGCCGTGGTGACGCCGGACGCGCGGATCTCCCGGACCCGCTCGGCGATCAGCTCCGGCTTGATCGGCTCGGCGTAGACCTCCTGCAGGCGCCGGGTGGCGTCGGCGTCCTCGTCGAGCGAGGCCAGCTCCTCGAGGATCTTGGACGGGTCCTCGTAGCGCGTCCACAGGCCCTCGGCGTTGAGCACGCCCAGGCCGCCGAGACGGCCCAGGGCGATCACCGAGTCCGGGCTCTGGGTGGCGTCCGACGGGTGCGCGACACAGGGGATCTTGAAGGGGTACGCGTCGAGCTTCCACTCGGTCGACACGTCGTCCACGTCGCGGGTGCGACGGCTCGGAACGATGGCGATGTCGTCCAGGTGGTAACCGCGCTGGGCGGTCTTACCGAGGCCGATCTCCACGACGTCACGCATGGCCTGTAAGTCCTTTTATGGAGGGCGCGGAGGTTACCGCGAGTGGTAGTTGGGGGCTTCGACGGTCATCTGGATGTCGTGCGGGTGGCTCTCCTTGAGGCCGGCCGCCGTGATCCGGATGAGCTGACCACGCTCCTGCAGGTCGGGGATCGTCTCGGCACCGGCGTAACCCATCGCCAGCCGGACGCCGCCGACCAGCTGGCCGACCACCCGGGAGAGCGGGCCGCGGTAGGGCACCTGACCCTCGACACCCTCGGGGACCAGCTTCTCCTCCGGCACGTCGTGCTGGAAGTAGCGGTCCTTCGAGTAGGACTTGGCCTGGCCGCGGGACTGCATGGCGCCGAGCGAGCCCATGCCGCGGTACGACTTGTACTGCTTCCCGTTCACGAAGATCAGCTCGCCGGGGCTCTCCTCCGAGCCGGCCAGCAGACCACCGAGCATCACCGCGTTGGCGCCGGCGACGAGGGCCTTGGCGATGTCGCCGCTGTACTGAATACCGCCGTCACCGATCACCGGGACGCCGGCCGGCCTGCACGCCCGGGCCGCCTCCATGATCGCCGTGATCTGCGGCACACCGACGCCCGCAACGATCCGGGTGGTGCAGATCGCGCCCGGCCCGACGCCGACCTTGACCGCGTCGGCACCGGCCTCGACCATCGCCTTGGCGCCCGCGTAGGTCGCCACGTTGCCGCCGACGATGTCGGTGACGGTGTCCTTCTTCAGGCGGGCGATCATGTCGAGCACCTGGCGCTGGTGACCGTGCGAGGTGTCCACGATGATCACGTCGACGCCGGCGTCGATCAGGCCACGGGCCCGCTTGTACGAGTCGTCACCGACCCCGACGGCCGCGGCCACGCGCAGGCGGCCGTGCTCGTCCTTCGTCGCGTTGGGGAACTGCTCCGACTTGGTGAAGTCCTTCACCGTGATCAGCCCGCGCAGGCGGCCCTGCTCGTCGACGAGCGGAAGCTTCTCCACCTTGTGAACACGCAGCAGGTCGAGCGCGTCCGTCTTGCTCACCCCGACCGGGGCGGTGATCAGCGGCGACTTGGTCATCACGTCGCGGACCTTGGTGTTCGGGTCGCTGACGAACCGCATGTCACGGTTGGTCACTATCCCGACCAGGTGGCTCTCGGCGTCGACCACCGGGACGCCGGAGATGCGGTATTTCGCGCAGAGCGCGTCGACCTGGCCGAGGGTGTCGTCCGGGTTGCAGGTGATCGGGTTGGTGATCATGCCGGACTCGGACCGCTTCACCAGGTCGACCTGGGCCGCCTGGTCCTCCGCGGAGAGATTGCGGTGCAGCACGCCGATGCCGCCCTCACGCGCCATGGCGATCGCCATGCGCGCCTCGGTCACCGTGTCCATGGCCGCGGAGAGCAGCGGGATCGTGAGCTCGACGTTGCGGGTCAGGCGCGTGACCGTGTTGACCCGGCTGGGCACCACGTCCGACTCGCCTGGCTGCAGCAGCACATCGTCGAACGTGAGGCCGAGAGGAACGGTACGAGCGCTGTCAGTTTCCACAGATCATTCCCTAGAGAAGAGGCGGAGTTCATCATCCTACCCATCCCGGACGGGCCACCCGGCTGGCGGACAGAACGTGCGGGCCAGCACACATGCTCGGGAGGTGAGTACGGTATGGGGGTGCAAGATGAGCCGATCGACCCGTTCAACGGCGACCCGACCGACCCGGCCGCCGGACTCGACGACCTCAACGAGGACGCCGAGTCCGAACCGCTGACCGAGGACGAGCGGCAGGATGTCCTGGAGGACCTCTCCGACCTGGAGATCTACCAGGCGCTGCTCAGTCCGACGGGCATCCGCGGCTTGGTGATCGAGTGCGAGGACTGCCACGAGCCGCACTACTTCGACTGGGATCTGCTGCGGGGCAATCTGCGGCACCTGCTGAGCAGCGGGCGCCCACGCGTCCACGAGCCGGCCTACGACCCCGACCCCGACCACTACGTCACCTGGGAGTACGCGCGGGGCTACGCCGACGGCGTACACGACACCCTGACCGAGGGCAGCGACGACGAGGCCCCGTAACCCCCACGGACCAGAGAACGGCCACGCTGCCCGATAGAACCCCAGAACGGCCACGCCGCCCCGTAGAAGCCCCGTAGTTTCCCAGTGCGCCCCTGGCCACGGAACGGCCAGCAAAACGCCGCCGGTGATGAGGCAGTCGGTTTGCCGACGCCCCGCGGGGTTTGCGGGGTGGCGGGAAATCGCCTGCCTCATCACCGGTTACAAGGCGTTTTGCACGCGGAGCGAAGCGGAGCCAGCAAGCCCAGCCTTATCTCATGCCACCAGCCCCGCTCGGAAGCCCGCGGCGACCGCATGGGCACGGTCCCGGGCGCCGAGCTTGCGGAAGAGCCGCCGGGCGTGGGTTTTGACGGTGTCCTCGGAGACGAAGAGCTCACGGCCGATCTCGGCGTTGCTCTTGCCGTCCGCCATCCCCCGCAGCACCTGAAGCTCACGCTCAGTAAGCGTGAGGCGCCGACCTGCGGGCTGTGCGTCGTTCATGCCGACGCCCGCCTCGTTGCCCGGCCAGGCCACCATCGGCCGGCCGGTGGCCGGGTCGATGGGTGCGTCGCCACGCTGGGCCGGGACCATCGGCGCGTTGGGCCCGAGCATGGCCGGTACCGAGGCCGCGTTGTGCACCCCGATGCCACCCTGCTGGTACTGGCCCCGGGCCGCCGGGGAGTTGGTGTTGCGCACCCCGCCGGCCACGGTGGCCGGCTGAGCGTTGGCACCGTTGATCGGCATGCCCTGCGGGCGCACCGGCAGTAGTAGTAGGAGCAGCGCCTTGGCGACGACGCTGACCAGGTCGTGTTCGACGCCGCGGATGACTCCCCGGGCACCGGCGGCCACGGCCGCTGCGGCGACCCGCGGGTCTTCCGCGCCGAAGAGCACCACCTGCGCCTGGGGGGCACGGGCGAGTACCCGCCGGGTGAACCCGACACTGTCGGGCCGGGTCACGGCGGTGTCGGCCAGGACCACTTCGGCGGGCCGTTCCGCCAGTCGGATCATGGCCTCGGTCTCGCTGACCGCTGTCCGGACGACGCCGGTCATGCCGAGCCGGGCCGCGGTGGACGCGACGGTCTGGGCCGCCAGCGGGGTTCGGACGCACACGAGGACGGTACGCACAGTGATCCTCCTTCTCTCTCAGAGGAGATCACGCGAGGGCCGCAGCATTACGCGCTTTAGATGGAAAAAACGGGAAAGAAAGGTATGACTTGCGTGCCCTTTGCCATACCGCTCGCGAAGACATCGACATGGTGCGTGTGAGCCCGGCGTTGCCTGGGTACACCCGCAAAAGGCCGGTTCCTGGCCCCTCACGACGAACGCTCCGCGGTGCCGCGCGGGAGGAGGGTGTTGATGTCGAACGTTCGCAGACTGCCCGGTCCCATCGCCGATCTCTGGGATTGGCAGAGACTGGGACTCTGCCGGGGCCGGGACAGCGCACAGTTCTTTCACCCCGACGGCGAGCGCGGGTCGTCCCGCAATCGCCGCGAGGCCAAAGCGAAGACGATGTGCGGTGCGTGCCCGGTCCGGGCGGAGTGCGCCGCGCATGCCCTCGCCGTTCGCGAGCCGTACGGTGTGTGGGGAGGTTTCAGCGAATCGGAGCGGCTGCGGCTGCTCGCGGTCGGCTGGGAGGATTTGGCGGACCGTCACGGACGGGTCGACCTGCTCCGGCTCGAGGCTCGCCTCGGCCGGCCCCACAAGACTGCGGTGCCCGCGCAACGGCAGGCGCCGGCTGCCTGACGCCGCCCGGCACGCGGCATCACCACACGGCTTCCGGCACGGTCCTCCATGGAGGACCGTGTCGAGTGGTTCAGCGGTTCTTCAACCGCATTGGTGGACATGCAAGCCACCGTATGAGCGACTTGCTTTCCCGAGTCGGACCGAAAGTGCGGCTTCCGGCTACCCGACGTCGAGGGTCACCTGGTGCAGGCCGGTGGCACCGTCCGGAGCCGGTGGGGCCTCCTGCGGGGTCTGTGTCACCCCATCGAGATCGGTCGCACGTACCCGAAGGGTGTGCCGCCCGGCGGAGGCTTCCCAGGTCAGGCTCCACTGCCTCCAGGTGTCCGCGGAGACCGCCGCGGCGAGTTCCGCGGTCTGCCACGGACCCTCGTCCACCTGCACCTCGACCTTGGCGATGCCCCGATGTGTCGCCCATGCGACTCCGGCGATCGTGATCGGGCCCGGCGCCTTCGTGCTCCCCTCGCGCGGGGTGTCGATTCGTGACTGGGTCTTCACCGGGGCCAGCGCCGACCACCCGCGTGGCACCCAGTAGGCGTCGAAGTCGGCGAACCGGGTCAGCTCGATCTCGGTGATCCACTTGCAGGCGGAGACATAGCCGTACAGTCCGGGAACGATCATCCGGGCCGGGAAGCCGTGGGCGACCGGCAGCGGCTCGCCGTTCATCCCGACCGCAAGCAGCGCGTCCCGGCCGTCACGCAGCACCGAGGTCGGTGCGCCGCAGGTCCAGCCGTCCACCGACCGCTGCACCACCTGATCGGCTTCGGGCAGCGGATCGGCCTCGTCGAGCAGCGCCTTGATCGGGGTGCCGAGCCAGAGAGCGTTGCCGATCAGGTCGCCGCCGACCTCGTTCGACACGCAGGCGATCGTCACGTACCGCTCGACCATCGGCCGCTTCAGCAGGTCCGCCCAGGTGATCGTGATCGGGTTGCGGACCATCCCGTGGATCCGCAGCTGCCATGCCTCCGGGTCCACCTGCGGCGTGACCAGGGCGGTGTCGATGCGATAGAAGAGCCGGTTGGGCGTCACATAGGGCGTCACACCGGGCACCTCCACCCCGGCCGGCAGCACCGGTGCGGGCTCGGCGGCGGCCGGCAGCGCGACCGACTCCCGGGCCGCGGTCACCGCGCGGCGCGAGGTGAGCATCCGCCCGGCGATCCCGGCGGCGGCCGCGGCAGCGGCGACGATCCCCAGGTCACGGAGGAAACGGCGACGGCTTTCCTCGACCTCGTACGGCCGACCGGCCCCGTCGTCGATTTCGGCCGCACCGGCCCGTCGCCGGAGATGACGGAGCACCAGCACCGCCACCGCCGCACCGACCGCCGACGGGATCACCGACGTGCCGCCGGCGCCCGGCCGGGTCGCCGCCGCCACTGCTCCGACCAACCCGAACAGCACCACCCCGGCGACCGCCAGTGCCCATCGCCATCGGGCCAGCACGCCCACCCCGAAGGAGTAGGCGGTGAGCAGGAGGACCGTACCGATGATCAGAGCGGTCTTGTCGTGCACCCCGAAGACGGCGATGCCGAGGTCCTTGACCGGCGCCGGCACATGATCGACCACCACACCACCGACCGCGACGATCGGCGCCGACCGGGCCCCGGTCACCAGAGCGGCCAGCTCGGCCAACCCGAGAGCAGCCGCGGCCGCCGCCACACCACCGAACCCGGACCTGATCGACACTCTCACCCGACCATCGTGCCCGGTCCCGGCCGCGGCGGACACGCCCGAGGACCTTACGAATTCCTGTCGGATCCGGCGCGACCACCGGGCGCGGACCGGCCCGGTCCCGGACCGCCGTCGGGTACCGACCGCGACCTGGTGGACCGTTCGTCAGTTGCGGCGGATCCGGCGCAGCGCCCGGGAGAGGACCGAACCCTGCGCGGCGGCCGGTTCCGGCTTCGACGGGCGCGGGATCGCCCCCGGTTCGCGGGCCGGCATCGGTACGCGGAGTTCGGGGCGCACCCGGGCGTCGAGGGCGGCGATCACCGCGGGGCCGCCCGGGAACAGGCTCGGCTCGACGCGGACCTGCACCGCGTCGTGGCCGACGAACACCCGGAGCCCGTCCGGCCAGGCGAGAACGACCGAGCACTCCTCGAACAGCACGGTGACCGCCGAGTTGCGGCCGGCCATGCTGAGTCCTCGCTCGCCGGCGATCAGGCGGAGGCCGGAGCCGTCGAGCGACTGGTAGGACATGCCGTCGACCATCGATTCGGACGCGGCCGGCGCCTCGGCGTAGCCGGCCCAGTCGGCCTCGGACCCACCGGGCGTCATCAGCAGGCCGTCGGCGCAGGCTTCGGCCGCGACCTGGGCGACCGCGTCGCGGGTGACCGAGTCCAACTCGGCCAGCACCTCGTCGAGGCTCTGCACCGGACGGCCGTCGAGGAGGTTGAACGCCTGACCGGGCAGCCGCCCACCGGCCGCGTCGGCGTGGATCAGCTCCTCCCGGCGCTGGTTGACCACTGTCGTCACGTCGGCCTCGTCGATCAGCCCGAGCCGGGCCGCGGCCAGCACATCGACGAAACCGCCGAGCACGGCGCCCTGCTTCTCGGGGAGCGAATCGGCGACCGCCATGATCATGGCCTGCTCGCCGGCGCGGGGCGCGTAGTCGGTCTGCACGCTGTAGGAGAGCCCGGCCTCCTGCCGCAGCGACCGGAACATCGTCCGTTTCAGCACGTCGGCGAAGACCGCGGCCGCCGCCGAGCGCCGCACGACGGCGTCCCACGCGACCACGTTCGAGCCGCCGGTGAAGTACGCCGGGCGTACCGGAAGAGTGGAGGAAGGCACCGGGATCGCCTGGCGCGTGCCGGACGGCAGGGTGAGACGGAGGCCGGCGGGCACGCCGGGCCCGGCGATCCAGAGGACCGCGTTGTCCCGGTTGAAGTAGCGGGCCACCCAGGCACGCAGGTCGTCGGGGGTGATCGCGCCGAGACCCCATTCCGGATAGCCGGTGACGCCGTAGTCACGAGCGCCGTGCCGCCATAGCGCCAGCCGTTCGCCGGGGCTCTCGCCGCGGGAGTTCTCCTCGGTGCGCAGGATCTCCTTCTCCACGGCGAGGCGGTTCATCGGCAGATCGCCGAGCCCGGCGCAGACCCCGTTGAGGAAGGCGACGATGTCCGCCTCGGCACCCTGCATGTGGAAGACGGTGTGCTCCACGCCGGTGGCACCGTTGTAGTGGTAGTCGGCGACACCGAGCTGGTGCAGCGCGAGATGCTCGATCAGGTGCGTGATGCCACGCCGGGCCAGCGGCTCGTCGACGAACCCGACCCGGAAGGCGAGTCCGGCGCTCATCTGCCCGGTGGTCGGCGCGATCAGCACCGGCACGCCGTCGATCTCCTGCCGGGTCGTCATACGGCTCCCTCGTACGCCCACGCCCGCGCCTGGCGGACCTGCACCTCGACGTCGTTGCCGACCTGGTTCCACGGGTACTCGGCGGCGAGGTTGCCGAGCCCGGCGAACGCCGTGGCCGCGGACCGCCGGTCGTCGAGCATCGTGAAGATCAGCGCGAACGCGTTGAGCGCCGACAGCCAGCCCGGGCCGTGGCGGAACTCCGGATGCCAGATCGACCGGTGCGCCGCCTCGTAGATCTCGGCACGGATCGCGTCGTTCGCGAGGTAACGGAACACGTCGGTGTCGTCGTCGCCGAAGATGTGCTCGATGTGCGCGTTGACGACGAGCACCGCGTGCGGCGAGCCGGGCGGCGCGGCCAGCATCGACTCGCGGGCGAAACCGTGGACCAGTTCCCAGGTGCCGTCCCACTTCGGGCAGGCGCTCTGCAGGAACTGCAGCTGCGCGGGCAGGTGGCCCGGGTCGGCGGCCAGGGCCCGGTCGAGCCGGCGGCGGGCCTCGGCCAGCCCGAGCTGCAGGCCGCGGGCGGTGAGCAGGCGCGCGGTCCAGATCGCCGGATCCTTCGGGTGGCGGGCCGCCGCGTCGATCAGCACCATCTCGGCCCGGCGCAGCCAATCGTGGAACTGCCGGAACTGCTGCGCGCTCACGTGCTCGGCGTAGTACCCCGACCGGATCTCCCAGCCGACGTGGATCAGGTGGTGGCCCAGCAGTGCGGCGGCGGACGCGTCGGTGACGTCGGCGGCGAGCACGGGACGCAGGAGGTCCTCCAGCCCCACCTCACCGGAGCAGGCGAGCAACGCGTCGCTGCGGGCCATCGGGTCCAGCTGGTCGAGCAGCCCCCGGCAGGCCGGCCAGTCCCGGCGCCGGAGGGCCGCACGGAGCCCGGCGATCTCCGGGTACGCGGCGGCCCGGTCGAGCACCACGTCGCTGGATCCGATCATGGCGCGCACTATAGAGGCACTTCACCCGCGGCGGCTGCCCAGTTCCCGAGCGGCGGTCCAGCCGTGCCGGCCGAGCAGGGCCCCGAAGATCACCGAACCGGCGAGTGCGAGGAGGTCCTCGGCCTGTCGATTGCCGGTGCCCGGACCGAGCAGCAACTGCCCGAGGATCCAGAGAGCACCACCGAGAAAGAACAGCGCGAGTACGCCGCACACGACCACGATCGTGTAGAGGCGCCCGGCGCCGTCCCGCGGTGCGGGCTCCGGCTGGGGGATCCGGTCGCGGTCCCGGGCCGGCATCTCGATCCGCAGCCGCTCCGGGATCCGGGCGTCCACCTCGCGTACCACCCGGTCGGCGCCCCGGTAGAGGGTCGGCTCGACCCGGACCGTGACAGCGTCCGTGCCGATCAGGTGCCGGCCCCCGTCCGGCCAGGCCAGCAGGGCCGCGCACGAGTCCCAGCGGACCGCGGCGACCACTCCCCGCCCGGTCACGCCGACGCCCTCGTCGCCGCTGATCAGGCTCAGGGCGCGGTCCCGCCGGCCACGGTGGACGCGGCCGGGCGGCACGGTCTCCGACATCGCCGGGGCCGCGGTGTATCCGGCCCACTCGGCGGAACTGCCGGCCGGTGTCATGAGCAGTCCGGCGTCGTACGCCTCCGTCGCCACCCGCGCCACATCGACGGCGGTGACCGCCCGCACCTCGGTGAGGGCCTCCTCCAGGGTCTGCACCTCGCGCCCGGCGAGCAGGTTGAACGCCTGACCGGGCAGGCGGGCGCCCCGCGACTCGGACTCGCGCAGCCCCTCGCACGTGAGCTTCACCACGGCGGCCACCTCGTCCGGGTCGATCCGGCCGGCCCGCATGGCGGCCAGCACGTCGACCAGGCCGCCGAGGGCCGCCTCCGGCTCGTCCGGCAACGTCTCGGCGACCGTCAGGATCCGCGCGGTGCCGTCGGAACGGGGAACGTACTCGGTACGGGTCTCGGTGGTGAGGTCACGCAGGTCACGGCGCACATGGCGCTCCAGGACGTTGGCGAAGACGGCGGCACCCGGCCCACGGGCGACGACCGTGTCCCAGCCGACACCGCCGGCGAACCAGGCCGGCGTGACCGGCAGTGTCGTGGCCGCGGACGGCGGAGGCTGCCGCTCCCCGGTGGGCAGATCCAGCCGCAGGCCCTCGGTGACCTCCTCGCCGGCCACCCAGAGCGCCGCGTTGTCCCTGGTGAAGTAGCGGGCGATCCAGTCACGGACGTGCTCGGCGGTGAGACCGGCCAGCGCCCACTCGGGATAGCTGACGACACCGAAGCCGCGGGCGCCGTGCCGCCACATGGGCAGCGGGTCCCGCTCCGGCTGAGCGCCCTGGACCAGGTCGCGCACCTCGGCCAGCCGGTCGAGTGGCGGGTCGCGCAGCGCGTCGCAGACACCGGTGAGGAACTCGGTGATCTCGGCTGGCGAACCCTGCACGTGGAAGTAGGTGTGCTCCGGCCCGGTCGTCCAGCTCGTCCGGCCGCTGCCGCCGAGCCCGTCGGTCACCAGGTGCTCGACCAGGCGGGTGATGCCGCGCCGGGCCAGTGGCTCGTCGGCCGTGCCGACCCGGAAGACCAGGCCGGCATGGGCGGGGCCGGTCACCGGCGCGAGCACCGCCGGGATGCCGTCGACCTCCGCGCGCCTCATGTGCCGCCTCCCGCCGCCCGTTTCCGATACTTCACCATCACCGACGCCGGATCGCCCAGGTAGTCCCAGGGGCGGACGGAGCCGAGATCGCCGAGCGCGGTGAACAGCGAGTCAGCCGCCGGACGGTCGTCGAGCAGGGCGAACGCCATCGCGAAGGTGCTCGTCACCCGTACCCAGCCGTGGGTGTGCCGGAAGTCGTCGTGCCACACCGAGCGACGGGCCGCACGGTGCAGTTCGGCCCGGACCGGTTCGGCGGCGAGATAGCGCCGGCCCGCACCCGGCCGCCGGGTGTGCTCCTCCAGCCAGTGCTCCAGGTGCGCCTCGGCGACCAGCACCGGCCCGAACGAGCCGGGCGCCGCTGAGTCAGCGGTCTCCCGGGCGAACGCGTGCGCCCGCTCCCAGTCACCGCCGGACTTCGGGCACAGCTGCTGGAGGAACTGCCACTGGCCGGGCAGGTGGTGCGGATCGATCTCGGCGAGCCGGCTGTACCGCCGGTGCGCCTCGGACAGGCCGAGCCGCAGGCCACGGGCGGTGATCAGCCGGGCGGTCCAGATCGCCGGGTCCCGGGGGCTGCGGGCCGCGGCGTCGACGAGCAGCCGCTCGGCCGTCACGAGCCCATCGGCGAAGGCCACCAGCCGCTCCGGGCTGACCTGCTCGGTCCGGGCGCTGGTGCGGATCCGCCAGGCATCGCCGATCAGGTGCTGGCCGAGCAGCGCCGCGGCCGCGCCGTCGCCGGGATCACCGTCCAGCACGCCGCGCAGGAACGTCTCCAGGCCCGGCTCGGCGAAAGCGATCATGGTGAGCTCGGTGCGTTCCACCGGATCGGCGGCGTCGAGGACCTCACGGCAGGCCGGCCAGTCCCCGGAGTCCAGCGCGGCCCGCAGACCGGTGATCCTCGGGTAGGCGGCCGCCGGGTCCAGGACCGGTTGACGCGTGAGCATGGCGGGCAGCATAGATCTTCGGCCCGGAAGCCCATTCACGACGGTGGAGTTTTACCGTCCGATCTGGACTCGGGCACGAAGAGGGTGCGCAGTTTGTGCTGCCAGATGAAGGCGGTCGGATACGGTGCGTAGCCGTTCCACGGATATTCACTGCCGAGGTCGCCGAGCATCCGGAACATCGACTTCGCCGACCGCGAGTCCCCACCCATGCTGAACACGGCCGCGAACGTGCTCAGCACCCGCACCCAGCCCTGACTCCGGCGGAAGTCGGGATGCCACACCGACCGGGTCGCCGCCTCCCTGATCGTCGCCTGCACCGCGGGCGCCGACAGGTGAAAACGCGGGCTGCCCCGGTCGCTGCTGGTCGCCGTCTCGAAGTGCGCCTCGGCCACCAGCATGTGGTTGTGCGCCCCGGGTGGCGCCGTACCGGCGGTCTCGCCGACGAAGTCCCACACCGCCGGCCACGAGCCGCCCCACTTCGGGCAGAGCTGCTGCAGCATCTGGATCTGGCCGGGCAGGTGCTGGGGGTCGATCCGCGCCAGCTCGTCGTAGCGGCGGCGGGCCTCGGCGTGCCCGAGCTCCAGACCGCGGGCGACGGTGAGCCTGATCACCCACAGCGCGGGATCGTCCGGTTTGCGGGCGGCCGCCGCGTACAGCACCTGCTCGGCCTGGCGCAGTTTCTCGTGGAAGTCCTCGAACTGGCGGCGGCTGACGTGCCGGGCCCGGCCCGAACCACGGATCCGCCAACCGGCATTGACCAGAAACGCGCCGAGCATCGCCCCGGCGGCGCTGTCGTCGGCGTCCTCGTCGGTCACCCGGCGCAGCAGCGGCTCGATGCCGCGGGCCTCCGCGGCGAATCGGATCAATTCCGTACGCTCGACCGGCTCGGCCGCCTCCAGCAGCATCCGGCAGGCCGTCCAGTCACCGGCACGCAGACTGGTCCGTAGCGTCGCCAGTTTCGGGTAGGCGACGGCCGGATCGAGTTTCGGCAGGCTGATGAGCATGGCGGCAGCCTAGGGCCCTCCGGGATCAGGGGACGAGCGGGTCGTCGAGAAGGTGCTCGAAGGCCAGTTCAGCCGCGCCGATCAGGGCCGCGTCCGGGCCCAGCTCGGGGGTCCGCAGCCGGACGTGCTCACGGCAGGCCGGCAACCCGACCGCGTTGAGCCTGCTCCGGATCTGCGCCGCGGCACCCAGGTAGACGTCCCGCAGCGTGCCCCCGAAGATCACGACCTCCGGGTTGAAGATGTTCACCAGGTTGCCGACGCCGAACCCGACCCAGTCGCCGACCTGCCGCAACGCGTGCTGCGCCGAACTGTCCCCGCGCATCGCGGCGTCCACCACGGCCAGCACCGCCTCCCGGCCGCTGCGGTCCTCCCGCCCGGCCAGGCGCAGCAGCGCGTGCTCGCCGATCTCGGTCTCCCAGCAGCCCCGGGAGCCACAGCTGCACGTCCGGCCGTACGGGTTGACGACCATGTGGCCGACCTCGCCGCCGTAGCCGCCGTGCCCGTGCACCCGCCGTCCGCCGGCCACGATCCCGGCACCGACACCGACGTCGCCGTACAGGTAGATGACGTTGTCCGAGCCGACCGCGGCACCGCGGGAATGCTCGGCGAGCGCGCACACGTCGGCGTGGTTGCCGACACTGAGCGGGCCGAACTCCTCCAGCTCGGACCGCAGCGCCTCACCGATCGGCTCGTCGACCCAGCCGATGGTCGGTGCGAGGCGGATCATGCCGTCCTCCAGGCGCACCATGCCGGCCACGGCGACGGCGCTGCCCACGCACCGGCCGTCGGCGGGGACACCGGAGCGCATGGTGCGGACGTAACGGGCCAGCGGGCGGACCGCTTCGCCGGCACTCATGCCGCGGGGGCGCTCCGTCTCGTACTGCTCCAGGATGCGGCCGCCCAGACCGACCCGGGCCGCGCGCAGACGGTCGACCTCGATGCTGAGGGCATAGGCGTACACCCGCCCGGACTCGGGCCGGACGACCAGTGACGGTCGTCCGGCCCGGCCGGTCTCGCGTGGCGCCGCCTCGCTGACCAGGCCCGCGCCGATCAGGTCGGCGGTGAGAGCACCGATCGTGCTGCGGTTGAGGCCGAGGCGGGTGGTGAGCTCAGCCCGGGACGTCGCCCCGTGCATGTGCACGTAACGCAGCAACGTCCCGAGGTTGTGCTTGCGTACCTCTTCCTGACTCGGGCCGGCCCGCATCAGCGCCCCGTCCCCTGCCCCGTCGTCTCGTCCATCAGGCCCTGGTTACCGGTTACCGGTCGCTGCCGCGCGGCGCCGGGCCAGCGCATCGACGCCGGCCGCGATGAGCAGGATCACACCGGTGAAGATGTAACGCGTACCGGAGGAGAAGTCCATCAGGAACATGCCGTTGTCGATGACCGCGATCACCGCGCCACCGATCACCGCGTGGATGACCTTGCCCTTGCCGCCGAAGAGGCTGGTACCACCGATGACCGCGGCACCGACCGAGTAGAGCAGCGTGCTGCTGCCACCGGTGTTCGGGTCGACCGACCCGGCCCGGCTGACCAGCATGATGCCGCCGATCGCGGCCATGAACGAGCCGATCACGAAGACCGAGATGCGGATCCGGTCGACCGGGATACCGGCCCGGCGGGCGGCCTCGGCGTTGCCGCCGACGGCGTAGACGTGCCGGCCGTACGAGGTGCGGCCCAGCACGAACGTCCACAGCACCAGGAAGCCGCCGATCACCGGCGCGGCGATCGGAACGCCCTTCAGCGAGGCGACGGCCGGGTTGATCGCGCGCTCCTGGGTGAGGATCGCGGTGGTGATCAGGAGCAGCGCCGCGATGCCGCCGATGCGGAGCAGGATGATCCCGATCGGCTCGGTGACCAGGCCACGGGCGGCCCGGCCCCGATAGCGCATGAACTGGATGAGCGCGAAGACGGCGACCGCGCCGATGGCCAGGGCCCAGCTCCAGACGACCGGGAGGCTGTCCTTGTTGAGCGACTTGATGAAGCCGTCCGGGATGGAGATGTTCTTGCCCTCACCGAGCAGGTTCAGCAGGACGCCCTGGAAGGCCAGGAAGGCGGCGAGCGTGACCACGAAGGAGGGGATACCGACCTTGGCGACGAGGAAGCCGAGCACCAGGCCGATCAGCATGCCGGTGACCAGGGCTCCGGTGAGCGCGAGCGGCTCGCCGTACCCCTTCTCGGTCAGCATGATCGCCATCACCGCGCCGCAGACGCCGGCCGCGTAACCGGCGGAGAGGTCGATCTCGCCCAGCAGCAGGACGAAGATCAGGCCCATCGCGATCATGGTGAGGCCGGCGGCCTGGTTGAAGAGGTTCGCGAAGTTGCCGGCGCTGAAGAAGGTCTCCGGCCGGGCGGTGCCGAAGATCAGGGTGAGGATGACCAGGCCCAGCACGGCGGGCATGGCGCCGAGGTCACCGCCGCGGATCCGGCCCAGGTAGTCGCGGAGGTGGCTGGCGACGGTGGGCTTGACGACTTTGACGCCGCCGGCTGTCTCGAGGGTCGTGGTCACTTCGAAACTCCCGGCGTGATGTCTGCGAAGTCGGTGGGGTTCTCCGGCGGGAGGCCCAGGTTGCCGCTGCGCCCACCAGTGATCAACTCGACGATCTGGGCGTGGGTGACGTCGCTGGCCTTCACCTGTGCGGCCATCCGGCCGAGGTAGAGGGCGGCGATCCGGTCGGAGACCGCGAAGACGTCGTTCATGTTGTGCGAGATGAGCACCACACCGAGGCCGTTGTCGGCCAGGCGGCGGACCAGCTCGAGCACCTGTGCGGTCTGTGCCACGCCGAGGGCCGCGGTCGGCTCGTCGAGGATGACGACCTTGCTGTTCCAGAGCACCGCCTTGGCGATCGCCACGGTCTGCCGCTGACCGCCGGAGAGGCTGGCGACGAGCTGGCGGAGGGACTTGACAGTGCGGACCGAGAGGCTGGCCAGGGTCTCGCCGGCCATCTGCTCCATGGTCGGCTCGTCGAGGACGATGCCGCGCTTCTTCTCCCGGCCGAGGAACATGTTCTGGACGATGTCCAGGTTGTCGCAGAGCGCGAGGTCCTGGTAGACGACCTCGATGCCGAGCTCGGAAGCGTCCCGGGGGCTGTGGACGGAGACCTGCTTGCCGTCGAAGGTCACCGTGCCCGCGTCGATCGTGTAGATACCGCTGATGCACTTGACCAGCGTCGACTTACCGGCGCCGTTGTCACCGACCAGTGCGGTGACCTCGCCCGGGTAGACGCTCAGGCCGACGTTGTGCAGCACCTGGACAGGACCGAAACTCTTGTCGATCCCGCTCAGTTCCAGTAGGGGTGTCGCGGCCACGGATGTTTCTCCTTCGTTCGGTGACCGACCGGTTCCGGCCGCGGAACCGACTCCGGCGCCGCCCACGGGTGAACGCGGGCGGCGCCGTCGCCGGATTCAGCGGGAGGTGCTGAGGATCAGCTGATGCCCGCGTCGGTGCAGGCCTTCGTGAAGGCGGCGGTGCAGAGCGCTTCCTTGGTGACGAAGCCGTCGTCGACGACCGTCTTGACGTTCGCCTTGGTGATCGCCTCCGGCTTGAGCAGCACGGACTTGACGGTGGCCTTCGACTCCGGGTCGGTCACGGTGTTGGTGGCCGTGCTCGGGGTCTCGCCCTTGGCCAGTGCGACGGCCAGCGCGGCGGCCGCGTCGGCCTCCTTCTTGATCGCCTTGTAGACGGTCATGCACTGGTCGCCGGCGAGGATGTTCTGCAGACCCTGGACCGTGGCGTCCTGGCCGGTCACCGGGACGGTGCCGTTGAGCTTGTTCTTCTTCAGGACCTCGATGGCCGCGTTGCCGAGGCCGTCGTTCGCGGCGAGCACGCCGGCGATCTTGTTGTCCTTGGTGAGCTGCTGCTCGAAGATCGTGCCGCCCTTGGCGTTGTCCCAGTCCGGAACCGCGTCGTCCGGGCCCTTGGTGTACTCGCCCGAGTCGAACTTCGGCTTGAGGATCGAGTCGTAGCCCTCCTTGAACAGGGTGGCGTTGTTGTCGGTGGGCGAGCCGTTGAGGTAGGAGACGACCGGCTTGGTCACCTTCTTCTCGGTGAGGCAGTCCACCAGGCCCTGGCCCTGGAGCTTGCCGACCTCGACGTTGTCGAAGGACACGTAGTAGTCGGCGCCACCGCTGAGGGTCAGGCGGTCGTAGTCGATCGTGTAGATGCCGGCCTTCTTGGCGTTCTCCAGCACGTTCTTGCCGGTGCCGGAGTCCAGGTTGACGATCATCAGGACCTTGACGCCGCTCTGGATCATGCCGTCGGCAATGGTCTGGAACGAGGCCTTGTCGCCCTGGGCGTTCTTGATCTCGGCCTGGACGCCCGCGGCGGCGAACGCCTCGGTCAGGTACTTCAGGTCCGCCGTCTCCCAGCGGGCCGAGCTCTTGGTGTCGGGCAGGATCACGCCGACCTTGCCGACCGAGGAGCCCGATCCGGTACCGGTGCCGGTGCCGGAGTCGCTCTCGGTGCCGCAGGCGGACAGGCTTCCCGCGGCCAGCAGGCCAGCCGCGGCAAGGGCGAACATTCCCTTACGCATCCCTTATGTCCTTTCCGGGGGGAAATCCGGGCCTTTTTCGGATTTATCAGGACAGCAACGACTGGGAGAACCATTGCTGAGCCGTGACGCCGATGGTTCAGGAACCGGTTTGTTGTGCCCGGCAACGTATTCCCATGGTGGCCGAGAACACAAGCGGCAACGATGGTCTATCTCGTAACGAGGGATAACAATCCGGCAACATGAACGTTCGCCCAGGCCACGGCGGCGTTACCGAAATTCGCCGCAGGATCTGCATAAGGTCACGCTAAGTAGTTTCCACCCAAGAAGTGGGCGGAAACCCGAAGAACGGACTTTTATCAGGCCGTACTAGGATCCCGCGCCGCGAATGGGAGCGACGATCGCACTGGTCAGCCGAATCAGATCGGCCGGGGCGAGAGAGACCTGCAGACCCCGGCGTCCCGCCGAGACATACATCAGGTCGAGCCCGGACGCCGTGTCGTCGATCACCGTGGGGAGTCGCTTGCGCTGACCCAGCGGGCTGATCCCGCCGCGCACATAGCCACTGCTGCGCTCCGCGGCGGCCCGGTCGGCCAGGGCCGCACGTTTGCCACCGGCCGCCGCGGCCAGCGCTTTCAGGTCGAGGTCACCGGTCACCGGCACGACACCGACCACGAGCGCGCCGTCGACCTCGGCCACGAGGGTCTTGAACAGCCGCTCCGGTGCCACGCCGAGAGCCCGCGCCACGAGCGCCCCGTAGTTGGGCGCGTCCGGCGACACCTCGTACGGATGCAGGGAGTGCGCCACCCGCTCCGTCGTCAGCAGGACGGTGGCCGGCGTGCCTGCCGCTTTCTTGGCCATCCGGGCAACCTACATCGCGGCCGTGGTCAGCAGTGCGACCGGTGCCCCCGCCACCCGGGTCAGGACCAGCCCGGCCGTGTTCGGCCCGGACAGCCGGAGGTCCTTGCGCAACTGGTCGGGCACCAGCGCCGAGCCGCGCTTGCGGATCTCCAGCACCCCGACGCCACGCTCGCGCAGCAGCACACGCAGACGCTTCAGGGAGAACGGCAGCACCTCGGTCACTTCGAGTCGCCGGGCGAACGGGGTGTCCACCGGCTCGTCGGTGTAGACGTAGGCGATCTCCGGGTCGGCCAGCCAGCCGCCGACCGACGCCGCGAACTCCGCCACCAGGTGTGACCGGACCACCGCCGGGTCGGGGTCGTAGATCCACGCGCCGACCGGGCCGACCCGGCCGGTTTCGGTGCCGGAGCCAACCAATTCCGCGACCGACGTGCCGAGGACCGTGGCCCGCCGCGGCGCCCCGGCGAGCGGGCCGCACCAGAAGGCGGCCTCGACCAGGTCACCGCCGACACTGGTCCACTCCCCCTCGGCGCCCGGCGGCAGCAGCCCGTGGTCGATGCCGGGCGCGAGTTTCAGCACCGTGCGCGGGGTCCGGGCGGGCAGCCCGGCGATGAAGTCCCACGGCGGCGAGTAGGACTTCGGGTCGAAGACACGGCCGCGGCCGGCCTGGCGCCGGGCCGGGTCGGCGAAGACCGCGTCGTAGCGCTCGACCGGCACCGACGTGGCGTCGGCGCACGTCACGGTGATCCGGTCGGCGAGCCCGGCGGCCTCGGCGTTCGCGGCCGCCATCGCCGCCGTGACGGGGTCGGCGTCCACGGCGTACACCCGGATGCCGTGCCGGGCCGCGGCGAGCGCGTCGGAACCCAGCCCGCAGCCCAGGTCGGCGAGGGTCTCGACGCCGGCCGCGGCGAGCCGGGCGGCCCTGCGGCCGGCGACGACGGCACGTGTCGCCTGCTCCAGGCCGGCCCGGGTGAAGAACATCCCGGCGGCGTCCGGGCCGAACTTGCCTGCGGCGCGCTCACGCAAACTAGCCTGGGTCAAGGCGGCCGCGGAGAGCTCCGCGCCGAAGCCCCGGGCCCGCAGGGCCGAGGCCGCGGCGAGCGGCTCACCGCCGGTCACCTCAGCCGCCGCGGCCAGGGCTTTCAACCCCTCAGGGGTACGCAACAGTTGCAACAACTCGGGGCTCACGAGAGGCATTCTCCCTGGCGTGACAGGTTGGCACTCTGGTTGACGGAGTGCTAGTTCCGACATAGTCTCGGCGTTAGCACTCTCACCATGAGGGTGCCAGCCGCCCGGCCCGTCCGTGGCGGTTAGGCACCAGGCGGACCGGCACCCGCGACGACGGCCCCGCCCGGTGGCATGAGGCATTGACCGGCCTGGTTCAAGGCCGGCGAAACCTGTACCCAGGAGGGTATGCCCGTGACTACCGCGACCAAGGTTGCGATCAAGCCGCTCGAGGACCGCATCGTGGTCCAGGCGAACGAGGCTGAGACCACGACCGCTTCCGGCATCGTGATCCCCGACACCGCCAAGGAGAAGCCCCAGGAGGGCACCGTCCTCGCCGTCGGCCCCGGCCGGATCGACGACAAGGGCAACCGCGTACCGCTCGACGTCAAGGTCGGCGACGTCGTTCTCTACTCGAAGTACGGCGGCACCGAGGTCAAGTACGCCGGCGAGGAGTACCTGGTGCTCTCCGCCCGTGACGTCCTCGCGGTCATCGAGAAGTAAGACCTAACTGATTGCGCTTGCGCCCTGTTCCGATAGCTCGGGGCAGGGCGCTGGTGCGTGAAGGGACCATTCATGGCGAAGATTCTCAGCTTCTCAGACAGCGCCCGGCACCTCCTGGAGCACGGCGTCAACACCCTCGCCGACACGGTCAAGGTCACCCTCGGTCCGCGCGGTCGTAACGTCGTCCTGGACAAGAAGTTCGGCGCGCCCACGATCACCAACGACGGCGTCACCATCGCCAAGGAGATCGAGCTCACCGACCCGTACGAGAACCTTGGCGCCCAGCTCGTCAAGGAGGTGGCGACCAAGACCAACGACGTCGCCGGTGACGGGACCACCACGGCGACCGTGCTCGCGCAGGCGCTGGTCCGCGAGGGCCTGCGCAACGTGACCGCCGGTGCCAACCCGATCGGCCTCAAGCGCGGCATGGACCAGGCCTCCGAGGCCGTGTCCAAGGCGCTGCTCGGCAAGGCCGTCGAGGTCGCCGACCACAAGGCGATCGCCAACGTGGCCACCATCTCGGCCCAGGACGCGAATATCGGTGAGCTGATCGCCGACGCGATGGACCGGGTCGGCCGCGACGGCGTCATCACGGTCGAGGAGGGCTCGGCGCTGCAGACCGAGCTCGAGGTGACCGAGGGTCTCCAGTTCGACAAGGGCTTCATCTCGCCGAACTTCGTGACCGACGCCGAGGCGCAGGAGGCGGTGCTGGAGGACGCGCACATCCTCCTCACCACGCAGAAGATCTCCAGCATCGAGGAGCTGCTCCCGCTGCTGGAGAAGGTGCTGCAGACCAGCAAGCCGCTGCTGATCGTCGCGGAGGACGTCGAGGGCCAGGCCCTGTCCACCCTGGTGGTCAACTCGCTGCGCAAGACCATCAAGGTCGTCGCGGTGAAGGCGCCCGGTTTCGGTGACCGTCGCAAGGCGATCCTCCAGGACCTGGCGATCGCGACCGGTGGCGAGCTGATCGCCCCCGAGCTCGGTTACAAGCTCGACCAGGTCGGCCTCGAGTCGCTGGGCAGCGCCCGGCGGATCGTCGTCGACAAGGAGAACACCACCATCGTCGACGGTGGCGGCAACTCGTCCGACGTCTCCGACCGGGTCTCCCAGATCCGCAAGGAGATCGAGGCGTCCGACTCCGACTGGGACCGCGAGAAGCTCTCGGAGCGGCTGGCCAAGCTCTCCGGCGGCGTCGCGGTGATCAAGGTCGGTGCCGCGACCGAGGTCGAGATGAAAGAGCGCAAGCACCGCATCGAGGACGCCATCGCGGCGACCAAGGCGGCCGTCGAGGAGGGCACCGTCCCCGGCGGCGGCGCCGCTCTCGCCCAGGTCGCCAAGGAGCTCGAGGGCAACCTCGGCCTCACCGGCGAGGAGGCGCTCGGCGTCGGCATCGTCCGCAAGGCGCTCGTCGAGCCGCTGCGCTGGATCGCGCAGAACGCCGGTCACGACGGTTACGTCGTGGTGGGCAAGGTCAACGAGCTGGGCTGGGGCCACGGCCTCAACGCCGCCACCGACGAGTACGTCGACCTGGCCGCGGCCGGCATCATCGACCCGGTGAAGGTGACCCGTAACGCGGTCTCCAACGCCGTCTCGATCGCCGGGCTCCTGCTGACCACCGAGAGTCTCGTGGTGGAGAAGCCGGCCGAGGCCGCTCCGGCCGCCGCCGGTGGCCACGGCCACAGCCACGGCGGTCACGGGCACGGTCACCAGCACGGTCCGGGCTTCTGACCGGTCAGATCACGGGAAAGGCGCGCCCGAGGGCGCGCCTTTCTCATTGGCGCTGCCCTGCCAGGAGTTCCACAACGCGGCGTACGCCCCACCCGCTGCCACCAGCTCGTCGTGCGATCCGAGCTCGATGATCCGCCCGTCGGCCATCACCGCCACCCGGTCGGCGTCATGCGCCGCGAAGAGCCGGTGCGCGATCGCCACCACGGTCCGCCCGCTCACCACCGCAGCGAGCGACCGTTCCAGGTCCCGTGCGGCACGCGGGTCGAGCATCGCGGTGGCCTCGTCGAGCACCAGCGTGTGCGGGTCGGCGATCACGAGGCGGGCCAGCGCCACCTGTTGCGCCTGGGCCGGCGACAGCGGGAGCCCACCTGAGCCGACCACCGTGTCCAGGCCGTCCGGCAGCTCGTCGACCCAGGTGAGTGCCTGTACGGCGGTGAGCGCGGCCCGGATCTCGCCCTCCTGAGCGGCGGGCCGGACCATCGCCACGTTGTCGCGCAGGGTGCCGATGAACACGTGGTGCTCCTGGGTGACCAGGGCGACCTCGGCACGCAACCGGCCGGGTGGCAGCGCCGACAGCGGCACCCCGCCGACCGTGATGGACCCCGAGGTCGGCTGGTGCACGCCGGCGAGCAGCCGCCCGAGGGTGGACTTGCCCGCACCGGAGACGCCGACGACGGCGAGGCGTTCGCCGGGTTCGAGGACCAGGTCGACGCCGTGCAGCACCTCGCGGCCGGGCTCGTAGGCGAACCGCACGTCACGGACCTCGATCCGGGTGCCGTCCGGTTCGCGGGGGTCGGCGATCTCCGGGGTGGGTCCGGCCGTGACGCCGAGCAGCCGGGCCAGGGCGGCCCCGCCGACCTCCAGCTCGTCGAGCCAGCCGACCAGGCGGTCCAGTGGGTCGACCAGCTGCTGCACGTAGATCACGGCGGCGGTGAGGGCGCCCAGGCTCACCACGTCGTGCAGGTAGAGCCAGCCTCCGGCGAGCAGGGTGAGCACCATCGGGACCACGTAGCTGATCTCGATCACCGGCCACCACACGGTCCGCAGGCGCAGCGTGTACCGCTCGGCGCGCCAGGAGCGCCGCAGGTCCACGTCGGTACGGTCGACCCGCTGCCGCTGGCGGCCCAGCGCCTCGACGGTCCGGGCGCTCTCCACCGTCTCGGTCAGTCCCTCGGTCACGTCCGAGTAGGCGGCGTTCTGCCGCAGGTAGCCGGGTGGCGCGTGCCGCAGGTACCACCGGGTCCCCACCACCATGATCGGCACCCCGATCAGCAGCGGCACCGCGAAGATCGGGCTGACCAGCAGTAACGCCCCGACCACGAGTCCCAGGGTGATCAAGGCGATGAGGGTTTCCGGCACGGCGAAGCGGACGCATTTGGACAGTGCGTCCACGTCCCGGGTGGTACGGGTCAGCAGGTCCCCGGATCCGGCGGCCTCCACGGTGGACAGCGGCAGGGCGAGCACCCGTCCGACGAACTCCTCACGCAGCCGGGCCAGCACCCGCTCCCCCAGGCGGGCCGACGCCAGGTGCGCGAACCGGATCAGCACCGTCTGCGCCAGCACGAACCCGCCGATCGCCAACGCCAGCAGGTTGAGCTCGGACATCGGGACCCGGTCGTGGACACCCTGCACCAGTTCGCCGAGGAGGCGCGGGCCGGCCAGCCCGGCCAGGGCGGCGGCGACGTGCAGGGAGATCGTGGCGCGGAAGAGCGCCGGGTACCGGTGGATCAGGTCGCGGGCGTACCGGCGGGCCTGCGCGGCGCTCGCGACCGGGAGCAGACGGCTCACGTCCGGTCCTCGGCGTCGGCCTTCTCCTCGGCCGCCCCGTTGCCCCGTCTGACCAGCCGGGCGTAGCCGGGTTCGGTGCCGAGCAGGTCGGCGTGCCGGCCGGCCGCCTTCACCCGGCCGTCCTCGACGAAACAGACGTGGTCGGCGCGGCTCAGCAGAAGCGGGCTGTTCGTGCAGACCACCGTGGTCCGGCCGGCACGTGCCGCGCCCAGACGCTCGGCGATCCTGGACTCGGTCCACGCGTCCACCGCGTTCGTCGGTTCCACCAGCACCAGCACCTCCGGGTCGGCGATCAGGGCACGTGCCAGGCGCAGCCGCTGCTGCTGGCCGCCGGAGAAACAGCGGCCACGATCGGTCACCAGCGAGTCCGGGCCGTCCGGCAGCGCGTCGACGGTCTCGGTGGCCTCGGCCGCGGCCAGGGCCGGATCCAGAGCGCCGGTGCCGTACGGGTCGAGGTCCGCCCGCAGCCGACCGGAGAAGAGCCGGGCCTCGTTGTCGGCGACCAGGATCCGTGCGCGCACCTCGGACAGGGCCGCGTCGGCGAGCGGGACATCACCCAGCGTGGCGCCGTCGGTGTAGCGGCCCAGCCGATCGGCGATCCGGGCCGCGTCGGCGGGGCTCGTGGCGGCTATCGCGGTGAGGCGGCCGGGTGTCACCCGTACCCCCGAAATGGGATCTGCCAGCTCACCGGCCGGAAGCGGAACCGGATCCGGCGGATCCTGCAGGTCGCTGCGCTCACGCAGCATCGTCACCACCCGGCGGCCGGAGACGTGCCCGCGGGTCATCTTGTCGATCGCCTCGGTGAGCTGGCGCAACGGCGCGACCAGGAAGGCGGCGTAGGCATAGAACGCCACCAGCTGCCCCACGGTGATCTCGCCGGCCGCCGCGAACCGCGCACCCAGCCAGGTCACCAGCACCAGGAACAGGCCCGGCAGCAGCACCTGCGCGGCCTCCAGCAGCGACTCGATCCGTGCGGTGTGCACGCCGGCCGCGCCCAGCGACCGCGACTCGGCCCGATAGTGGGCCGCCATGGTCGCCTCACCGCCCACACCACGCAGCACCCGCAGGCCACCGACCAGATCCGCCGCCTGCCCGGTGAGCCGGCCCTGCCGATCCCGGTAGGTCCGCTGACGGCGGTGCAACGGCGGGATCAGAAACCCGACCACGGACATCAGCAGCGGTACGCCCAGCAGCACCACCAGCCCCAGCGGCACCGACGTGTGCAACAGGACCACGGTGACGGTGATCACGGCCAGCAGCGAACCGATCCCGCGTGACGTGATGTCGACGGCGCTGCCGATGTGCGTGATGTCCGAGGTGCCGATCGCCACCACCTCGCCGGCGTCGAGCCGTCGCGGCAGGGTCGAACCGAGCCGGTTCGCCTGGCGGACCACCACCTGCACCGTCCGGAAGGCCGCGGAGAGCCAGTTCGTGACCGCGAACCGGTGCCGGGCGATGCCGGTGAACGCCTGCACCAGGCCGACGCCGAGCAGCAGTCCCGCCCAGGCGACCAGAGCGGCCGCATCCCGGGCCACGGCGGCGTCGACGGCCCGGCCGACGACCGCCGGCACCAGCGCCTGGCATCCCATCCAGGTGATCGCCAGCAGTGCCGCGGCGGCGACCGTCACACGGGAACGCCGGATCAGCCAGAGCAGATATCGGGTGGCGGATCGGAAGTCGGGGACACCGGGATCGGTCACAGGCAGTCTTCGCATCAGGCCCCGACGGTAAGGCCGGGGTGCACCGACTGCGACCGGTCAGCGATCGACGGGGGTGAAATCCCAGACGTGCGGAGCGCGTGCCACCAGGTTTTCCGGCGGCGTACGCAGGTTCTCCGGGGTGTTGCGCCATTTGGTGATGACGACGATGCGTTGATCGGTGGACGAATAGACGTCACTCGACACATGTTGTGGCAGTACCTCCAGGGCAGGCACCGCCGTGTCGCAGACCCAGGCCAGCAGCTCGTTGAAGCCACTGCGCGAGGCCCGCACCTCCCACATCCGCGCGATCATGAAGGCTTCCTACCCCGGGACACTGACCTCGGTCAAACCCATGGACGAGTCGGCCGGAAGATCGAGACGGCTCGGCGCCACCCCGGCTGCCACGAGATGCGAGCCGAGCGCCGCGACCATCGCACCGTTGTCGGTGCACAGACCCGGCCGGGGTACGCGCACCGCGATCCCGTGTTTCGCCGCACGCTCCTCGGCCATCACCCGCAGCCGCGAATTGGCCGCCACACCGCCACCGATGACCAGGGTCCCGACCCCGTTGGTCAGGCAGGCGTCGATCGCCTTCGCGGTCAGCACGTCACAGACCGCCTCCTGGAAGCTCGCCGACACGTCGGCCACCGGCACCGGCTCGCCGGCTCGTTCCCGTGCCTCCACCCAGCGGGCCACCGCCGTCTTCAGCCCCGAGAAAGAGAAGTCGAAACGGTGCGCCACCAGGTCTTTCGCCGCCGTCAGACCGCGCGGGAAGGTGATCGACGCACGGTCGCCGTCGCGAGCCGTCCGGTCGATGACCGGCCCACCCGGGAAGCCGAGCCCGAGCAGCCGGGCCACCTTGTCGAACGCCTCACCGGCCGCGTCGTCGATGGTCGCGCCGAGCGGGGTGACGCCCGCGGTCAGATCGTCGACGAGCAGCAGCGACGAGTGGCCGCCGGAGACCAGCATCGCCACCGCCGGCTCGGGCAGCGGCCCGTGCTCCAGGGTGTCCACCGCCACGTGCGCGGCCAGGTGGTTCACCCCGTAGATCGGTTTCTCGGCGGCCAGCGCATAGCCTTTCGCGGCGGCCACACCGACCAGCAGTGCGCCGGCCAGGCCGGGCCCGCTGGTCACCGCGATCGCGTCGACGTCGGCCAGGGTCACCCCGGCCTCGTCCAGCGCCCGCTGCATGGTCGGGACCAGCGCCTCCAGGTGCGCGCGGCTGGCCACCTCGGGCACCACCCCACCGAACCGGGCATGCTGGTCCACACTGGAGGCCAGCGCGTCGGCGAGCAGGGTGTGGCCGCGCACGATGCCGACACCGGTCTCGTCGCAGGAGGTCTCGATCCCGAGGACCAGGGGTTCGTCACGCATCGCGCATCATCACCAGGGCGTCCGTGTTGCTGGGTTGGTAGTAGCCGCGCCGGATCCCGACCGGCTCGAAGTCGTAACTCGCGTAGAGCCGCTGCGCCGGGGCGTTGTCGACGGCCACCTCCAGCAGCGTCTTCCGCGCGCCGAGGCGGGCCGCCTCGGCGAGCAGCGCCTCCAGCAACTGCCGGCCCAGACCGTGCCGCTGGAAGTCCCGCCGGACCGCGATGTTTTGCACCCACGACTCGTGCTCGTCCACGACGGACAGTCCGGCATAGCCGACGACGCTGTCCCCGTCGAGCGCCGCCAGGTAGAACTGGCCGGTCGCCAACTCGTTCCAGAACATCGCTGCGGACCATTTCTCCGGCCCGAAGAGGTCCTCCTCGATCGGGAGCACCTCCTCGATGTGCCACCAGCGGAACCGCTCGACGCGCGCGGTGTGGTCGCCCATCAGGTCAGCACCGGCTTACGCGCCGACGGCTCGACCGCGTCCGGCCGGCGCAGATAGAGCGGGGTCAGGATCTCGCTCGGCGCGGCCCCACGGATGCGATCGGCGGCGAGAGCGACCAGTGCGGCACCCGGCGGATAGAGCAGATGCTCCTCCACCGGTACGCCGAACACGTCCCCGTATTTCAGCGCACCCTCACCGGCCGCCCGCTCCACGTCGACGGTCACGTCCGCCGGCTTCGCCACATCCGGCCCGGTCACCCGCTCACCGTCCCGATACGTCGCGAAATACACCTCGCGCCGCCGCGCATCGGTCGCGATCAGCACCCGCCCCGGCCCCGCGGCCCGCCCCAGCCCGTCGAGCGAGCACACGCCGTAGGTCGGAATCCCCAGCGCCTGACCCATGCTCGCGGCGGTGGCCAGACCGACCCGCAGCCCGGTGAACGGCCCCGGCCCGAGCCCGGCCACTATCGCGGTGAGATCACGTGGCCGCAGCCCGGCATCGGCCAGCACGGCCGCGATCTCCGGGGCCAGTCGCTCCCCGTGCGCACGGGGGTCGACGGTGCGGCGCTCGGCCACGCCGGACAGCCCGTCCGGGGTCACCTCGACGAGCGCCGCCGTCGACGCGGGGGTTGCGGTGTCCAGAGCCAGTACCAGCACAGCGAAACCCTAGACGGTGACCTGCGGGTCCCAGTCGATGACCGGCCGGCCACCGTCGGCGAGAGCCTTGTTGGCCGCGCTGAACGGACGGCTGCCGAGGAACCCGACCCGGTTCAGCGGACTCGGGTGACCGGCCTCCAGAACCGCGTGCACCGGGTTGGTGACCAGCGCCGACTTCTTCTTCGCATAGCTGCCCCAGAGCAGGAACACGATCCGCTCGTCACGCTCGTTGAGCGCCTTGATCGTGGCGTCGGTGAACGCCTCCCAGCCCTTGTTACCGTGCGAACCCGCCTTGCCCGCGCGAACCGTCAGCACCGCGTTGAGCAGCAGCACACCCTGCCTGGCCCAGCCGGTCAGGTCGCCACCCGGCGGCTTGGGCACATCGAGGTCCTCGTTGAGCTCCTTGAAGATGTTGCTCAGCGACGGCGGGCGGCGGACCCCCTCGCGGACGCTGAAGCTCAGCCCGTGCGCCTGGCCGGGACCGTGATAGGGGTCCTGGCCGAGGATCAGCACCCGAGTCTGCTCCGGCGAGCACAGCCGGTAGGCCGCGAACAGATCCTCCACCGGCGGGTAGATGGTCTGCGTCGCATACTCCTCGGCCACCCACTCCCCCAGGGCGGTGGTCGCGGCGGCGTCGAGGTGGGGGGTCAGCTCGGCGCGCCACTCGGCCGGCAGCTGCTCGGTCAGGTTCACATGGTCTCCAGTCGGTGTGCCCAGTCGCCGCCGTGCGGCAACAGTTCGACAGTGCGGGTGTCGTCGTCCAGCCGGTCCAGCCGGACCTGCAGGTATTCGTCGTTGAGCTGCTCGACCAGACCGACGCCCCACTCGACGACGGTCACCGCGTCGTCGGCCGAGGCATCCAGGTCGAGGTCGTCGATCTCGGCGCGCGGATCCGGCCGGTCGCCCAGCCGATACGCGTCGGCGTGCACCATCGGCACCGGGCCCCGGTGCACCCGGGCGATCACGAAGGTCGGCGAGGTGATCGGGCCCTGCACGCCGAGCCCGGCACCGATGCCCTGCGTCAGGGCCGTCTTGCCGGCGCCCAGCGGCCCGGTCAGCAACACCAGGTCGCCGGGGCGGAGCAGGCCCGCCAGCCGCCGCCCGAAGTCACGGGTGTCCTCGACGGTCTTCAACCTCACGTCAGTTTCTCCAGGAAGGGGATCAGCGCGGCATTGACCTGATCGGATTTCTCCAGCATCACCACGTGTCCGCTGTTCTCGATCTTCAGCAGCTCGGCCTCGGGGAGATTTTCGATGATCTCCTCGGAGTGGGTCACCGGGGTCAGGTAGTCACGGTCGCCGACGACCACCAGCACCGGAACACCGCGCAGCGCGGACAGGGCCGGGACGCGGTTGTGCGTGTAGAGCGTCTGCAGATACTTGGTCAGCGTCTCCGCCGACGTCCGCGAATTCATGCTCTCGACGAAGGTGACCAGCGACGGGCTGGGCTTGGCCTCACCGAACCCGTAACGCCGGGTCAGCAGCCAGGCCAGGTCGGAGGAGACGACCCGGGCCCGGTCGATGGTGCCACCACCGAGCTGGGCCGCCTTGTCCCACAGCGGGAAGAACGGGGCACTCACCCGGGCCACCATGTTGGTGATGCCGAGTTTCGCCTTGTCGAACAGACCGGCCGAAGTGGAGATCAGCACCACGCCGGTCACCCGGTTGCCGAACCAGGCCGGGAACTGCTCGGCGAACGCCATGATCGTCATGCCGCCCATCGAGTGCCCGACCAGGATGATCCGGCCCTCGGGCACCGCCTCGGTCAGCACCGCCGCCAGCGACCGGCCCAGGGCCGCCAGATCGTAGGTGCCGGACTTGAGCTTGCTGGACCGGCCGTGACCCGGCTGGTCGTAGAAGACCATCCGGTGGGAGCCGCGCTCGGCCAGCACCTTGCGCTGGAAGTAGAAGGTGCCCATGTCGAGGGCGAACCCGTGCACGAAGACGATGGTCGGCTCGCCGGGAGCACCGGCCGGCTCGATGATCTCCACGTGCAGGTCCGTGCCGTCGGCCGCGGTGACCGTCAGCTCCCGGTCGAACGGCTGGTCACCGAACGGCTCCTCGACATAGGGGTCACCGGGCGCGTTGACCGAGCGCCGCACCAGCGCCCGCTCCACCGCGAAGGCGGTGGCCAGGCCGGCCGCGGCGACACCCACCGCGGCCCCGAATATCCCCGCGCCCTTGACGACACGCGACCGCTTCACCGGGCGACCTCCTTTCACCGGGCCACCTCGCCGACGTAGTGACGTGGCACTCGGCTGCTGCCGAACCTGGTGACGATCTCGTAGTTGATCGTGCCGGTGGCGGCCGCCCAGTCGTCGGCGGTCGGCTCGCCGTCGTCACCCGGCCCGAACAGGGTCGCCACGTCACCCGGGACGACCGGCTCGTCGCCGACGTCGACGACCACCTGGTCCATGCAGACCCGCCCGGCGATCCGGGCCGTCGTGCCACCCACCCGCACCGGGCCGGCGCTCGACGCGTGCCGGGGGACCCCGTCGCCGTAGCCCAGCGGGACCACCGCCAGCGTTGTCTCCCGCTCGGTCGTGTAGGTCAGCCCGTAGGACACACCCTGACCGGCCGGAACCCGCTTGGCCAGCATCACCCGGGCCCGGGCCGTCATGGCCGGCCGCAGACCGTAGGTCTCCCCCGCGATCGGCGACAGACCATAGGCCGCGATGCCGGCCCGGACCAGGTCGAGATGCGTGTCGGGCCGGGTCAGCAGGGCCGCCGAGTTGGCGATGTGCCGAAGAGTCGGATGGATCCCGTAGGTCGCGGCCAGCGCCAGGCCCTCATGGAAGGCCGCCAGCTGACGGTCGATCGACTCGTGGCCCGGCTCGTCGGCGCACGCGAAGTGACTCCACACCCCGACGACCTCGATGTCACCGCCGGCCTGCGCCTTGGCCGCCGACTCCAGCAGGGCCGGCCACTCGGAGGCGACCGCACCGCCGCGGGACAGACCGGTGTCGAGCTTCACCTGCACGCGGGCCGGGCGACCGGCCCGCCGGGCGGCCGCGACCAGCTCGTCGATCAGGCCGGTCGTCGCGGCGCCCAGGTCGATGCCCGCCGCGACACCCTCGTGCAGCGGCAGGCCCGGGCTCAGCAGCCAGGCCAGGACCGGCGCCTGGACACCGGCCCGCCGCAGCGTGAGCGCCTCGTCGAGGGTGGCGACGCCGAGCCAGGTCGCACCGCCGGCCAGCGCGGCCCGGCCGGCCGGCACCAGCCCGTGGCCGTAACCGTCGGCTTTGACCGCCACCAGCACCTCGGCCGAGGTGCGGGCGCGCAGCATCGCGACGTTGTCCCGGATGGCGTCCAGATCGACGCGGACTTCGGCCTGCCACATGCCTCCACCCTACTGAGGCGTATGACATTTTCCGTCGGACAGGCCTCTTCGCTCAGGCCAGCAGGCCGGCCAGTACCGGGCGCAACGCGGCGGCCACGTCCTGTGCCGTGACCGGCCCGTCCTCGGCGGCCCAGCGCCCGGCCAGCCCGTGCACGTAGGCGCCGGCCACCGCGGCCCGCGCCGCCGGCAGACCGGCCGCCAGCAGCGACCCGACCAGGCCGGCCAGTACGTCCCCGGTGCCGGCGGTGGCCAGCGCCGGGCTGCCGGTGGGATTGACCCAGATCTCCCCCGACGGGGTGGCGACGATGGTCCGGTCCCCCTTCAGGAGGACCACGGCGTTCGTCCATGCCGCCAGCCGGGCGGCGGCACCCGCCCGGTCCGCGCCTGGAGCCTCGCCGGCCAGCCGCTTGAACTCGCCGTCGTGCGGGGTCAGCACCAGTGGCGCGTCCCGCCGCAGGTGCTCCGCGTGCTCGCCGCCGACCAGCAGGTTGATCGCGTCCGCATCGAGCAGCACCGGCAGCGAGGTGGCCAGCACGCTGCGCAGCTCGGTCCGCGCCTCGTCGCCGGAGCCCAGGCCGGAACCGCAGACCCAGGCCTGCACCCGGCCCGCGTCGGCCACCCGGTCGGCGACCACCACCGACGGGTGCGCGCGGACCACCTCGCGATGCGCACTTCCCGCGTAGCGCACCAGGCCGGTCGGACCGGCCAGGGCTCCGGCGGTGGAGAGCAGGGCCGCGCCGGGGTAGAACGCCGAGCCGGTGGCCAGGCCGACCACGCCTCGGGTGTACTTGTCGGAGGTGGCGCCCGGCCGGGGCCACCAATCGGCGATGTCGGTCGCGTCGGGTATCCGGACCGCGGGGTCACCGCCCAGGGCCGGGCCCAGGCCGATGTCGACCAGGTCCACGTGGCCGCAGCGCACCGTGGCCGGGCCGAGCACGTGGGCGGTCTTGAGGCACCCGAAGGTCACCGTGACGTCGGCGGTCACCGCCTCGCCCGGCACATCGCCAGTGTCGACCGTCACACCACTGGGCACGTCGACAGCCACCACCAGGGCTCGCCCGCCGGTCCGCCCGCGCAGGCCGCCGAGCTCCCGCACGATCGCTGCCGCGTCCGGCCGGAGGCCGCCGCTCGCACCGATCCCGACGATGCCGTCCAGCACCAGATCGGCCCGGGTCGGCAGGTCGCGGGTGGTGAAGCCGCCCGCCTGACGCAACGCGGCCAGCCCGGCCAGGTGCACCCGCTCCGGAGTCATCAGCAGGGCGCGGACCTGGGCGCCGCGCCGGGCCAGCGCGGCACCGGCGTAGAGCGTGTCGCCGCCGTTGTCGCCGCTGCCGACGAGCAGCAGGACCCGGGCGCCGTACACCCCGCCGGAGCCCTCCAGGAGCAGGGCGCAACGCCGCGCCAGACCTGCGGCCGCCCGTTGCATCAGGGTGCCCTCGGGCAGTGTCGCCATCAGGTTCTTCTCGGCCGCCCGCACATCGCTGACCCGCCACGCCTGGCGCAAGGTTCCTCCTAGTTGTCGGCGGTCACTCGCTGCCCGCCTCGGCGACGACCATCGCCGAGGCGATGCCCCCGTCGTGTGACAGCGACAGGTGCCATCGCGCGATGCCCCGCTCGGTCGCCGCGGCGGCGACCGTACCGGAGACGGTCAACCATGGACGTCCGTCAGGGTCGGTGACGATCTCGCAGTCGTGCCATCGCATGCCGACGGGCGCGCCGAGGGACTTGGCGACCGCCTCCTTGGCCGCGAACCGGGCGGCCAGTGACTCGGCCGACCGTGGGTTCCCCGACCTGGTCAGCCGCTCGGCCTCGGTGAAGAGCCGGTCCGCGAGCAACGGGGTCCGCTCCAGCGCACGGGCGAAGCGTTCCACCAGGACGACGTCGATGCCGACAGACACGATCACAACGTCACCCTATCGGCGCATCCGGTCACTTTCCCGGGGCCGCCCGCCTATCAGGACGCCGTCTGCGGGCGCAAGGCCTGTGGACGGTCGTCCACAGGCCGTCCCGGGCGACCCTCGCGGGCCTCTAACGTCGTCGCATCCCCTCGCCCCCCCCAGGAGGTTTGCCCGATGAATCCTGATTTCCAGGTCGACACCGCGGGCCTGCACCGGGACGCGACGGCCATCGCCGCCTTCGCCGACCGGGTCACCGGTGCCGCCGCCTCCGCCCCGGTCGCCGACGCGGCCCCACACTGGGCGACCACCGCCGCCACCACGCTCGCCGCCGATTCCGCCCGCCGCGTGGTGCGTCTGATCGGCCATCACACCACCGAGACAGCGTCCCGGATCGAAGCCTCCGCCGTGGCCTACGAGGAGGCCGACGCCCGGGCGGCCACCCGCCTCGGCGGCACCCGGGCGGGCCGATGAACGCTGTCGACTCACCCGCGGTCACCTACGCCCGGCTCCGCGCCACCGATCCGGCCCGCTGGCTGGCCACCGCGCTCTCCTGGCGCCGGTGGGCGGCCCTGGCCGGCGCCCTCGGTACCGAGTTCGGCACCCTGCTGAGCCGGTTGCGGGGCACCTGGTCCGGCGCGGCGGCCGAGGCCGCCCTGGCCCGGCTCGGCGAACTGCGCCGCCACGCGGCGTTCTTCCGTGTGGTCTGCTGGCGGGCCGATCAGGCCCTCTGCGAGTTCGCCGCGGCCCTCGGCCGGGCCCGCGCGCTTCTGGACCGGGCATGCGCGACAGCGCGAGGTTCAGGCTTGAAAATCGATGATCACGGTACGGTCCACGGCCACCCCGGCACGGATGAGGCGGTCAGAGCCGTCACCGGTGCTCTGTCGAGCGCCCTGGCCCTCGCCGCCGAGGCCGACCGCACCGCCAGCACCAGGCTCACCGCCCTGGCCGAGATCCCACCGCCCCCGGCCCCGGCCACGCTCCCGCCGTGCACCGCCACGCCCGGCGAGGTCCGGAGCTGGTGGGAGCGGTTCTCCCCGGCCGAGCGCACGTGGCTGCTGGTCACCTCACCGGCCGCGTTCGCCGGTGCCGACGGCATCCCGGTCGCCGACCGCGACATCGCGAACCGGCTGCTGCTCGACGACGCCCGGCTCGCGCTGGACCGGATGCGGGCCGCCGGCGCCGACCGCGACCGGGTCCGTGACCTGCGCGACGGGCTGGACCGGCTGACCGCGCGCCTGGAGGAGGAGGGTGCGCCCCGGGCGTACCTGATCGGCCTGGGTCTCGATGGTGAGGGCCGTGCCGTGGTCGCCCTCGGCGACCCGGACCGCTCCGCCCACGTCCTCACCCACGTCCCCGGCATGACATCGGATCTGAGATCGCTGGGCGGCGAGCTGACCCGGGCCGAGCGGGTCGCGGTGCGGGCCGGTGAGCTGGGCCCGGCGGAGTCGGCGAGCGCCGTGCTGTGGCTCGACTACGACGCCCCGGATTTCGTGCACGAGGCCGCCTCGGACCGTCCGGCGCGGGCCGGCGCTCCGGAGCTGATCCGCTTCCAGGAGGCGCTGCGGGCCACCCACGAGGGCTTGCCGGCGCATCAGACGGTCCTGGGGCACAGTTACGGCTCGCTGGTGGTGGGTGAGGCGGCCGCCGCCGGTGGGCTGGCCGCCGACAGCGTGGTCTTCGTCGGCTCACCCGGCGTCGGCGTGGACTCGGCGTCCGAGCTGCGGTTCCCCGCCGACCGGGTGTGGGCGACGACCTCGTTCACCGACCCGATCCGGTTCGCGGTCGCGCCGAAGGACGTGCTGCCGGACGGGCGCAAGCATCTGTGGTTCGGCCGCGACCCGAGTGAGCCCGGTTTCGGTGCCCGCGTCTTCTCCAGCCAGTTCGACGCCGGCCACCTCGGTTACTGGGACCGGGGCGAGCCGGCCCTCGACGCCCTCGCCCGGATCACCCTGGGCGGGACGCCGTGAGCCGGCGCCTCAGCGGCCGGTCACTCGACGGTGACCGACTTGGCCAGGTTGCGGGGCTGGTCGACGTCGTAACCGCGGGCCGACGCGATCTCACAGGCGAGGATCTGCAGCGGCACCGTGGTCATCAGCGGGGCGAGCAGCGTCGGCGTGTGCGGCACGTAGATCAGGTGGTCGGCGAACTGCCGGACGTCCTCGTCGCCCTCCTCGGCGATCACGATGGTGCGGGCGCCACGGGCGCGGACCTCCTGGATGTTGGAGACGACCTTGTCCCGCATCACGCCGCGGCCCTGCGGGGACGGCACCACGCAGACCACCGGGGTGCCCTTGTCGATCAGCGCGATCGGCCCGTGCTTCAACTCACCGGCGGCGAAACCCTCGGCGTGGATGTAGGCGAGCTCCTTGAGCTTGAGCGCACCCTCCAGCGCCACCGGGAAGCCGACGTGCCGGCCGATGAAGAGCATCGTCGAGGCCGTCTTGAGGTCCCGGCCCAGGGCCCGCACCTCCTCCATCCGGCCGAGCAGGTCACGCAGGTTGTCCGGGGTCCGGCGCAGGCGCGAGACCACGGCGGCGACCTCGTCGGCATACATCACGCCACGGATCTGGGCCAGGTGCAGGCCGATCAGGTAACAGGCGACGAGCATGGTGAGGAACGCCTTGGTGGAGGCGACGGCGATCTCCGGGCCACCGTGGGTGTAGAGGACGGCGTCGGACTCGCGCGGGATGGTGGAGCCGTTGGTGTTGCAGATGGCCAGGACGCGGGCCTTCTGCTCCTTGGCGTGCCGGATCGCCATCAGGGTGTCCATGGTCTCGCCGGACTGGCTGATCGCGATGACCAGAGTGGACCGGTCCAGGATCGGGTCGCGGTAACGGAACTCGCTGGCCAGCTCCACCTCGCACGGGATGCGCACCCAGTGCTCGATGGCGTATTTGGCGACCATGCCGGCGTGGTAAGCGGTGCCGCAGGCGACGATGAACACCTTGTCGACGTCACGCAGGTCCTGGTCGGTGAGGCGGACCTCGTCCAGGATGATCTCGCCACGCTCGGAGAGCCGGCCGAGCAGCGTCTCGGCGACCGCCTGCGGCTGCTCGGCGATCTCCTTGAGCATGAAGTACTCGTAGCCGCCCTTCTCGGCGGCCGAGGCGTCCCAGTCGATGTGGAACTCGGTGCCGGTGGCCGGCGTGCCGTCGAACCCGGTGATCTCGATGCCGGCCGGTGTGATCAGGACCACCTGGTCCTGGCCCAGCTCGATCGCCTCGCGGGTGTGCTCGATGAAGGCGGAGACGTCGCTGGCCAGGAAGTTCTCCCCGTTGCCGCGGCCGACCACGAGGGGCGAGTTGCGCCGGGCGGCGACCACCGCGTCGGGCACGTCGACGTCGACGGCGAGCAGGGTGAAAGCGCCTTCCAGCCGGTTGGCCACGCGCCGCATGCCCTCGGCGAGCAGGGCCGGCCCGTCCTCGGCACCGGACTCGCGCAGCCTGCGCATCTCGGCGGCGAGCAGGTGGGCCGCGCACTCGGTGTCGGTGTCGCTCCGGAACTCGACGCCGGTCGCCTCGAGCTCGACACGGAGGCGGGCGAAATTCTCGATGATGCCGTTGTGGATGACGGCGACCCGGCCGTCGACGGAGACGTGCGGGTGCGCGTTGCGGTCGGTGGGGCCGCCGTGCGTGGCCCAGCGGGTGTGGCCGATCCCGGTGACGCCGGCTTCGATGCCGTCCCCGGCCCGCTCGGCGAGTGCCTTCTCCAGGTTGGCGAGCTTTCCCGCCTTCTTCTCGGTCTTGACCAGGCCATTGTCGATGATGGCGACGCCCGCGGAGTCATAACCGCGGTACTCAAGACGGCGGAGTCCGTCGATGACGATGCTCAACGCCGGGCGACTGCCTACGTATCCCACGATGCCACACATGACGGGCAGCGTAACCGACTTTCGCTCATCCGTCTTGCTCGGGAGGGCCACTTTCGAGCACGCGACTTGATCGGAAGGATACTTCGACCACCTCGGTGACGCGCAAGGTCCAGATGGGTGAGTGATCCCCTCCGTGCGTCGCTGGCGTACCGTCGGAAGGCGGTGCCCCCACCGGGAGGAAAGATGAGCGATCCGAGCGAGCCCCGGCAGCCACCCCGGCCGCCCCAGTTCACACCGCCGCCGGACTATCCGCCGACCGCTCAGTTCCCGCCGGTCGGCCCCGACCCCCACACGGGCTACGCGCAGCCGCCGCCCTACGACCCGAGCTCGGGCTATCCTCCGCAGCCGCCCTACGACCCGAACACCGGCTATCCGCCGCCGGGCTACGGTCAGCCGCCCGGGTACGGCCCGGCACCCCGCCCGCCGCGTCGCAGCAACATGCCGCTGATCGCCCTGGTCCTCGCCGTCACGCTGCTGCTCTGCGGCGGTGTGGTGACCGCCTCGGTGATCCTGGTCGGGAAGGCCAGGGACACCGTCGAGAAGACGGTCGACGACGTCACCCAGCCGCTCGACGACCCGACCCTGCCGGCGCTGCCCACCGACGCGCCCGATCTCCCCGCCCTGCCCACCGACTTCCCGGACCTGCCGGCGCTGCCGACCGACATCCCGGGTCTCGGCGAGGGCAAGGAGATCACCGTGACCTATGAGGTCACCGGGGACGGGCCGGCCGAGATCATCTACATGGAGAAGCTGGACGGCGCGCCCAAGCGGGTCGGCAACGCCTCCCTGCCGTGGAAGATCACGACCACCATGAAGAGCCCGTCGGTGGTCTCGGTGATCGCCGTGCGCAGCAGCATCGAGTCCGGTTCGATCAGCTGCCGGGCCAGCGTCGACGGCAAACAGGTCGCGGAGAAGACCGCCGAGGGTGGCCTGGCCACGGCCAACTGCTACGAGCTCGTCCTCTACTGACCTCGACACCACGGCATGCAGGGAGCACGGTGACCACCTCGACTCCGGCGGATCCGCTCGTCACGCGGATGCGCCCGTTCGGCACGACGATCTTCGCCGAGATGTCGGCGCTCGCGGTCCGGACCGGGGCGGTCAACCTCGGCCAGGGCTTCCCGGACACCGACGGCCCACCGGAGATGCTCGCCGCCGCGGCGGAGGCGCTCGCCACCGGCGCCAACCAGTACCCTCCGCTGGCCGGCATCCCCGCGCTGCGCCACGCAATCGCCGAGCACGAGCAGCGGTTCTGGGGGCTGGAGCGGGATCCGGACAGCGAGGTCGTGGTCACTGCCGGGGCCACCGAAGCGATCGCGGCCGCGATCCTGGCGCTCTGTGAGCCGGGTGACGAGGTGGTGTGCTTCGAGCCGTACTACGACTCGTACGCCGCCTCGATCACGCTGGCCGGTGCGGTCCGCCGACCGGTGACGTTGCGGCCGGCGGAAACGGGCGGGCGGTACGAGTTCGACGAGGCGGCGCTGCGGGCGGCGTTCGGGCCGCGCACCCGGCTGGCGCTGCTCAACACCCCGCACAACCCGACCGGAAAGGTCTTCTCGGGCGAGGAATTGGCACTGATCGCCGACCTCTGCCAGGAGCACGACGTGTTCGCCGTCACCGACGAGGTCTACGAGCACCTGGTCTTCGGCGGCGAGCACATCCCGCTCGCGACCCTGCCCGGGATGCGTGACCGCACGCTGCGCGTCTCGTCGGCGGGCAAGACCTTCTCCTGTACCGGGTGGAAGGTCGGCTGGGCCACCGGGCCCGCGCGACTGGTCTCCGCGGTGCAGCGGGTCAAACAGTTCCTGACGTTCGTGAACGCCTCGCCGTTGCAGCCGGCCGTGGCGGTCGCGCTCAGGCTCCCGGACGCGTACTTCACCGAGTTCAACGCCAGGATGCGGGCGAACCGGGATCGCCTGACGGCCGGACTGCTCGACGCCGGGTTCGGGGTGTTCCCGTCCGACGGGACGTATTTCGTGACCGCCGACATCCGGCCGCTGGGCGGGACCGACGGCATCGAGTTCTGCCGTGCGCTGCCCGCCCGCTCGGGGGTGGTGGCGGTGCCGACCCAGGTCTTCTACGACCATCAGGACGCGGGCCGGCACCTCATCCGCTTCGCCTTCTGCAAGCGCCCCGAGGTGATCGACGAGGCGGTGCGCAGGCTCAAGGGCCAGGCTTAGACGGGGCTGGCCGCCCGGACCTCGTCGGCGATCCGCTCGGCCACGGCGCGTGCCTGGTCCTCGGTGGCGGCCTCGACCATCACCCGGACCAGCGGCTCCGTGCCGGAGGGCCGCAGCAGCACCCGGCCGGTCTCACCGAGCTCGTTCTCGGCCAGCGCGACGGCCGCCTGCACGGTCGGGGCGGCGGCACCGGCATCACGGTTGCCGACCTTCACGTTGATCAGCACCTGCGGCAGCTTGTGCACGACGGCGGCCAGATCGGCGAGGGACTTGCCGGACGCGGCGATCTGGGACATCAGGTGCAGGCCGGTGAGGACGCCGTCGCCGGTGGTGGCGAAGGCCGGCATCACGATGTGCCCGCTCTGCTCGCCGCCGAGGGCGAGACCGCCGTTCTGCAGCTCCTCCAACACGTACCGGTCGCCGACCTTTGTCTCCAGCAGCCGGATGCCGGACTGCTTCATGGCGATCCGCAGGCCCAGGTTGCTCATCACGGTGGCGACCAGGGTGTCGTCGGTGAGGGTGCCGGCGTCGCGCATGGCCAGGGCCAGGATGGCCATGATCTGGTCGCCGTCGACGACCTCGCCGGAGGCGGTGACGACCAGGCAGCGGTCGGCGTCGCCGTCGTGGGCGATGCCGAGGTCGGCGCCCTCGCGCAGGACCGCCTCGCGGACCGACTCCAGGTGGGTGGACCCGCAGTCCAGGTTGATGTTGAGCCCGTCGGGCTCGGCGTGGATGGCGATGACCTCGGCACCGGCCTCCCGGTAGGCCACCGGCCCGACCTCGCTGGCCGCACCGTTGGCGCAGTCGACGACGACCTTGAGCCCGTCGAGGCGGTGCGGGATCGACTCGACCAGGTGCTTGATGTAGTACTCAGCGCCGTCCAGCAGGTCGTTGACCCGGCCGATCCCGGCACCGGTGGGGCGGCCGACCAGTCCGTGGCCGTCCTCGACCGCTTTCTCGATGAGCTCCTCGAGCTCGTCGGGGAGCTTGGTGCCCCCGGCCGCGAACAGCTTGATCCCGTTGTCGGGCATCGGGTTGTGCGACGCGGAGATCATCACACCGAGGTCGGCGTTGGTCTGACCGACCAGGTACGCCACGGCCGGGGTGGGGAGCACTCCGACCCGGACCACGTTGGCACCGGCGCTGGCCAGCCCCGCGACGACGGCGGCTTCCAGCATCTCACCGCTGGCCCGGGGGTCACGCCCCACGATGGCGAGCGGCGGGTGGCTGCCGTCCGTCTCGACCAGCACCCGTGCGGCCGCTACAGCGACCGACAGGGCCAGTTCCGGAGTGAGCAGATCGCCGTTCGCGAGGCCGCGAACGCCGTCCGTGCCGAAGAGTCGCCCCATGGCGGCTTCCTTTCACCGGTGATTGCGACCTCAAGCCTGCATCAGCGTTCGGCTGGTCACGAGTACCGGAACGGCTAGTTGGGGAGGGAGGCGAAGCAAACATCGACGGCCGAGCACATCCCCCGGAAGAGGGACGTACTCGGCCGTCGATACAGACCGAGGCGCAGGATCAGCGCTTCGAGTACTGCGGAGCCTTACGGGCCTTCTTGAGGCCGTACTTCTTGCTCTCCTTGACCCGGGCGTCACGGGTCAGGAAGCCGGCCTTCTTCAGAGCGGGACGGTCGTCCGGGTCGCTCTCGATGAGGGCACGGGCGATGGCGAGGCGGAGCGCGCCGGCCTGGCCGGTGATGCCACCACCACGGAGGTTCGCGACGACGTCGAACTGCTCGGCGCGCTCGGCGGTCACCAGCGGCTCGCGGATGAGCTGCTGGTTGACCTTGCTCGGGAAGTAGTTCTCGAGGTCACGGCCGTTGCAGGTGATCTTGCCGTTGCCGGGCACGAGGCGCACCCGGACGATGGCCTCCTTGCGGCGGCCGACGGTCTGGATCGGGCGACCGCCCGGACGGGTGAGGCGGGCCGGGGCCGGAGCGGGAGTCTCGACGACGGCGACCGCCTCAGCGGGCTCCTCGACGGTCTCGACGGTCTCGGCGGTCTCAGCAACGGCCTCGACGTTCTCGACGACCTCGGGCTCGATGATGTCGGACATGCTGCTGCCTTCTCCCGCGCTCACTGCGCGATCTGCTTGATTTCGAACGGCTGGGGCTGCTGAGCGGCGTGCGGGTGCTCGGCGCCCGGGTAGACCTTCAGCTTCTTGATGATCTGCCGCGCGAGCTTGTTGTGCGGGAGCATGCCCTTGACGGCCAGCTCGATCGCCTTCTCGGGGCGCTTGGTGAGCAGCTCCTCGTAGCCGACCTGCTTCAGACCACCCGGGTAACCCGAGTGGCGGTAGGCGACCTTGGTCTGCCGCTTGTTGCCGGTCAGGGCGACCTTGCCGGCGTTGATGATCACAACGAAGTCGCCGGTGTCGACGTGCGGGGCGAACGTCGGCTTGTGCTTGCCACGCAGAAGGTTCGCGGTGTGGGTGGCCAGGCGACCCAGAACGACGTCAGAAGCGTCGATAATGTGCCACTGACGCTCGATTTCACCCGGCTTCGGGCTGTACGTACGCACAGAATTACCTTGTCTCGTCGTCGGTCTGGGGGTGCGCGCTGGCCGCATCGAGCAGATGCGTCAAGCAACCCCGCAGAGGGACCACTCGCATCAGTCGCACAACAGCAGGCAACAATACCCGGCTGCGCGGCGCGTGGTCAAAACAGGCAGTGTTCAGGGCATAAAACATCCGGCGAAGGTTCTGGTTGCAAACCCTCAGCCCGATGAACTCCAAACGAGACCAGCATACTCCGCACCACGGGGCCACCCGCAGCGGGTCGCGACTGACTTAGCAGGCTCGAAACAAATGGGACGCTCGTAGGAAATTCCACCCCGGCACGCTTCGGTGCATGGCCAACGGTGCGGACCTCAGGACGACGCGGCCCGGCATTGGCCGAAGCCGCGCCTTCCGGCGCACCATGGAGAGACCACCGTCAGGGTTGAGGACGGACCTGACGGTGTTCATCGAGCCGGCTCGCCGGTTCGATGAGGAGGAGTCGCGGCGTGCCCCGGACGGAGGCATGGCGAGGAACGCAAGCGTGACGTGGGAGCGGGTCTACGCTGAGGACGGCGGGCTTCGAGCGTGCCCTTCGGTGGACCGTTCGGCCACGCCGCGACTTCTCGGCCCGGGGATCGGATGACCGACCGGGTCCCGGGCGCCCGGCGGGCGGTTCTGACGGCGGCCGCCCTGGCCGAGCCGGCAGCCACCCTGTCCGGGTACACCATCGGCGTGACCGCCGACCGGCGTAAGGACGAGCTGGCCACCCTCCTGGAGGCGCGCGGCGCCCGGGTGGTGCTGGCACCGGCCCTGCGGATCGTCCCGATCGCCGACGACGCCGAGCTGCGGGCCGCCACCCGCGCCTGCCTCGACACCCCACCCGACATCGTGCTGGTCAACACCGGCATCGGCATGCGCGGCTGGCTGGAGGCCGCGGAGAACTGGGGGCTCGGTGAGCCGCTGCGCGCGGTCCTCTCCCGGGCCTACCTGGTGGCCCGCGGTCCGAAGGCGCGGGCCGCGGTCCGCACCGCCGGGCTGCACGACCAGTGGTCCCCCGAGGGCGAGGGCTACGAGGAGGTCGTCGACCACCTGACCGCCCGTGGCGTCGCCGGCCTGACCGTCGCCATGCAGCTGCACGGCGAGAGCCAGCCGGAGTACACGGAGGCGCTGGAGTCGGCCGGTGCCCGTGTCATCGAGCTGCCCGTCTACCGCTGGGCGCCGCCGACCGACCCGGCGCCACTGCACCGGCTGACTGATCTGATCATGGGCCGCCTGGTCGACGCCGTGACGTTCACCTCGGCCGCCGCCGTCCAGGCCGTCCTGCGCGCCGCCGGGGCCGGCACCGACACCCTGCTGGAGGCTCTGCGCGACGACGTGATGGCCGCCTGTGTGGGCCCCGTCACCTCAGCTCCGTTACGCCGTCAGGGCATCCCGGTCGTCACTCCCGGCCGAGCACGGCTGAGCGCGCTGGTCCGTACCATCGTCGATGAATTGCCGAAGCGGGCCGTGACCCTCCAGGTGTCCGGACACTCGATCACCCTGCGCGGCCATGCCGCGGTGGTCGACGGCGAGCTGCGCCCGCTGGCGCCCGCCCCGATGGCGGTCCTCCGGGCGCTCACCACCTCGCCCGGCCGGGTCCTGTCCCGCGCCGCACTGCTCCAGGCCCTGCCCCGCGGCGCCGACGAGCACGCCGTCGAGATGGCGGTCGCACGGCTCCGGGCCGGCCTGGCCGTTCCCGGAGTCGTGCAGACCGTCGTCAAACGCGGTTACCGCATACCTCTGTGAGCCCCGGTCAGCCGACCGGTGTGGCCCGCTCGTGCTCGGCCACCAACGTCGCCATCGCGTGCTCGACCACACTGATCAACACGGCCTTGACCGAGTCGCGGTGGCGAGCGTCACACATCACCAGCGGCACCCGGGCCGGGATGGCCAGCGCCTCGCGGACCTCCTCCGCCTCGTAACGCGGCGCGCCCTCGAAGCAGTTGACCGCGACGAGGTACGGCAGATGCCGGTTCTCGAAGTAGTCGAGAGGCGCGAACGCGTCGGTGAGCCGGCGAGTGTCCACCAGCACGGCCGCGCCGACCGCACCCCGGATCAGCTCGTCCCACATGAACCAGAAGCGTGTCTGTCCCGGGGTCCCGAAGAGGTAGAGGATCAGGTCGTCGGCCATGGTGATCCGGCCGAAGTCCATGGCGACCGTGGTGCTCCCCTTCTCCGGCACCTTGGAGGCGTCGTCGATCCCCTGACCGGCCACCGTCATCACCGCTTCGGTGGTGAGTGGCTCGATCTCGGAGACCGCACCGACGAGAGTCGTCTTACCCACACCGAAACCACCCGCGACCACGATCTTCGCGGAGGTGATCTCAGTGGGATGCGGTCGCGTCCGCTCCTCAGAGCTTGCGAAGTCCACCCAACACCCTTCCCAGCAGGTCCATCCGCTCCGTGAAACCGGTCTTGGGAGCGGCACTGTGCAGCTGAAGCAATCCGTCGGCGACCATGTCGGCGACGAGCACCCGGGTTACCCCCAGTGGTAACCGGGTGTGCGCGGCGAGCTCGGCGAGCGATATTGCTTTCGGCTCACACAGCACTGCCATGCGGTACTTGTCGTGCCCGGCGAATCGAGCCTCCTGGACGGCCGCCGGACTCGCGGCCAGAAGCGCCTCGATCGGGATGTCCCGGATCGGTTCGGTCCGGCCGCGCGTGACCGCGTACGGCCGCACCAGGTTCCCCCGGGGATCGTGCGGCTGTGTCATGTCGCGGTCACCTCGTCTCCGCCAGGGCGAACTACCCCGGCGACTAGTGGCTGACGGCCTCGCGCGCCGCTGGCGACAGGGCCGCACCGACACGCTCCACCAGCAGGGCCATCTCGTAGCCGACCTGACCGACGTCGCAACTGCGCGCCGCCAGGACCGCCATCGACGAACCGTCGCTGATGGACATCAGGAAAAGATAGCCGCTGTCCATTTCGATGATGGTCTGTTGAACCGCGCCCGCGTTGAACATCCGCGACGCGCCGTCCGTGAGACTGACCACGCCGGAGGTGATGGCGGCGAGCTGATCGGCCCGATCGCCTGGCAGATCGCGGGACGAGGCCAGCAGCAGCCCGTCGGCGGAGACCGCGATCACATGCGCGATTCCCGCGACGCTGTCCGCGAAGTTGCTGAGCAGCCAGCCCATGTCGTGCATGGTGGGGGGCCTGGTCACTGTTTGTTCTCCTTAGGAGCCTGTGTTGCCGCGGCGGTTTCGGCAACGCCGTCCGTCCGCCCTCGTTGCACTCCCCTGTGATACGCGGAAAGCAGCCCGCGAACCTCATCGGGACTACGACGTTGTTGCGCGCGCGGGGCCGACTCCACCCCGCCGGGAACGAGCTGAGCCTGAGGAATCCGCTTGGGAAGCCCGGAACGGGTGGTGCCGGCGTCCTTGGGGTCGGACGCCGCCCTGGCCAGATGCCAGCCCTCGTCGGCCGCGGTCCGCCAGCGCTCGTCGCCGTTCGGGCGCGGCTTCGGAACGGCCTGCGGCGCCGGGGCCGGGGCCGGAGTCGGAGCCGGCGGTGCAGAGGTCGGGGCCGGAGGGGCGGAAACGGTCACCGGGGTCGGCGGCGGGGCGTACCCCGCCGTCGGCATGCCGCGCGAGTCGGCCTGCACGCCTGCGTCCTCGTCGTCGTCATCGATGAGCCAGGTGGGCTGCATCTCCATCTGGATCGGCGAAGGCGCCGACTGGATCGGCGAAGGCACCGGCTGGATCGGCGAAGGCACCGGTGCGAGGGGAGGCGGGACCACCGGTGGCGACGTGGGCGCGGTGTCCACCGACTTGGGAACCCGCGTCGGCAACGGCGGGCGATTCGGCGTCGGCTCAAGATCCAATTCGGACATGGGTACGCCCGGATGCGCCGCCCGTACCGGGGCCGGGGCGGGCGGTGGCGCGGTACGGACGATCGGCCGTGCCTCCGGGCTGCGCGGGATCCCGATCGGGAGCTGAGGCGGCGGGCCGGGCCGGGTCCAGCTGGCCGCTCGCGGCGGCAGGACACTGGGCTCCCCCGGCATGACGATGATGTCGCCCGGCAGCGCCACCTCGGCGATCGTGCCGCCGTCCGGGCCGGGCCGCAGCTGGACACGGATGCCGTGGCGCGACGCCAGCCGCCCGATGACCGCGACACCCATCAGCCGGAACGCCGACACGTCGACCGCGGCCGGCTCGCTGAGCTTGATGTTGAGCTGGTCCATCTGCTCACCCGAGATGCCCAGGCCACGGTCCTCGATCCGGACGATCGCGTGGTCGGCGTTCCGCCCGGCGTGCGCCATCACCACAGTGTCCGGCGCGGAGAAGCGGGTGGCGTTGTCGAGCAGCTCGGCGATCAGCCGGACCACGTCGTTGACGGCGGCCGCGGAGATCAGCACATCGGTGTCGACGGTGCCGAACTCGATCCGGTGGTAGAGCTCCACCTCGGACTGGGCCGCCCGCAGCGCATCGATCAGCAGGGCGTCCTCGCGACGTGGGGTGCCGACCTCGGCGCCGGCCAGCACCAGCAGGTTCTCGTCGTTGCGGCGCATCCGGGTGGCGAGGTGGTCGAGTTCGAAGAGGCGGGCGAGCCGCTTCGGGTCCTCCTCCATCCGCTCGATCTGGTCGAGCTCGCCGATCATCCGGTCGACGAGCGACTGACTGCGCCGGGCCAGGCTGAGGAACATGGTGGAGAGGCTGATCCGCTGGGCGGCCTGCTCGGCGGCGACCCGGATGGCCTCCCGGTGCACCATGTTGAAGGCTTCGGCCACCTCACCGAACTCGTCGCGGTCGGCGACCATGATCGGGTCGCGGCTGTGCGAGACGATCCGCTCGACACCGCCCTCACCCAGGCTCTCGACGTCCTGCAGCAGGCTGACCGCCTCGGGCAGGTCCCGGCTGGCCACCGCGAGCGCGCCCTCACGGAGGCGGCGCACCGAGAGCAGCAGCGACCGTCCGAGGTAGATGGCGATGGTGACGGTCGCGATCAGGATCACCAGCACCGTGATGAACTCGACGGTGGCCAGGCGGGTGGTGGAGGTGCGCTCGTTCCCGGCGACGGCGACGGCCTGTTCCTCCAACTGCCGCTCGGCGCCACGGAGAAGTACTGTCACGTCGCCGAACGCGTCCGACACCTCGGCCAGGCCGACCGCGCGGTCACCGGTCAGGCGGGTGGTCAGCTCGTCGGCACGGGCGATCGCCTCGTCGGCGAGGACCGAGTCGATCTGGGCGATCTGGTCACGGGTCGCCACCTCGCGCAGATCGGCGAGAGCGGTGGTACGGGTGGACTGTGCCGCGATCAGTGCCCGCTGCCGCTCGGCGTCCAGACTGTTCGTGGCGCGGGCGACATACGCCAGCGCGGCCTGTTCGGTGGCGGCGCTCTCCAGTTCGGTGAACGCGGCTACCGTACGCAGGCTGTCGGCGACCTCGCCGCGTTCGGCGACCTGGCTGAGCAGGTTCTCGTAGCCGGTCAGACCGGCCAGGACCGCGCCGTAGCGCTGGGCCGCGTCGGCCGGGCCGGTCCCGCTGCGGGCGCCGATCGAGGCCCGCAGGTCGGTCAGACTGCCGAGCTGGGTCTCGATCGCGGTGAGGCGGGTCTCGACACGCTCCGGGATCGAGACGATCACGATGCGGTCGGCGTGGAAGGCCTCCGCCTGCGCGTCCACCGCCTTGATCGCCTCGCGGAACCGGGTGTCCCGCCCGGACGGCGTGGCCAGGAACTCGATCGCGGCCATCCGCTCGTCGTGCAGCAGGCGGCTGAGGTTGGAGATCTCGGTGCCCAGCTCGGCGAGTTGCGCGACGCGCTCCGCGTCACTGGCCTCCTGGCCGACCTGGAGAAGACGCATCGAGGAGACACCGGCCACCGCGATCAGGGGCAGGACCAGCATTCCGGCGAGTCGTACGCGAAGCCGCGGCCGGCGCTGGCTCCGAAGGCCACGTCGCGCAGCCAGGGGCGAGGATCCCGTGCTCACGACATCTCCTTAGCGGTCGTTCCCGCTCCGCACCACGGCTGGAGCCGGCCCATTTCAGGCCGCGTTCCGGCTCCGTCCGGTACGCGCAGCAATGCCCGCGCCGTTTCCGGCACGGCGGCGATTTCATCAGAACGCCGGGCCTTTTGGGAAGTCTGGATCCTCCTGTAAAAGGCTCCGCTGTCCGGGTGATAAGCGCGCGTGTGTGCGTCCCGTGGTCTCGCTCCCGGGGTTGACGTGCACGAATACGTCACACACAACCGTCCGTGAGGTCATGATCACCGGACACCATCAGGATTCCAACCACTATGTGGGAGTTCTGTCCCGCGACCTCGATGAACACGGTTGCAAGGTTTGGCGTGACACGACGGACTCGCTGTCCGTGCGCGACAGTGTCCACTCTGGACTCGCACTCTGGCAAGTCGCATCGCAGTCGTCCGGAAGTCACCGTAAGTGACCGTTTTCTGATCGATGAACGTCGATCATAGACGTGCACGACTTTAGGCTGCCTTAAGAAGGTGACCCCAGACTGGCGCATCATGCGGAACATTCCGTAACGTGCGCACCATGGCAATTCGGAGCTGGCTCAAGCTGCTGGCCGCGACCACCACGGCGGCCGCAGTCGTCGGAGCCGGTCAACTCGGCATCGCCTACGGACTAGGCATGGTGCGGCTCGACCAGACCCTTGAACTCACTCAGCGTGACCAATGGACAGCGCAACTCGCCTGGGTCGCCTGGATCACGATGACCGCCGCCGCGATCGGCGCCGTGGTCGCGACCGGCCTGCGGCCCCGCTGGTCACCCCGCCCCGTCGCCGCCGGCGGCGCCCTGGCGATGGGTCTGGCCGCCGGCCTGGGCGCGCTCGCGGTGCTGCCGCTGACCATGCAGCCGGCCCGGTCCGCCCAGGTCGCCGGGGTGCAGCCGGTCCTGGTCATCGGCATCTGCGCGGGTCTCGGCGCGGCCGTCGGCATCTTCGCCGCGTACGCCGCCGCCGCCCGGGCCGTGGCCCGCTGGAGCCTCTCCACCCTGACCGTGGCGGTGTGGACGGTGGCCCTGATCTCGGTCGCCCCGTCCCTGCTGCCCGGCCACACCCAGGACACGGCACGCCTCGGCGTCCTCGACGGCGACCTCATCCCGGGGGCCGTCGCCGGACAGACCCCGTTCGTCACGATGCCGGTGATCGCCCTGATCGCCGGGCTGATCATCGGCTGGGCCGCCCGCGGCCGGAAGATGCCGACCCTCACAGTGGCCCTCAGCGGACTCGCCGGACCCGCCCTGCTCACCGTGGCCTACCTGATCGCCGGTCCCGGTTCGGGCGGCGGCTTCCACTTCGACCCCTACTGGGGAGCGATGATCGCCAGCGGTGCCGGCGTGCTCGGGTCGGTGCTGGCCGCCATCGTCCGCGGCACTCCCGAGACCGCCCGCGGCCCGGAGCCGGAGAGCCCCGCCGACGACTCACCCACCGACGCCAAGCCCGAACCGACCGGCGCCAAGCCCGAGCCGGCCGCCGCGGGCCGGGCCACGCTGCCCCGCCGTGACGTGCCCGTGCAGTCCGCTATCGCCCAGGCCGCGGCCGCCGCGGCTCGGCGCCCGGAGAACGAGCTGCGCCCCTCGGACACCGGAGTCATCCCGGTCGCGGCCGCCGATCGGCCACACCCGCTCCAGGATCTCGCCGCTGCCGGGGTCGCGCCGGCCACCGTCTACCCTCCGGCGCCTTACGGTCAGACTCCGGCCGCGACCGATCCGCGTTCCTCCGACCCGCGCTCCGCCGACCCCCGCTCCGCCGACCCCCGCTCCGCCGACCCGCGCTCCGCCGAGCCGCGTTTCTCCGGGCAACAGCAGCAACAGCCCGCCAAGGCCGGCGGAGGTCTGCGACGCGGATGGCGTACGCGTAAGCCCGCCCCCGCACCCCAGCCCGCCACACCGTCGCAGGCACTGACCGGTGACAGCGGTTCGTTCAACGGCTTCGCCGCCAACCAGCCCGGCCCGCGCACCGGTATCAACACGGCCGAGCACCCGCGGGTCGCGCAGCGGGCCCCGCTGACACCGGAGCCGACCCCGATCAGCGCCCCGCTCCCGCACCCGACGCCGATCGCGCCGCCACCCACCGCGCCGCCCGCCGCCCGCGGCCCGCGGGACCGCAAGGAAGAGGACTACGTCGACTGGGTGAACGGCCTCGGCGGCTCCTGACGACAACCGCTCGACGTTGGTATCAAGAACTGGTAAATCCGTGGCCAGGGATGATTTCGGCGCCGTAAAACATCGGCGAACACCGATGGAATGATGCGGTCGGGAGGTACCGCCGAGCCCTCCGAACCATGACGATGGTCGATGTCCGAGTTCATCCCCACTCGACATCGGGAGTCCGAACATGATCACCCGCATCGGCCGGTTCCTCTCCGGCCTCGCCATGGTCCTGGCCCTCTCCGGAACCGCTCTCGTCGCCCCCGCGATCGTCTCGCCGACCTCGACCGACGCCGCCCAGGCAGCCGTCTACTCGAGCTGCACGATCAGCCGCTGCTCGGCAGCGCGCACCGCTTTCACCGGCTGGCAGTCCCTCGGCTGGCCGACGTCGGCCGGCTGGTACTCGTGGCCCTACGGCAACTACAACTACACCGGCGGCCAGTTCTACAACCGCGAGGGCCAGCTGCCCTCAGCCACGTACAGCGAATACGACGTCTACTCCCGCGCCCGCGGAGCCTCCCGCGACGCCTACCGCATCGTGGTCAACCGCAGCACCCGCGTCGCCTACTTCACCCCCGACCACTACGTCACTTTCTACAAGCTTTAAACCTTTTCGTTTCGTACGCGCGGCGGCCGTCCCGGACAGCCGCCGCGCCGCGTTTCCGCCCGCGAATAGCAACTCGCCCGGTGCCGGCAACCATCCCGCAACCGCCTAGCACCGAGTCAGAGCTAAGGCGGGGAAATCCTGGAACCCGCACGAAAAACCTGCGCCACGAGTCTTTAGACCAGCGTCTCCCCGACCGAACAACCTGGCGCAAGCAAAAACGAGCACCCGCTCGGCCGATAAAAGCAAACCCGCCGCAAGACGGGGACGCAAAGCCACAGGGCCCACGAGGCCGGCTGGGCTACCGACCAAGGGGAGACACACATATGCGCAACATGGTCCAGCTGCTGGGCGGCGTCGCCGTCGCCGGAGTCGTAGCCGCCGGCTCCACCGCCTTCACCGCCGCGGGCGTGGTTGACAGCACCGGCGCGAACATCCTCCAGGGCGGCAAGGTTGCCGTGACCGTCGACGAGGGCGCAGACCTCCAAGCCATCACCTTCGACACCGACGCTACCAACGCGGATCAGATCACCGCGGTCCACGTCACGCTCGAAGACGCCGCGGGTGCCGCCTTTGTCACCGCGACCGGCACTGTCAAGATCAGCATGACCGGCGAAACCGGCGCTGCCGATACCATCAGCACCTGCACCTACTCCGGCGGCGGTGGCATCTGGGACTGCACCCCCACAAGTGCCGGCTTCTGGACCGGCCCGATTAGCGCTGTCTCGGTCTCCGTCTGGCTCGCCTAGTGCAAGACTAGGTAGACCTGCATCAGCCGCGTGCCTGAACCGGGCACGCGGCTGACTCATTTAGCGCCGAGTCATCCGCCGGAGTCACCATTCCGAAGATAGCTAGACGCGTGGCAATGGCCGCCGTTCTCGCGATGGCGGCCATTGGCACGTGGGCGGCCATGACCAAGCAGGTGACATACATTCGCACCTATGGCGTCAGCATGAACCCCGTGTACTACGAGGGGGACCTGGTCTTCGTCAGGAAGTCCGAATCTTACGAGGTCGGGCAGATCGCTGCGTATCATGGGGTCGGAGGCGTTCAGGTCCTGCACCGCATTATTGGCGGGGATGCAAGGAATGGATTCGTCTTCAAGGGTGACAATAACGACTCAACCGACGAGGTCTACCCGACCGCCGAGGAACTGATCGGCCGCGCTGTGCTGCATGTCCCTCATGGAGGGACGTGGCTACAACCAGTTCTCAGCCCTACCGGCCTCGGCATGATCGGCTTCCTCTTCGTGAGCGGTGGTGCGGTCACAGCGAAGAGCCGCCGGGATATTCCGCGTGGTCGCCGAAAAAAGAAAGTGAAGGGCATGTCTGCCGGAGGCGGCTCATGGGCTACCGCTGCGGCCATGGTCAAGGCCGTAAGCCGTCTTCATCCTGCCCTCCGCACACTCGCGGTGTTCGTTGTCATCAGCGGCATGACCGGACTTTTCCTAGGGTTTCTGGGCTGGATGAAGCCAGTCGAGGAGGCCACACCAACTTCGGGAAAATCCGGCGAGAATCTTGCCTTCTCCTACTCAGCCGAAGTTCCTCGTTCGGCTGCATATGACGGAACTACGGTCTACTCACCCGACCCGATATTCCGAAAGCTGGCCCATCTCGTCGATCTTCATTTGTCATATCGCGGGCAGCCTGGCCGAATTCAGGTCGACGCAAGACTCGCATCGCAGAACGGCTGGCACAAGACGGTTCAGCTTTCACAGCAGAAGCAGTTCGCCACCGTGCAGTACACCGACACCGTCGGCCTGGATCTGAACATGTTGCAGCAGATCGCGACGGACGCTGGTTTGGCGATCGGCGCAGACATGGGCGCGATCACCGTTACCGTCACGGCACAGGTTGAGCATGGCGACGGGACTTCCTTCAAGCCGGCGATTTCACTCAACCTGACGCCGCTCCAGCTGACACTTGCCGGTGTTCCGGACTCCTTGAATGTCGACTCGTCGAGCGTCAACTCAGGCAGCACCCATCAAGCTCGCCAGATCGGCGCCTTCGGTTACGACCTCCTCACCGCTGCTGATGCTCGCCGCTACGCGGTGTACCTGCTCCTAGTTGCGCTGATCGGCGCCGGCATCATCGCAACGATGGCCTTGCGGCACGTGCCGTTGCGGACTCGGACGCAGATCCAGCGCCGCTACCCGCACATGCTGGTTCCGGTTGAGCCGATGGCCAGTCCGCCGGGGAAGCCCGTCGTCATCGTCGACACCTTTCCGGCACTGGTGAAGCTAGCCGAGAAGTACGGGCAGATGATCCTCACCTGGACACGGCCTGACGGTGCTGACGACTTCGTGGTCCGAGACGAGGGCATTCTCTACCGGTACCGGATCGAGCCGCCGCCCGCCCCGGTGATCCCGGTCCGTTCGGCATCGCAGCAGGCCGAAGAGTCCCGGGCCGGCGAGGTGGTTACGGAGAGCATGCCGGTTCCGGTCCTTCAACTTCCGCCCGCGCCAGAGCCACCGCCGGACCTCGAGGCCGAACCGGACAGCACCTCCACCAGTGACGAGCCGGCTGCCGTCGAAGGAGAGCCGGCGAAGAAGGCCGCTCCCCGCAAACGGGCGAGCAGGACCACCGCCGCCAAAACCGCCGCCGCGAAGACGGCCGCCGCAAAGGCCGCACCGACCAAGCGGACCGCGACGAAAGCTCCCGCCAAACGGACCCGGGCGCAGGCCAAACCCACCACCCAACCGGAAACCACCGAGGTCTCTCTCGACACCGCGGATCAACCGACGCCGGCCGGCAGCGATACCGAGTCGGTCGCGGTGAACGGTTCCGATATCGGCGAGCAGCCGGTGACCGCTGAGGGCGGTGGGACTACCGAGTCCCGGGATGTTCCCGAGGCCATTGTGGATTCTGTGACGGAAGCGACCCTGACCGCACCGGACGAGCAGCTCTCGGAGCCGAAAACCGCCGAGGCACCGGAGGCGAAGTCCGATTCCGTTCAGCCTGAACCCGAGGCCGAAGGGGCCGAGGCGGGAGGCACCGAACCGGAGACGCCGAAGGTGGAAGGCGTCGAGGTCCAAGCACCCGACGCGGAAGCACAGCCCGTCGAGACCGCGGAGACTTCCGAGAGCACGGCGGCCGATGCGGAGCCGGAGACCGTCGCGACAGTGCAGGCCCCGGCAGTTTCGGCCGTGGCGCCCAAACCGACCCGCAGCCAGAAACGGGCGAGCCGCCGGAAGTCGCGTTCACGCAAGGCGACCCAACCCGCCGTGGACGCGCCGACCATCGACCGGCCCGACCTCACCAGCGAGAACGCCGCCGACGTCATCTCCGAGCACCCGCACCCCGGTGCACGGCACGAGAACACGGAACCGGCGGAACAAGCCCGCGAAGCCATGACGGACCTGGCCGATCGCAACCGCCCCATCGCAGCCCCGGAACCGGAACCGGCACGCGAGCCGATCTACGACTTCCTGCCGGCAGCGAAGCGGGCCCCCGTCAAACCCGACTCGGATGACGACACGGACGAGGTCTGAGACTCGCAACCAGCGACGACAGGCGCACCCAAATCGTCGATTGGGCGCGCCCACCACCGCCACAACGGCTACCAGCGCACCCAACCGCACAACGGGGGCGCCACCAACACCATCACGGCCACCAGCGCACCCAATCTCGCATCGGGCGCGCCCACCGCCGACGCCCACGGCCGAACCGATGCGGTGACAGCGGGCGCACCGGCCAAGTCAGGCGTTAGGTGTGACCGGCAGGTAGACCCGCCCGCCCGCATCCACGAACTCGGACGACTTCGCCTTCATCCCTGCCGCCCGGATCTCGTGGCTGATCTTCATCGAGCAGAACTTCGGCCCGCACATCGAGCAGAAATGCGCGGTCTTGGCAGGCGCCGCCGGCAGCGTCTCGTCGTGGTACGACCGGGCGGTAGCCGGATCCAGCGCAAGCTCGAACTGGTCCTCCCACCGGAAGTCGAACCGAGCCCGCGACAGCGCATCGTCCCATTCCTGAGCCCCAGGATGTCCCTTGGCGATGTCCGCCGCGTGCGCCGCGATCTTGTAGGCGATCATCCCGGCTTTGACGTCTTCCTTGTTCGGCAGCCCGAGGTGTTCCTTGGGTGTGACGTAGCAGAGCATCGCCGTACCGAACCACCCGATCATGGCCGCCCCGATGGCCGAGGTGATGTGGTCGTAGGCGGGGGCGATGTCGGTGGCCAGCGGCCCGAGCGTGTAGAAAGGCGCCCCACCGCAGAGCGACACCTGCAGGTCCACGTTCTCCTTGATCTTGTGCATGGGTACGTGCCCGGGCCCTTCGACCATGACCTGGACGTCGTATTCCCACGCGATGTGCGTGAGTTCCCCGAGGGTGCGCAGTTCGGCGAACTGTGCCTCGTCGTTGGCGTCGGCGATCGACCCGGGCCGGAGCCCGTCGCCGAGGGAGAACGTGATGTCGTACTCCCGGAAGATCTCGCACAGCTCGCGGAAGTGGGTGTAGAGGAAGTTCTCCCGGTGCTCGGCCAGGCACCACGCTGCCATGATCGACCCGCCGCGGGAGACGATCCCGGTGACGCGTTCAGCGGCCATCGGCACGTACTCCAGAAGCACCCCGGCGTGGATCGTCATGTAGTCGACGCCCTGCTCAGCCTGTTCGATCACAGTCTCCCGGAAGACTTCCCAGGACAGTTTGAGGGGGTCGCCCTTGACCTTCTCGAGCGCCTGATAGAGCGGCACCGTGCCGATCGGGACGGGCGAGTTCCGTACGATCGCCTCCCGGGTCTCATGAATGTGCTGCCCGGTGGACAGGTCCATCACGGTGTCCGCGCCCCACTGGGTGGCCCAGGTCAGTTTCTCGACCTCTTCGTCGATCGACGAGGTGACCGCCGAGGTGCCGATGTTGGCGTTGACCTTCACGAGGAACCGCGATCCGATGATCATTGGCTCGGATTCGGGGTGGTTGATGTTGGCGGGCAGCACGGCCCGTCCCGCGGCGATCTCGTCGCGCACGAGGGTGGCCGGGACTCCTTCCCGGATCGCGACGTACTCCATCTCCGGCGTGATGATCCCGGCGCGCGCCGAGGCGAGCTGGGTCCGCCCCGTCTGCCAGGGTTTCCGCAGCGGGGGCAGCCCGACCGCGGGTTCGCTGCCGGGTCCGGAGGTGTCGTAGAGGCGTACCGGCGGGTTGTCGCCGGTCAGCACCACCTCGGTGAACGGCACCCGGATGTCCGGGCGGGGACCTTCTACATAGACCTTGCGACGCATGACCAAACCTCCCCAAAAACGGATGAAACCGGCGGCGTACGGCAGCAGGAATCCACCTACCGGGCCGCCGGAGATCTAGACGGACCAGCCGAAGTGGTCCAGTGGCCCCGGCCCGGCGCCGAGCCGCCACGAGCTGCCGCCGCGCAGGCCCCGGTTCACGTAGGCCTTCGCCGCCGCCACCGCGTCCGGCACCGGGTCGCCGGCCGCCAGCCGCACCGCGATCGCGGACGAGAAGGTGCACCCGGAACCATGGTTGTTCTCGGTCATCACCGGCTCACCGCGCAGCAGCGTCGCCGCGCCGTCGAAGTGCAGGACATCGAGCGCCAGCTCACTCCCGGTCACCACGACGGCGCGCGGCCCGAGGGCCGCGAGCTCGGCCGCCGCCGAGACCATCTCCTCGACCGACTCCACTCGCCGCCCCAGGAGGGCGCCGGCTTCGTGCCGATTGGGGGTCAGCACACAGGGGTACGCCGTAAGCACCCCGACAACCGCGGCCTCCCCCAACCGGCTCCCCGCGGTGGCCACCAGAACCGGATCGACGACGAGGTTCGGCAGATCGTCCACACGCGACGCGATCAGCTCGGCCACGGCCGGATCCGAGATCATCCCGACCTTGACCGCGGCCACCGGCAGATCCGACAGGACGGCGTCGAGCTGAGCAGCGACAACGTCGACCGGGACCGGATGGATGGCCGTCACCCCGAGCGTGTTCTGCGCCGTGATGGCCGTGATCACCGAGGTACCGAACGCCCCGAGCGCCGCGAACGTCTTCAGATCCGCCTGGATCCCCGCGCCCCCGCCCGAGTCCGACCCGGCGATCGTCAGCACCACGGGCGGAGTCACGAGGCACCCCCGGCAAACCCGGACGCCAGTTCGCGGGCCGTCCGCTCCGGATCCGGTGATCGCATGATCGCTCCCATCACCGCGATGCCCGCCGCACCGGCCGCCGCGCACTCCGCCGCCTGATCAGCGGCCCCGATGCCACCGAGGGCGAGCCAGGGCACGGGCGCGCGCAGCCCGGCGGCCCCCGTGACCCCGAGCGCCGGCCCGTACCCCGGCTTCGACGAGGTCGGGTAGACCGGCGACACCGTCACGTAGTCCACACCCGACAGGTCCTCGGTGCCGTGCCACGAACGGCCGGTCAGTGTCGGCCCGGCCGGGAGATGATCAGAACCGGACAAGTGCACCGCTGTTCCACCGAGCGGGTCCGGACCGGAGATGATCAGTCGATCTACCGGGACGACCGACCGGAGCCTCGTGGCCAGGGCCGCGCGATCGCCGTACGAAAGATCCCTCTCGCGGAGAATGACCCAAGCAGCGCCGCCGCGGACCGCCGCCCGGACCACCTCGATCAGCGGCCCGGAAGCGGACCGCCGATCGGTGAGCAGGACGAGCCCGCCCGGGGTCACCATTGCGCGATGCCGTCGTCGGCTGTGGACGCGACCGCGTGGAACCGTCGTGGGATGCGGCCCGCGGCGCGGGCGAGCCGGCCGCCGATGACCGCGTGCCGCATCGCCGCCGCCATCGCCGCCGGATCGTCGGCCCGGGTGATCGCGCTGGCGATGAGCACCGCGTCGCAGCCGAGTTCCATGGCGCGTGCCGCGTCCGAGGCGGTGCCGATACCGGCGTCGAGAACCACCGGCACGTCGACGCTCTGCACGATCAACTCGATGTGGTGCGGGTTGGAGATGCCCAGGCCGGAGCCGATCGGCGACCCCGCCGGCATCACCGCGGCACATCCGGCGTCGGCGAGCCGGCGGGCCAGGATCGGATCATCACTGGTGTACGGCAGAACGCGGAACCCGTCAGCGACGAGCATCTCGGCCGCTCGCAGGAGCTCGACCCCGTCCGGCAGCAGGGTCCGTTCGTCACCGATCACCTCGAGTTTGATCAGATCCGTCTCGAAGGCCTCACGGGCCATCTGAGCGGTCTTCACCGCGTCCCCGGCGGTGTAGCAGCCGGCCGTGTTCGGCAGCACCCGCACCCCGAGCCGGTCGAGCATCGGGAGCAGTCCCGGCCCGGCCGCGTCGACCCGGCGCAGTGCCACGGTGACCAGCGTCGTCTCGGACGCGGCGATCGCCTCCTCCAGTGCCGCGAGACTGTTCGCCCCGCCGGTGCCGAGGATCAGTCCGTTCTCCGGAAGGAACCCCACGTCAGCCTCCTTGCGCGGCGGTGAGGACCTCGATCCGGTCGCCGTCCACGAGGTCCACCTCCGACCAGGTGGACCGTGGCACGACGGTGCCGTTGACCGCGACCGCCACCCCACGCTGGGCGGCGATCAGTTCCGCGACCAGGGTCGCGACCGAGCAGGTGCCGGGCCGGCTCTGGGCCTGGCCGTTGATCGTCAGCTTCATCGGAACCTCCCGGGGGCGAACGCGTCGAGAATCGGGTCCGCCGAGCCGGTGACCACCAGGTCGGCGATGAGTCGTGCGGTGATCGGGGCGAGCAGGATCCCGTTACGGAAATGGCCGGCCGCGACCACGACCCGGCGGTCGTCGTCGAGGAATCCGAGGATCGGCGCGTTGTCCGGCGTCCCCGGCCGGTGCCCGACGGTGACCTCGCTGAGTTCGTGGTCGGCGAGGCCGGGTACCAGGTCGAGGGCGGCGCGCAGCAGGTCGTGCACGCCTCCCGCGGTCGGTTGCCGGTCACCGCGTTCCTCCTGGGTGGCGCCGACGACGATCTCGCCGTCGGCCCGCGGGACCAGGTAGACGTGGCGTCCGTCGGCGGCACCGTCGATCACGTGCCGGAGCAGACCGGGTTCCCCGCGGAGCCGGAGGACCTGGCCTTTGACCGGCCGGACCGGCAGCCCGGTGAGCCCGCCGGTGTGATGCCCGGCGGCCACGACGACGGCGTCACCCTCCACATCCGACAGGTCTGCGACGCGGCGCGTGACGACACGGCCCGTCAGCCGCTCCCGCAGGGCCGCGACGACCCTGCGGGGATCGACCTGGTGCTCCTCGGCAGCGAACGCCCCGGCCCGTACCCGCGGCGAGATCCCTGGTTCGAGATCACGCACCTGGGAACCGGTCAGCGGAGTCAGCTTCTGGTGCTTCCACTCCCGGGCCGCCTCGGCCACGTCATCCGCGGTGAGGGCGAGCGACAGCGTCCCGGCCCGGTCGTATCCGACGTCCCCGAGCCCGGCCACGAACTCCGGCCACAGCTCATGCCCCGCCTCCAGCAGCCGGGTGAGGTGCGGATACTCGAACGCCGACTCCCCACCCGGCGCGAGCATCCCGGCCGCGACATGCCACGCCCCGTCCGCTCCGTCAGGCGCCGGATCGTAGACGGTGACGTCCGCCCCGCGTCGGAGAAGCTCCGCGGCGATGGACAGCCCGATGATGCCGCCACCGACGACGGCGACGCGGCTCATGGCAGGACCGCCAGGAATTCCGCAACCGCTCCCTTCGGATCCGCCGCGAAGGCGGAGACAGCCGCGACCCCGTGCACCGCGAGCAGCGGCACCCGTTCCGCGGTGATACCGCCGATCGCCAGAACCGGCGTGCCCGGCACCGCGTCGGCGACAGCCGCAACCGCGGCCGGCCCGAGCGGTGGTGGCAGCCCGTCCTTGGTGGACGTGTGGAAGGCCGGCCCGACCCCGAGATAGCTGGCCCCGGCCTCGATGGCCGCCCGCGCGGTCTCCGCCGAACGGCAGGTGCCGCCGATGATCGCGTCCGGCCCGAGCACCCGGCGGGCGGCGGACACCGGCAGGTCGTCGGCACCGAGGTGAACACCGTCCGCGCCGGCCGCGAGAGCGACCCCGACCCTGTCGTTGACCAGCACCATCGTGCCGGCCGGCCGGCACACCGCGAGGGCGGCGCAGGTCAACGCGTACGCCGAAGCGTCGTTGCTCTTGACTCTGATCTGGACAGCCACGTCGGGCAACCCGGCGACACCGCGAACGACGTCGATATCGTCGGTTATGACGTGGATGCGGGGAAACGATGTGCCCATGAGGGACTCCTCCCTGCGCCGGCATTACCCGGATCAGGTTCGACGGTCGGGGGCCGCATCAGCCCCCCTCTCAGCCCGGTGCCCGGACTCCCGTGGGTTGTTGTAACCGGACCATAACCGGTCCGTGACGAGAAAACTAGCGGACGTCCCAGACCGGCTCCGGAACCTCCACCACCTCGCCGTCCCCCCTGAACAGCACGAAGCGATCGAAAGACCTGGTGAACCAGCGGTCGTGGGTGACCGCGATCACCGTGCCCTCGAACCCCTTCAAACCCTCCTCCAACGCCTCCGCCGAGGCGAGGTCGAGGTTGTCGGTCGGCTCGTCGAGCAACAGCACGGTCGCCCCCGACAGTTCGAGCAGGAGCACCAGGAACCGGGCCTGCTGTCCACCGGAGAGGGTCCCGAACCGCTGGTCGCCCTGGGCGGCCAGCTCGTACCGGTTCAGGTGCTTCATGGCGCCCGCCCGATCGAGCCCGGACCGGTGCTCGTCACCGCGCCACAGGATCTCGACGAGCGTCTTCTCCATCAGCTCCGGCCGGTCGTGGGTCTGCGAGAAGTGGCCGGGCCGGACCCGAGCGCCGAGACGGGCCTTGCCGTCGTGCGACACCTTCGCCAGCGGTGCGCCGTCGACCGGTTTGTGCTCCAGGTCGGGGTCGGTGCCACCGGCCGCGAGCAGGCGCAGGAAGTGCGACTTCCCGGTCCCGTTCGCGCCGAGGACGGCGACCCGGTCGCCGTACCAGATCTCCAGGTCGAACGGGAACGTCAGGTTCTCCAGCTCGAGCTGCTCGCAGATGACCGCGCGCTTGCCGGTGCGGCCGCCGCGCAGGTTCATCTTCACCGCCTGGTCCTTCGGTGGCAGCGGCGGCGGGCCGGCCTCCTCGAACTTGCGGAGCCGGGTCTGCGCGGCCTGATAGCGGGAGGCCAGACCGTCGTTGTAGGCGGCCTTGTTCTTGAGCATGAAGACCAGTTCCTTGATCTTCTCGTGCTCCTCGTCCCAGCGGCGGCGCAGCTCCTCCATGCGCTCGTGCCGGTTCATCCGGGCCTCGTGCCAGGAGGCGAACCCGCCCGGATGGGTCCAGGCGCTGCCACCCTCGACGGCGACGACCCGGCTCGCGGTCTCGGCCAGCAGCTCCCGGTCGTGCGAGACGTAGAGGATCGACTTGTTCGACTCGCGCATCCGCTGCTCCAGCCAGCGTTTGGCCGGGACGTCGAGGAAGTTGTCCGGCTCGTCGAGCAGCAGCACCTCGTCGTTGCCGCGCAGCAGCAGGTCGAGGGCGAACCGTTTCTGCTCGCCGCCGGAGAGGGTCCGCACGATGCGGGAACGCGCCTCCTCCCACGGCTTGCCCAGGATCGAGACGGTCACCGTGTCGAAGAGCACCTCGGCGTCGTAACCACCGGCCTCACCCCAGTGGGCGAGCGCGTTCGCGTACGCGATCTGGGATTTCTCGGTCTCGCCGAGCGCCGCGGCAGCCGCCCGCAAGCGTTCTCCGGCCTCGCGGAGCGCCGGTGAGACGAGCGAAAGAGCAAGATCTTCGAGGGTACGGTCGTCGCCGATCATCCCGATGAACTGGCGCATCACCCCGAGCCCACCGGAACGCGCGATGGTCCCGCTCTGGGTCGGTATGTCACCGGCCACCATGCGCATGAGCGTGGTCTTGCCCGCCCCGTTGGGACCGACGAGCGCCACCTTGGCCCCCTCGCCGACCCGGAACGACACGTCGGCGAACAGCTCCCGACCATCCGGGAGCACGAAAGCTGCGCCGGCGACATCCACGTAACCCATGGCGGCATCCTCCCTGTCAGTGCCGGCTCAGTCAGCCGATTTTCCGGTGACCCGCAGGACGCGGAAGCCCCGCTGGCTGGCCACCCGCTCGACGGTCCAGCCGAGCCCGGTCAGCCAGGTGTGCAGCGAGTCACCACCGAGGTTGCGGTTGATCACGAGCCAGGCGGTGCCACCGGGCGCGAGCCGGGGCAGCCAGCGCTCCAGCAGCTCGTGCAGCCCGGCCTTGCCGATGTGGGTGGGCGGGTTGCTCCAGATCTCGGTGAACGTCACGTCCGCCGGGACCGTCTCGGGCTCACGGACCAGCACCCGATCACCGAGGCCGAGCCGTGCCGCATTCTCACCGGCCAGGTCACGGGCTCGCGAGTTGACGTCGACCGCGTAGACGGTGACCCGCGGCGCCTCGCTGGCCAGCACGCAGGCGATCGGGCCGTAACCGCAGCCCAGGTCGAGGAAGGTGCCCTCGGCCCGGTCATCGGGCAGGCCCGCCTTGCGCAGCAGCACGGCGGTGCCGGGGTCGAGACGGCCGGCCGAGAAGACCCCGGAGGCGACGGCCAGCCGGTAGTCCCGGCCGGCGACGGTGAACTCGATCTCGCCACGCCGCAGCGGCGCGTCGGGGTCGGCGGTGAAGTAGTGGTCGGCGGTCACCCGTCAAGTGTCCCGCCGCACGGTGTCGGGTGCCTCGCCGGGGTGGCGGACACGGTGTGCGTCAATCGATCAGCGTGCGCGCCTAGCTTGGGCCCATGCGGTACGCCACCCCGACGCGCTCCGCCCATCGCGCCGCCCCGGCGGGTGGTTTCACCCTTCCGATCCGATTTCCGGCCCGTGGCCAGCATCGACGCCGGTCGCGGCGGCACCTGCGGCGCGAGCCGATGACCACCCATCTGTTCACCCGCGGACTGGCCGGCCTGATCGTGCTCGGCATCGTGGTGATGCTGGGTGTCCTCATCGTCGCCGACGAACGACGCCCGCCGGCCCAGCTCGCCTCGGCCGAGGTCGACGCGCGGATCGCGACGCGCGAGGTGGATCCGGCGCCGTTGCGCGCCGACGAGATCTTCCCGGCCGGCGTCACCGCCTTCGGCGTCACCCGGTCCGACCTCGCCGCCGACTGCACACTCGCGGCTAGCGGCGCCTTGCGCACGACCCTGCTGCGGTACGGCTGCTCGCAGGCGGTCCGGGCCGCTCTCACCGTCCCGTATGCCGACTACCGGATCACCGCCGGCATGCTGAACCTGCCTGACACGACTAGCGCGATGGCCGTCGGTGATCAGGTCCGCTACCTGGTGGAGACGGGTGACGGCAGTTTCACCGACCTGTCCGGCGCCGCGACCGGCCCGGGAACACCGATCCTGTGGCGCACCCGCGGCCACTACGTCATGTACTGCGTGATCACCGGCCCGTCGGGTGAGCTGGTTGCCCCGGACGCCCCGCAGGTGACCCAGCTCGCCCACGACATCCTCGACACCCACCTCCACGACACGGTCCTGATCCGCCGAGCCTCCTGAACGCCTCAGGCGCGCAGCCGGCGGGTGGCCTCGGCGCGGGCCGCGTACTCCGCCTCATCCGGATATCCGACCGCGACGAGCGTCAGGCCGTGCGCCGCGGCGACCATCACCTCGCTGGACCGCTCCCGCAAGGTCAGCAGTTTGGCCGGCCACTCCGGCGACCGTCGGCCGTCACCGACGGTGAGCATCGCCCCGACCAGGCTCCGCACCATGGCCTGGCAGAACGCGTCGGCCTGCACGGTCGCCACACACACCCCGTCAGGGTCCCGCCGCCAGTCCAGCCGGTTGATCGCCCGGATCGTGGTGGCGTGCTCCTTGCGCTTGCAGAACGCCGCGAAGTCGTGCTCCCCCAGCAGCCCGGCCGCCGCGGCGTTGAGCCGGTCCAGGTCCAGCGGCCGCACCCAGCCCAGGGTGTCGTGCCGGCGCAGCGGCTCCGGCCCCCACGGCGTGTCCGAGACGCGGTACTCGTAGCGGCGGAAGGTCGCCGAGAACCGCGCGTCGAACGTGTCCGGCACCGGGACGATCGCCCGCACCCGGGCGTCCGCCGGCATCACCGCGGCGAGCCGCCGCAGCAGCGATCCCTCCAGCTCGGCCCAGTGCTCCACCGGCAGATCGACGTGGCACACCTGCCCGGAGGCGTGCACCCCGGCGTCGGTCCGCCCGGCGACGGTCAGCCCGAGGGGTGTCTCGGCTCCGACAAGGCGGGCAAAAGCCTCGATCAACACCCCTGCGACGGTACGGCGACCCGGCTGAACAGCCCAGCCGGAGAAGTCGGCGCCGTCGTACGAGATGTCCAGGCGAAGCCGAATGGTGTCCGTCATCCGCGTGCTCTCTTCGGAGATGGCCGAGGCCCGGCACCCCGAAGGATGCCGGGCCTCGCCCGAAATGGATCTGATCGGTGAAGATCAGGCCTTGTCGGTGTCTTCGCCCTCGGCCTTGTCGCCGGGCTTGTCACCGGAAGCGCTCACCGGAGCCTCGGCGTCCTGGTCGGCGTCGTCAGCCTTGGCGGCGGCGGGGGCCTCGTCCTCGGGGGCGAGAGCCTCGACCTTGGCCTGCTGCGCGGCAGCCTTGCGGGCCTCCTTGGACGGGCCGGTGGAGGCCGCGACCTGGAGCTCCTCGACCAGCTCGATGACGGCCATCGGAGCGGCGTCACCCTTGCGCGGGCCGATCTTGGTGATCCGGGTGTACCCACCGGGGCGGTTGGCGTACCGCGGAGCGATCTGCTCGAACAGGGCGTACACGACGTCCTTGTCCTTCACGGTGGCCAGAACCCGGCGACGGGCGTGCAGGTCGCCGCGCTTGGCCTTCGTGACGAGCTGCTCGGCCAGCGGGCGCAGCCGCTTGGCCTTCGACTCGGTGGTCTTGATCTTCCCGTGCCGGAAGAGCTCGGTGGCCAGGTTGGCCAGGATGAGCTTTTCGTGAGCCGGGCTGCCGCCGAGGCGGGCACCCTTGGTGGGCGTGGGCATTTCAATTGCTCCTTGAAATGGGGCGCAGCCGAGCTCTTAGAGCTGCTCGGTCTCGCGGTAGTCGTCGGTGTCGTAGTCCACGTCGCCGAACGAGTCGACCACGTGCGCGGGGTCGAAGGACGGCGCGCTGTCCTTCAGGCCCAGGCCCATCCCGGCGAGCTTCATCTTGACCTCGTCGATCGACTTCTGGCCGAAGTTCCGGATGTCCAGAAGATCAGCCTCCGTACGCCCTATCAACTCGCCCACGCTGTTGATGCCCTCGCGCTTGAGGCAGTTGTACGACCGGACGGTGAGGTCGAGCTCCTCGATCGGCAGCGCCAGGTCGGCAGCGAGCTGCGCGTCCTGCGGCGACGGGCCGATGTCGATGCCCTCGGCGGTCTCGTCGAGCTCACGGCAGAGGCCGAAGAGCTCCACGAGGGTCGAGCCGGCCGAGGCCAGCGCGGTCCGGGGGGAGATCGACGCCTTCGACTCGACGTCGATGATCAGGCGGTCGAAGTCGGTGCGCTGCTCGACACGGGTCGCCTCGACGCGGTAGGTGACCTTGAGCACCGGCGAGTAGATCGAGTCGACCGGGATACGGCCGATCTCGGCGCCGGCGTTCTTGTTCTGCGCCGCGGTGACGTAGCCACGACCGCGCTCGACGGTCAGCTCCATGTCCAGCCGGCCCTTGCTGTTCAGGGTCGCCAGCTTCAGATCGGGGTTGTGCACCGAGACACCGGCCGGCGGCTGGATGTCCCCGGCGGTCACGTCGCCCGGGCCCTGCTTGCGCAGGTACATGCTGACCGGCTCGTCGTGCTCGGAGCTGACGGTCAGTTCCTTGACGTTCATGACCAGCTCGACCACATCCTCCTTGACACCGGGGATGGTGGTGAACTCGTGCAGCACGCCGTCGATCTTGATGCTGGTGACCGCCGCGCCCGGGATGGACGACAGCAGGGTCCGCCGAAGAGAGTTACCGAGGGTGTAGCCGAAGCCCGGCTCCAGCGGTTCGATGGTGAACCGGGAGCGGGTCTCGCTGAGCGACTCCTCCGAGAGGGTCGGCCGCTGGCTGATGAGCACGCTGTTCTTCTTTCTGTCGGGCCACCCGCTATTTGATGGCCGTCTCTGTTCTGCTTCGAGGTGCCGGCCAGACGGCCGGCACCTCGAAAGAGCTGCTACTTGGAGTAGAGCTCGACGATCAGCTGCTCCTGGACCTGCGTGTCGATGACAGCGCGGGCCGGGAGCGAGTGGATCAGGATCTTCATCTCGCTGGGGATCGGCTCCAGCCACGCCGGGACCGGCTTGGAGCCGGCCTGCGCCTGGGCGACGACGAAGGGCGTGAGCTCCTTCGACTTCTCCCGCAGCGTGACGATGTCCTTGTCCCGGACGCGGTACGACGGGATGTCGACCTTGACGCCGTTCACCAGGAAGTGGCCGTGCTTGACCAGCTGGCGGGCGGCGTCACGGGAAGCGGCGTAACCGGCCCGGTAGACGACGTTGTCGAGACGCGACTCGAGGATCTGCAGCAGCACCTCACCGGTCTTGCCGGGCTTGGTGACAGCCTCCTCGTAGTAACCGCGGAACTGCTTCTCGAGCACGCCGTACACGCGACGGGCCTTCTGCTTCTCGCGGTGCTGGAGCAGGTACTCGGTCTCCTTGGTCCGACCACGGCCGTGCTGGCCGGGCGGGAAGGGACGCGACTCGAACGGGCACTTCGGCCCATCGCACTTGCTGCCCTTGAGGAACAGCTTCATCTTCTCGCGGCGGCAGCGCTTGCAGTCCGCACCTGTGTAACGAGCCATCTCTGTATCCCCCTCAGACCCGGCGACGCTTCGGCGGGCGGCAGCCGTTGTGCGGCTGCGGCGTGACGTCGGAGATCTGACCGACCTCGAGGCCGGCGGCCTGCAGCGAACGGATGGCGGTCTCCCGGCCGGAGCCCGGACCCTTGACGAACACGTCGACCTTGCGCATGCCGTGCTCCATGGCACGACGGGCGGCCGCCTCGGCAGCGAGCTGCGCGGCGAACGGGGTCGACTTGCGGGAGCCCTTGAAGCCCACCTGGCCGGAGGAGGCCCAGGAGATGACAGCACCGGTCGGGTCGGTGATCGACACGATGGTGTTGTTGAAGGTGCTCTTGATGTGCGCCTGCCCGTGGGCGACGTTCTTGCGTTCCTTGCGCCGGACCTTCTTTACTGCGGCCCCAGCGCGTGCCTTCGGTGGCATAAGTCAGTGCGCTCCTATTACTTCCGACCGGGCTTCTTCTTACCGGCGACCGTCCGCTTCGGACCCTTACGGGTACGAGCGTTGGTCCGGGTCCGCTGTCCACGCACGGGCAGGCCCTTGCGGTGGCGGATACCGGCGTAGCAACCGATCTCAACCTTGCGGCGGATGTCCGCAGCGACCTCGCGGCGCAGGTCGCCCTCAACCTTGAAGTTGGCCTCGATGTAGTCGCGGAGCTGAACCAGCTCCTCTTCCGTGAGGTCCTTGGCGCGCTTGTTCAGGTCAATCGCGGTAGCAGTCAGTGTCTCCACGGCACGGGTACGCCCGATGCCGTAGATGTAGGTGAGCGCGATCTCCAACCGCTTCTCGCGGGGGAGATCGACGCCGACGAGACGAGCCATTACTGGCGGTACTCCTCGTTCGTGATCCCGGAGGTCTGTGCCCGCCCCATCCCGTCACTCACGACGGGCCCCGGCCTCCGACCGGGGGTACAGCCGCGGTTTCCCACGGCCGGGACGAGCTTGTTCAGTGGTGCGGATCCTTGCGGCGCGGGACTCAGCCCTGGCGCTGCTTGTGGCGCGGGTCGGTCGAGCAGATGACCATGACCCGGCCGTGCCGCCGGATGACCCGGCAGTTGTTGCAGATCCGCTTGACGCTCGGCTTGACCTTCACGGTTTGCCTTAACTCTCAGTCAGACGGGATTGGTGTTTCCCCGCGACCCGCTTACTTGTAGCGGTAGACGATTCGCCCACGGGTCAGGTCGTACGGCGAGAGCTCGACGACGACCCTGTCCTCGGGAAGGATACGGATGTAGTGCTGACGCATCTTCCCGGAGATGTGTGCCAGGACTCTGTGACCATTGGCGAGCTCCACGCGGAACATAGCGTTCGGTAGAGGCTCGATCACTCGGCCTTCGATCTCGATGGCTCCGTCTTTCTTAGGCATGTCCTCCGCTACCTGACATCGGGTTCTTGGGGCAGGCTTGCGCAACGTCACATCCGGACCCACGATGGAGCCCGAACCAGCCGCGGCTCCCTCCCGCCCTCGAAGCGCTTGAGGACATGAAGGAGTGGACGCTACGCGCCAGCGAGCCAGTCTACGCGCCCGTAACAGCGACGCCAAACCGAGGGTTGCGTAACCCGCTGTCGGGCGTGTTCTGACCGGACAACTCGACCATATCCGTCTCAGTGACCTCGATTGCCCCGGTCTCTGAAGTGCGCCACAAGTGCCCACACCACCGGGATCAGCACCCAGCCCGGCCAGAAGTAGTGCCACTCCCCCGAGCCGAGGCTGCTCATCGCCCAGATCACCACACAGACCAGGAAGACACCGAGAATGCCCGTGAGACCCGACCGGCCACGGTGCTGCGGCTCCGGCCCCTTCGCGCTCCGGTGCGGCTCCACCTGAGCCTTCTCCACCGGGACCGTGCCGGGCAGATCGGCGAGCAGGCCCTCGAGGTCGCCGTAGGTCTTCGCCGAATACGCCCGCTGGACGCGCTCGTCGTACTCACCCAGATCCAGACGGCCCTGGTCCAGCGCCTGCTTCAGCTGCTCGGCAACCTTCTCGCGGTCACCGTCGCCGGCCCGCATCCCCTCGTGCACCATGCGTGCCAGCATGGCAGGAGGGCGCCATCGACGCCTATGGCTGACGCGCGGTCACCAGCTCGCCCAGACGGGCCCGTCCGCCGTCCGGCGCCGTGGTGACCCACACGCCGTCCTCCAGGAGCGCCATGGTGTGCTCCACGTGCGCCGCCCAGGAGTTGTCCCGGGTGACCACGGTCCAGCCGTCGTCGAGCTCCACGGTCCGCGGCGAGCCCATCGTGATCATCGGCTCGATGGCCAGGGCCAGGCCCGGCTGGAGCTTGATACCGCGGCCCGGCTTGCCGTGGTTGAGGATGTGCGGATCCTGGTGCATCTCGGTGCCGATGCCGTGGCCGCCGTAACCGTCGACGATCCCGTAACGCCCCGCCTTACGGATCGAACGCTCGATGTTGAACGAGATGTCGGTCTGCTTGCCCCGCCCGTTGAGGATGCCCCGGGCCGCCGCCGCTATCCCGGCCCACATCGCGTCCTCGGCCACCTCGGCCATGCGCAGCAGCGCCGGATCAGTCTGACCCACGCCGACGGTGATCGCCGAGTCGCCGTGCCAGCCCTCCAGGATCGCGCCGCAGTCCAGCGAGATCAGGTCGCCCTCGCGCAGCACCTGGCCCGCGCTCGGGATCCCGTGCACCACCTGCTCGTTGACCGAGGCACAGATCGACGCCGGGAAGCCGTGGTAACCCTTGAACGACGGGATCGCGCCCGCGTCACGGATCACCTTCTCCGCGATGGCGTCCAGATCGGCGGTGGAGACACCCGGGGCGACCGCCGCACGCATCGCGTCCAGTGCCGCCGCGACGACCAGGCCGGCCGCGCGCATCAGCTCGATCTGCTCGGGGGTCTTCAGCTGGATGTTCAGCTCTTGGCGGCGCATGGCGGTGAGCCTAACTCTCTGGGTCTGGACATGACGCCGCCCCGGGGGGCACCCGGGGCGGCGATGGTCTTGCGGTGGGGCGGTGTCAGCCGCCGTACGACCGCAGGGCGTCGATCGCGCGGACGGTGACGTCCTCGACCGGGCCGGTGGCGTCGATGCCCACCAGCTTGCCCTGAGCGCCGTAGAAGTCGACCAGGGGCGCGGTCTTGTCCGCGTACTCGACGAGGCGGTTACCGATGGTCTCAGCCTTGTCGTCGTCCCGCTGGAACAGCTCGCTGCCGCAGCGGTCGCAGATGTTCTCCTTGCTCGTCGGGTCGAACTCGACGTGCCAGATCTTTCCGCAACCACGACAGGTCCGGCGGCCGGACAGCCGGCGGATGACCTCGTCGTCGTCGACCACGAGCTCCATCACCAGGTCCAGAGCGGTGCCGAGATCGGCCAGGAGCTTGTCCAGGGCCGAGGCCTGCGGCACCGTCCGCGGGAAGCCGTCCAGCAGGAAGCCGTCACCCGCGTCCGGCTCGGCGAGCCGGTCACGAACCATGTTGATGGTGACCTCGTCCGGGACCAGCTGTCCGGCGTCCATGTAGCGCTTGGCCTCGACGCCCAGTGGCGTCCCCTGCGACACGTTCGCCCGGAAGATGTCCCCGGTCGAGATCTTCGGTACGGCGAGATGGGCGGCGATGAACTCAGCCTGGGTCCCCTTGCCGGCCCCCGGAGGGCCCACCAGTACCAGCCGCACCTACATCGCCTCGCTTCGGTCAGGAAGAACCACGCCCACCGTAGACGCCAGAGCCCCCCGGCCCTGCGTACCCACTACCGGAGGAACCCTTCGTAGTTCCGCTGCATGAGTTGGCTCTCGATCTGCTTGACCGTCTCCAGACCCACACCCACCATGATCAGCACTGCGGTACCACCGAACGGGAAGTTCTGGTACTGCGACTGGTTCAGCCAGATGAAGAAGAAGTTCGGCAGGACCGAGATCAGGCCAAGGTACAGGGCGCCCGGCAGCGTGATCCGGCTGAGGATGAAGTCCAGGTAATCGGCGGTCGGCTTGCCCGGGCGGATGCCCGGCACGAAACCACCGTACTTCTTCATGTTCTCCGCGACCTCGGTCGGGTTGAACGTGATCGACACGTAGAAGTACGTGAAGAAGATGATCAGCAGGAACATCACGCCGATGTACAGCGGGCTGACCGGGTCGGCCAGGTGGTTCTGGATCCAGACCTGGTACGGCTTGAGGTTGTTCTTGTCGAAGAACTGCAGGTAGAGCTGCGGCAGGTAGAGCAGCGAGGACGCGAAGATGACCGGGACGACACCCGCCTGGTTCACCTTCAGCGGGATGTAGGTCGAGGTCCCGCCGTACATCCGCCGGCCGATCATGCGCTTCGCGTACTGCACCGGGATCCGGCGCTGCGCCTGCTCGATGAAGACCACGAGCGCGATGATGACCAGGACCAGGCCGATCACCAGGAAGAACTTGCCGGTGCCGCTCGACTCCTTGATGCTCCAGCCCTCGCCGGGGAGGCGGGCCGCGATCGAGGTGAAGATCAGGACGGACATGCCGTTGCCGACGCCGCGGTCGGTGATGAGCTCGCCGAGCCACATGACCACACCGGTACCGGCGGTCATCGTCATCACGAGAACGCTCAGCGTCAGCCACATCGGGATGCCGGTGCTCTCGGGGATGATCTGGTAGGTCGGGTCGTCCTGGTCGCACAGACCGTTGAACAGCTGCCCGGTCCGCGCCAGCGCCACGAAGGCCGAGGCCTGGAGAACAGCCAGGCCGAGCGTCAGGTAACGGGTGTACTGCGTGATCTTCGCCTGGCCGGACTGGCCCTCCTTGCGCAGCTGCTCCAGGCGCGGGATGACCACGGTGAGCAGCTGGAGGATGATCGACGCCGTGATGTACGGCATGATGCCCAGCGCGAAGACGGAGAGCTGGAGCAGCGCACCGCCGGAGAAGAGATTCAGCAGGTTGAGCAAGTCGTTGTTAGCCGACTCGGTCAGCTTGAGACAGGCCCGAACGTTGGCGTAGGACACACCGGGGCTGGGCAATGTGGCACCGAGACGGTAGATCCCTACGATCGCTACCGTAAAGAGCAGCTTCTTCCGCAGGTCAGGCGTCCGAAGCGCACTCGTGAAGGCGGACAACAACTGATCCTCCTGCGTGGTCGCCACACTCTGGGTTGCGGTATCCCGGAACTTCGGGCACACATCATTGGACAGCCATAGAGGCCGCCAGCGGAGCACTGTATCAGCAAGGCCGAGAGCGCAACCAGCGGCATCGCTTGGGCCGATGTCCCAGTACAACACAACTGTCCGGCTTCGTGGCTGAACCGGTTGCTTGCGCGCCGATCGGAACCGCTGTCCCACCCTACGTCACGGGCCGGAACACAGCCCGCTTCCATCGAGGACAATGACTACCTTGCGCCGATTCGGGCGCAGGCGAAGCCCTGAGGCGGTCGCCACGGCACGATGGGGCCGTTTCCGCACCGATGTGTACCCAAAGCGCAATCACGGCCTCACGCGGCGCACAGGGCCGTTTGCGTGCCCTCCACAACGGAAGCGACGCGGCCGGAACGGAAGAGGCCGCGGTCCCGGGGAGTTCCCGGGACCGCGGCCTCTTACCGCAGTGACGCCTTACAGCTCGGTGACGGAACCACCGGCAGCGGCGATCTTCTCCTTGGCCGACTCGCTGAACGCGTGCGCCGAGATGGTCAGCGCGACGCCGCCCAGCTCGCCCGAGCCCAGCACCTTGACCGGCTGGTTCTTCCGGACGGCGCCGGCCTCGACCAGCTCCGCCGGACCGACCGAACCGCCGTTGGGGAACAGCTCGGCAAGCCGGTCCAGGTTGACGACCTGGAAGACGACCTTGTTGCGGGGCCGGTTGCCCAGACCCTTCACCTTCGGCAGGCGCATGTGGATGGGCATCTGCCCACCCTCGAACGACGCCGGGGTGTTCTTACGGGCGCCGGTGCCCTTGGTGCCACGACCGGCGGTCTTGCCCTTGGAGCCCTCACCACGACCCACGCGGGTCTTGGCGGTCTTCGCACCGGGCGCCGGGCGCAGGTGGTGAACCTTGATCGCCATTTACTCGACCTCCTCGACAGTGACGAGGTGGTTCACCGCGAAGATCATGCCCCGAATCTCGGGGCGGTCCTCCTTGACCACCACATCGTTGATCCGCTTCAGACCGAGCGAACGCAGGGAGTCCCGCTGGTTCTGCTTACGGCCGATCCCGGACCGGATCTGGGTGACCTTCAAGCGTGCCATCAGTGCACCGCCGCTTCCGCACGCGCTGCCAGCATGGCCGCCGGCGCCACGTCCTCGACCGGCAGGCCGCGACGCTTGGCGACGGCCTCCGGCGACTCGAGGCCCTTCAGAGCGGCCACGGTCGCGTGCACGATGTTGATCGGGTTCGAGGAACCCAGGCTCTTCGACAGGATGTCGTGGATACCGGCACACTCCAGCACGGCACGCACCGGGCCACCGGCGATGACGCCGGTACCAGCGGAAGCCGGCTTGAGCAGGACGACACCCGCGGCAGCCTCACCGGTGATCGGGTGCGGAATGGTCGCACCGATACGCGGCACCTTGAAGAAGTGCTTCTTGGCCTCCTCGACGCCCTTGGCGATCGCCGCGGGCACCTCCTTGGCCTTTCCGTAGCCGATGCCGACGGTGCCGTCACCGTCGCCGACGATCACCAGGGCGGTGAAGCTGAAGCGACGACCACCCTTGACGACCTTCGCGACACGGTTGATCGCGACGACCCGCTCCAGGTGCGGGGTCTTCTCGACGGGCGCGTTTCCGCGGCCGCCCTCGCGACGGTTGTCCCTGCGGTTGCCACCCTCGGTGTTACCGCCGGACCCGCCGCCTCGGCGCTGCTGACCAGGCATTGGTCAATTCCTCCTAGAACTCGAGTCCGGCTTCGCGAGCGGCGTCCGCAAGCGCGGCGATCCGCCCCGCGTACTTGTTGCCACCCCGGTCGAAGACGACCTTGGAAATCCCCGCGGCCTTGGCCCGCTCGGCGAGGAGCGAACCGACCTTGCCGGACAGCGCGGTCTTGTCGCCCTCGTTGCCCCGGATCGAGGCGTCGAGCGTGGAGGCCGAAGCCAGCGTGTGGCCCTTGAGGTCGTCGATGATCTGCGCGGAGATGTGCCGCGCGGACCGCGTGACGACCAGGCGCGGACGCTCGGCCGTACCACGGACGTTCTTGCGGACCCGGAAGTGCCGACGCGCCTTGCCGACGGCACGCTTGGCGGCAACCCCGCCGCCGTTGCGGCGCTTGAGCAGCGTGGCGGTCACTTCTTACCTGCCTTTCCAGCCTTACGGCGGATGACCTCACCCTGGTACTTGACACCCTTGCCCTTGTAGGGCTCCGGCGGGCGGATCTTGCGAATGTTCGCGGAGACCTCACCCACCAGCTGCTTGTCGATACCGGTGACAGTGAACTGGGTCGGCTTCTCAACCGAGAAGGTGATGCCGGCCGGAGGAACCACGAGCACCGGGTGCGAGAAGCCCAGAGCGAACTCCAGGTCCTTGCCCTTCGCGGTGACGCGGTAACCGGTGCCGTTGATCTCCAGCACCTTCTTGTAGCCCTCGGTGACGCCGACGATCATGTTGGCGACCAGGGTCCGCGAGAGGCCGTGCAGTTCCTTGGCCTTGCGCTCGTCGTTGGGCCGGTTGACGACCAGCTCGCCGCCGTCCTGAGCGACCGTGATCGGCTCGGCGACGACGTGCGAGAGCTCGCCCTTGGGGCCCTTGACCTTGACGGTCTGGCCCGAGATGGTGACATCGACGCCGGCCGGGACCGGGATCGACTTACGTCCGATTCGCGACATGTCTAAGTCTCCAGTTACCAGACGAAGGCGAGGACTTCCCCGCCAACGCTCCGCTTGCGGGCCTGCTTGTCGGTCAGCAGTCCCTGGGACGTCGAAATGATCGCGACACCGAGGCCACCGAGCACTCGCGGCAGCTCGTCGGACTTGGCGTAAACCCGCAGGCCGGGCTTCGAGACGCGCTTGATGCCGGCGAGGCTGCGCTCGCGGCTCTGGCCGTACTTGAGCTCAACGACCAGACGCTTGCCGACCGCGCCCTCCTCGGGCTCCTCAGACGTCCACGACGCGATGTAACCCTCGGCCTTGAGGACCTCGGCGATGTTCGCCTTGATCTTCGAGTAGGGCATCGTCACCTTGTCGTGGTACGCCTGGTTGGCGTTACGCAGACGCGTGAGCATGTCTGCGATCGGGTCCGTCATCGTCATGGGTATTCGTCAACCTTTCTCGCCGGGGTTCCCGAGTAGGACTCAGGCCTACGGCGAAGCGGCATTACATTGAGGTCCGCCTGTTGGCCCGCCGCTGAGGGCGGGCCAGAGGACGGAAGTTACCAGGAGGCCTTGGACACGCCGGGCAGCTCACCGCGGTGGGCCATGTCCCGCACGCAAACGCGGCAGAGGCCGAACTTGCGGTAGACCGAGTGCGGACGACCGCACTTCTGGCAGCGGGTGTAGGCACGCACGGCGAACTTCGGCTTCGCGGCAGCCTTCAGGATCAGCGCCTTCTTAGCCATACTCAGTTCTCCTTGAACGGGAAGCCCAGGAGCTTGAGCAGCGCCCGGCCCTCGTCGTCGGTCGACGCGGTGGTGACCACGGTGATGTCCATGCCCCGCGGCCGATCGATCTTGTCCTGGTCGATCTCGTGGAACACCGACTGCTCGGTCAGACCGAACGTGTAGTTGCCGTGGCCGTCCAGCTTCCGGCCGTCGAGACCGCGGAAGTCGCGGATACGCGGCAGCGAGATGGACAGCAGCCGGTCCAGGAACTCCCACATCCGGTCGCCGCGGAGGGTGACCTTCGCGCCGATCGGCATGCCCTCACGCAGCTTGAACTGCGCGATGGACTTGGTGGCCCGGCGGACCAGCGGCTTCTGACCGGTGATGGTGGTCAGGTCGCGGACCGCGCCGTCGATCAGCTTGGCGTCCCGGGCAGCCTCGCCGACACCCATGTTGACCACGATCTTGACAAGACCGGGGATCTGCATCGGGTTGCCGTACTTGAACTGCTCCTGGATGGCCGGCACGACCTCGGAGCGGTACTTCTGCTTGAGACGCGGCAGCGCCTTAGCCTCGGTAGCGGCAGTCATCAGAGTTCCTTACCGGTCGTACGCGCGATCCGGACCTTGTTGCCGTTCTCGTCAATCTTGTAACCGATGCGAGTCGGCTTGCCGTCCCCGTCCAGCACCTGCACGTTCGAGATGTGGATGGCGGCTTCCTGAGTGACGATGCCACCGGTCTTCGAACCGCGCTGGTTCGTGCGGATGCGCTCGTGCTTCTTGATCCGGTTGACGCCCTCGACCAGGACCTTGTCCCGCGTCGGGTAGGCCGCGATGACCTTACCCTTGGCGCCCTTGTCCTTACCGGCGATGACGACGACCGTGTCGCCCTTCTTGATCTTCACGGTCAGAGCACCTCCGGCGCCAGGCTGATGATCTTCATGAACCGCTTGTCGCGCAGCTCGCGCCCGACCGGGCCGAAGATGCGGGTACCGCGGGGGTCCCCGCCGTCCTTGATGATGACGGCGGCGTTCTCGTCGAAACGGATGTACGAGCCGTCCGGACGACGCCGCTCCTTGCTGGTGCGGACGACGACCGCCTTGACGACGTCACCCTTCTTCACACCGGCACCCGGAATGGCGTCCTTGACCGTGGCCACGATGACGTCGCCGATGCTCGCGTAACGGCGACCGGAGCCACCGAGCACCCGGATGCACAGGATCTCCCGGGCACCCGTGTTGTCGGCGACGCGCAGTCGCGACTCCTGCTGGATCACGTCTGTCTCCTATGTCTGCCAGTTCTCCGGGCCACAGGCCCGAAGCTTGGCGGAACGATGGTCCGCTGGGCCGGCCGGAGCCGGCCCAGCGCACTCACTTGGCCTTTTCGAGGATCTCCACGATGCGCCACCGCTTGGTGGCGGAGAGCGGACGAGTCTCCATGATCGAGACCCGGTCGCCGACTCCCGCAGCATTCTGCTCGTCGTGCACCTTCAGCTTCCGCGTACGGCGGATGACCTTGCCGTACAGGGCGTGCTTGACCCGGTCCTCGACCTCGACAACGACGGTCTTGTCCATCTTGTCGCTGACCACGAGACCGTCACGCACCTTGCGCTGAGCGCGCGGGGCGGTGGTGTTCTCACTCATGCCGTCACCTCGTCCGGCGCAACCGAGAGGCCCAGCTCCCGCTCACGCATGATCGTGTAGATCTTCGCGATGTCCTTGCGGACGACCTGGAGCCGACGGTGATTGTCGAGCTGCCCGGTCGCGCGCTGCACACGAAGGTTGAACAGCTCCGCCTTGGCCTCCCGCAGCTTCGCGACCAGCTCCTCTTCGGAGAGTTCGCGCAGCTCGGCCGCCTTAACGCCCGCTGCCATCAGCTTTCACCCACTTCGCGCGTCACGATGCGGCACTTCATCGGGAGCTTGTGGATCGCGCGGCGCATCGCCTCACGCGCGACCGTCTCGTTCGGGAACGACATCTCGAAGAGAATGCGTCCCGGCTTGACGTTCGCCACCCACCACTCGGGAGAACCCTTACCGGAACCCATGCGGGTCTCGGCCGGCTTCTTGGTCAGAGCCTGGTCCGGGAAGATCGAGATCCAGACCTTGCCGCCACGCTTGATGTGGCGGGTCATGGCGATACGAGCCGACTCGATCTGACGGTTCGTCACGTACGCCGGCTCGAGAGCCTGGATACCGAACTCACCGAAGACGACCCGGTTGCCACCCTTGGACGCGCCACTGCGGTCCGGGTGGTGCGGCTTACGGAAGCCCTTCGGGGGCTTACGGGGCATCAGCACAGGTCAGCCCTCCTGCTGCGTTTCAGCCGCAGCCGGAGCCGCGGCGGTGTCATCGGCGGTCGCCGCGGCCTGAGCGGCCCGGCCGGCCTCAGTACCGCCCGCGGTCGTGCCGGACGAGCCGGAACGGCCACGACGCGGACGCTCGGGGCGGTCGGCGCGGTCCCGGCGCGGACGCGCGGGCGCCTCAGCGACGGCCTCGCGACCCGGAACGGCGTCGCCCTTGTAGATCCAGACCTTCACGCCGATGCGGCCGAACGTGGTACGGGCCTCGAAGAAGCCGTACTCGATGTTGGCCCGCAGCGTGTGCAGCGGAACGCGACCCTCACGGTAGAACTCCGTGCGGCTCATCTCCGCGCCGCCGAGACGGCCGGAGACCTGCACCCGGATGCCCTTGCAGATCGGGTTCTTCATGGCCGACTGCATGGCCTTACGCATCGCGCGGCGGAAGCTGACCCGGGAGGACAGCTGCTCGGCGACGCCCTGGGCCACGAGCTGAGCATCCGACTCGGGGCTCTTGACCTCGAGGATGTTCAGCTGGACCTGCTTGCCGGTGAGCTTCTCGAGCTCGCCGCGGATCCGGTCCGCCTCCGCACCCTTACGGCCGATGACGATGCCCGGCCGGGCGGTGTGGATGTCGACCCGGACCCGGTCACGGGTCCGCTCGATGTCGACCTTGGAGATGCCGGCACGCTCGAGGCCCTTGGACATCATGCGGCGGATCTTGACGTCCTCGCCGATGTAGTCCTTGTAGAGCTTGTCGGCGAACCAACGGCTCCGCCAGTCAGTCGAGATGCCGAGACGGAACCCGGTGGGGTGAACCTTCTGACCCATTACTCGGCACCCTCCGTGCTCTGGGACTCGGCCTTCGGCGCGGCCTTCTTGGCCGCTGCCTTCTTCGCCGGGCGGGCCGACTGGACCGCCTCGACCGCGATGGTGATGTGACACGTGCGCTTGCGGATCCGGTACGCCCGGCCCTGCGCCCGCGGACGGAACCGCTTGAGCGTGGGGCCCTCGTCGACGAACGCCTCGCTGACGAGGAGAGCGTCGGGGTCGAGCCGCTCGTTGTTCTCCGCGTTCGCGATGGCGCTGGCAAGCACCTTGTAGACCTGCTCGCTGGCGGCCTGCGGCGCGAACTGCAGGACGACCAGCGCCTCCTTCGCGGGCAGACCACGAACGAGGTTGATCACCCGGCGCGCCTTGTTCGGCGAGATGCGCACGTGCCGCGCAACCGCCCGCGCGCCCGGAAGCACCGGAGCGTCGCCCTTAACTGGCATCGCTGTAGCTCCTAAATCCTCTTAATCGTGTATCTGCTTAGCGACGACGGCTCTTGCGGTCGTCCTTCTCGTGACCCTTGAACGTCCGGGTCAGAGCGAACTCGCCGAGCTTGTGCCCGACCATCGCCTCACTGATGAACACCGGGACGTGCTTGCGGCCGTCGTGCACCGCGATGGTGTGACCCAGCATGTCCGGGATGATGGTCGAACGCCGCGACCAGGTCTTGATGACGTTCTTCGAGTTCTTCTCGTTCTGGACTTCCACCTTCTTGAGCAGGTGGTCGTCGATGAACGGGCCCTTCTTCAGGCTGCGAGGCATCTTCTAACTCCCGTTACCCGCGCTTGCGGGTGGCGTAGCGGCGGCGAACAATCAGCTTGTCGCTCTCCTGGCCCTTGCGGCGGGTACGGCCCTCCGGCTTACCAGCCGGGTTGACCGGGTGACGACCACCGGAGGTCTTACCCTCACCACCACCGTGCGGGTGGTCGACAGGGTTCATGGCGACACCACGGACGGTCGGGCGCTTGCCCTTCCACCGCATACGGCCGGCCTTACCCCAGTTGATGTTCGACTGCTCGGCGTTGCCGATCTCGCCGACCGTCGCGCGGCAGCGGATGTCGACGCGACGGATCTCACCGGAAGGCATACGCAGCGTGGCGTAGGCACCCTCACGGCCGAGCAGCTGGATGCCGACGCCGGCCGAACGGGCCAGCTTGGCGCCACCGCCGGGACGAAGCTCCACACCGTGGATCGTCGTACCGACCGGGATGTTGCGCAGGGGAAGGTTGTTCCCCGGCTTGATGTCCGCGCCCACGCCCGACTCGACGCGGTCGCCCTGCTTGAGGTCCTTCGGCGCGAGGATGTAGCGCTTCTCACCGTCGGCGTAGTGCAGCAGAGCGATGCGGGAGGTGCGGTTGGGGTCGTACTCGATGTGAGCGACCTTGGCCGGCACGCCGTCCTTGTCGTTCCGCTTGAAGTCGATCAGCCGGTACTGCCGCTTGTGGCCACCGCCCTGGTGCCGGGTGGTGATCCGGCCGTGGACGTTGCGGCCACCCTTCTTGGGCAGCGGAACCAGCAGAGACTTCTCCGGAGTCGACCGGGTGATCTCGGCGAAGTCGGCGACGCTGGAGCCACGACGGCCCGGCGTGGTCGGCTTGTACTTACGGATTGCCATGATTCACAAACCCCTTAGCTGACCGGGCCGCCGAAGGCCTCGATACGGTCACCGTCAGCCAGCTTCACCATCGCGCGCTTGGTCGCCTTGCGCTGACCCCAACCGGTCTTGGTGCGCTTGCGCTTGCCCTCGCGGTTCGCCGTGTTCACGGTCAGCACGCGGACGTTGAAGATCTGCTGGATCGCGATCTTGATCTGGGTCTTGTTCGCGTCCGGACGGACCTCGAACGTGTACCAGTTCTGGTCGAGAACGCTGTAGCTCTTCTCGGAGACCACCGGGGCGACGATGATGTCGCGCGGGTCGGCGATCGTGCTCACTTGTCGCCCTCCTCGGACTTCTCGGACCCGCCCAGGAACTCGTCGAGCGCGACCTTCGTGAAGATCACCTCGTCGGCGACCAGCACGTCATAGGTGTTGAGCTGGCCGGCCTCGATGAGGTGAACGGTCGGCTCGTTGCGCAGCGACACCCAGTTCAGCTCGTCCTGGCTGTCCAGAACGACCAGGACCTTGGTGGTCTGGGCGACCTTCCGCAGCGTCGCGATGGCGGCCTTGGTCGACGGCTTCTCGCCGGTGACGAAAGCCTCGACCACGTGGACGCGGCCGTCACGGGCCCGGTCGGAGAGGGCGCCACGCAGAGCGGCAGCCTTCATCTTCTTGGGGGTCCGCTGGCTGTAGTCGCGCGGCACGGGACCGTGCACGACGCCACCGCCGGTGAACTGCGGCGCCCGGATCGAGCCCTGACGGGCGCGGCCGGTGCCCTTCTGCTTGTACGGCTTCTTGCCGCCGCCGGCGACCTCGCCGCGCGTCTTGGCCTTGTGCGTGCCCTGACGGGCCGCGGCCAGCTGCGCCACGACGACCTGGTGCATCAGCGGAATGTTCGCCTGCACGTCGAAGACGTTGGCGGGCAGGTCGACGGAGCCGGCCTTGGTGCCCTCCGCGTTGATCACGTCAACCGAGCTCACTTGGCACCACCCTTCGCGGTCTTCTTCGCGGCGGTGCGGACCAGGATCAGCGCGCCCTTGGGACCGGGCACAGCGCCGCGGACCAGGATCAGGTTGCGCTCGGTGTCGACCGCCTGGATCACCAGGTTCTGCACGGTGAAGCGCTTGCCACCCATGCGGCCGGCCATCTTGACGCCCTTGAAGACGCGACCCGGGGTCGCGCAGGCGCCGATCGAGCCCGGCGAGCGGTGCTTGCGCTCGACACCGTGGCTCGCGCGCAGGCCGTGGAAGCCGTGGCGCTTCATGACACCGGCGTAGCCCTTGCCCTTGGTCTTACCGGTCACGTCGATCGGCTGGCCGACCGAGAACGCGTCAACGGTGACTTCCTGGCCGAGCTCGTACTCGCTCGCGTCGACGGTGCGCAGCTCGACCACGTGACGGCGCGGCGAAACGCCGGCCTTGGCGAACTGGCCGCTCTCCGGCTTGTTCACCTTGCGCGGGTCGATCGCGCCGTACGCCAGCTGGACAGCCGAGTAGCCGTCCTTCTCATCGGTGCGGACCTGGGTGACGACACACGGGCCGGCCTGCACCACGGTGACCGGGACAACCTTGTTGTTGTCCCAGACCTGGGTCATGCCGAGCTTGGCGCCCAGGATCCCCTTCACTTGCCTGTCCATTGTCCGGTCCCTACAGCTTGATCTCGATGTCGACGCCAGCCGGCAGGTCGAGGCGCATGAGCGAGTCGACCGTCTTCGGGGTCGGGTCGATGATGTCGATCAGACGCTTGTGCGTGCGCATCTCGAAGTGCTCGCGCGAGTCCTTGTACTTGTGCGGCGAACGGATCACGCAGAAACGGTTGATCTCCGTGGGCAGCGGCACCGGGCCCGCGACCTGCGCCCCGGTACGCGTCACCGTCTCGACGATCTTCCGCGCCGAGGAGTCGACGACCTCGTGGTCATAGGCCTTGAGCCGGATGCGGATCTTCTGTCCCGCCATGGTGGCTTCTGTTTCCTTCTCTCGATGCCGCTACGTGCGGAAGCGGTACCTCCGCATGCCCGCAGGACCGTTGATCCTGCGTTGTCCGACCCCCGCGGTCGGGCGTGTCGCGCCCCTGGGCCGATGGAGCCCGGGCAGAGTGCTAGGCACTCCAGTCGATCACGGGGATCTGTGGTGTCGGGCGGCAAACAGAACACACCCGGACACCCGGCGAGGGTGGGCAACCATAAAGCAGTTTTAGCTGCAACTGGCTACCCACCCCGCGCGGACGCAACCTGACTAGTATGCCGGATCGAATCCGACATTGCTAATCGGGGTCACCTGAGGGTCGAAACCCTCAATTACTTAGTGATCTTCGTGACCGTTCCGGCGCCGACGGTGCGGCCACCCTCACGGATCGCGAACTTCAGACCCTGGTCCATGGCGATCGGCTGGATCAGCTTCACGGACATGGAGGTGGAGTCGCCGGGCATGACCATCTCGGTGCCCTCGGGCAGCGTGACGACGCCGGTGACGTCCGTGGTGCGGAAGTAGAACTGCGGCCGGTAGTTCTGGAAGAACGGGGTGTGCCGGCCACCCTCCTCCTTCGAGAGGATGTAGACCTGGCCCTCGAACTCCGTGTGAGGAGTAGAGGTGCCCGGCTTCACGACGACCATGCCGCGCTCGACGTCCTCGCGCTTGATGCCGCGGAGCAGCAGACCGACGTTCTCACCCGCGCGGGCCTCGTCGAGCAGCTTGCGGAACATCTCGATGCCGGTGCAAACGGTCTTGGTCGACTTCTCGCGGATACCGACGATCTCGACCTCCTCGTTCGGCTTGAGGATGCCGCGCTCGGCGCGACCGGTCACCACGGTGCCACGGCCGGTGATCGTGAAGACGTCCTCGATCGGCATGAGGAACGGCTTCTCGGTCTCGCGCTCGGGCTGCGGGATCGCGGTGTCGACCGCGTTCATCAGCTCGAGGAGCTTGCCGGTCCACTCGGGGTCACCCTCGAGGGCCTTGAGCGCCGACACGCGGACGACCGGCAGGTCGTCGCCCGGGAACTCGTAGGTGCTGAGCAGCTCGCGGACCTCGAGCTCGACGAGCTCCAGGAGCTCCTCGTCCTCGACCATGTCGCTCTTGTTCAGGGCGACGACGATGTACGGAACGCCGACCTGGCGGGCCAGGAGCACGTGCTCCTTGGTCTGCGGCATCGGGCCGTCGGTCGCGGCGACCACCAGGATCGCGCCGTCCATCTGCGCGGCACCGGTGATCATGTTCTTGATGTAGTCGGCGTGGCCGGGGCAGTCCACGTGCGCGTAGTGACGCGCCGCGGTCTGGTACTCGACGTGCGCGATCGAGATCGTGATGCCGCGGGCCTTCTCCTCCGGCGCCTTGTCGATCTCGTCGAACGGGGTGTACGGGTTCAGGTCCGGGAACTCGTCGTGCAGGACCTTCGTGATGGCCGCAGTCAGCGTCGTCTTACCGTGGTCGATGTGACCAATGGTGCCGATGTTGACGTGCGGCTTAGTCCGCTCGAACTTCGCCTTCGCCACTGGTGTCCTCCTGTGGACTGATCAATTCTTTTCGCCCGGCACGCCCAGTAAGGCGCTCAGGACTCTGTCGACTGCTAGTGCACGTGCGGCCCTCGACAGGCCGCACGTGCCTCAACGCGTCAGGCGCCGGTGGCCTTAGCGATGATCTCCTTAGCCACGTTCTGCGGAACCTCGGCGTAGGAGTCGAACAGCATGCTGTAGCTCGCCCGGCCCGCAGTCTTCGACCGGAGGTCGCCGACGTAGCCGAACATCTCCGAGAGCGGAACCAGAGCCTTGACGACGCGGGCGCCGTGGCGCTCCTCCATCGACTGGATCATGCCGCGCCGGGAGTTGAGGTCGCCGATGACGTCACCCATGTTGTCCTCAGGGGTGGTGACCTCAACGGCCATCATGGGCTCGAGAAGAGCCGGGTCGGCCTTGCGGGCCGCTTCCTTCATCGCCATCGAGCCGGCGATCTTGAACGCCATCTCGGACGAGTCGACCTCGTGGTACTGACCGTCCAGCAGCGTGAACTTGACACCCACCAGCGGGTAGCCGGCGAGAACGCCGTACTGGAGGGAGTCCTGCGCACCCGCATCGACCGAGGGGATGAATTCCTTCGGGATACGACCACCGGTGACGGCGTTCACGAACTCGTAGGTCGGACCGTCGGCCTCGAGGCCCAAGGGCTCGACCTTGACGATGACCTTCGCGTACTGACCCGAACCACCGGTCTGCTTCTTGTGGACGTAGTCGAGCTTCTCCACGGTGCCGCGGATCGTCTCACGGTAGGCCACCTGCGGCTTGCCGATGTTGGCCTCGACGTTGAACTCGCGCCGCATGCGGTCGACGAGGATGTCGAGGTGCAGCTCGCCCATGCCGGCGATGATGGTCTGACCGGTCTCCTCGTCGTTGAAGACCCGGAAGGTCGGGTCCTCCTCGGCGAGGCGCTGGATCGCGGTGCCCAGCTTCTCCTGGTCGGACTTCGTCTTCGGCTCGATGGCGACCTGGATGACCGGCTCCGGGAAGGTCATCGACTCGAGGATGACCGGCTTCGCCGGGTCGCAGAGCGTGTCACCGGTGGTGGTCTGCTTGAGACCCTGGACGGCGATGATGTCGCCGGCCTGCGCGGTGTTGCGCTCCTCACGCTTGTTCGCGTGCATCTGGTAGATCTTGCCGATCCGCTCCTTGCGGTCCTTGGTGGAGTTGACCACCTGGGTACCGGTCTCGAGCGTGCCGGAGTAGACCCGGACGTAGGTCAGCTTGCCGAGGTGCTTGTCGGTCTGGATCTTGAAGGCCAGGGCCGAGAAGGGCTCGTCGTTCGACGGCTTCCGCTGCATCGGCGTCTCGCCGTCGGTCGCGGTGCCCTCGATGGCCGGGATGTCCAGCGGCGACGGCAGGAACTCGACAACGGCGTCCAGCATCGGCTGCACACCCTTGTTCTTGAACGCCGAGCCACAGAGGACCGGGTTGGCCTTGCTGGCGATCGTGGCGCGCCGGATGGCGGCCTTGATCTCCTCGACCGACACCTCTTCGCCCTCGAGGTACTTCTCCATCACGGCGTCGTCGACGTCCGCGAGGGTCTCGATGAGCTTCTCGCGCCACTCGGCGGCCTGGTCGACGAGGTCGGCCGGGATCTCCTCGATGGCGTAGTCCTCACCCTTCTGGGTCTCCCCACGCCAGGTGAGCGCGCGATTCTCGATCAGGTCGACGACACCGATGTGGTCGCCCTCGAGCCCGATCGGGATCTGGAGGACCAGCGGGGTCGCGTTGAGCCGGTCGATCATCATCTGAACGCAGCGGAAGAAGTCCGCGCCGGTCCGGTCCAGCTTGTTGACGAAGCACATCCGCGGGACGTTGTACTTGTCCGCCTGACGCCAGACGTTCTCGGTCTGGGGCTCCACGCCGGCAACACCGTCGTAGACCGCCACCGCGCCGTCGAGCACGCGCAGCGACCGCTCGACCTCGACCGTGAAGTCGACGTGGCCGGGCGTGTCGATGATCTGGATCGTGTGACCCTTCCACTCGCACTTGGTGGCGGCGGAAGTGATGGTGATACCGCGCTCCTGCTCCTGCTCCATCCAGTCCATGACGGCGGCGCCCTCGTGGACCTCACCGATCTTGTACGTGATGCCGGTGTAGAACAGGATTCGCTCGGTCGTCGTGGTCTTACCAGCGTCGATGTGCGCCATGATGCCGATGTTGCGTACCTTGGCGAGCGCGTCTGCGGCGGCCACTTCCATCCCTACTTTTCTTCGTCGTCTGTCTCGTGGACCGGTACGACTGCCGTGGCCCGGCGAATGCCGGGCCCCCAGCAGGGTCTTACCAGCGGTAGTGCGCGAAGGCCTTGTTGGACTCCGCCATCTTGTGAGTGTCCTCGCGACGCTTGACAGCGGCACCCAGGCCGTTGCTGGCGTCGAGCAGCTCGTTCTGCAGGCGCTCGATCATGGTCTTCTCACGGCGGGCCTTCGAGTACTGGACCAGCCAGCGCAGACCGAGAGTGGTCTGACGCGGAGTGCGGACCTCGACCGGAACCTGGTAGGTCGCGCCACCGACGCGGCGGCTGCGGACCTCGAGGGTCGGCTTCACATTGTCCATCGCGCGCTTGAGGATGACCACGGGGTCGGTGCCGCTCTTCTCGCGGGCGCCTTCCAGGGCTCCGTACACGATGCGCTCGGCGAGCTGACGCTTGCCGCCGATCAGGATCTTGTTGACCAGCTGCGTTACCAGCGGGGAGTTGTACACCGGGTCAGCGACCACAGGGTGGCGCGGAGCGGGTCCCTTACGCGGCATGTCAGCTCTTCTCCTTCTTCGCGCCGTAACGGCTGCGAGCCTGCTTGCGGTTGCGGACACCCTGGGTGTCCAGCGAACCACGGACGATCTTGTAACGGACGCCCGGGAGGTCCTTAACACGACCGCCGCGCACGAGCACGATGGAGTGCTCCTGGAGGTTGTGGCCGACGCCCGGGATGTACGCCGTGACCTCGATCTGGCTGCTCAGCTTCACACGAGCGACCTTGCGCAGCGCAGAGTTGGGCTTCTTGGGGGTAGTGGTGTACACGCGCGTGCACACGCCGCGCCGCTGGGGGCTTCCCTTCAGCGCCGGCGTCTTCGTCTTGCTCGTCTTCGCCTGGCGGCCCTTGCGGACCAGCTGCTGGATCGTGGGCACCGGGTTTCTCCGCTCCCTTCGGCCGCTTCCTGTAATACGGCCGCACCGTCTGTTTCTGCCTCTGTGTGCGGACCCCTCCCGGTGGGAGTGTCCCGCACCCGCGGTCGGGCGTGTCGTCCGGCTCACGGTCCCGTCACGCGCGAAAGGTTCACGCGCTCCGGCTTTGTCTGTGTGAACAGGGCCCTTCACCGAGCCCTGTCCGACGTGGTGCTATATCCCGTCGCACGTTCCTAAACGGGTGCACGCACGAGTTGCCCGGGCGAGCCCGGGCACGAAGGGAAAGACTACCCACCCTGCGCACCCAGGTCAAAATGAGCCCAGGCTCCCACGATGGACATCTCCGTATACCAGTGTACCGGGTACTCCTGCGTGCCATCCTCGCGGTGCCAGATCTGCGCTCGGGGCACCGCCGCGACGCCGCGGATCGTTCACGACAACTGCACCGCCAGGCCGAGCCCGAGCGCCAGCAACGAGAGCGCGGCGCCGGTGATCCCGCACACGATCCCGCTGGTGGACAGGCCGCGGCCGGTGAATCGGACCCGCCCCGGATGCGGGCTGCTGTTGATCTGGCGGCGGGCGAAGACACCGAGGGCCACCGCGCCGGCACAGGCCATCACGCTGAGCAGCGTGAACGCCCCGGCTGTCCAGGCGCCCCAGCCCTCCTCCGCACCGGTCAGCCCGAAACAGAGCACCGCGATCGAGACCAGGATCGCACCGATGCCGGCCACCAGTGAGCCGATCGCCGCTCCCGACGTGATCGGCGGCACCTGGAGATGCACCAGACCGAACCCGGTCCCGGTCACCTGATCGACCCGCTCCGGCTGCCAGGTCGCCGAGGGCGGCGGAGGGGCGGCGTAGGCGTAGGGCGACGCATAGGGAGCGGGCGACGCACTGTACGGCGCCGGCGGCGGCCCGAACGACGGCTGCTGGTACGGCGGGCCCGAGGGATGCGTCATATCGAAAGCATGTCACCCGTACGGGACACATGGCAGCCCACCCTGTACGCCCGCTGGAGCCCGCTCAGTCGGTACCCGGTGCGAAGTCCTGCCCGCCCGGAGCCGCGGCCAGATGCAGCAGGCCGGCGATCAGGAGCACCACGAGCGCGGTCAGGGCCAGCACCAGACCGCCCCAGGCCAGCCTCTCGCCACGCCGGATCCAGGCCGACCCGGTCAGATAGCCACCCGCCGCATAGGCCTGACGGGCGGACTGGCGGGCCAGGACGAGCGCGAGCGTGGCCGGGATCACCCCGCCCACGAGCGCTCCGGTGAGCAGACCCACCAGTCCGAGGGCGAAGACGGCCCGTGCCTTCGTCGCCGGCACCGGCTCCGGGTCCATCGGGTGTCGGGTGGGGACGACGGGAAGAGTCACCAGCCCATCTTAGGAACGCCGATGGGGCGGCCGCGCCATGCGCGACCGCCCCATCGAGAGAACCCTTAGCGGTACGACCCGAAGTCGAAGTCGTCCAGCGGCACAGCCTGCCCGCTGGCCGGCCCGAAACCGTAGTCGGTCTCCGGGTACCCGGTCATCGAGTACACCTTGGCCTTGGCCTCCTCGGTCGGCTCGACCCGGATGTTGCGGTACTTGGAGATACCGGTACCGGCCGGGATGAGCTTACCGATGATGACGTTCTCCTTGAGGCCCACCAGCGAGTCGCTGCGCGAGTTGATCGCAGCGTCGGTGAGCACCCGGGTGGTCTCCTGGAAGGAGGCCGCCGAGAGCCAGGAGTCGGTCGCCAGCGAGGCCTTGGTGATACCCATCAGCACCGGACGACCGGCGGCGGGCTCGCCACCCTCGCCCACGAGCCGGCGGTTCTCCGACTCGAAGAGCGCCCGGTCGACCAGGATGCCCGGCAGGAACTCGGTCGCGCCGGAATCGATGACCGTCACCCGCTTGAGCATCTGGCGGATGATGATCTCGATGTGCTTGTCGTGGATGAGCACACCCTGCGAGCGGTAGACCTCCTGGACCTCACTGGTCAGGTGGACCTGGACCGCGCGCGGGCCCATGATGCGCAGCAGCTCGTGCGGGTCGATGGTGCCCTCGGTGAGCTTCTCGCCGACGCCGACGTGGCCGCCGTCCGGGATGCGCAGCTTGACGCGCTTCGAGATCTTGTCGTAGACGATCTCGTCGCTGCCGTCGTCCGGCACCACGATGATCTTCCGCGAACGCTCGCCGTCCTCGATCCGCACGCGTCCCGGGGTGTCGGCGATGGGCGCCTTGCCCTTGGGCACACGGGCCTCGAAGATCTCCTGCACACGCGGCAGACCCTGGGTGATGTCCTCACCCGCGACACCACCGGTGTGGAAGGTACGCATCGTCAGCTGCGTGCCGGGCTCACCGATGGACTGGGCCGCGATGATGCCGACGGCCTCGCCGATGTCGACCGACTTACCGGTCGGCAGCGAGCGGCCGTAGCAGGCCGCGCAGACGCCGAGCTTCGACTCACAGGTGAGCACGCTGCGGACCCGCACGTTCTCGACACCCGCGGCGACCAGCTTGTCGACGAGGATCGAGTTGAGGTCCTCACCACGGGCCACGACCAGGTTGCCGGCCGAGTCGGTGATGTTGTCGGCCAGCGTCCGGGCGTGCACACCGGTCTCGGCGTGCACGTGGACGACCAGCTTGCCGTCCGCCTCGCGCTCGCCCACCTGCATCGGGATCGCGCGCTCGGTGCCGCAGTCCTCTTCGCGGATGATGACGTCCTGCGAGACGTCCACCAGACGACGGGTCAGGTAACCCGAGTCGGCGGTACGCAGCGCGGTGTCGGCCAGACCCTTACGGGCACCGTGCGTGGAGATGAAGTACTCCAGAACGGTCAGACCCTCACGGTACGACGAGGTGATCGGCCGCGGGATGATCTCACCCTTGGGGTTGGCCACCAGACCACGGATCGCGGCGATCTGCCGGAGCTGGAGGAGGTTACCGCGGGCGCCGGAGTTGATCATGACCCAGAGCGGGTTCTCCTGCGGCAGCGCGGTCTCCATCTCCTTGGAGATCTCGTTGGTCGCCTTGGTCCAGATGTCGATGAGCTCGCTACGACGCTCTTCACCGGTGATCAGACCACGCTGGTACTGCTTGTCGATCTGGTCGGCCTCGCCCTGGTAGCGAGCGAGGATCTCCGGCTTGCGCGGAGGGCCGATGACGTCGCCCATGCCGATCGTCACACCGGACCAGGTCGCCCAGTGGAAGCCGGCCTCCTTGAGCGCGTCGAGGGTCGCGGCCAGGGCGACCTTCGGGAAGCGCTCGGCGAGGTCGTTGACGATCGCCGACAGCTGACCCTTGCGGATCTCGTAGTTGACGTACCGGTACCCCGGGGGCAGCGTCTCGTTGAAGATGACCCGGCCCAGGGTGGTCTCGACCAGAACCTGGTCGCCCTCCACCCAGTCCTCGGGCGCGACCCAGGTCTCGCCCTTGGCACCGTTGTCCACGCCGATGATCTCGCGGAGGCGGACCTTGATGGACGCCTGGAGGTGCAGTTCGCCGTTGTCGAACGCCATCCGAGCCTCGGCGTCCGAGCTGAACACCCGGCCTTCGCCCTTGGCTCCGGCCGTCTGGTGGGTCAGGTGGTACAGACCGATGACCATGTCCTGGGTGGGCATGGTGACCGGCTTGCCGTCGGCCGGCTTGAGGATGTTGTTCGACGACAGCATCAGGATCCGGGCCTCGGCCTGAGCCTCGGCCGACAGCGGCACGTGGACCGCCATCTGGTCACCGTCGAAGTCCGCGTTGAACGCGGTGCAGACGAGCGGGTGGATCTGGATGGCCTTGCCCTCGACCAGCTGCGGCTCGAAGGCCTGGATGCCGAGGCGGTGCAGGGTCGGCGCACGGTTCAGCAGAACCGGGTGCTCGGAGATGACCTCTTCGAGGACGTCCCACACGACCGGGCGCTGCCGCTCGACCATCCGCTTGGCGGACTTGATGTTCTGCGCGTGGTTCAGGTCGACCAGGCGCTTCATCACGAACGGCTTGAACAGCTCCAGCGCCATCTGCTTCGGCAGGCCGCACTGGTGCAGCTTGAGCCGGGGGCCGACGACGATGACGGAACGGCCGGAGTAGTCCACGCGCTTGCCGAGCAGGTTCTGACGGAACCGGCCCTGCTTGCCCTTGAGCATGTCCGACAGCGACTTCAGCGGCCGGTTACCCGGGCCGGTGACCGGACGGCCACGACGACCGTTGTCGAACAGCGCGTCGACGGCCTCCTGGAGCATCCGCTTCTCGTTGTTCACGATGATCTCGGGGGCACCGAGGTCGATCAGGCGCTTGAGGCGGTTGTTCCGGTTGATGACCCGGCGGTACAGGTCGTTCAGGTCGGAGGTCGCGAAACGGCCACCGTCGAGCTGCACCATCGGGCGCAGGTCCGGCGGGATGACCGGGACGCAGTCCAGGACCATGCCGAGCGGCGAGTTGCGGGTGTTCAGGAACGCCGCGACGACCTTGAGCCGCTTGAGCGCCCGGATCTTCCGCTGGCCCTTACCGGTGCGGATGATCTCCCGGAGGTTCTCCGCCTCGGCGTCCAGGTCCATGTTCTCGAGCAGGGCCTTGATGGCCTCGGCGCCCATGCCACCGGTGAAGTACTCACCGAAGCGGTCGCGCAGCTCGCGGTAGAGCAGCTCGTCGGTGACCAGCTGCTTGGAGTCGAGCTTGCGGAAGGTGTCGAGCACCTCGTCGAGGCGGTCGATCTCGCGCTGCGCCTTGTCACGGATCTGGCGCATCTCGCGCTCGCCGGCTTCCTTCACCTTGCGGCGAACGTCGGCCTTGGCGCCCTCGGCCTCGAGCTCGGCGAGGTCCTGCTCCAGCTTGGCGGCCCGCTTCTCGATCTCCGAGTCACGGCCGTTCTCGGACTGGCGCTTCTCGGCGAAGATCTCGTTCTCGATCGTGGACATGTCACGGTGACGCGACTCGGCGTCAACGCTCGTCACCACGTACGAGGCGAAGTAAATGATCTTCTCGAGGTCCTTGGGGGCCAGGTCCAGCAGGTAGCCGAGCCGGCTCGGGACACCCTTGAAGTACCAGATGTGGGTCACCGACGCCGCCAGCTCGATGTGACCCATGCGCTCGCGACGGACCTTGGAACGGGTCACCTCGACGCCGCAGCGCTCACAGATGATGCCCTTGAACCGGACCCGCTTGTACTTACCGCAGTAGCACTCCCAGTCCCGCTGCGGACCGAAGATCTTCTCGCAGAAGAGTCCGTCCTTCTCGGGCTTGAGGGTGCGGTAGTTGATCGTCTCGGGCTTCTTGACCTCGCCGTGCGACCACTGCCGGATGTCGTCAGCGGTAGCAAGGCCGATGCGCAACTCGTCGAAGAAGTTGACGTCGAGCACTTGGACTATCCCTCGTGTTTCGTTGCTCGGGTGAATTCAAGGCCGGCGGGGGCGTCCCCGGTGTTCTGCTGAACACCGGGGACGCTCTCCGTCAGATCTCCTCGACGCTGCTGACGCCCTCGTTCGGGCGCCGGGACAGGTCGATACCGAGTTCCTCCGCGGCCCGGAAGACCTCGTCGTCGGTCTCGCGCATCTCAAGAGCCACACCGTCGCTGGACAGCACCTCGACGTTCAGGCACAGCGACTGGAGCTCCTTGAGAAGCACCTTGAACGACTCCGGGATTCCCGGCTCCGGGATGTTCTCGCCCTTGACGATGGCCTCGTAGACCTTCACTCGGCCGAGGACGTCGTCGGACTTGATGGTGAGCAGCTCCTGCAGGGCATAAGCCGCCCCGTAGGCCTGCATGGCCCAGCACTCCATCTCGCCGAACCGCTGGCCACCGAACTGCGCCTTACCACCCAGCGGCTGCTGCGTGATCATCGAGTACGGGCCGGTCGACCGAGCGTGGATCTTGTCGTCGACCAGGTGGTTCAGCTTGAGGATGTAGACGTAGCCGACCGAGATCGGGTCCGGCAGAGGCTCACCGGAACGACCGTCGAACAGCTGCGCCTTGCCGTCGCCGTTGACCAGCCGCTTACCGTCGCGGTTGACCAGGGTCGACTCCAGCAGGCCCTTGATCTCCTCTTCCTGAGCACCGTCGAAGACCGGAGTCGCGACGTTGCTGTCGGCGATCGACTCGTGCGCGTCGATCGAGCGGAGCTGACGCTTCCACTCCTCGTCGTCACCCTCGACCGACCAGCCGGTCTTGGCGATCCACCCGAGGTGGGTCTCCAGAACCTGGCCGATGTTCATACGCGAGGGCACACCGAGCGGGTTGAGCACGATGTCGACCGGGGTGCCGTCCTCGAGGAACGGCATGTCCTCGACCGGCAGGATCTTGGAGATGACGCCCTTGTTGCCGTGGCGGCCGGCGAGCTTGTCACCGTCCTGGATCTTCCGCTTCTGGGCGACGTAGACCCGGACCAGCTCGTTCACGCCGGGGGGCAGCTCGTCGCCGTCCTCGCGGGAGAACGTCCGGACACCGATGACGGTGCCGGTCTCGCCGTGCGGAACCTTCAGCGAGGTGTCCCGGACCTCCCGGGCCTTCTCACCGAAGATGGCGCGGAGCAGGCGCTCCTCCGGGGTCAGCTCGGTCTCGCCCTTGGGCGTGACCTTGCCGACCAGGATGTCGCCGGGGACGACCTCGGCGCCGATCCGGATGATGCCGCGCTCGTCCAGGTCCGCCAGCATCTCTTCGCTGACGTTCGGGATGTCGCGGGTGATCTCCTCCGGGCCCAGCTTGGTGTCGCGGGCGTCGACCTCGTGCTCCTCGATGTGGATCGAGGTGAGGACGTCCTGCTGGACGAGGCGCTGCGACAGGATGATCGCGTCCTCGTAGTTGTGGCCTTCCCAGCACATGAACGCGACGAGCAGGTTGCGCCCGAGGGCCATCTCGCCCTCGTCGGTGCAGGGACCGTCGGCGATGACCTGGCCGGCCTCGACCCGGTCGCCCTCGAACACGATCGGCTTCTGGTTGACGCAGGAGCCGGCGTTCGACCGACGGAACTTGTGCAGCAGGTAGGTACGACGGTGACCGTCGTCCTGGTGCACCGTCACGTAGTCGGCGCACAGGTCCTCGACCACGCCGCCGACCTCGGCGACGACCACGTCACCGGCGTCGACCGCGGCGCGGTACTCCATACCCGTACCGACGAGCGGCGACTCGGCCTTGACCAGCGGCACGGCCTGACGCTGCATGTTCGCGCCCATGAGGGCACGGTTGGCGTCGTCGTGCTCGAGGAAGGGGATCATCGCGGTCGCGACGGAGGTCATCTGCCGCGGCGAGACGTCCATGTAGTCGACCTCGGTGCCGGGCACGTAGTCGACCTCACCGCCCTTACGGCGGACCAGGACGCGGTCCTCGGCGAAGGTGCCGTCGCTGGACAGCACGGCGTTCGCCTGGGCCTTGATGAACCGGTCCTCCTCGTCAGCGGTGAGGTAGTGCACCTCGTCGCTGACGACGCCGTCGTCGACCTTCCGGTACGGCGTCTCGATGAAGCCGAACGGGTTGACCCGCGCGAACGTCGAGAGCGCGCCGATCAGACCGATGTTCGGACCCTCGGGAGTCTCGATCGGGCACATCCGGCCGTAGTGGGACGGGTGCACGTCACGGACCTCGAAGCCGGCCCGCTCACGGCTCAGACCACCCGGGCCCAGCGCCGACAGACGACGGCGGTGGGTCAGGCCCGCGAGCGGGTTGGTCTGGTCCATGAACTGCGACAGCTGCGAGGTACCGAAGAACTCCTTGATCGCGGCCACGACGGGCCGGATGTTGATCAGGGTCTGCGGCGTGATCGCCTCGACGTCCTGGGTCGTCATCCGCTCGCGGACGACGCGCTCCATCCGGGAGAGGCCCACGCGGACCTGGTTCTGGATGAGCTCGCCGACCGTACGCAGACGCCGGTTACCGAAGTGGTCGATGTCGTCCGCTTCGTAACCGTCCTCACCGGCGTGCAGCCGGCAGAGGTAGTCGACGGTCTTGACGATGTCTTCCTCGGAGAGCGTGCCCCGGACGATCGGGACGTCGATCTCGAGCTTCTTGTTGAACTTGTAACGGCCGACCTTGGCGACGTCATACCTCTTCGGGTTGAAGAAGAGGTTGTCGAGAAGGGTCTGCGCGTTCTCACGCGTCGGCGGCTCGCCGGGGCGGAGCTTGCGGTAGATGTCTAGCAGGGCCTCGTCCTGCCCGGCGATGTGGTCCTTCTCCAGCGTCGTCATGAGCAGCTCGGACCAGCCGAACCGCTCACGGATCTGGTCGGCGGACCAACCGATCGCCTTCAGCAGGACGGTGACGGCCTGCCGGCGCTTGCGGTCGATGCGGACGCCGACCGTGTCGCGCTTGTCGATGTCGAACTCCAGCCAGGCACCCCGGCTGGGGATGACCTTGACGCTGGTGAGGTCGCGGTCGGAGGTCTTGTCCGGCTCCTTGGTGAAGTACACGCCCGGCGAACGGACGAGCTGACTCACCACGACCCGCTCGGTGCCGTTGATGACGAACGTCCCCTTGGGGGTCATCATCGGGAAGTCACCCATGAACACGGTCTGGCTCTTGATCTCGCCAGTGGTGTTGTTGGTGAACTCCGCGGTCACGAACAGCGGGGCACAGTAGGTCAGGTCCTTCTCCTTGCACTCCTCGATCGAGGCCTTGACCTCGTCGAAGCGCGGAGATGAGAAGGACAGCGACATGGTGCCGGAGAAGTCCTCAATGGGACTGATCTCTTCGAGGATCTCTGCGAGGCCCGAGTGGGCATGCGGGTCGTCCGTCGTCCGGGCCTGCCAAGCCTCGTTGCCGACCAGCCAGTCGAACGACTCCGTCTGGAGGGCGAGGAGGTTGGGGACCTCTAGCTGCTCGGTGATCCGGCCGAAAGAGACCCGGCGGGGTGCGTAAGCGCTCGACGTACGGCTGGTCTTCGCAGGGCGGGAAGCTGCCAAGATGCGTCCTTCCGAGGACCGGTGCTGCTATGCGGCTGAGTTGCTGATGCAACTGGTCTGCGTGCACTCCAATGAGCCCCCAAGAGAGTTATCCACATGGATATCTCAGTCGAAGGCAAGGCAGAAGGCAGCGCAAACTAGCAGTGTAGCCGCTCGGCTAACCGCTGTCCAGCCCCACACCCGAGGTTGCCTGCGGAACGTGTCCCCATCTCCTCTGACCTGCGCATCCGCGGTCAGTGCCGTGACGGGGCCGCTCAGAAACGCGGCGAAATCCTCTGGTGCCGGTCCGACGGGTATCGGTAGTAGAACCCCCGTTACCCATTGGGCGGCTGTCGCAAGCGCGGAAACTTGCTGATGTCAGCGTGCCTGTCCGCCGACACACAGTCAAGGGCTGTGCCGCGGGTCGGACGGCTGCGGTCATCCACCCGGCGCACCAAACGGACCTTAACGCATGATTAGCGAGTATTGGCAGCCTTTGCCGTGCCGGTCGACGACCCTCCATGAGGGAGGCGCTGAGCTGCCCGAACAAGAAGAGGAACGACGATGGCGGGGACCCGTAACGGGTCCCCGCCATCGAAGAAGAACGCTGTGGAGCGTTAGATCACTTGAGGGTGACCTTCGCGCCCTCGCCCTCGAGCTTGGCCTTGGCGGCCTCGGCCTTCTCCTTGTTGACACCCTCGAGGATCGCCTTGGGGGCGGACTCGACGGCGTCCTTGGCCTCCTTGAGGCCCAGGCCGGTCAGCTCACGCACGACCTTGATGACCTGGATCTTCTTGCCACCGTCGCCCTCGAGGACAACGTCGAACGAGTCCTTCTCGGCCTCGGGCTCGGCGGTGGCGCCACCGGCGGCGGGGCCGGCGATCGCGACCGGAGCGGCAGCCTTGACGTCGAAGACGTTCTCGAACTCCTTCACGAACTCGGAGAGCTCGATGAGGGTCATCTCCTTGAAGGCCTCGAGCAGGTCTTCGGTGCTGATCTTCGCCATGATTGGCAACCTTTCCTAAGAACTTTGACGTTTAACGGTTCGCGCGAGGCCTCAGGCCTCTGCGGAACCGGCCTGCTCGCGCTGCGCCCGCAGAGCCTCGACCGTGCGCACCGTCTTGGTGAGGGGCGCCTGGAACGTGGCAGCGGCCTTGCTGAGGTTCGCCTTCATGGCGCCGGCCAGCTTGGCCAGCAGCACCTCACGGGACTCGAGGTCAGCAAGCTTGTTGACCTCGTCCGCCGTGATGGCCTTGCCCTCGAAGACACCGCCCTTGATGACGAGAACGGGGTGGGCCTTGGCGAAGGCACGAAGGCCCTTGGCCGCCTCGACCACGTCACCGTTCACGAAGGCGAGCGCGGTAGGACCGGTGAACAGCGCGTCGAGACCCTCGATACCCGCGTCGTTCGCAGCACGCTTCGCCAGCGTGTTCTTGGCGACGGCGTACTTGTTCTCGCCGCCCAGCGACCGCCGCAGCTCGGTGAGCTGCTTCACGGTGAGGCCGCGGTATTCGGTCAACACGGTGGCCGCCGAGTCACGGAAGTGATCCGTGAGCTCTGCAACGGCCGACGCCTTGTCGGCCCGGACCGGCTTGTCCGCCATGTCCCTCCTCTCTCAGTGCTTCAGCCACTGGTCGAGAGGGTCCGCAAGAAAAAGCAAAACGCCCCGGCGCAGAGGCACGGGGCGGACTCGAACACACGCGCACGGGCGCGGCCGACGATCACGAACCGTTCTCCCCTGCACGGGTCGCCCGCTCTCAGCGGGACCTTCGGCCGCGACGCCCGCCTTGACGACGGTTGTTGCGGCGACCAGCGGTCTATGGGTGGAACTTCAAGACGAAAGGGTACGCGGACCCGCCGCCGAAAACCAAATCGGCCCCGTCACACCCCATCCGGCGGGTCAGGACCGATCGCGGCGCAGGCGGGCGTAGAGGGCGAGAACCGCCGTGCACCACAGCGCCGTCCAGGCGACCAGGACCGTCAGGTCGACGGCGGACGGGGCGGTGCGCCCGCTCAGTGCCCTGGACGTCGCCATCAGGGGCGGCGCCACCCACGGGGCGATCGAGCCGCTCAATCCCATCACGACGGTCAGGATCGACCCGCTCACGAGGATGCCCACGCCCGGCAGGATCCGGCGGGTGACGGCCCGGGCGGCCAGCGCACCCAGGGATACCGCCGCGGCCACCGAGAGAACGTGAGCAAGGACACCGAGGAGTACGCCCATCGCGAGACTCGGCTCCGACGATCCCGGGTCGGGGCCGGTGATGGCCCGGAACGGCAACGGCGCCAGCATCGCCAGCACGCACACCCCGAGCGCCAGGGCCGCGGCGGCGAGCAGACCGGCGGTGGCCTCCCGGACCGGGCCCACGGCCAGGCGGGCCAGGCGGCGCTGGGCGTCCGGCTCGGTGTCCAGCACCAGCTTGGTGAGCCAGGCCAGGATCGGGAAGAGGCAGACCGCGGAGTAGCCGTAGGCGACCGAGGCGGACGACGGCCCGCCGCCGTAGAGAACGAACAGGACCGCCAGCACGGTGATCAGCGGAGCCGTGGCCCGGCCCCCGCGCGCGAAACCGGCCAGGCGCATCCGGGTGAGCGCGATCATCGTCCCTCCCCCGTCTCTCGGACCCCCTGGACACGGTGGCCGGCCGCGGTCAGCTGCCGCATCGCCGCGGCCGCCTCGTGCCGCCGCACCAGGATCTCGACCACCACCTCGTCCGCGTTGTCCGCACCGGAGGCCGGAATCGCGGGGAAGGGCTCGTTCCCGGACTGCGGCGGGCTCTCGGAGGGGAGCGACCCCCCGGAGGAGGGCTCGACATGGAGGGTGCCGTCGGCGACCGTCCAGTGCAGCGCGTCCGGCAGGTTGGCGATCTCGCCGCGGTGGTCGCTGACCAGGACCGTCCCGCCGGCGGAGGTGACCTCGGCGACGATCTGCGGGATCAGCTCGCGGGAGGGCGCATCGAGCCCCTCCCAGGGTTCGTCGAGAACGAGCAGGCCGGGTGAGGTCAGCAGCGCCTGGGCGAGGCCGACCTTCTGCGCGGTGCCCTTCGACAGATCGGGCAGCGGGGTGTCGAGGTGTGCGGCCAGGCCGAGCCGGTCGATCCAGGGGTCGGCTGCGGCCGGTGACAGACCACGGACCCCGGCCATCGCGTGCAGGTAACCGAGCGCGGTGAACGGCTGGGCGGCGGGAAAGCGCTCCGGGACCCACCCGACGACGGCGGGACGGTCACGGACCGCGCCGCGGGTCGGGCGCAGGACTCCGGCGGCCAGTTGGAGCAGCGTGGACTTGCCGGCGCCGTTGCGGCCGAGGACCACGATCGTGCGGCCCGGCTCGAGAGTGGCGCCGACCTCGCGGAGAGTCCACGGGGCGCGGCGGGCGTACCGGAACCAGACGTCGTCGAGGCGCACGGCCGACAGCCTGCCACAGACCGCGCCCCGCCCACAGGCCCGAAAAGCAGCGAACCCCCGGGGAAGCCCCGGGGGTTCGCCGTGAAGCGGTGTGTCAGGCGTTGGTGTCGCCGTGCAGGTTCTTCTGCACATTCGGGTCCACCTGGACGCCCGGGCCCATCGTGGTGGCGATGGTGACCTTCTTCAGGTACTTGCCCTTGGCCGCCGACGGCTTCGACCGCAGGACCTCGTCGAGGACCGCGGCGTAGTTGTCGATCAGCTGCTCGGGCGAGAAGGACGCCTTGCCGATGATCAGGTGAAGGTTCGAGTGCTTGTCCACCCGGAAGGTGATCTTGCCGCCCTTGATCTCGTTGACGGCCTTGGTCACGTCGACCGTGACGGTGCCGGTCTTCGGGTTCGGCATCAGGCCACGCGGGCCGAGGATGCGGGCGATCCGGCCGATCTTGGCCATCTGGTCCGGCGTCGCGATCGCGGCGTCGAAGTCCAGCCAGCCACCCTGGATCCGGGCGACGAGCTCGTCGGTGCCGACCTCGTCGGCGCCGGCCGCGACGGCCTCCTCGGCCTTCGCGCCCTGGGCGAACACGATGACGCGGGCGGTCTTACCGGTGCCGTGCGGCAGGTTGACGGTGCCGCGGACCATCTGGTCGGCCTTACGCGGGTCGACACCGAGGCGCATCGCGACCTCGACGGTGGCGTCGAACTTGCTCGGGCTGGTCTCCTTGGCGAGAGTGATCGCGTCCTTCGGCTCGTAGAGCTTGTTGGCGTCGATCTTCTCCTGGGCGGCGCGGTACGCCTTGCTGCGCTGTGCCATTTCTGATTACTCCTGTGGTTGTTGGCGGGGCCGCCGTCCGCTTCTCAGCGCGCGGCCCCTCCCACTGATATCGCCGGGGATCCGGCGATCAGATCTTGGTGACCTGGTTGAAGTTGAGCTCGACCGGGGTCTCCCGGCCGAAGATCGACACCAGGACCTTGAGCTTCTGCTGGTCGGCGTTGATCTCGCTGATCGAGGCCGGCAGCGACGCGAACGCACCATCCGTGACGGTGACCGAGTCGCCCACCTCGAAGTCGAGAACCTTGACCTCGGGCTTCGCCTTCTTCTCCTCGGCCTGGACGGCCGGTGCCAGCCACTTCAGCACCTCGTCGAGAGAGAGCGGCGCCGGCCGGTCGACCCGGTCGGTGGCGCCCACGAAGCCGGTAACGCCGGGGGTGTTGCGCACGCAGGAGTAGGACTCGGGCGTCAGGTCCATCCGGACCAGGATGTAGCCCGGGAAGACCTTTGCCTGCACCTGGTTGCGCTTGCCGTTCTTGACCTCGACCTCTTCGCGGGTCGGCACCTCGACCTGGAAGATGAAGTCCTCCATGTCGAGGCTCGTGATCCGGGTCTCGAGGTTGGTCTTGACCTTGTTCTCGTAACCCGCGTAGGAGTGCACCACGTACCAGTCGCCGGGCGCATACCGCAGCTTCTGCCGCAGCTCCTTGACGGGGTCGTAGTCCTCGTCAGCCTCGGGCGCCTGGGCCACGGCCGACTCGTCGGCCGCCTCTACCGACTCGTCGATCTCCAGCGACGACTGCTCGTCAGCTGTCTCGTCGTCGTACTCAGGCACGCTCGCTCACTTCCACATAAGTCTCTACGGGACCGGGCTCCGCTGTCGCGGTCAGCCCAGCGCCCAGAGGATCGCCTTGCCGAACCCGTAGTCCAGACCGGCCACCAGGGTCGTCATGATCACCACGAAGACGATGACCACGCCGGTGTAGGTCAGGAGCTCCTTGCGAGTCGGCCAGATGACCTTACGAAGCTCGCTCGTGACCTCACGGAAGAAACCGCCGATCCGGCCAAACGGGCCACGGCCGGACTTCTTTGCCTTGGGGCTCTCGTCCTTCGAACGCTCGGCGACGGCAGTGCCACCGCCGGCGGTCACCAGTGCGTCGTCATCCGGCACATCACCGGCGGCGGCGTCGGCGAAAACCTCGTCGTCGCCGGGGACGTCGTCACCGGGGCGGTCCTTCTCGGCCACTTCGCCCTACTTCCGTCGTCGGTGGTTCTGGATGATCCTGTCAGAACCCGACCGGACGCGGAGGTCGTGCGGACCGCGCACCGGCCGGGCACGTCTAGGAGGATTGCGCAGGGGTGACAGGACTTGAACCTGCAGCCTGCGGTTTTGGAGACCGCTGCTCTGCCAATTGAGCTACACCCCTTTGCGGGACCTGTCGCCTTACGACTTCAGAACCCCACGGCGCACCAGTGTACGGGTACGCCCGGAGTTATCGAAACCCGGGCTACCGCTTCCTGATGAGCGCCTGCGCCATGGACAGTACCTTGTCTCCGTTGCACGTCGCAGCCAGGCTCAGCCGAGTGTGTCCCTCGGCGGTGACCTCCTTCACCGACGCGGTCACGACGACCTCGGTCCCCTCGTCGGTGTCGGGCACCGGAACGGGCCGACTGAAACGCACGCTGAACTCGACAACCGCGTCCGCGGCACCGGCCCACGTGGTCACCGCCCGGCCCACCAGAGCCATCGTGAACATGCCGTGGGCGATGACCCCGGGCAGTCCCACTCCGGTGGCGATGCGGTCACTCCAGTGGATGGTGTTGAAGTCGCCCGAGGCGCCCGCGTAGCGGATCAGATCGGCCCGGGTGATCCGGAAGGTCTGCGGCTCCAGCTCTGCGCTCATCAGTCCTCTCCCCGCACCACGAGCTTCGACCAGACGGTCACGACCGGTTCGCCAGCCTCGGTTGTCACGTCGGTCCGGGTGGTGAGGAACTCGTGACCACCCCGGCTGAGGATCTCCTCGACCGTGTTGACGCACACCAGGGCGTCACCGGCGACGACCGGCCGCGTGTACGCGAAACGCTGGTCACCGTGGACGACCCGGCTGTAGTCGACACCGAGCGCCGGGTCGGCCACCACCTCGCGGCTGGCCGGCATCGTGATCGCGACCGGGAAGGTGGGCGGTGCCACCACGTCGGCGTAGCCGAGGGCCCGGGCCGCCTCGGGATCGTGGTACTCCGCGTCGGTGGCGCCGATGGCCCGCGCGAACTCACGGATCTTCTCGCGGCCGACCAGATAGGGCTCGGTGGGCGGCCAGCTGCGGCCCACGAAGGATTGGTCCAGAGGCATGTCCACAAACTACCTGCCGGGGACCCCGCGGATATAGCACTGTGAGTGCAGAAATATTGCGCTGGCTGCGGAAACGAAACCGCGCCGCCCGGACTCGTCCGGGCGGCGCGGTTTTGAGGATCTGGGAGCGAACGCTCAGCGCGTCTCGCGGTGCAGGGTGTGCTTCCCGTCGCGCGGGCAGAACTTCTTCAGCTCCACACGGTCCGGGTCGTTACGCCGGTTCTTCTTGGTGATGTAGTTCCGGTCCTTGCACTCCGTGCACGCCAGGGTGATCTTCGGACGGACGTCGGTCGCCTTGGCCACGGCGGGGTGCCTTCCTGCTAACGGTTTACTTACTGACGACGAACCAGCGTAGACGCTCGGTCCGCCGCTTCGCAAAGTGGTGCCCCGGGTTGGGGTCCACAGGAAAAGTAGCGGTGGCCGGACTTGAACCGGCGACACAGCGATTATGAGCCGCTTGCTCTGCCATCTGAGCTACACCGCCGAGCCAGGCTCACATGTCCAGCGCCAGGCAAGGCGGAACGAACCCGGTAGAGCCCCCTTACGGAATCGAACCGTAGACCTTCTCCTTACCATGGAGACGCTCTGCCGACTGAGCTAAGGGGGCTTGCCGCACACGATCAACCGCTTGGTCGCGATCTCTCGCTTGCTGCATGGGTAAGACTACACGGCACCGGACCGGGGGTGAAATCAGTACCCCCCTTCCCCTGAAATACCTGGTCAGATCACGGCTCGGAGCCTTCTGACCTCACCGGTGGGAGTGGACTCGGGCTCCGTCTGAGCGTTCAGCCAGGCCTCCAGCCGCTCGAACGGGAGCGGCCGGCTGAACAGGTAACCCTGACCCAGCTCGCAACCCATCTCCTCGAGCAACTCCAGGGTGAGCTCGCTCTCCACGCCCTCGGCCACCACGGTGAGACCGAACTCGCGGGAGAGCCCGATCACGGCCCGGACGATCGCGAGGTCACCCGAGTCCGTGGCCATCCCCTGCACGAAGCTGTCGTCGATCTTCACCTCGTGCACCGGCCACTGCCGCAGATAGGCCAGCGACGAGGCACCCGTACCGAAATCGTCGACGCTCAGCCGGACGCCCAGGTCCCGGAGCCGGTAAAGGGACGGCAGGACCCGCTCGATGTCGCTGAGCATGCCCGGTTCGGAGATCTCGAAGGTGACCAGCCCCGGGTCCACCCCGTGCTCGTCCAGCAACTCGCGCACCAGCTCGGGGAACCGGGAGTCCAGCAGGATCCGGGCCGACAGGTTCACCGCGATGGCGAACGGGCGCTCCGCGTCGGCCCAGGCCCGGCACCGACGCAGCCCGGCGACCAGCACCGACTCGGTGAGCCGGGCCAGCTGGCCGGTGTGCTCGGCCACCGCCACGAAGTCCTCCGGGGCGACCTCGCCGTGCGCCGGGTGCACCCAGCGGGCCAGGCACTCGACACCCACCACGTGCCGGTCGGCGAGCGTCACCTTCGGCTGGAAGTAGACCTCCAGCTGGTCGTTGTCGAGAGCCCGGCGCAGGTCGGCGGCGATGCCCAGACGCCGGACCGCACGCGACTCCAGGGCCGGGTGGAAGGGCTGCACCCCGTACGGCAGGACCTTCGCCGCGTTGGCGGCCAGCTCGGCCCGCTGGAGCAGGGTCTCCGGATCGCTGCCGTGGTCGGGGTAGACCGAGACGCCGACCGCGGTGTTCACGTCCAGGGTGAGCGAGCCGACGGCCATCGGACCGCGCAACCGCTCCCGCATCCGGGTGGCGATCTCGATCGTCGCGTCGATGCTCGGCGCCCGCAGTGTGACGACGAACTCGTCACCGCCGATCCGGCCGACCAGCGCACCCGGGTCGGCGATGCCGCGGATCCGGTCGGCGGTCTCGACGAGCAGCTTGTCGCCGGCGGCGTGGCCCATCGACTCGTTGACGTTGCGCTGGCCGTCGACGTCGAAGAGCATGATCGCGACGACCTCGTCCTCGGCCCGGACCCGCACCGACTCGGCGAGCGCGTCGGTCACCCGCCGCCGGTTCGGCAGGCCGGTCAGCCGGTCGTGATAGGCGTCGTAACGCAGCCGGTCGACCAGGCGCGAATTTTCCACGGCGACCGCGGCGTGCGCGGCGATGGTCTCCAGCACCTGCACGTCGGTCTCCCGGAACGTCCGGGCGTCGCCGAGCCGGTTGACCACCTCGAGGGTCCCGATCGTGGCCTGGCCGGACCGCAGCGGGATGACGATGACGTCCTTGACCCGGGCCGCTCTCATCCCGGCCCGGAGGTCCTCGGTGCTGGCGAACTTGGCACCGACCCCGGTGCCGACCTGCCGTTCGACAGCGCGAGCCCGGACCGCCTCCGGCGTGGGCGAGATGTCGAGAAGGCCCTTGTGCTCGACCCGGGCGGTCAGCAGCACCTCGGGATGCCTGCCCTGCGGGGCGAGCCACAGCGTCGCGAACTCCGACTGCATCAGTGACCGGACCCGGCCGAGCAGCACGTCCGGCAGGCCGCTGCGACCGCTCTCGTCGCGCACCGCCTGGGTGAGCTCGTAGACGTCGGCGAGGGTCTGGTGCCGCCGGAAGAACTCGGCGTAGGAGCGCAGGATGAGCAGGAGCGCGGCGACCAGGATCGCCAGCAGGATCGCGGACCACCAGGTCGCTCCGAGGGCGACCAGGAAGACCAGGCCGACGATGATGTTGATGCCGTTGACGGCGAAACCGGACCAGCCGGCGCGGAGCGCACCCATACCGGTCTGCAGACCCTGCACCAGGCTGAGCACACCGGCCAGACTGAGGAATTCGACCACCGAGGCGAGCAGGGCGGCACCGGCCAGGATCGCCCACATGGCGGGGTCGGCCGCGTCGTACCTCGGGAACGCCGCGATGAAGAGGAGCGCGACGGAGTTGCCGGCCGCGGACTTCGCGACGTTGAAGGCCATCTTCGTCCGGGGCGAGCCGGACCAGAGCTGGTCGACCAGGATCGCTCCGCTGACCACCAGGATCACCGCGACCGGCGGCAGGTAGTAGAGCGCGAGCACCAGGGGCACGTCGGTCACCGCGATGGTGAAGGCGCCCCGCCAGATGACGATGGTGAAGACGTCGCGGTAAGCGAGCAGGTAGATCAGGAAGAACAGGACCCCGGGAAGCGCCCGGAGATACCACTCCGGGTCGGCAGCCCAGAAGACTGCGACACAGATCAGTGCCAGGACAGCCAGCGGATAGGTGATCAACCAGGCGCGTTGGGACGCACCCTGCTGGACCGGGGAGCGCTTGATCATCAAGTGTCCTCTCCGGTCGACACCTACCGCCCTAACCCCTCAGCTCGGAACCGGCCTCAGGACCACTCCCAGTTGACGATGTTGAGCACTTCGGCCTGCGTGCTCTCGGCCGACACGGTGCCGGTGCCTATCACGCCGAACGCAACCGCGAGCGCGAAAACCAAGCCGGCGAAGCGGCCCAGCTTCCTCTTGGACATAGCTCGCTCCTCATGGCAGAAAACCGCAACTTTGATGGGGTCACATGATGGTGCCACACCAGTTGTGCGACGAGCAGCGTTCATCGGCGGGTCGGGGTACCGCTGCGGCAAATCCTGGCCGAACGGTTGAGCGGGACCTCCGATGGCCTGCTGAAGAATTGGTGCCTTTGCAGACGATTTAGAGTGAGATATGAGCGCCATTCCGGATTAGACGTCAGGGCTCCTTGACGTCAAGCTGCCCTGACGAAAGGCTCCCCTTCATGACCCCGGACGAGCTTTCATGACCCCGGACGAGTTGGAGCAGCACCACACGCTCACCACAGCGACGAGTCGGTACGACGCTCTCCGGATGCGCGACGCGCTCGCCGCCATGGATCCGGACGAGGAGCCGGCGCTCTCCGCCGACGAAACCCTGGAGATGCTCGCCCTCAGCGAGGTGATCATCCGCAAGGCGGGGTACGGGCGGCAGGCGATGATCCGCACGGCGCGCGCGGCCGGCGCCTCCTGGACACGCATCGGCGCCGCCCTCGGCACCACCAAACAGGCCGCCTGGGAGTCGCACCAGCGCTGGACCATCGACCCGGCCGGGCGGCCCGACTGAGTCAGTCCCCGGTGGCGGCGGGCCGGCCGGTGTGGCTGTACTGCGACCAGGAACCCGGGAACAGGCGGCCCTCGCCCAGGCCGGCGTGCTCCAGAGCGATCAGGTTGTGGCAGGCGGTCACGCCCGAGCCGCAGTAGGAGATGACGTCGGCGGCGTCATCGACACCCACCTCGGCGAACCTCTCCCGCAAGGCGGCGACCGGCAGGAACCGGCCGTCGGCGGTGACGTTGTCGCGACAGGGCAGGTTGCGGGCACCCGGGATGTGACCGGGGCGCGGGTCGACCGGCTCGGTGTCGCCGCGGAACCGGGCCGCGTCACGGGCGTCGAGCACCGGGCCGGACGCGGTCACCGTCTCCTCCAGGGAGGCGAGCCGGTCGGCGGGCCATGGGCGGGCGGTGAACTTCGTCGCGGGACGGACCGGGATCTCCGTGGTCAGCTCACCGGACCAGGCAGTCAGGCCACCGTCCAGCAGCGCTGCGTCGTGCCCCGTCGCCCGGAGCAACCAGACCAGCCTCGACGCCACCACTCCGCCCGCGTCGTCGTACGCAATGATCTGATCTTGATCTTTGATCCCGGCTGACGCCATCGCCGCCGCGAAGACCTCCGGATCAGGCAGCGGATGCCGGCCCTCGGCCGGCGACGCCGGGCCCGCCAACGCGGTGTCCAGATCGATGAAGACCGCGCCCGGCAGATGCCCACGCTCGTAGGCCTCCCGGCCGGAACGACCGTCCAGATACCACCGGACGTCGGCGAGGACCACCGGACGGTCCGCGATCCACGAAGCGTCCACCACCGGATCGATCACCACAGCCCCCTACCGGCTGGACAGCCCCAGCCGCACGCCGAAACCGAGCAGGACCACCCCGGTCCCGGCGTCGACGGTACGCCGGACCGCCCGCCGCGCCAGGAACCGCCGGGCCGCCTGCGCCCCCAGGATGATCATCGTGAACCAGATCAGCCCCTCGGCGTCGTGCACCAGGGCCAGCAGCAGACCCGTCGTCAGCGGATCCGCGTGCGGCGGAACGAACTGCGGAAGCACCGCGAGATAGAAGGCGCCGACCTTCGGATTGAGAAGGTTGGTGAGCAGGCCGCGGCCGAACGTGCTCCAGAACGTCGCGGCCACCGCCGGCACCTCCGCCTCCGGCACGCTCCGCGACGCGCCCCAGATCATCCGCGCACCCAAATAGATCATGTAGGCGGCACCGGCCACCCGCAGCACTGTGTAACCCACCGTCGATGCCGCCAGCAGCGCCGACGCCCCCACCGCGGCGGCGGCGCCCCACGCCAGCGCCCCCGCGTTGATGCCCAGCGCCGTCGCGAACGCCGGCCCGCGGCCCATCGTGATCGCGGCCCGCAGCACCAGCGCGGTGTCCAGTCCGGGAGTGATCGTCAGCAGCGCACCGAGCACGGCGAACGACAGGACGGCGTCGGTCAGGTTCATGGGCCATTCCTAAGCCCTGCGCTCTTCGATCGTCTGTGGCGAGGGTCACTCGGTGTGGTCACGGCTGCGACTGCCCGGACGGAAGTAGACCACCGCCACCGCCACCAGACCGACCGCCAGCAACGTCGCGATCATCGCGGCCAACTCGGTCAGGTGCGTCGCACCCAGCACGAACACCAGCACGGCGAGACCGAACAACAGGTGGTAGCCGCCCGCCTGCCGAGGCGTGCGAAACGATCGGGCGATCACGCCCGGAGCATCACCGGTCACCAACATCCGGGCCCCGAACACCGCCAGCACCAACCCGATCAGGGCGGCCGCCGTGCTCATCACCCCAGTCTGCGCCACACACCGCCGCCGGCGGACCATTTCCGGTACGCCCACCCGATCGCGATCCATCCGGGGCGACACGCGTCCCGTCCCCGGCCGGGCGCCGGAACCGGCGTTCCGGGGCGACCCAAGTCAGTCCCCCCGGTCAGCCGGTCACGCTCAGCGGTAGTTGTTGAACTGCAGGGCGACGCCGAAATCCTCCTGCTTGAGCAGCGCGATCACGGCCTGCAGGTCGTCACGCTTCTTACCCGTGACACGCAGCTGGTCGCCCTGAATCTGCGCCTGCACACCCTTCGGCCCCTCGTCACGGATCTTCTTGCTGATCGCCTTGGCCTTGTCGGCCTCGATCCCCTCGACCACCTTCAGGTCGATCTTCCACGTCTTGCCGGACTGCCGAGGCTCCCCCGCGTCCAGCGACTTCAGCGAGATGTTGCGCTTCACCAGCTTCTCCTTGAAGACGTCGAGCGCGGCCGTAGCCCGCTCCTCCGTCTCCGAGGTGATCGTGAACGCCTCCCCCGACTTGGCGACACTCGTCCCGGTGCCCCGGAAGTCGAACCGGGTCCCGAGCTCCTTCTCCGCCTGGTTGAAAGCGTTGTCGACCTCCTGCCGGTCGACCTTGCTCACGATGTCGAACGACGGGTTGGCTGCCATGATCAGACTCCTGCGGCTGGATGCTTGTCGATGCTCTACAGCGGGCTCCCGAGGGCCCGCGACATGCCGACCGTACCCGGTTGTTGATGCGGTTCGCGCTACGGCTATTCTTATGTCCGCCGCCGCGGGAGACCGTGGTGGTTGCCCAGGCGGGTTGCCCGAGCGGCCAATGGGAGCGGACTGTAAATCCGTCGCGAAAGCTACAGAGGTTCGAATCCTCTACCCGCCACAGGCGTTGAGAACGGCCCCGGTACCAGCGGAAACGCGGTCCGGGGCCGTTCTCGTTGTGGTCTGGCCGTCTACGGCCCTCTACCGGAACGCTGTCCTACCCGTCCCCCGGTCGGGTCGGGCTCAGCCCTTCCTTCATCCAGTCCCGCCTCGGCACGGTCGCCTCACGCCAGCGTGCCGCTTTTCCCGGGACGCCGTGCCGCATGGGGTGCCGTACCGTGGGCGGAAGCATCTTCTTTTGAGTCGCTGCTGGAGGTGACGTCGTCGATGAGCGTGGGAGTGGTTGACCACGTCGGTCCATGGACTGAGGACGAGTATTTTGCGCTCGGCGAGACGACGGACCGGATCGAGCTCATCGATGGGAGCCTGGTGGTGAGCCCCGCGCCGAGCATGAGCCATCAGCGCCTCTCCCGCCGCCTGGCGAACGCACTGGAGGACGGCGCCGAGCCGGCAGGACTCTTTGTCTACGAAGCGATCAACGTCCGGCTGCATAGCGGTCGCATCGTGATTCCGGACCTGGCCGTCGTGGACGTGGACGAGGAAGCCGTCACGGCTGACGCCTCTCGGGTGCTCCTGATCGGTGAGATCGTCCCGCCGAGCAACGCCGCTATGGACCGCGTGCTCAAGATGCAGCTCTACGCGGCTGCCGGGACACCGCGACAGCCGTGATCGTCGCCGGGAGCTCCCGGTCAGTACATCGCCGATCGGGCGCGCGGGCTGTGGTCGGAACCACCACTGCGAGAATGATGTCGGCCTGGTCGCGACCGTAGGAGTCGATCTCCGAAGGTTCGTCAGTCGTCGAACCACACCACCAGGCGGACTTCGGTGGCGCCGTGTACCTCGGCCAAGGTGCGCATCACCGTCCACACCGGGTGCCATGGGCCGTCGGTCGGGATGGCGTCTCGGCGGCGGGCCCGTTCTGCGCGGTACACCGTGTTGCCTGCCTGCCATTCGGTTCCCTCGGCCCACAATTCGCCGATTCGGTCGGGATCGACCGTCTGGGTGTCGATTCCGCTGGCCCTGGCGAAACCGCGGCTCCAGACCGCGCGGTGTACCAGGTCGAGCGTGCCGTCGGGCAACCGCCGGTACTGGGCGATGTCGGTCGCTCTCGGGAGCGCCGGCTCATCCCAGTCGATGGCGGTGACCTCGTCCCAGCCGATCCAGGAGGCGCCGAAATCGGTCTCCCCCAGCTCTGCCCTGGTGGTGGCCGAAACGTCCGGCGGGAGACCACGATCAGCCGCGATCGGATTCCAGCGGCCGTCGGACCGAACGCCGAAGAGGCAGTCGAAGGCCTCGTAGTCCCTGGTCATCCCCAACATCGACAGCCGGATCGCCGGATTCCAGGCACGCTGATCGACATCGAGACCCGGAACCCAGGTGCGGCACTCCACGAAACCATGAATGGATGTCCCCACGCGCCGATTGTTCCCGACCGGCGGCAGGGCAGAACCGATGGGCGGGCATGTGGTCTCTGACCTGGTAGGACGCGGGCCGTTGCTCCGGGATTCCGACGGACCGGTCTGTTCTATCCTCGCGGGACATCCAGCCCTCGTCGTCACGTCGATGGGCGAGATCGCCGAGGCTCTGTCCGGGCAAATTCCGGATCGGTGAGGCGCCGCAGCGGCAACGGGTGTGTTCAGCCAGCGTGGTGTGCATGGTCCGGACGACAGGACAGGGCCCGGCGCACGCCCTTGATCATTCTCGCGGAGGCGTTGCGGCGGGCCGTCAGGGTCAGGATCTCGGCCGGCGTCAGTTCGGGGCGCAGAGCCAAGGACAGAGCCGCGGCGTACGGGCGTTCGCCCGGCCGGTCCAGCGATTCCGCGACGGCCCGCAGAGTCCGGAGCAGGGTAGGGCGGTCGGCGTTCGGGTGGCGTGCCGTGGCGGCCAGGATGTGGTTCCGGGTCCAGCGCGGCAGATCGTCCAGAGGTATCGCGGCCAGCGTCGACGCGTCGGCCCGGGGCGAGTCGGCGACGGCGCTGCGAACGAAACTGTAGGGGCTCCGAGCCAGGGCCAGCAGGGTTTCCTGGTCGGCCCGCGGATCATCGACCAGGCGCTGGTAGTCGGCGGGTGTCCGCTCCGCCGGAAGCAGTTCGTCGATCTTGCCGGTCGGTGGGCGACGGGCGATCGGCATCGGGGTCAGCGGGGCGTGGCGGCCAGGCGCGCCTCGATGTCGGTGCGCAACTGGGGTGGCAGGGCTTCGGCCACCAGGAGACGGGCCAGGTCCTGCTGGTTGTGCATGTAGATGTCGAACGCCTCGGCGATCGTCAGGCCGTGGTCGGGACGGGCGATGACCTCGATGCGGGCACCGGGGGTGATCGAACCCTCCTGGAGGATCCGGAGGTAGGCGCCGGTGCGGTTGGAGGCGGCGAAACGCTTGATCCAGCGGGGCTCGGCCATCCGGTGCTGGAACGTGGAACACGGGATGCGGCCGAAGGTCGTCTCCAGGATGACCTGGTCGCCGACCTGCCAGCGCTCGCCGATCACCGCGTTGTAGAGGTCGAGGCCCTCGGTGGTCAGGTTCTCGCCGAAAAGGCCGGGCGCCAGGTCACGGCCCAGCTCGGCCGACCACCAGGCGTAGTCCTCGACGGCGTACGCATACACCGCCTGGTCGTCGCCGCCGTGGTGTCTGGTGTCACCGATGAAGTCGCCGACGACACCGCTGTGCAGGCCGGTCGTCTTCGGGCCGGGGCGGCGGACCGTCACCGCGTGGTCGACCGGGCGCTTGCCGATGCCGGTGGTCAGGCCGGAGTTCTTCGCCGGGTTCGGCTCGGATCCGCCGACGTTGAGGGATACGAGACGGCCCACACCGGGAGAGAGGGTCATCGGGAGAACTCCACCACCGCTCGGTCTTCGATCGGCCGGTAGCCCAGCCGGGGGTACAGGGCGTTGCTGGTCGGGTTGGCCAGGTCGGTGAAGAGGACCACGTCCGTCGCGCCGGCGTCCAGCGCATTTCGGGTCGCGGCCGTGGTCGCGGCGCCGCCGAAACCCTGCCGGCGGTGCTCGGGGGGAGTCCACACATACTGCACGCGGACCATGCCGGACTCCGGCCTCGTGTACACGGCCATCGACACCGGTGTGCCGTCGAGCTCCCAGAGGGCGACACCGCCGTGTGCCATCCGGTCGTCGACGATCCGGTCCAGATTTTCCGGGGAATCGCCGATGGAGTCGTGGAAGCCGCGGAACCAGTCGATCAACAGTGGACGGTCGGAGGGTGTCGCCAGGCGGGCCATGCCTGGTGGGAGCGGGTCGGGCGGGGTCAGCCGCTCCAGCTCGAACAGGCGGGTCTCGCGGCCCGGGCGGGCGGTCCCGCCGGCCTGGGCCAACCAGGCCTCGGTGAAGGCCGCCACATCCCTGACGAGCAGGTTGACCGCGGTGAGCGGAGTAGCGGCACCCGGAGCGGACGGGAGGCCGAGGTGGACGGCCAAGGCGGCCGCCGCGGCGGGAACGGCCTCCTGCGGCAGCTCGGTCAACGTCATCGGATAGGGCGGCGTCTGCAACAGTGCACCCGACACCTGACCGGGCGCGGAGGACAAGAAAGGCCGGCCGGGCGTGGAGGGCATGGACGGCGTGGAGGGCGTGGAGGTCCACCAGCCCAGGATCGGATCGCTCTCCCCGTACACATGTGGGCCCTGGGAGAGCAAGGCGCTGGTGACCGTGAGCAGGATGGTGTGCCGGACGGGCGACGAGCGCAGGAAGGGTCCGGCGTTCTCGGCGAAAGCCGTGGGGTCGGCGGTGATGTGCCAGGTCACCGGGACCAGACCTTCGCGATGCGGGCCAGGCTGTCGATGCGGGTCGCCGGGTCGTGGACGGCACCGGCCAGCATGATCTCGTCGGCGCCGGTCCGGTCGGCCAGTGCGTCCAGCGCCGCGACGACCTCGTCGGCGGTGCCGGCGAACTGGGTGCCGGGCAGCGACTCCAGAACCGCACGGTCCATGTCGGACAGCTGACGCCGGGCCGCCTCCTCCGGCGAGACCATCGGGCCGAGACGGCCGGTCCGCAGACTGAGCGCCATCACCCGGCTCGGGCCGGCCAGGAACTGTGCCTCCTCGGTCGTCTCCGCGGCCAGCACCGAGGCACTGACCATCACCCACGGTAGCGGGAAGCGGGGTGACGGCTGGTAGCCGTCGCGGTAGAGGCGCAACGCTCCGTCCACATCAGAGCTCATCGCGAAGTGGTACGCGAAACAGAACGGCAGGCCCAGCGCGGCCGCCAGCTGGGCGCCGTAGGTGGACGAGCCGAGCATCCACACCTCGGGGAACGACTCGGCGGCCGGAGTCGCCGACAGCCGCTCGGCCGGCACCCGCTCGTCACCGAGCAGACCCAGCAACGTCTTCATGTGGTCGGGGAACTGCTCGACCGTGAGGTAGGGCGAGACGCCCCGCAACGCGGCCGCGGTCGCCTGGTCGGTACCCGGAGCACGGCCGATGCCCAGGTCGACGCGGCCCGGATAGAGCGCCTCCAACAGGGCGAACTGCTCGGCCACCACGAACGGCATGTGGTTGGGCAGCATCACGCCGCCGGAGCCGACACGGATGTCTCGGGTGTGCGCCGCGATCGCGCCGATCAGCACCGGCGGCGACGTCGACGCGACGGCCGGCATGTTGTGGTGCTCGGCCACCCAGAAGCGGGAGTAGCCCAGCTGATCGGCGGCCACGGCGGTCTCGACGGTGCCACGCAGCGCATCGGCGCTGGTGTAGCCCTCGCGGACGGTGGCCAGGTCGAGCACGGAGAGCGGAACACGTTTCGGAGCGGTCATGCGGAACTCAATCTTTCCGGTTCTTGGAGCGGATCGTCTGCACGCCCACGGTCACCGCACCGAGCGCGACACCCGGCACCAGCAGCCAGATCGGCCACGGGTAGACGGACTCGTCGACCGACGCGGCGACCAGGGCGTAAGCCACGACATTCACCGCCGCGAAAGCGCCGAGAATCGTCCAGAGAACGATCAGGGCGGTCGGCAGACGGTTCCTCCCATCGGCGACACCCCGCCCGGGACGGGGCAGGTCCTTCACAAGAACGAGCAGCTCGGCATGAGTCCGGGCGGCGTAGGCCAGGCCGATGCGCTCGTCATACTCATGCAACGACAGACGGCCCTCGTCGAGTGCGAACTTCAGCCGGTCGGCGATCTGCTGACGGTCCACGTCCGCCGCACGCATGCCTTCGACCTCTTTGGACACAGCCGCCCCCCATCGTCACCCGCTCACCGTCAGGCTAGCGCTTCGAGGGCTCAGACGAGTTCCGTGGCGAGGCGCTCGGTGGCGTGCCGGTCGGCGCGGGCCATCGAACCCTCCGGAATCGCGGCGACCGCGGCCGCCACCAGCAGAACCGCCGACGCGAACACGAACGACCAGGGCAGGCCACCCGGCTGGTCGACGATCACACCGGCCAGGGCGCCACCGGCCGCGCTGCCACTGACCGAGACGGTGACCATCCAGGTATACGCCTCGTTCAGCATGCCGGCTGGAGCGATCCGCCCGACCAGGCTGTTCTCCACGGTCAAGGCCGGCGCGATGGTCGCGCCGCCGAGAACCAGGGCCGCGCCCAGCCAGAGCGGGCTCGGCATGAACGTCAGCACCAGGAAACTCGCCGACACCGCGGCCAGCAGCCAGGCGAACTGCCGGGACAGGGCCATCGCCGGGCGACGGGTGCCGAACCAGATGCCGCCGATCGCGCTGCCGATCCCCCAGACACCGAGCAGCACACCGCCCAGGGCCTCACCGCCGCCGTGCTGGGACGCGTAAGCCGGGACGATCACGCCGGCCGCGCCGAACGCGGTGCCGAGCGCACCGACACACAGCAGCAGAGCGGGGAAACCACCGGTCCGCAGCGGGCCCAGGCCCCTCGCCGCCGTCTCCGGATCGTGCCCGCCCCGGTGCCGCATCACCGGCAGCCGGGACACCCAGGCCGTGCCGACCAGCGTCACCACGGCCGAGCAGAGCACCGCCGACGCCGGATCGGCGGTGACCACCAGGAACGCCGCGACCAGCATCGGGCCGACCACGAACACCAGCTCGAACAGTGACGTCTCGGCAGCGATCGCCGCCGACCGCAGATCGTGCCGGCCACCACCGGGGGCGGTCATGTCGGTCCAGGCGCGGCGGATCGCCGCCGTCGACGGCGGATAGGTGGCACCGGCGGCGGCCGACGCCACGAAGATCCACTCAAGATTGCCGGCACCGCCGCTGCTCGCCAGCAGCAGGCCGGCCAGGGCCAGCGGATGCAGCACCGCGGTGGCCAGCAGGATCGGGCCGGCGCCGATCCGGTCGGCGAGACGGCCCGCGATCGGGCTCACCGCCGCCCCGGCCAGCGCGTAGACGCCGCCGGCCAGACCGGCCGCCGCGTAACGCCCGGTGGTCTGCTCCACCAGCAGGAGCAGCGACAGCGGGGTCATGCCGATACCGAGCCGGGCCAGAATGCCGACGACCAGCAGAACCTTCGCCCCTGGCAGCTGCCACACGCCAAGATACTGACGCAATGCGGTCACGAAGGGCCTCCGGCTGCCGAGATCGGTAACGAGCGAAACGCTCTTCGAGGCTAACGTCGGCAGCCGGATGGCTCATCTGGATTATGGGCAGCGTCTCACCCGGTCGGGGTGCCGGGTCAGCGGTGCCGGGTCAGCGCGGCCTGCTCGTGCAGTCGGCGGACCCTCTCCTCCATCGGCGGGTGCGTGGAGAAGAGCGCGGCCAGACCGCCACCCGCGAACGGGTTCGCGATCATCAGGTGGGCGCTGCTCGCCAGGCGTCCGTCGGCCGGCAGGGGCGCGCGGGCCGTACCGTAATGGATCTTCTCCAAGGCACTGGCCAGGGCGAGCGGATCGCCGGTCAGCGTGGCGCCGGACGCGTCCGCCTGGAACTCCCGGTTGCGGGAGATCGCCAGCTGGATGATCGACGCGGCCAGCGGGCCGAGAATCATCATGAGCAGCAGGCCGGCCGGGTTCGGGCTGTCCTCGTCGTCACCGCCGAACGGCAGGAAGAACGCCAGGTTCGCCAGCATCGTGATGATGCCGGCCAGGCCCGCGGCGACACTGGAGATCAGGATGTCGCGGTTGTAGACGTGCGACAGCTCGTGACCGATGACGGCCCGCATCTCGCGCGGCTCCAACAGGTTCAGGATGCCGGTGGTCACCGCCACCGCGGCGTGCTGCGGATCACGGCCGGTCGCGAACGCGTTCGGCTGCATCGCCGGCGAGACGTAGAGCCTCGGCATCGGCTGGCCGGCGGTCTGGGCCAGCTCGCGCACGATCCGGTACAGCCCCGGCAGCTCGGCCTCGGTCACCGGGCGGGCACCCATCGCCCGCAGCGCGATCTTGTCGGAGTAGAAGTAGCTGACAGCATTGGCCGCCAGCGAGACGAACACGGCGAGCACCAGACCGGCGCCGCCTCCGAGCCAGTAACCCACGGCCAGGATGAGGCCGGTGAGCAGACCCAGCAGGGCGGCCGTCTTGAGGCCGTTGTGGTGGCTGGACAACTTTGACTCCTTCGGCTTGCGGGCTCGTGACCCGCATTCCACGGAACATCGGTTGCCTTCGTGTTCATCCGGGTGCGCGCTGTGACTTCGCTGAAGATCATTTATGGGGTACGCCGTGCGCCGCCGGCAACCGCAGCCGTGTGGTCCCGTGGCTCCCCCGCGACGTTCTCCCGGCGCCGGGCCGAAACGCGGCCGCCGGGCTGAGTCGGTGGGCACGGTGCGAGCCGGCCTGGCCAGGTCAGGTCAGCGCGTTCAGCAGGAGCTGGGGGGCGAAGCCCAGGCCGACCGCCAGTACGGCTGCCGCTGTCAGCGCCGCGGTGATCGGGAGTTCCACCCGGTGGCGGGGGTGGATGGCGTCATACATCAGCGCGGGGTCGGCCACGTGGATGCCCGGGTGTTCGGGGACCGTGTAGAGCAGGGCGGCCACCCGGATGTAGTAGGCCAGGGCGACCACCGCGTTGATCACGACCACCGCGGCCAGCCAGATCCAGCCCTCGGCGACCAGCGACCCGACCACCGTGACCTTGGCGAACAGGCCGGCCAAGCCCGGTGGCAAGCCGGCCAGACCAGCCATCGCCAGCACGAACACGGCACCCAGCCACGGGTGGCGGCGGGCTGCCCCGCGGAAGTCCTCCAGGGTGCCGCCATCGGCTTCGGCCTGTTCGGCGGTGGGGATCAGGGTCACCGGCGGGCGCAGGGCCACGACCACGCCGAAGGCGATCAACTCCAGGATCACGAAGAAGACGGCGTAGGCGAGGGCCGCGGGGACTCCGGGGGCGCCCATGGCCAGCGCCGCCAGGATGTAGCCGGCCTGTGCCACCGAGGACCAGGCGAGCAACCGGACCATCCGGGTCTGGCGCAGGGCCACCAGGTTGCCGACGGTCATCGTGAGTACGGCCAGGGCGGACATCACGGCGCCGGCGTCCAGGTGGGCCACGATCGCGGCCAGGGCCAGGACGCCGCCCAGTTTCGAGGCCGTCGAGAGGTAGGCCGCGATCGGGACGGGAGCGCCGTCGTAGGTGGTGGGGGCCCAGGCGTGCAGCGGCACCGCGGCGACCTTGAAAGCCAGGCCGATCACCAGCAGGGCCACCCCGACACCGGCCAGTGCGGCGAACGGGCTGGCGGCCGGGCCCAGCAGGGCCAGGTGGATCGCTCCGGTGGCGGCGTAGTTGAGCGCTATGCCGAGCAGGGCGATCGCCGTGGAGACGACGCTGATCAGGAAGAACGTGACCGAGGCCTCGGCCGGACGGGTGCTGGGACGCTCGATGGGGGCGTAACGGCGGAGGCCCACCAGGACGTACAGCGGGAGGGTGAGGGTCTCCAGGCCGACGATCAGGGTGAGCAGGTCGCCGGCGTAGGCGACGGTCACGCCGCCGGTCATCGAGCAGGCCAGCAGGAAGCAGTACTCGCCGGCGGGGGCCGCTCCGATCCGCAGCGCCGGCACCGAGAAGGCCAGGACGCCCGCGGTCAGGCCGGCGAAGAGCGCCGCGGTCACGGCGGCGGCCCACGTCGGCACCCAGGAGCAGCCGCCGGTGGCGCAGAAGGTCGGATCCCAGGGGCCCACGGCCAGAGCCGCCACAGCGGTGCCGATCGCACCGAGGGTCGTCGCGCCGATGATCACCGGCCGTTTTCCGGTGAACAGGTCGGCGAGCAGGGCCAGGACCGCGGTGGCGGCGGCCAGATAGAGCGGCAGCAGGGCGATGTGGTCGACGGCCTGGCTTCTCATCAGCGAACTCCCGGCAGATCGACGGAGACAGCGGCGAACGGCGGGACCGCGGGAAAAGCGGCGGACGACCGGACCGCGCCGCTCACGGCTGGATTCCCAGGAGGGTGGTCAACGGCTGGGAGGTGTCGGCGAGGACCAGGGCCGGAGCTATGCCGATGGCCAGGGTCAGCAGGATCAAGGGGGACCAGGCCAGCCATTCGGTCCTGGTGATGGCGGGGCTCACGGACCGTACCTCCGGGGTGGCCGGACCGTGGGTGACCTGGCGCAGCAGGCGCAGGAAGTAGGCGGCTGTCAGGGCGCCCCCGACGGCGGCCACCGCGGCCAGTGTCATCCAGAGCGGGCCACCGCGGTCGACGGCGGCGATCACCGCGAACGCCTCGCCCCAGAAGCCGGCCAGGCCGGGCAGGCCCAGCGAGGCGATGGCGGCGAAACCGAGGAGGCCGGCCAGCCGCGGGGCGGTCTCGCGGAGGCCGCTCAACTGGTTGAGGGAGCCCGTACCGGCGCGGTCCTTGATCGTCCCGACGAGGAAGAACAGCAGGCCGGTGATCAGGCCGTGGGCGATGTTGCCGAGCAGTGCCGCCTGGATGCCGGCGATCGACATCGTCGCGATGCCGAGCAGCACGAAACCCATGTGGCCGACGCTGGAGTAGGCGATCAGGCGTTTCAGCTCGGTCTGGCGCAGGCAGATCAGGGACCCCGCGATGATCGCGACGACGGCGAGGATCCCGAGGACCGGGGACGCCCAGTCGGCGCCGTCGGGTGCGACGCCGAGGCCGACCCGGATCAGGCCGTAGGTGCCCATTTTGAGCAGCACCCCGGCCAGGATCACCGAACCGACCGTCGGGGCCTCGGTGTGCGCGTCGGGCAGCCAGGTGTGCAGCGGCCAGAGCGGGGCCTTGACCGCGAACGCGACGGCGAGCAGGACGAACACCGCACACTGGGTGGTGCGGTCGAGGTGCGGGGAGCCGGTGAGCGTGATCAGGTCACCGGTTCCGGCCTCGGCGACGACCAGGAGGACGCCGAGCAGCAGCAGGACCGAGCCGGCCAGCGTGTAGAGGACGAACTTGCGTGCCGCGGCACGGCGGTTCGGGCCACCCCAGCCGGCGATCACCGCGTACATCGGCAGGAGCACGACCTCGAAGAACAGGAAGAACAGGATGAGGTCGAGGGCCAGGAAGGTGCCGAGCACACCCACTTCGAGGACCAGCAGGAGAGCGGCCAGGCCCTTCTTCTTCGTGTACGCGCAGCACAGCAGCGTGAGCAGCCCGGTCAGCACGACGAGCGGGTAGGACACCCCGTCGATGCCGATGTGGAACTCGAGCCCGAGGGACGGCACCCACGGCAGGTCCAGGTCGATCCAGGGGATCAGCGGACTACCCGCGGCGATCCCGTAGTCGAACCAGCCGAACTCGGCCGGGCGCACCACGGCCGGCAGGATCGACAGGACGAACGTGACAGCGGCGAAGACGACGGCGGCGATCCGGGACCGTGCGGCCGGGAGCAGCGCGACCACGGCCGCCCCCAGAGCGGGCACCAGCAGCAGAGCGATCAGCAGAAGCTGCTGGCCGGACCAGGCCGGTTCGATGTAGTCGCGGTACATCAGGCTCCCCACCAGGCGATGGCACCGAGCAGCAGGGCCGCGGCGCAGACGGCGACCGCGGCGGCCGGCAGTGGCAGCCGGTGCGCCTCCTTGAGCGCGTCCCCGGCGCGGGACGTGCCGGTCCCGGTGCCCATGACCGCGGCGTCGACGACCCGGACGTCGCCGGTGGTGGCCCAGCGGGCGAGCGCCTCGGCCGGGCGGACCACGAGCCGGTGCTGCACGTCGTCCAGGTGGAAACCGGCGGCCAGGAACTTCTTCGTCCGACCCAGCGCATCAGCGGGGTCGACGCCGGGGACCGCCCACCACAGCCACCAGGCCGTGCCCGCACCGGCCGCGAGCAGCAGCATCGGCAAGGCGACGGCGACACCCAGATGCGGGTCCGACAGCTCCAGAGCGGTCCGGAAACCGGGGGCGAAAGCGGCCAGGCCCAGCAGAGCAGCCGGGATCGCGAGCAGGACCAGCGGCCAGCGCATCGGAGCCGGCGGATCGTGCGGGACGGCCGAGACCTGATAGCGGCCGTCGTCGAAGCCGACCTCCCAGGCCGGGCCGTGCGGGCCGTGGGCACGGGACGGGCCGAAGAACGTGCGCAGGAGCAGGCGTGTCGCATACCAGGCGGTGACGCCGACCGACAGCAGCGCGGCCAGCCAGACCAGCCAGGCCGCCCAGACCGGTGCGGTCTCGCCGCCCTCGGTGGCGTGGGCGGCGGCGGTCAGCACGTTCTCCTTCGACCAGAACCCGGAGAGCGGCGGCAGACCGGCGAGCGCGCCCAGCCCGATCACGAACGACCAGAACGTGACCGGCATGTGCTCGCGCAGGCCACCCATCCGGGACATCAGGTTGGTGCCGACCGCGTGGATCACCGCACCCGCCGCGAGGAACAGCAGCGCCTTGAACGCGGCGTGGGTGAGCAGGTGGAACAGGGCGGCGGCGGGCGAGCCGACGGCCAGAGCGCCGGTCATGTAGCCGATCTGCGAGACGGTCGACCAGGCCAGGACCCGTTTCAGGTCGTCCTGGGCGGTCGCCGACAGTGCACCGATCAGGATGGTGATCGAGGCCATCACGGCCAGGGTCGCGAGCGCGGCCGGCGACTGGACGTAGAGCGGGTAGAGCCGGAAGACCACGTAGACACCGGCCGCGACCATGGTGGCGGCGTGGATCAGCGCGGAGATCGGGGTGGGACCGGCCATCGCGTCCGGCAGCCAGGTGTGCAGCGGGAACTGGGCGCTCTTGCCGGCCACCCCGGCCAGGATCAGCAGCAGTGCGGCGGTCAGCGTGCCGGTCGAGTAGTCGTGGGTGAGCACGTCGCCGAGGTAGGTGCTGTCCGCGTCGGCTGCCAGGACGGCGATGCCGAGCAGGAAGCCGATGTCGCCGACACGGGTGACCAGGAACGCCTTCACCGCCGCGGCCGGGGCCTCCGGCAGCCGCCGGTCATGGCCGATCAGCAGGTAGGAGCAGGCTCCCATCACCTCCCAGCCGATCAGCATCAGGATCAGGTCGCTGCTCGCGACGACCAGCAGCATCGCGCCGGTGAAGAGGCTGACCTGGGCGGCGTACGGCGCGTAGCGGGGATCGTCGTGCAGGTAGGTGATCGAGTAGATCTGCACGCAGAGGGCGACCACCGTGACGGCGATCGCCACGTAGGCGGCCGCGGCGTCGACGAACGTGCTGAACCGGACCTCCAGGTCACCGATCGTCGCCAGAACGAGCCCGGTGTCCCACCCGTCGGACGGCTGCGCCGGGTCCAGGACCAGGCGGAACGCGAGCAGCAGCGCCACCGCGGCGCCGGACACCCCGAGGGCCGCGGCGAGACGCCGGCGGGTCCGGTCACCGTCGCCCGGGGGCAGGAGAAGACCGATCAGACCCGCGAGCAGGGGTACGAGCGGAAGCAGCGGCCCGGCAACGTCGATGCTCACCCGGCCACCCGTTCCTCGTCCGCTTCCAGCCGCACATCGTCGACCACCACCGCGCTGCGCATCCGGTAGTACTGCAGGATGATCGCCAGGCCGACACCCACCTCGGCGGCGGCCAGCACGATCACGAACAGGGCCAGCACACCACCGGTGCCGGGGGCGGCCGAGCCGGGACGGGCCCACGACTCGATCGCCACACCGGTCAGCGCCGACCGCAGCGTCACGTCGGCGGTGATCAGGATCAGGTTGACCGCGTTCAGCATCAGCTCGACGGCCATCAGGACCATGATCGCGTTGCGCCGGCGCAGTACGCCGTAAACACCCAGGCCGAACAGGAGGGCGCCGACGACATACGGGATGACGACGTGCATCAGACCTCCTGCTCGTGTGTCTCGGCCACGGCCGGGGTGCGGGCGCCGATGTCCGGGCGGGACAGCACGATCGCGCCGACCAGGGCGGACAGCAGCAGGATCGAGAGCACCTCGAACGGCAGCACCCAGGCGCCGAAGATCTGCTCACCGACCCGCTCGGCGGTGCCCGGCTCCGGTGCGGGGTAGCTCACCCAGCGGAACGCGTCGGCGAACAGGGCGGCCAGGCCGAGGCCCGCGCCGCCGCCGATCAGGACGGCCGGGAGTGCCGGGCGGTCCAGGTCGGCGGAGGGGCCGATCGGGGCGCGGGTCAGCATCACCGCGAAGAGCAGCAGCACCACCACGGCACCGACGTAGACGAGGATCTGCACCCAGGCGAACAGCTCGGCGCCGAGGACCAGGTAGAGGCCGGCGATCGCGCCCAGGCTGATCACCAGGTAGAGACCGGAGCGGACCAGGTGGGCGCTTGTCACCACCAGGAAGCCCGCACCCACGGCGACGGCGCCGAGTGCGAGCAGCAGCACGTCGGCGACGGTCACTGATCCGCCTCCGGCCCGGGTTCCCCGGCTTTCGGTTCCGGCCTGGGTTCTTCCGCCTTCGGTTCCGGCCCGGGTTCTTCGGCCTTCGGTTCCGGCCCGGGTTCTTCCGCCGAGGGTCGTGGTTCGGCCTGGAGGGCCGGCGTGGGCGGGACGGCCGGGGCTGCGGTTGTGCGAGGTGTGGCGCGTACCGCTGCGGGTCTTGCAGTTTTTGCGGCGGTGGCCGCGCCCGGACCGGCTGCCTTGCGCGCCGCGGTGGCCTCCTCCTTGGAAGGTTCGCCGAGGACGTCGTGGACCGGTGGCGGGGGGACCGTGCGCATCCACTCACCGAGGCGGTTCTTGTCGTGCAGCAGGTCGAGTACGTCGGTCTCGGCATACTCGAACTCGGGCGTCCAGTGCAGCGCGTCGAACGGGCAGACCTCGATGCAGATCCCGCAATACATGCAGAGGGAGAAGTCGATGTCGAACCGGTCCAGCACGTTGCGCTGACGGGCGCGCGCGGCGCCCGGGACGACGACCTCCTCCTTGTGCGAGTCGATGTAGATGCACCAGTCGGGGCACTCGCGGGCGCAGAGCATGCAGACCGTGCAGTTCTCCTCGGACAGCGCGATCACGCCTCGGGAGCGTGGCGGCAGGTCGGGCTGCACGTCCGGGTACTGCTGGGTGGTGGATCGCCGCGTCAGAGTCTTCAGCGTTACGGCGAGCCCGTCGAGCAGGCCCTTGCCGGGCACGATGCGCTCACCGTTCTCACTCACAAGGGACCATCCTGCCCCGTTGGGTGATCCCGCGCGACCTCGGGTGGGGCGGATCTTCCGGTAGAGTGGCTAGTCGTGAGACATGCCCCCCCTCACTCGGAGGCCCGGATGACCATGGCGATCAGCGACCTTTCTCGCACGTCCGGCTGGACCACTGATGATCTTGACCAACTTCCCGAAGACGGCGTACGCCGCGAGTTGCTCGATGGAGTGCTGCTCGTGTCCCCTTCCCCCACGGACATCCACCAGATCATCGCCGCCCGCCTGATGGTCGCGCTGGAGGAGAGCTGCCCGGACCACCTGCAGGTGACCCAGGCTGTGGAGATCCGGATGAGCTCGACCCGCGCGTTCATCCCGGACGTTCTGGTCGCGACAGACGAGGCCGCCCGGCGCGGCGGCCGCTACTACACACCGAGCGAGGTCGTGCTGGCCGTCGAGGTCGTGTCACCGTCGTCGGTGAGCATGGACCGGATCACCAAGCCCGCTCTCTACGCCCAGGCGGGGATCCGGCACTACTGGCGGATCGAGATCAAGAACGGCATCGAGGTCCACGCCGGCGTCCTCGATCAGGACGCCGGGCTCTACCGGCCGGTCGGTGTTTTCGACGCGCGGATCAACGTCTCCGAGCCGTGGGCGATCGACATCCCGATCAAGAAGCTGACCCCCCGGCACATGCTCTAGACAAGCGACTTCACGGCCACCGTCAGGACCAGCTGGGCCAGCGACACCGGGACCAGGATCAGCCAGCAGAGGCGCTGCAGCTGGTCCTCACGCATGCGGGGGTAGGTGACCCGTAGCCAGATGATCACGAAGGACAGGGCACCGATCTTCAGGAACGTCCAGAGCCAGCCGAGCTGCTCCTCCATCGGGCCGCGCCAGCCGCCGAGGAACAGGACCGTGGTCAGGGCGGCGATCACGACGATGCCCACGTACTCGGCGAGCAGGAAGAACGCGAACCGCAAGCCCGTGTACTCGGTCATGTAGCCGAAGACCAGCTCGGAGTCGGCGATCGGCATGTCGAACGGTGGGCGGCGGATCTCGGCCAGACCGGCGATGAAGAAGACCAAGGCGGCCGGGGCCTGCCAGATCAGCCACCAGGGTTGCCACGCCTCGACGATGCCCGGCAGGCTCAGCGTGCCGGCCGCCATCGCGACGCTCGCCGCGGCCAGGACCAGGGGCAGCTCGTAACCGAGGAGCTGGGCGGCGCCGCGGACGCCGCCGAGCAGGCTGTACTTGTTGGCCGACGCCCACGCCGACATCAGCACCGCGACCACGCCGATGCCGAGCACCGCGAGGACCAGGAACAGGCCGATGTCCAGGCTCTGCGCCACCAGGCCGGGGCCGATCGGGATGGTCATCACGACCACCAGGTACGGGAACAGGGCCACGATCGGAGCCAGCCGGAACACCGTCCGGTCGGCGTCGCGTGGGGTGATGTCCTCCTTCTGGACGAACTTCACCCCGTCGGCGATCAGCTGGGCCCAGCCGTGGAATGCGCCCGCATACATCGGGCCGACGCGGCCCTGCATGTGCGCCATCACCTTGTGCTCGGCCTGGCCCACGATCAGCGGCAGCACCAGGAAGCCACCCATCACGGCCACGACCCGGATCAGGAGGTCCATCACGACCTCCCCTCCTTGGCCGGGCCCCACTCGCCCGGGGCGGGAACGCCGGGCGGCCGCATCGGGGCGCGCTTGGCCGCACCGCCCTCCGACTCCCCCGGCTCCTTCGCGCCCGGCCACGGTTTCGCCACCCGGGCTGCCAGCACGAACTCCTTGCGCAGCGGATGCCCCTCGAACTCCGGTGGCAGCAGCAGCGGACGCAGGTCGGGGTGGCGGGCGAACGTGATGCCGAACATCTCGAACGTCTCCCGCTCGTGCCAGGCCGCACCCGGGTAGAGGTCCACCAGCGACTCCACCTCCGGGTCCTCGCGCGACACCCGGGTCCGCAGCAGAACACCGTGCCGGCGACGGGTCGACCAGAGGTGCGCGACCACCGAGAAGCCACCGTCCAGCTCGTCCACCGCGGAGAGCCAGTCGAAGAAGTCGCAGCCCAGCGCACCGGCGTCACGGGCCGCCTCGGCGACGAACCACCAGCGGGCCACCGGCACGTCGACGACCGCACGGGCATGGCCGGGACCGCCGCCGGAGACCTCGGCCGTCACCGTGCCCTTGTCGGGATCGTCGGTGGCCATCAGATGGACCAGGCGTTCACCGACCTCTTCGGGCGTCATGCGAGTCATCCTATGATCCGAGGCCCGCGTGCAACGTTTCGCCGGGCGACCGCGTGTAGTGCTCGTGACCGCCACACCCGCACGGGAGGCACGCATCACCGCCGAACCCGACCCGCCCAGTTTCGACGAGGTGTACGCCGCGAGCTACACCGACCTCGCCGTCCAGCTGTACGCCTACTTCGGCGACCGGCAGGAGGCGCAGGACGTCGCCCAGGAGGCGTTCTGCCGCGCCCTGGCCAAATGGAACACCATCGCACGGTACGACGACCCGGTCGCCTGGATCCGCCGGGTCGCCTGGAACCTCGCCGTCAGCCGGTGGCGGCGGGCCCGTACCGCGGTGAACTTCCTGCGCCGGCAACGGGCGGACGAGCCACGGACCGAAGGACCCGGTCCGGAACGGGTCGCCCTGATCGCCGCGCTCGGCACCCTGCCACCGGCCCAGCGCCGGGCCGTCGTGCTGCATTACCTGGCCGACCAGCCGGTCGCCGAGATCGCCCGGAGGGAACGCGTCACCGAGGTGACGATCCGATCCCACCTGCACCGCGGGCGGACCGCGCTCGCCGCACAGCTCAAGCTCTCCGATTCGCACGGGGGTGCGTCGTGACCACCGACCAGCTGAAAGACCTCTTCGACGAACTCCGCGCGGAGACGGTGCCGGCGATCAAGCCACCGGGTGCCGCAGCGGCCCGGCGTACGCTGCGCAGGCGCCGTGCCACCACCGCGGCCGTCTCCGCCGCGGCGGCGGTCGTGGCGATCGCCGCGGGTATCACCGTCGTCGCTGACCGCGGCGAACCCGCGCCCCGGCCCGCCCCCGCTCCCCCGGCCGCGTCCACCGGACCGGAACACACCGCGCTGGACGCGATCACGGACGGCCGCCCGATGGTGACGGTCGCCTCGCCCGTGGTCGCCGGATACGAGTGGCAGAGGAAGATCTACGCTCCGGTGCTCGAATTCACCGCGGCCTGCGCCGGGAGTGGTGAGATCACCCTCTCGATCACCGGCGGCACAGCTCTCGACCAGAAACGCTTCAAACCGGATGACATGCGGATCAAGGTCTCCTGCACGTCTTCGCCGAAAGCGGTGCGCGCGGAGCTGATGACCCACTCCCCCAACGGCCTGACCGTCCGGCTGGCCGGCGAGAAGGGTGCGGCCGGGCGATCCGGCTTCGCCTTCTCCCTGCGCGGCACGGGAGACCAGGAATTCGCCCCCGACGACGAGCGGCTCGACATCGATTCCCTGGTCGGTCGTCAGCCGGGCAAACTCGATGACGACCGGGTGGTACGGGCCGGGGGTGGCGCCCCCAGCTACGAACCCAATCACGGACCGAGCGCGAGCGGCTGGTCGGGACTCGACAGCGAAGGGCCGTACGACCTGATCATGGCCTGCCGTGGTGCGGGCACCTACACGCTGGAGCTCTGGAGCGGCGGCGAACCGGACATGACCGGCGTCCCACCCGAACGGCCCACCGGAAAGCCGGCGGTGAAGCGGACCGTCCCGTGCACGGCCGCGCCGCAGCGGTTCACCTGGCCCGTCCCCGGTGATCTCGGGTCGGGTGTGACGATCTGGGAGAACTACGAGAACACGACGAACACGATGGGGACCGTCGCCTGGTCCCTGGTCACCCGCGAATAGCCCGCACCCGGGTGCAACCCGTCAGGGGGTGGGGACGTGTAGTCGCCGTGACAGCCATCGCCAGCCACGGAAGGGAGGCGCGGATAGCCGTGCATCACGACCCGCCCTCCTTCGACGACGTGTACGCGGCGCACTACGCCGACCTCATCGTGCAGCTCTACGCGTACTTCGGGGATCGTCAGGACGCCCACGACGTGGTGCAGGAAGCTTTCTATCGCGCTCTCGTCAGGTGGAGTTCGGTCTCCCGGTACGACGATCCGGTCGCGTGGATCCGCCGGGTGGCCTGGAATCTCGCGGTCAGCCGGTGGCGGCGGGCCCGTACCGCGCTGAGCTTCCTCGGCCGGCAACCCCGGATCGAGCCGCGGTCCGAGGGGCCCGATCCGGAGCGGGTCACGCTGGTCGCCGCGCTCGGCACCCTGCCGGACACCCAGCGCCGGGTGATGGTGCTGCACTACATGGCCGACATGCCGGTGGCCGAGATCGCCCAGCGGGAGGGTGTCGCCGTCGGCACCGTGAAGTCCTGGCTGCACCGCGGACGCGCCGCCCTCGCCGCCCGGCTCGACATGACCGACAGCTTCGGAGGTGCGTGATGCCCGACCAGATCGAAAAGCTCTTCGCCGATCTGCGCGCCGACACGCTGCCCACGGTGCGACTCCCGGGAACCGAGCCACTGCGGAGGGCTGCCCGCCGCCGCCGGGCGGTCATCTCCTCGGCCACCGCCGTCACCGTGCTGGGACTCGCCGCGCTGATCGCCGTGATCCGCCCGGACAGCAGCCCCGGACCGGTCGTGTCACCGCCCTCGGCGGCACCCACCTACGACCGGACCACGCTGACCGCCATGGTCACTGAAACCCTTCAGCTCGACGACCCCCAGCACGCCGGGCTCAGCGGGATCATCCCGGTCGGATCCGGCCTGCCGGAGTCACAGCGCCCGGTCCTCGGCGGCACCTACAGCATCCGGATGACCTGCTACGGCTCGGGTTCGATGGACGTCACGGTCAGTGACACGGTGGTACAGGCGGTGCCCTGCACGACCCCCGGCACCGTCTGGACCGCGTCGGTGGTCGTCCCCGAGCCCAGCGGGCAGTTGTCGGTACGTGCCGTCCCGCGGGGAAGCGGTCCCGGCCAGGCCGCCCTCGGCTACGTCGCCGAACTGGCCCAGCCCGACAAGACCCGCTGGCAGGAGGCGGCATACGACGCCCTCGGCTCCAAGACGGACAGCTTCGCGGCGGGTGGCTCGTTCTTCGCGTCGGACGGTGGCGAGGGTTACGAGCACAGCGACCTCACCACAGGCCGCTACCGGGTTCGGGCGATCTGTCTCGGCTTCGGCTCGGTGACACTCTCCGCCGGGCCTGGCACCGGTGACGTGCCGCTAGCGAGGAAAACGACGGTGCACTGCTCCCCCGACAACCCGCAACCGGCGTCACTGACCCTGTCGGCGGCGGACGGGCTGACCTACCTCGCCGAGCCGGACGCCGACGCCGGTCATCGTGCCGCGGTGGCCACGGTCCTCGACCGATCCTCCGGCTGACCCCGGATCACAGGCCGGGGAGGCGGCCGTTGCGGAACACGTCGACGAAGTCCTGGTGGTCCTCGCGGGCCTGGTCGCCGTACCTGTGCGCGAAATCGACCAGGTGCTGGACGAAGCCGGGCTCGTCCTTGTCGACGACCGCGACGATCGCCTCCTCGGTGGAGAAGTCCACCAGGTCGTGGCTGGACTCGTCATCGGCGACCGAATGCATCCGGGCCACGGCGCGGCCCAGGTCGGCGATCACCCCGGACAGCTCCTCCGGCTCGTTCACATCGGACCAATCAAGATCTTCGGCGTACGGCGACACCTCCGCCACCAACTGCCCCACCCCGTTCAGTTCGGTGAAGCCGAGCCACGGGTCGGCGTGCGCCTGGAGGGCACGCTGCGATTCGGCCGTACGGTGGCCCTGGTGTTTGAAGTAGCCCTTGACCCGCTCGTCGTCGATCCAGCGGGCCACGGCCGGGACCTGTGCCTGCTTCATGTAGATGACGACGTCGTTCTCCAGGGCCTCGGTGTGACCCTCGAGCAGCAGGTTGTACGACGGCAGGCCGGCCGAGCCGATGCCCACGCCCTTGCGCAGTTTGATGTCCTTGATGTGCAGCGAGACCGGCCGGGACGCCTGCGGCAGCGTGGCCAGATAGCGGTCGAACGCCTCCCGCACCGCCGCGTGCATCTCCGTGTCGACGTCGTAGACACCGTCGCCGACCGAGAACCGGCGCTCGTAGTCGTCGATCGTGGTCTGCTCGTTGAGCAGGTGGACCCGGGTGTTCAGCCGGGCCTCCTGGAGCACCCGCCGCAGCACACCGGTCGCGTTCTCCAGGGTGATCGAGCCGATCGCGTCGTCACCACCATGTGCGATGGCTCGCAACTCGGTCAGATAGGACCGGGCGAACTCGGTCACCAGCTTCGTGATGCTCTCATCGGAGAGCGCCTTCGAGTAGCCGATCAGCGCCACACTCGCCGCGAACCGTTTCAGGTCCCAGCTGTACGGCCCGACATACGCCTCGTCGAAGTCGTTGACGTTGAAGACCAGGCGGCCGGACGAGTTCATGTACGTCCCGAAGTTCTCCGCGTGCAGGTCACCGTGGATCCACACCCGGCTGGTCCGCTCGTCGAGGAAACTGTCGTCGCGGAAATCGCCGCTCAGATCGGCGTAGAAGAGTGAAGCGCTGCCCCGGTAGAAGGCGAACGGCGACGCCGCCATCTTCCGGAACTTGCGGCGGAACGCGGCCGGGTCGAGCGCCATCAGCTCGCCGAACTCGCGGGTCAGTACGTCGATGATGAAGTCGGCCCTCATGACGGTCACGGTACTCAGCCCGAGGGGGCCAGGGGCTAACCTTTCCGCTATGTCCGCTTCACGCTTGCTGCGTATCGGCACCCGCTCCTCCCCCATGGCCCTCGCCCAGGTCGAGCGCGTCCGGCGGATGCTCGCCGAGCTACGGCCCGAGGTCACCGTCGAGGTCGTCCCCCTCAGCACCAGCGGCGACCGGTGGCAGGGCGCGCTGTCCGAGCTGGGTGGCAAGGGCGCGTTCACCAAAGAGGTCGACCAGGCGCTCCTCGACGGCCGGGCCGACCTCGCCGTGCACTGCGTCAAGGACGTGCCCGGTGACCGGCCCGCCCCCGCCGGGACGATGTTCGCCGCCTACCTCGCCCGCGACGACGTGCGGGACTGCCTCGTCGACCCGTCCGGGCGGCGGATCGAGGAGTTGCCCGCCGGCACCCGCGTCGGCACCTCCGCGGTCCGGCGGATCGCCCAGCTCGCCCTGCACTGGCCACACCTGACCGCCGTGCCCATCCGGGGCAACGCCAACTCGCGGCTCGCCCGCCTCGACGCCGGCGAGTACGACGTGCTGCTCCTCGCCGTCGCCGGCCTGCACCGGATCGGGCTGCCGGCCCGGATCGGGCACACGATCGACGTCGACACCTTCGTGCCGGCCGTCGGAAGCGGGACACTCGTGCTCCAGTGCCGGCAGGACGACGAGGCCGCGCTGGAGATCGCGGAGGTCCTCGCCGATCACCGGACCGGGCGGGAGACCGAGGCCGAGCGCACCATGCTGCACATCCTGCAGGGCAGTTGCAGCTCCCCGATCGGCGGCTACGCCCGGACCGAGCCGGACGGGCGGCTCAGCCTGCGGGCCCGGGTGATCAGCCTGGACGGCAAGACGGTGCTGGACGCCCACGAGTGGGCCACCGACCCGGTCGTGCTGGGGACATCGGTCGCCGCCTCCCTGCTCAGGCAGGGCGCGCGGGAGATCCTCGGCTAGTTCGCCGGCGGCTTCACCAGTGGGGCGGTCAGGGCCAGCGGGTCGGGGCGGTGCACACCGCCCGGGCCGGACTGCTCGGCGGCGATCTTCTCCTGGAGGCGCAGGATGCCGTGCAGCAGCGCCTCCGGCCGGGGCGGGCAGCCGGGCACGTAGACGTCCACCGGGATGATCTGGTCGACGCCCTTGGTGACCGAATATGAATCCCAGTAGGGCCCGCCGCAGTTCGAGCAGGAACCGAACGAAATCACATATTTCGGCTCCGGCATCTGGTCGTAGAGCCGCTTGATCGCCGGCGCCATCTTGTCGGTGACCGTGCCGGACACGACCATGAGATCGGCCTGGCGTGGCCCGTGCGCGAACGGAATCACGCCGAGCCGCATGAAGTCGTGCCGGGCCATGCTGGACGCGATGAACTCAATGGCACAGCACGCGAGACCGAAGTTGAACACCCAGAGGGAGTAGCGGCGCCCCCAGTTCAGCACGAACCGGATGGGTTCCCCGAGCACTCCTGGCAGACCGGCCATCCGGTCAACCTAACGCATCCGGGTACGGCTGGCTCAGCGTCATCGGCGTGCGAGCCACTTCCAGAATCGCTGCCGGAAAGTTCGGCCCCTCGACGTAGTACCGGGCCCTGGTGCGGCCGACCGACTCCAGCAGCCCCGCCGCGGCGAGGTCCCGCAGGTCTCGCTGCGCCTGCTGGAGGCTGAGGCCTTCGGCTTGCTCGTAGTGAACTCTCCGGAGCCGTCGATGCACCGCGACGTCGTGCAGTGCGGAGACCATCCGCTCGTCAAGGCCCTCGGCGCCGACGAACTCCGAAACCCTCTCCCACACCGCGACTGATCGATCCACCCGGCCTTGCACTGTTTGCGCCTGCTGGTGGTATGCGATCAGATTGAAACGGATCCAACTCGCGACGTCCTGTTCCGGGTCGTACCGAGACCCGCGACGCTGGAGCTCTTGGTAGTAACTCCAGGTATTGCGCGACCGGCCGAGCCACGCCTCGATCGATGAGAACTCCGGAGCGAGCACCCCCTCTCGGGCGATCATCAGAGTTTGCAGCGAGCGCGACATCCGGCCGTTGCCGTCGGGCCACGGATGGATCGAGACCAGGTGCAGATGGCCCATGGCTGCACGAATCAACGGGTGGTCGGTGTAGTCGGCGTTGAGCCAGTCCACCAACTCCGCCATCAGCTCCGGAACCACAGCGGCATCGGGAGCTGTGTAGGCAGCGACCTCGGCATTGTCCGGATCGGTGACATAGACCGGGCCTCGCCGCCATTGGCCGGCAACCTTGTTCCGGGTATAGCGATGGCCCTGCAACATCCAGTGCAACGCGTTCAGCAAGCCCTTGCTGTATTCGAAGTCGGCGACATCGTGCAGCGTCTGCACGTAGGTCATCATGCGCTGGTAGGCGATTGTCTCCTCACGATTCTCGTCGGAGACGTCGACGTCCTTCTCGCCCTCCATCAAGTCCTGGACGTCGATGGTCGAGACGCGGAACCCCTCGATGGTGTTCGATGCTGCCACCGCATCCGCAGTCAGGAACTTGCGCAGCCCTGAGACCCATTTGGTGGGACTCGCCTGAAGCTGGTAGATCAGCTTTTCGCGCATCGCTTCGACAGCATCGAGAACCTCGCGGTCGTTCGCAGACAGTTCGGGCGTCGGAAACAGCATGCTGAAATCTTACGACGTAATCATCGCGTCATGGCGTCACTCGCGGGGTGGACGTTGGAGGAGGCTCAGAAAGCCGGTCAGGAGCGCCTCGCGGAGGGGTGGTGGTGCGGCGTTCAGGATCGTGTTGACCGTGGCCATCCGGGTGAAGTCGCCGGAGCCCAGGCCGAGGCCCTCGGCCAGGGAGGCGATCAGCTCCGGCGTGATCATCTCGGGGGTCAGGGGCGGCAGCGGCGGCAACTCGATCGGGCCGCGGGCGCGGGCAGCAGCGACCGCCTCGGCCAGGTCGGGGGCGAAGTCGGCGGCCGTCGCGTGGACGGCCGCGGTCACCGTGAGATGGATGGTCGGCGGGTGGCCGGCGTGGGTCATCTGGGGCTGCGTGTGCCAGCCGCGGGCGGCCAGCTCGTCGGCCAGGACGAAGAGGTCGACACCGTCGGAGGCCAGGCAGACGACGCTGGTCTCGGCGGGGGCGAACAGCCGCACCCCGTCGGTGGCGTCGACCGCCGCGGCCAGGACCGCGACCGCCTCGCGGGTCTTCGCCGCCAGGTCCAGATAGCCGCTGTCGCCGATGCTGCGCAGCGTGGCATAGGCGGCGGCGATCGGGCCGCCCGAGCGGGTCGACGAGATCACCGGATTGATCATGGTGTAGCCCGGCCAGTCGGCATGCGCGAAATACTGCGGGCGGCGCAGCTCCTCGGAGGCGTGCAGGAGGATCGACACGCCCTTCGGTGCATAGGCGTATTTGTGCAGGTCGACGGAGATGCTCGTGACGCCGGGCACGGAAAGGCCGAAGTCGGGCAGGTCGGCGCCGAGCCGTCGCAGGAACGGCAGGATCCAGCCGCCGAAGCAGGCGTCCACGTGGAAACGGACCCCGTGCCCGGCGGCGATCGCGGCGATCTCCGGGATCGGGTCGACGACGCCGTGGGCATAGCTCGGCGCGGAGGCCGCGATCAGGACGGTGTCGGGAGTGACGGCGCCGGCCATCGCACGCGGGTCGGCCCGCAGGTCGTGCACCGGCACGACATCGAGCTCGACCCGCAGGTAGTGGGCGGCCTTGGCGAACGCCGCGTGCGCGCTGGCCGGGACGAGCAGCCGGGGTGACCGGATCGACGGGTGGGCGTCGCGTGCCGCTTTCACCGCCAGGATCAGCGACTCCGTGCCCCCGCTGGTGACGCTGCCGACCGTCGCCGGGCCACCGCCCAGGAGCCGGGCGGCAGCACCGACCAGAGCGTTCTCCATCGCCAGCAGGGAGGGGAACGCGGTCGGGTCGAGACCGTTGACGTGCGCCGACGTGGCGTGGGCGGCCCGGGCCAGATCGTCGAGGCCGTCGAGGGCGGGGTCGTAGACGTAGGCGAAGAGGCGGCCGCCGTGGGTCGGCAGGTCACCGGCTCGCAACTCCCGCAACTCGGCGAGGATCTGCTCGCCCGGGACACCCTTATCCGGCAGCGCGTCAGTCATGCTCGTGACGCTATCCCTTCTCCGGTGCCGGCCCCTCGGTTGTCCACAGCGGCGAGTTGTCCACAGGGGCGGACGCTGGTCGGGCCTGATCGTCGTAGCGTCGCAGCAGCACCACGGCCGCACCGACCATCAGGGCCGGGACGACGGTGAAACCGAGCAGCACCCCGAGTCGTGCCGTGTCGCTCTGCGCGGCCGACTCACCGGTGGCCGACGAGGCGTATCCGAAGATCTGGAGGAGCAATGCGTAGATGCCGGGCCCGAGAGCCAGACCCAGCGTCTCCCCCGCGGTCCACAGGCCGGTGAAGACGCCGGCCTGGCGGCGGCCGGTGCGCGCGGTGTCGTGGGCGATGCAGTCCGGCAGCATCGCCAGGGCGAAGACCTGCTGGCCGGCGTATCCGGCGCCGACGACGGCGACGATCAGATAGACGGCGACCGCTGGCAGGGACGGCGCGGCGACGAGTGCGAGCGCGGCCACGGCGAAGAGGAGGGAGGCGGCGACGAGGGAGCGGAGCTTGCCGTGACGGCGGCCCACCGCGGTCCACAGCGGCATCACCAGCAGGGCGGGGCCGACGAAGGCGGCGAACAGGAAGGTCGCGCCGGACTCCTGGACGAGGACGTGGTCGGCGAAGTACTTGACGCCGGCCAGCATGGTGCCGATGCCGGCGGCCTGGACGATCCAGCAGATCAGCAGGGCACGGAAGGGGGCGTTGCCGTTGGCCACGCGCAGTTGCGCCCGGAGGCTCGGCTCGGAGTCGCCGGCTTGGCGGGACTCGGCTCCACGCGTACCGAGAAAGGTGGCGAGCGTGCCCACGACGATGAGGGCGCCGACGAAGGCGCCGGACCAGCGGTGTCCCTCGCGGCCTCCGCCGGTGAGTTGGACGACGAGCGGCGCGAGGGCGCCGGAGACCAGGATGGCCAGGGCCAGGACCGCGACCCGCCAGGTCATCAGCCGGGTGCGCTCGGCGTAGCCGTCGGTGAGCTCGGCCGGCATCGCGACGTAGGGGACTTGGAAGAAGGCGAACGCGGTGGCGGCGGCGAGGAAGGCGAACGCGACGTACGCCCCGGAGGCGGCACCGCCCGGGAAGGGCGCCGCGAAGATCGCCGCGAAGAGCACGCCGAGCAGCAATCCGGCGATCAGCAGGAACGGACGGCGCGAGCCGCGGCGGTCGGAGATCCGTCCGGCGACCGGATTGACGACGACGTCCCACGCCTTGGGAATGAGGACCAGCAAGCCGGACACACCAGCGGCTACACCCAGCGTGTCGGTCAGATAAGGCAGAAGAAGCAAACCGGGCACCGTGCCGAAGGCTCCGGTCACCAACGACCCAAGGGCATATCCAGCCAAAACACCGCGCGGCAGGACACTCGTCGGGGTTACCACGGGAGGGGGACCAGCAGGCGTCATCGACGCGCATCGTAACCAAGATCGGGCTGGTCCGCCTACGCTCGGCCGCATGAAAAGCGTTGCGGCCGGCGTCGCCGCAAGTCATCCGGCGACCGCCCGCGCGGGGCTGCGGGTTCTCGAGTCAGGCGGTTCCGCGGCCGACGCGGCGGTGGCCGCTGTACTGGCCTGCTGTGTGGCCGAGACGGTCTACACGGGGCTCGGCGGCGGCGGGTTCGCCACCTTCTTCGACGCGCGCACGCGCGAGGTCACGTGTCTCGACTTCTTCGTGGCGGTGCCGGGGCTGGACCGGGATCGGGACCCGGCGGCGATGGTGGCGGTGGACGTGTTCTTCGGCGGGCTGCCACAGATCTACTCGATCGGCGGGGCCAGTGTGGCGGTTCCCGGGGTGCCGGCCGGGCTCGGTGAGGTGCACCGGCGCTGGGGGCGGCTGCCGTGGCCCGAGGTGGTGGCTCCGGCGGCCGGGCTGGCCCGGACCGGGGTGCTCCTGCCCGCCGCGCACGCGCGCACGCTGGAGACGTGCGCGCCGGCGCTGGCCTACGGGGAGGGTGCCGCTCTCTATCAGCCGGGTGGGCGGCTGCTCCAGGGTGACGAGCTGCTCTTCCATCCGGGGCTGGCGACCGCGATGGACGCGCTGGCCACCGAAGGTCCGGAGGTCTTCTACACCGGGGATTACGGGAAACTGCTGGTCGAGACGGTACGGGCGGCGGGCGGGAACATCGGCCCGGCGGACCTGGCGGCGTACCGGGTGGAGTCGGTGCCGGTGGATCATGCGTCGCTGGCCGGCTACCGGGTGCACGCTAGGCATGATCTGAACCGGACAGTTGAGACGATCGGTGCTCTACCGTCCGATCTGTCCCGGGCGACTCGCGCGCCAGGGGTGGCGTCGGCCCTGGTGAACCGGGGCCGGCAGCGCCTCGGCGACACCACGAACGTCTCGGTGGTGGACGAGGAGGGCAACGCCTGCGTGATCACCACGACGCTCGGGCTCGGCGCCGGGGTGTGGCTGCCTGGGCTGGGGATCAACCTGAACTCGATGCTCGGCGAGGGTGAGCTGCTCACCGAGAACCTGGTACCGGGTGAGCGGATGTCCTCCTACATGTGCCCGCTGGTGGTGACCGCCCCCGACGGCGGGCTGGCCGTGGCGGCCGGGTCGGCGGGGGCCTCCCGGATCCGGACGGCGCTCGTCGACACGCTGCTCGGGGTGCTCGTCGACGGGTTGAGCGTGCCGGAGGCGATCGCCCGGCCCCGGTTCCACGCGGTGGAGGACACCGTGCACGTGGAGGCCGGGTACCCGGTGGCAGAGCTTGCCGAGCTCAGTGGGGCGGGCTGGCAGATCGTCGAGTGGCCGGAGATCAACCACTACTTCGGTGGTGTCACCGCCGTGGGCCGGTCCGGCGCGGCCGGCGACCCACGGCGCGGCGGCGTGGGGCTGCTCCTGTAGAACGCGGCGTGTGTCGCGCGGCCGGGAGCCGTCACATGGCCCGGACGGCCACCACGGCCGGGAGCCGTCACATGGCCCGGACGGCCACCACGGCCGGGAGCCGTCACATCGTCCGGGCCGCGGTGGCCGCCGCGGCGGCGGCCGTCTCCCGCAGCGGGACGTCGAGGCTGGTGGCGGTGAGGCCGAAGGTGCGCTCGGTCAGCGACGAGTCCAGGACGAACGGGGCGTAGAACTGGTAATCCATCTCGGCCATCTCGCGGGCCATCGGGATGACCAGGCCAGCCGTGCGCATCACGAAGCGGGGCATGCTGCGCACCGTCAGCGGAGACTGGCCGGTCAGCTCACAGTAGCGGGCGGCGAGCTGACGGATCGAGATCGCGGCCGGTGACGGGACGTGCCAGGCCTTGCCCCAGGCGCGCTCGTCGCGGGCCAGCTCGACCAGGGTGCGGGCCATGTCGCCGGTGTAGGTGAAGGTGTGCGGGGCGTCGATGTCGGCCGGGCCCCACGCGGTGCGGCCCTTGACCATGGCCGGCAGCAGCACGCTGGAGAAGACTCCGACCGCGCCGGCGCCCAGGTAGTCGGAGGCGCGGGCCTCGATCGTGCGCACCCCGCTCTCCAGGGCGTCCTGCCACATCTGGATGCGGACGCGACCCTTGCGGCCGATCGCGGCGAGCGGGGTGCTCTCGGTCATCAGGCCGCCGGGCTGGGGGCCGTAACCGTAGAGGTTGCCGGTGATGGCGTAGACCGCACCGGCCGACTTGGCGGCGGCGATCATCGCGTTGTTCATCGGGAACCACTTCTCGGTCCACTCGGTGTATTTCGGATTCGCGCAGTTGTAGACGACCTCGGCACCCTGGGCCAGCTCGGCCAGGCGGCGGGCGTCGGCGGCGTCACCGGTGACCCGTTCGACCAGGTGATGCTCGGGGCCGCTGCCGCTGCGCGTGACGATGCGGACCCGCTCGCCCCGCTCGGCGAGCAGGTTGGCGACGGCAGAACCGATGGGCCCGGAACCGATGACGAGGTGCATGACGTTCTCCTTGCTCGCATTTGAGAGCGGTGCTCTCTGTTGAGGACAACGATCGCACACGATTCACGGAAGAAGCAAGAGCGGTGCTCTCTTTGTGGCACACTGGCCTCATGAGCGCCGCAAACCTGCGAGCCCGGGTCCGGGCCGAGATGACCGAAGAGATCAAGACGGTGGCGAAACGGCACCTGGCCACCGACGGGGCGAACCTGTCGCTGCGGGCCGTCGCCCGGGACCTCGGGATGGCCTCGTCCGCGGTGTACCGCTACTTCGCCAGCCGGGACGACCTGCTCACGGCGCTGATCATCGACGCCTACAACGCCGTCGGCGAGGCTGCCGAGCAGGCCGCGGCCTCGGCCGGCACACCGCTGGAGAAGTGGCTTGCGGCCGGGCACGCGGCACGGGAGTGGGCGCTGTCCGGCCCGCACGAGTGGGCGCTGATCTACGGGAGCCCGGTCCCGGGCTACCAGGCGCCGCAGGACACCGTCGTTCCGGCCACCCGTGTCCTGCTCCTGCTGGGTGCGACGCTGACGGAGGCGTACACCTCAGGGGTCCTGGTCTCTCGCGAACCGCTCGCCGGGCGTTTCGCGGAAGAACTCGCCCCGATCGCCGCCTCCGTGCTGCCGGACCTGCCGACCCGCCTGGTGGCCGACGCCATCGCCGCGTATTTCCAGATCTGCGGCGCGATCAGCGCGGAACTCTTCGGGCAGCTCAACAAGTCGGTCGAGGAGGACCGGCGGGGGTTCTTCGAGTATCAGCTGCGGGGTGCGGCCCGGCAGGCCGGGCTCACTGCGTAGGCATCCAGCCCGCCGACGCCATCAGCACCCGGTCGCCGCGCATCGGTACGCCCTCGGCCAGGAGCAGCGCCTTCGCCCGCGCCTCGTGACCGGGAGGGAGCCGGCCGCCACCGCTGCACACCCGGTGCCAGGGCACGCCGCCGCCGTGCAACGCCATGATCCGGCCGACCTGCCGGGGTGAGTTCCGGCCGGAGCGGTCGGCCAGGGCGTCGGCGATCGAACCGTACGACATCACCCGCCCCTCGGGGATGCTCTCCACCAGGGCCAGGACCTCTTCGACGTACTCCTGCGGTGTCACAACCCGCCACGATATGGGATCGGACGACGGTCGACAGCGCCCGGCCGAGCACAATGGGCCTGGTGCGGGAAGTGGTGACCGGTGCGCGCCGGATCGTGGTCAAAGTGGGCTCGTCCTCGCTGACCACCGCGACGGGCGGCATCGACGAGCAACGTGTCGACGCCCTGGTCGACGTGCTGGGCTCGCTGGCGACCGGCGGGCGTGAGGTGGTCCTGGTGTCCAGCGGCGCGATCGCCGCCGGGCTGGCCCCGCTCCAGCTACGCCGGCGGCCACGTGACCTGGCCACCCAGCAGGCCGCCGCCTCGGTCGGTCAGGGCCTGCTGATCGCGCGTTACACCGCCGGGTTCGCGCGGCACGGGCTCACCGTCGGGCAGGTGCTGCTCACCGTGGACGACGTGACGCGCCGGGCCCACTACCGGAACGCGTACCGGACCCTCCGCAAGCTGCTCGACCTGGGCGCCCTGCCGATCGTCAACGAGAACGACACGGTCGCCACCGAGGAGATCCGGTTCGGCGACAACGACCGGCTCGCCGCGCTGGTCGCCGCGCTCGCCGACGCCGACCTGCTGGTGCTGCTCTCCGACGTGGACGCGCTCTACACCGGCAACCCGGCCGACCCCGCGTCCCGGCGGATCCCGCTGGTGCGGGACGACAGCGACATCGAGGGCATCGCGATCGGCTCGGCCGGCAAGTCCGGCGTCGGCACCGGCGGCATGGTGACCAAGGTGGAGGCGGCCCGGATAGCGACCGGATTCGGCATCCCGGTCATCCTCACCGCGGCCCCGCTGGCCGGCCCCGCGCTCGCCGGCGACGAGGTCGGCACCCTCTTCGAGGCGGCCGCTCAACGGCCGGCCGCCCGCCTCTTCTGGCTGGCCCACGCGACGGCGCCGCGGGGGCGGCTGCACCTCGACGAGGGCGCGGTCGCGGCGGTCGTGGCACGGCGCAAATCGCTGCTGCCGGCCGGCATCACCGCGGTCGACGGTTCGTTCGCCGCCGGCGATCCGGTGGATCTGGTCGACGCCGGATCGGGTACGCCGGTAGCCCGCGGCCTGGTCAACTACGACGCGGTCGAGCTGCCGGCCCTGCTCGGGCGGTCCACCCCCGAGTTGGCCGCCGCACTCGGGCCGGGATATGAACGAGAGGTCGTCCACCGCGACGACCTGGTGCTGCTGTAGAGAGGCTTCCTGATGAGTGTGCTGGAGCAGGCCGCGGCCGCCCGCGTCGCGTCGTTCGACCTGGCCGCGGCCACCCGTGCGGAGAAGGACGCGGCCCTGCTGCTGATGGCCGACCGTCTGGTCGAGCGGACCGACGACATCGTGCACGCCAACGGCGTCGACGTGGCGAACGCGCGGGCGGCCGGCACGTCCGAGGCGATGATCGACCGGCTGCTCCTGACGCCGGAGCGGGTCGCCGCGATGGCCGACGGCCTGCGCCAGCTCGCCGCCCTGCCCGACCCGATCGGTGACGTGGTGCGCGGCTCGACCCTGGCCAACGGGCTGGAGCTGCGGCAGGTCCGGGTGCCGTTCGGGGTGGTCGGCATGATCTACGAGGGCCGGCCCAACGTGACGGCCGACGCCGCCGGCATCTGCCTCAAGTCGGGCAACGCGGCGCTGCTGCGCGGCTCCGGTTCGGCCTTCTCGTCGAACGCGGCGATCGTCTCGGTGCTGCGCAAGGCGGTCGCCGACGCCGGCCTGCCGGCCAACACGGTCCAGCTGCTCGACGCGACCACCCGTGACTCGGTGAAGGAGTTGATGCGGGCCCGCGGCCTGGTCGACGTCCTGATCCCGCGCGGCGGCGCCGACCTGATCAGGACGGTGGTCGAGCAGTCGACGGTGCCGGTGATCGAGACCGGGGTCGGCAACTGTCACGTCTACGTCGACGCGGCCGCCGATCTGGAGAAGGCGCTGGCCATCACGATCAACTCGAAGGCGCAGCGGCCGTCGGTGTGCAACGCGGCGGAGTCGCTGCTGGTGCACGCCGAGATCGCCGATACGTTCCTGCCGCTGGTGCTGTCGGCGCTGGCCGACGCCGGTGTCACCGTGCACGGCGACGCCCGGGTGGCCGGTTACAGCGACGCCGTGGTCCTGGCCACCGAGGAGGACTTCGGCACCGAGTTCCTGTCGCTGGACATCTCGGTCGCGGTCGTCGACGGGCTCGACGACGCTCTCGACCACATCCGGCGTTACGGGACGGGCCACACCGAGGCGATCGTCAGCGAGTCGGTCGCGGCGACCCGCCGGTTCGTCGCCGGGGTGGACTCGGCCGCGGTGATGGTGAACGCGTCGACCCGCTTCACGGACGGCGGCGAGTTCGGTTTCGGCGCGGAGATCGGCATCAGCACACAGAAACTGCACGCCCGCGGCCCGATGGGTCTGCCCGAGCTGACCTCCACCAAGTATGTGGTGACCGGCAACGGGCACACCCGCTGAGAGATCTCAGCCTCGGAAGGCCCGCAGCGCCGTCAGTGTCGTGTTGACGTCGAAGAGCGGGCCTTCGTTGCTGTCCCAGCCGCCGTCGGGGCGCTGGGTCTGCGTCAGACGCTTGCGGGCACTCTGCAACAACCAGTCGTCGGCGAGGTTGACCCGACGCAGGATGGTCGCCATCGACGCCACGTCAGCCGGCGACATGTCCGGCAGGCGGTCGCCGAGGACCTGCTGCACCCGAGCCGACTCGTAGTAGAACTGCTGCTGGTGCAGGAGCCCGGCGGCATGCCAGCCGGCGGCCAGGAACGACGGCCACGTGCCGTCCGGCCGGATCTGGGTGATCACCCAGCTCGCGGCCGACCTGAGCACCTCGTTCCACGGCGCCCGGGTCTGGTAGGGGTCGATGTCGGCGGCGGCCGCGGTGAGCCAGAAACCGGCCACCGAGGTCTGGTAGAGGGTCGCCTCCGGGTCGCCTGGCAGTGCCCAGGCCGGCGCCACATCGGCCAGCGCCTCGTGCTCCTGCCAGGTGCCGTCACCGCGCTGCGCGGCGGCCAGCCATTGCAGGGCCTGCACCCCGACCGGACTGTCCACCGCACCGATGCCGTCCAGCTCGGCCAGGCGGTAACAGGTGGCGTCGATCGAGGGGATGCCGCCCTCGGCCGAGGCGGGCCAGCCGCCCTCCGGCATCTGGCCGGCGGCGATCAGCTCCACGGCCTCGGGAGGTGCCGGATGCCCGGTCCTGAGGTGGGACAACCGCGCCCGCTCCACCGGATCACCATGGGCGACCACGTAGCCGATCGCGGCGTCTATATCGATCACAGTGACGACGGTACGCGCCGGATCTGTGAATCGCAGGCCTGTCCCATCCGGGGAGTCACCCGATGGTGACTCCCCTGACAGAGATCCGTCAGTACGACGGCAGTGACGGGTCGATCAGGTTGACCCACGACACGATGCCGCCCTGCACGTGCACGGCGTCCTTGAACCCGGCCGTCTTGAGCGCGGCGAGGGCCTCGGCCGAGCGCACGCCCGACTTGCAGTGCAGGACGATCTGCTTGTCCTGCGGGAACTTCGCGAGCGCCTCGCCGGAGAGGATCTCGCCCTTGGGGATCAGGGTCGCGCCCGGGATACGGTTGATCTCCCACTCGGCCGGCTCGCGGACGTCGACGAGGAAGATGTCCTTGCCGCTGTCCTGCCAGTCCTTCAGCTCACGGACCGAGATCGTGGAGCCGGTGATCGCCTCCTGCGCCTCCTCGGAGACCGCGCCGCAGAAGTCCTCGTAGTCCTCGAGCAGGTCGGTGACGGTCGGGTTGTCACCGCAGAGCGCGCAGTTCGGGTCCTTACGGACCTTGATCTTGCGGTACTCCATCTCCAGGGCGTCGTAGACCATCAGGCGCCCGACCAGCGGCTCACCGATACCGGTGATCAGCTTGATCGCCTCGTTGACCTGGATCGAGCCGATCGACGCGCAGAGCACACCGAGGACACCGCCCTCGGCGCAGCTCGGGACCATCCCGGGCGGCGGGGGCTCCGGGTAGAGGCAGCGGTAGCAGGGACCGTGCTCCTCCCAGAAGACCGACGCCTGGCCGTCGAAGCGGTAGATCGAGCCCCAGACGTACGGCTTGCCGAGCAGCACCGCGGCGTCGTTCACCATGTAGCGGGTGGCGAAGTTGTCGGTGCCGTCGACGATCAGGTCGTACTGGCTGAAGATCTCCTTGACGTTGTCACGGTCCAGCGCGGTGTTGTGAACGACCACGTTGACCAGCGGGTTGACCTCGGCGATGCTCCGGGCCGCGGACTCCGCCTTGGGCGTGCCGACGTCGGAGACACCGTGGATGATCTGGCGCTGGAGGTTGGACTCGTCGACCGTGTCGAAGTCGATGATGCCGAGCGTGCCCACACCGGCCGCGGCCAGGTAGAGCAACGTCGGCGAGCCGAGACCGCCCGCGCCGACCGCGAGGACCTTGGCGTTCTTCAGCCGCTTCTGCCCGTCCATCCCGACGTCGGGGATGATCAGGTGACGCGAATAGCGGCGGATCTCGTCGACGCTCAGCTCGGCGGCCGGCTCGACGAGCGGGGGCAGAGCCACATTCACTCCCCGGGTTCGGTGGTAAGGATCGCCGCCCATTGTTGCTCGATTCGCAGGCGCGGATCCATGACGTTGGCCACGGGCCCGACATGCGGGATCGCGGAATAATTCAGGCTATCGGCTTACCCGCGTAACGCTCGCCGTCCAGATAGGGCCACGGGTTCGGCGTGCAGCCCTTCAGGCCGAACGTCTGCTGCTGCATCACCGGGGCCTTCTCACCCTCACCGGGGCAGGCCTCGTGACCGTGCCCGAGCTCGTGACCGACCTCGTGGTTGATCGTGTAACGGCGGTAGGTGTCCAGCTTGCCGTCGTACTCGGGGACGGCGTCGGCCCACCGCTCGGCGTTGATGATGACCTGGCCGGGGACCCGGCACGAGGTGTATCCCTCGGTGTCCAGCCCGCCGGTCGCGCACATCTTCTCCGACGTCTTCGCCGAGGCCAGGTAGATGGTGAAGTCGGCGTCGTCGGCCTTCGGCACCCGGCGCAGGCGCAGGCGCCCGTCGTTGATCCAGCTCCGCTCGTCGCCGAGGGTCTCGTCGATGGCCTCGGCGAACCCGCTCGGCGACGCGATGGCGACGTTCTTCTCGACCGCGACCCGGAACCGGTACAGCCGGCCACCGTCGCCGAGCATCGGGCCGCGCTCCCGGGCGTACCCGAACTCTCCGGCCTTGCCCTTGGCGGCGGTCCCGCCGTCGCTCTTCGCCGGCACGTCCCCGGTCGCCTGCGGCACCGGGCCGGCCGCGGGCCCGACACCCTGTGGCTCCTCCGCCTGCTGCGCGGCGTCGCGTCCGGGCGCGAGTGGCCGCTCGTCGTCGCGCAGCTCATGACCGACGATCAAAATCACCACGACCACCAGGAGGTACGCCACCAGCACCGTCCTCCGGCGACGTCGGACGCGACGGGCGGCGGCCGTCTCGGTCACGGCGTGCCGTGCCGGTCCGGCGGTCCGCGAGTGGGCCGGTACGTAGTCGGTCTCCGGGTGCTCCAGCACCGAGGGCAGGAAGTCGGGTTCCGGCTCGGGGTGGATCTCGACCGTCGAGTGGCGGCGCTCCGGCGGGGCGACGTAGAGGTCCTCGTCGGCCACCATCTCCGGCGGTTCCGGCGCCTCCTCCTCCCACGGGTCCTCGACCCGTGGTGGCACCGCGGCCGGCACGTGGATGTTCTCGGCGAGGTTGCGCTCCAGCATCGAGCGCGGCGGCCACAGGTTGTCCGGCAGTTCGGCCGGCAGCCGCACGCTCGGCGGCAGACCCCGGTTCATGGTCCGCGGGTACTGGTCGACCGGCACGGCACCGATCGGCGGCACATCGACCGGATCGGGCCGCTCCACCTCGGGCGAACCCAGCCAGCCGTTGTCGGCGGACGGGACGACCTCGGGCGGGCGGGACCGGCTGGTACGGCGTACGCCGGTGGTCCGCGGGCGCACATGGGCGCCGGGCGCGGCGAGCGGATCGTCGTCAGCCGGGGCCGGCCGGTCGATCTCGGCCGGACGCGGCCGGGAGGCGGCCACCCGCTCCGCGGCGAGCTCCAGGATGCCCCGGGTGAGCGGGGGCGGCGGTGGCGGCGGTTCGTGGCTCTCCGGCTCGCTCAGGGCGGGCAGGGGACGTTCCAGTGCCGGCACCACGGGGACCGGCTGCGCTTTGGCAGTGCTCCGGCGGCGGGGTGGCGGCTTCTCCTCCGGTGCCGGCGGCTCGACCGGCGCCGTGGCGGTCTTGCGGGCCGGCGCACGACCGGTGGTGGTCTTCGACGAGGTCGACTTGACCGCTGCCGGTTTGACCGTGGACTCACCGGTCCGGCGGGCGGTCTCCCCGGTAGCGGACCGGCGGACGCTCTTACGCGCGGGCTCGGCCGGTGCTGTCACCGGCGCGCGGCCGGTGGTGGTCGCGGTGGCCGCCACGGCACGACGCCGGGCCGGCTTCACCTCAGGGGCCGGGGCCGCCTCGGCATCGGCTCGGGAGCGCGCGGCCCGGCCACGCCGGTCGGTGCCGGCGTCCGGGTCAACAGGACCATTTGTCGCGTTTGCCATAGCAAGCGCAAGCCTGCCACGACTCCTCGTCTGTCACAGGACTTTCGGATTTCCGTACCTGATGGGCTCTCACAGTCGGGGGCCGGCGAGGTCCCGGCCCTTGTCGCGAGGCCAGGACCAGGGGACACAGCCGCGAAGCGTCAGCGTCTGCTGGACCATCACCGGTGCCGGGCCGCCGGCTTTCGGGCAGCCCTCGTGCCGATGGCCGAGCTCGTGCCCGACCTCGTGATTGACCACATACTGCCGGTAGGCGGCGAGATCGACCTTCGCCTCCAGATAGGGCCGCGCCGACCGCCGCCAGCGGTCCAGGTTGATGATCGCCTTCCCCACGGCACGGCACGAGGTGTACGGCACCCCGCCGATCCGGATGCCGGTGCCGCCCAGCTCGCACATCCGGCCTGCCGTCTCGCGCGTGGCCAGGTAGACGGTGAAGTCCGCCCGGTCCGCCCCGGCCACCATCTGCAGCCGGACCGACCCGGAGCCGACCCAGCTCCGCTCGTCCTCCAGGATCGCCCGCACCTGCGCGGCGAACGCGGCGACGTCCTCACCGCTGCCCTGCTCCACGGCGACCTTGAAGCGGCGGACCGTCCCCCGGGTGCCGGCGACCGGGCCGCGCTCGTTCGCGTAGTCGAACTTGCCGGAACCCTTCACCGGCACGTCACCGTCGAGCGCCAGCACGCCGGCGGGCGGAAAGACCGAGGTCGGCGTCGGTGACGGCGATGGCGATGGCGACACCGGCGCCTTCACCTCGTCGGTGGGGATCGCGCTCGGGACGTGGACCGGCGTCACCGCCTCCGCCGGGTTACCCTGCGGCTGGTCCGGCGGCCGGCTGACCGCGACCACGGTGAGCAGCACCAACACGGCGGCGAGGATGACCAGCCAAGCCTGGCGCCACCGGTCTCCCGATGACAGGGATCGCGGCGCGGTGGCGACTTCGGGGGGTGTGGTCATGGGCGTCAAGACTCGCACGAAACCGGTCACGCCTCCCACCCCGGAAGGATCTTGTGCGCTTCACGACATCGGGCAACCGATCGACAGCGCCGATCGTCCCTAGCGCTCCGGTGAGGCCGCCCGGACGTCGTCGAGGAGGCCGACCACGGCCCGGGCCACCAGACGGGGGACCTCCATCTGAGCGACGTGGCCGACACCGGGAAGGATGAGCAGCCGCCCGTCCGGGACGAGACGGGCCACCTGCGCCGGAACCCGCGGGTCGATCAGCCGGTCGTTGAGACCGCCGATGACCAGCGTGGGCGCCTGGATGCGGGCGGCCAGCCGCCACTGCGAGTTGACGCCCGGCAGATAGGCCCGCAGGAAGCTGCTGACCAGACCGCGCAGGGTGCCGAGATAAGCCCTCGGATAGTGGGCGACGGTGTAGCGGAGCTGGATCTCCTCCATCGCCTCGGCCCGCCGCTGCGGATGCACCTTGGTGGTGTCACCGAAACACGCGGCCAGAACCTGCTCGGCCATCTCCTCCGCGGTGACCCGGGTCAGTGCCCACGCCATCAGGCGCTCGGCGCCGGGCATCGCGAGCAGCGGCAGGACCGGGCCCTGCGCCGTGCGCCGCGGGTCGAGGAACGGCATGGCCGGGGAGATCAGCGTGAGCGTGCGCACCAGATCGGGCCGCAGCGCCGCCACCCGCACCGAGATCGACCCACCCAGCGAATTGCCGATCAGGTGGACCGGGCCGCGACCGGAATGCTCGAGATAGTCGACGAGGGTGGCCGCGAACGACGCGATCGAATAGCGCGGGCTGGGATCGCTGTAACCGAAACCGGGCAGGTCGACAGCCTGACCGTCGAGACGGTCGGCGAGCAGGCCGGCCAGGTCGGTGAAATTCTGCGACGAGCCGCCGAGGCCGTGCACGTAGACCGCCGGCTCGGCCGCGGCGCTGGGGCTCGGGGTGTCCCGGACATGCATCATCGCCCCGCCGACCGTGACCCGGCGCGCGGGCCATGGCGGTGGAACCGCACCCTCCGGCAACAGCGCACTGTCGTCGGCCAGAATCGCGCCCTTCATCAAGCCAGGAGTGCCTCGAGCCGACGGTTCACCGCGGACAGTGTGGCGCGCACCATGGCGTGCCGATCGTCACCGGTGACCACCGCGGAACCGGCCAGCTGCTCGACCCAGCCGCCACCGCAGGACAGCAGCAGGACCACGACGGCGACCTGCATCTGCCCGAACGAGACCGAGGCCGCGTGCTCGACGAAGCACCGGGCCGGGCCGTCCTCGTGCTGCGAGGTGGAGAGCAGCTCGTCGACCGCGCCGGCGGTGGCCGAGGCGCACAGGCGCAGGAGGTAGCCGTCGACGGCCGGGCCGGTGGCCACGCCCGAGGCGCTGCGGCCACCGGCACGCAGCCGCACCTCGACGGTGGCGTCCGCCCCGAACGTGTTGACGTGCACGTTCTCGATGATCACGCGGGGGCCGGGGTTGTCACCCGGGTCCAGCGGCCGCGGCTTGGAGGAGTCCGCCGGGACCAGTGCGGCGCCGGCGTTGACCGCCGGCGTCCGCCGATCCAGCGGCGGGTGCGGCAGCGCCGACACGGGCGCCACGGAGACCGGCGCGGGGGCCGGCGACGAGGACACCGGGGCGACGACCGGGCTGGAGACCGGGGCGACCGGCACCGCGGCCCGGGCCGGCCGGGTGGGCTGGCTGGGCAGCAGCGGCGTGCTGCGCGGCGAGGAGACCGGGGCGCTGGCCGGCCGGAACGCCGACGGCCCGTCGCCGGGCATCGCCGCGTCCAGGCCCATCCGGTCCTGGAGCAGGCGGGCCACCTGGCGGCTCACCTCGGCGGCGTCGGCGCCGTCGGAGAGGTCGAGGCGGAGGCTGTGCGCACCGGCCGGAGTGGCCCGCAACGAGGCGTCGCGCACGCCCGGCACCTCACGGACCGCCGCCAGGATGTCCTGGACGTCGAAGCCCTCTTGGCGCTCCTGTGCTGGTACGACATCGCCGCGGCGCAGGTGCGTCGCGATGCGGGCCAATGCTGGCGCTTCGGCCGACGGTTCCACGGAGGGCGGCTCCGGAACTCTTGGGACGTCCGGCTGGGCCGGGACGCGCTGCGGGAGCGTCCCACGCTGGTCGCCGTCGTCGTCGGCGTCACCGGGCGGGACGTAGGTCGGTGTCACTTCAGGTGCCGCATCGTACGGCCGGCGCTGGAACCCCGGCGGGTCGAACGAGTCGGCCGGGCCGTCGAACTGCGGCAGCCCCTGCGCGAGGGTGTCGGTGACCAGCGCGTGCCGGGAGCGGCCGGGCTCGCCGGAGACCGGTGCGACCGGCGGCGGCCCCTTGACCGGCTCGGGCACCCAGTCGGGCCGTTGCTGCGGCATGGCGGCCCGCTGCTGATAGGTGTCGTCGAGGTCACCCTCATACGGAAAAGGCGGCGCGCTGCTCGGCGCGGGAGCCGTCGGCGGACGACGGTGATGGCCCAGGATGTCGGCGAGCCGGCTCCGTTCGGGGGACCATGATTCGGTGGACCCGGACGGGGGAATCTCGGAGCTCGCCGCCGCGGCGGGAATCCCGGACGCGGGCGCGGCCCCGAAGGGACGCTCCGCCGGGATCTGCTGGCGTCCGAAGGTGCGCCCGTCGGACGGTCGCCGCCATGGTGGCGTGTCCACTCCCTGCTCCAATGCCGCTCCCGTGTTGGACCACGAACTGTCGTCGGTCGCCCAGCCGTTCATCCTTGTGCGGTCATGCGAGTCGGCCCCGTTGCCACCCACTGAGGCTCCCGTGTCTCCGGAATGCCCTGATTCATCCACCGCGCGCTCCTCGCTCGCCCCCGCTGAGGCTACCGTGTCGTTGCAGTGGCGATAAGTTGCAGCGTCGCGACAATTGCCCGCACGACCGCGACATGCGCCGATCCGGGCAATCCGAGACGACAAACCGCGGGGACCCGACCCCCCTGGAGGTTCACAGAAATGACCGCTGCGTCCGGCGGGCCACAGACCGCACGACCCACCCGCCTGCCCCGTTCGGCGCGACGCAAGCAGTTGCTGGCCGCCGCGCAGCAGATCTTCGTCGCGCACGGCTATCACGCCGCCGCGATGGACGACATCGCGGAGCGGGCGGGCGTCTCGAAGCCCGTTCTCTACCAACACTTCCCCGGCAAGCTGGAGCTCTACCTGGCCCTGCTGGACACGCACTGCGACGCGATAATCGCCAAGGTGCGCGGGGCCATGCTGGCGTCCCCCGACAACAAGGACCGTGTGAAAGGCGCCGTCCGGGCGTACTTCGACTTCATGGACCACGAGAGTGAGGCGTTCCGGCTCGTCTTCGAGTCGGACCTGCGCAACGACCCCCAGGTCCGCCAGCGGGTGGAACGGGTCGAGCAGGGCTGCATCGCCGCTGTGACGGACACCATCATCTCCGACACGGGGCTCCGGCCGGATCAGGCCGAACTGCTCGCCTCCGGCCTCGCAGGGGCGGCCGGACAGGCCGCTCAGTTCTGGCTCGCCAACGGACGGCGTACGCCCAAAGCTGAAGCCGAAGCGCTCGTAGCTGCGCTGATCTGGCGTGGGATCGCCAGCTTCCCGCTCCAGGGCGGTTCAACGGCCGGTATGGCCCCCGAAATCGGATAGCCTTTCGAACGGGTAGACGGATCTTTTTAGGAGGGACTCCGTGGAGGTCAAGATCGGCGTGCAGCAGTCGCCGCGCGAGCTTGTGCTGGAGAGCGCTCAGACCCCGGCGGAGGTCGAGCAGGCCGTGACGGATGCTCTGGCCAAGGACGGCGTCCTGACGCTCACTGACGAGAAGGGCCGCAAGGTGATCATCCCGATCGCCAAGGTGGCCTACGTGGAGATCGCCGAGGCGTCGCACCGCCCCTTCGGCTTCACGACCCGCTGAGTTTCAGCCGGCTGAGTTTCATCAACGGGAGGGTGTCCTGGTCTCAGGGCTCCCTCCCGTAACTCTCTCTCGGTGCGTCTGCTACCAGGTCGGGTAGAGTGGCCTGCGTAGCCGTCGATCTGTCGAGTCGACGGCCCGCGTGTGGCCCGCTTTCGAGCGTGCGGCCCGCGCCTATACGAGACCGCGCCCAAAGACTCATCCACGGGCGCACCACGAGAGGGCACCCGTAAAACTTCATGACCGACAATGAGCAAGCTCTAGTCCCCGTCACCACCCGCGCACCGGTCCGCCCGGACAGCCCCACCTTCGCTGAGCTGGGCGTTCGCGCAGAGACCGTCGAGGCTCTGGCCAAGGCCGGCATCACTCACGCCTTCGCGATCCAGGAGTACGCGCTGCCCATCGCGCTGCGCGGCACCGACCTGATCGGCCAGGCCCCCACCGGTACCGGCAAGACCCTCGGCTTCGGCCTGCCCATGCTGGAGCGCGTCCTCGCCCCGTCCGAGGGCGCCGACGGCCAGCCCCAGGCCCTGATCGTCGTCCCCACCCGTGAGCTGGGCCTCCAGGTGGCCCGCGACCTCGCCGCGGCCGGCAGCACCCGGGGTGTCCGGGTCCTGCCGATCTACGGCGGCGTGGCCTACGAGCCGCAGGTCGAGGCCCTCAAGAAGGGCGTCGAGATCCTGGTCGGCACCCCCGGCCGCCTGCTCGACCTGTGCAAGCAGAAACAGCTCAAGCTGAGCTCGATCCGCGCCCTGGTGCTCGACGAGGCCGACCGGATGCTCGACCTGGGCTTCCTGGAGGACGTCGAGAAGATCCTGGCGATGATCCCGGAGCAGCGTCAGACGATGCTGTTCTCGGCGACCATGCCGGACCCGATCGTCGCCCTGTCGCGCCGGTTCCTGCGCAACCCGGTCACCATCCACGCCGGGCACACCACCGAGAGCGGCCCGTCCCCGCTGACCAAGCAGGTCGTCTACCGCACCCACCCGCTGAACAAGGTGGAGATGGTGGCGCGGATCCTGCAGGCCAAGGACCGCAGTCTCACGATGATCTTCACGCGTACGAAGCGGGCCGCCGACCGGGTCGCCGAGGACCTCGACTTCCGCGGTTTCGCGGTCGCGGCCGTGCACGGCGACCTGGGTCAGGGTGCTCGTGAGCGGGCGCTGCGGGCGTTCCGGAGCGGCAAGATCGACGTGTTGGTGGCGACCGACGTGGCGGCCCGTGGCCTCGACGTCTCGGGCGTCACCCACGTGATCAACTACGACTGCCCGGAGGACCCGGAGACGTACACGCACCGCATCGGCCGTACCGGCCGGGCCGGTGCCACCGGTGTCGCGGTCACCTTCGTGGACTGGGAGGACATGCCGCGCTGGGTGCTGATCGACAAGTCGCTCGGTCTCACCATGCCGGAGCCTCCGGAGACGTACCACACGTCCCCCGCGCTCTACGCGGACCTGGACATCCCGACCGACGTCTCGGGCACCCTGCCGACCGCTTCGCGCAGCCGGGCCGGGCTCTCCGCGGAGGTCGAGGAGGACCTCGGCACCGTCGGGCGGCGTGGCCGTGGCCGTGGTGACCGCGACCGTGACCGGGGTGGTCGTGGCCGGTCACGTGGTGGCGACTCCGGACCGTCGGCTGACGCCGCGCCCAGTTCCGGTTCCGGTTCCGGCGAGGCGACCGAGCGGCCCGCGCGTCAGCGTCGCCGCCGCCGGGTGACCGAGGACGGCGCCGTGGCACCGGTCTCCTCCGAGGCCCCCGCTTCCTCCGAGACCCCTGCCTCTTCCGAGGCGCTCGCCGCCTCCGAGGCACCGGCGACGGAAGATGCCGCACCCCGGGCCCGGACCAGGCGCCGCCGGACCGCCGCGACGGCGATGACCTTCTCCGACGGTGCCGCGGAGGCGCCGGTCGAGGCTGCTCCGGCCGCCGAGACCACGTCGGACGAGGGCGCGGCGGCCCCGCGCCGACGCCGGCGTCGCACCACCCGCCCGGCCGGGGCCGAACTGTCGGCCGGCCCCGAGGCCTGATCCGTCACGGAACGGGACCGGGTCGATCCCGGTCCCGTCGCCGTATCAGGTCCAGCCACGCCACAGTTCGGCCAGCAGGTCCATGTTGAGCCGGTAGGCGGCGGACACCTCGCGGAGGAACGCGTCCTGCTGGCGGCGGGCCCACGGCACGGCGTTGAGCCGTTCCCGGTAACGGGCCCGGAACACCGGCGGGTCGATCCCCTCGAAGACGAAGAACCGGAAACCCTCACGGCGGAATCCGTACGCCTCGACGACCGCCTGCCCCAGCCATTGCCCTCCGGCCAGATCGCCGAGGTAGCGGGTGCAGTGGTGTGCGACGTACTCGGTGGCCCGGCCGAAGGCGGCGCTGCGGATCCGTGAGCAGTAGGTGGTGGTCGCCGACAGCGCCGTGATCCGGCTCTGCCAGCGCGAACCGAAGAGGAACCGCAGGTCCGACTCGAGCGCCGGCAGGCGGAACAACTCCGGGTAGACGAAACGGCGGGCCACCGGATCGTCGGTCATCGCGGTAGCGGCGAGCTCCAGCGACTCGTAGATGAACCAGTACTGACTGAGTAACTCGGCGTAGGCGGCCAGGGGCAACTGACCGGATGCCAGGTGGGTGACGAACAGGCTCTGCCGCGACCCGGCGCTCTCCCTGAGGTTGATCTCCCGCAAACGGTCGGAGAGCAGTGTGGGCGCGGAGGAGTCGGCGAGGAAGGACATCGTGGGGGGCACCTCGTCTTCTTCTACGGCACCGATCAACTTAACCGCGTCGGACCAGGTACACAGCCCCACGGACGCCTCTGTCGCGAATAGCAGAATGGAAGTCATGCCAGAACCGCTCGAATCAGTCCTCGCCGAGGTGCGGGAGCTTCTCCTCGCCCCGGGCCTCACCCGGGCCGTCGCTGCCGGACGGCGTCGTGGGCACACACCCACGGTGACGCGGGCACAGCTACGCCCGGTGACGTTGAAGACCGGGCGGAGATTGCAGATCGTCACCGACGACGGCGCCCGGCCGTACACGCGCAACGTCGACGGGGCCGAGGCGGCCGCGGCGGTCGACGCGCTGCTGGCCGAGCCCTTCGGCAACTGGCACGTGGAGACCGACGCGGCGACGGTGCAGGTCCGGATCACGAAGAAGGGCGACGCCCAGGTGCACCGCTCGGCCACGGTCGCCGCGCCGCGTACCCCGGAGTCGCACGACCGGGCCAAGCAGTGGCTGCTCGACCCCGGTGACCCGCTGTTCTCCGTGGTCGGCGGCACGGCGGCGAAACGCCGTCAGATCGACGCCTTCCTGCGGGCGCTCGCCGCGACCCTCCCCGACGACCTGCCGACTCCGCTGCGCGTCGTCGACCTGGGCTGCGGAAATGCCTACCTCACCTTCGCCGCCTATCGATATCTGGCCGGGCGGGGCGTCGCGGTCCAGGTCGTCGGGGTCGACGTCCGCGAGGATCAGCGGGTACGGAACACCGCCGTCGCCGCCGAACTGGGCTGCTCCGACGACGTGACGTTCGTGGCCGGGACCATCGAGGACGCCGAACTGCCCGTCGCGCCGGACCTGGTGCTCGCGCTGCACGCCTGCGACACGGCCACCGATCAGGCGCTGGCCCGGGCGGTCGGCTGGGCGGCCAAGTGGGTGCTGGCCGCGCCGTGCTGCCACCACGACATCGCGGCACAGCTCAAGAAGGGCTCAGCGCCGGAGCCGTACGGGGAGATGATCCGCCACGCCATCCTGCGGGAGCGGTTCGCCGACGTGCTGACCGACTCACTGCGGGCCGCCCTGCTGCGGCTGCACGGTTACCGGGTGGACGTGGTCGAGTTCATCGACTCGGCGCACACCCCGCGCAACCTGATGCTGCGGGCCCGGCGGACCGGCGCCGCACCCACCCCCGAGCAGCGCGCCGAGTACGACTCGCTGACCGGCCAGTGGGGGGTCGACCCGGCCCTGGCGGGGATGATCGGCTGACTCAGCTGACGACGACGGTCCAGGATGCCGTGGACACCTTCCCGGCGACCTGGAAGTCGAGGAACATCCGATAGGTGCCCGGGCTCGGGGCGGCCAGCCAGAACTTGATCCTGCCGTCGACCAGCTGCGTCTCGGGGTGCACGTGGACGTAGCCGAGATCACCCTGCCGCAGCATGACCAGGTGGCCGTAGGCGCCCAGATACGGCTCCAGGGTCACCGGCTTGCCGGCGGCGTCGGCGACGGACATCAGCAGCGGCTGAGTCGACTCGGTGACGGGCGTTCCCTCGTACCCCACCTGGAAATCGTCGGTGGTCACGACCCGGACCGGATCGGGCGCGGTGAGCGGGATGTACTCCCCCGGGACCGTCAGGTCCGTGCCCAGGGTCGTGGCGACCCGCGCACCACCGACCTGTGCGGTGAAGTCGGCGAACATCCGGTACACACCGGGCTCGGCGAAGGCCAGGTCGACGCCCCACGTGCCGTCGGGGGCCATCACCGGATGCAGGTGCTGGAAGCCGGTGAGGTCGCGGCGGGCGACGATCAGGTGCAACGGCTTGTCGTGCACCACTGCGAAGGTGGTCACCGGGGCACCGCCCGGGCCGTTGATCGTGAACTCCAGCCGCTGTGCCGGCCCGGCCTCGAAGATCGTGGAGAACGGGGTCAGGGTGAGGCCGCTGCCGCTGAGCGAGAGGCCACTGACCGGCGCGCCGTTGCCGCTCCCGATGACCGGGCCGGTGTCGCCGTGCACATGCGGCTGGCTCTCGTCGAACGGACTCGCCGACGGCGTCACCGCGGGGGTCGCCGCGGCGGGGACGCCGCTGCCCGAGTTGAGCCGGCCCAGTCCGTAACCCGCGAAGAGCACCACGATCAGCAGCGCGCCAATGGCGGCGAACCGGAAACCGGGTGTCGCCTCACCCGCGCCTTTCGCCGAAAGCCCGAACTCGGGCTCGCCCTCGGGCTCGTCAGGCATCCCGGCCACAACAGGATCCCTCCAACCCCGGTCCGACTATTCGTGAAGCCTACCGGGATGTCATACCCCGCGGTTACCGTGCGCCGGTGAGGCGATATGAGATCCATCTGACGGTGGCCGCCGATGCGCTCGACGATCGGCTTCGATCATGGGCGGGCTCACACGGCGTCAAATACACCCGGATCCTGCTCGATCGCGGCGACCACGCCAGCCAGCCGATGCTGAGCTGGCTCTCCGACGGCACGCCGGCCTCCGCCGAGGCGGACGCCCGGCGGACGGCCGCCGCACTGCACGCCGAGGGCTTCCCGGTCGCCCGGCTCAAGGTCGAGGCCGCCGCGGCGGAGGCCGACACGCAGCCCGGGCTCTACTTCGAGCATCACGTCAAGGTCCTGGTTCCCGCCGGGACAGACCTCGAGGGGGTACGGGAGGTCGCCGTCGAGCACGACGCCCGGCTGTCCCGCAACGCCCGGCGGGTGCGCCCCGACGGCGTGCAGGAGCGGTTCGTCACCCAGCGCTGCTACGAGGTCGGGCTGCCGGTCGCCGCGTCGCGACTGTCCGCGCTGGTGGGCGCGCTGACCGGCGCCGGGTGGGAGGTCGCCGAGGTCGAGGAGGAGTGGGTGCTCGTCGACGACAACCCCGGCCTGGACTCCGGGTGGTTCGGGTGAGTTCCCACCACCGGTCCGCTCTCGATCATGTGCTGACGCTGATCGCCGGGTCGCACTGGGCGGACATCCTGGTGCTGCGCGGCAGCATGACCATGCCGGCCTGGGTGGGTGACGTGGCCCGGCCACCCGGCGACCTCGACTTCATGGTGTGGCAGCCGCCGGTCGTGCCCGACGACCTCGACCCGTATCCGTATGTCGACGCCCCCTCGTTCGTCCAGCAGTGGCCGGAGGCCGCACACCGGGCGATCCGCAACGAGATCTGGGAGTTCGAGGAGTTCGGCACCGGCGGCCACCATCCGCGGCTGCCACCCGAGGGCCTCCACTGGGTCGCCGCCGAGGACCTCGACACCGGCCCGTGGGAGGAGATCGAGGACGACTTCGCGAAGCTGCTCGCCGACAGTCCGTGGTCCGCCGACGGGATCGTGTTCGATCACAACTCGGTGGAGGTCTCGACAGATCTCGACTACGCCGACTACGAGCCGGGTGGGGCGACCGGCCGGATCCGGCTCACCGTCCCGTGGCGGGCCGAGGATTTCGAGGTCGGCAGTGTGCAGGTCGACCTGGCGTGGGGCGAGCGGCTGCCCGAGCCCGCGATCTGCACGGCCGTCCCGCGGGCCGGGGGTCTACCGCCGGTCGCGATGTGGACGGCGAGCCGCGAGCTGTCCCTGGCGTGGAAACTGCACTGGCTGGCCGCCGACCAGAAGACCAACGGCGTCTCCGCGATGAAGGACCTCTACGACGCGGTCCTGCTCGCCGAACTGGACGGCATGCACCTGCGCCCACGCCTGCGACGGCTGGCCCTCGGCGCCGAGTCCACCCTGCTCCGCTCGATGCTGGACCTCACACCGTCCTCGGAGTACACGACCGGGGTGCCGTCGTTCGCGCCGCCGCCGAAGGTCCTGGCCGTGGTGGGCCCCGCCCCTCTTGCCGGGCCCTGCCCTGCCGAGCCCGATCTGCCGTTCGCGCGGGTGCTGGCCCCGGAGACCATCCCCACCTGGAGGGTCCTGGGCACTCCGCCACCCGACAGCTCCCCCACCACATGGCTGACCCGCCTGGCCACAGCCGTCACCCATCTGCTGTGAGACACCCGCTGTCCTCGCGGCCACCCACCTACCTTCACGGCGCCACCCACCCGTCCTCGCGGCCACCCACCTGCCCTCGCCGCCACCCACCTGTTTCTCGCAGCCCACCTGTCCTCGCGGCCGGCTGGCTGCTTCGCCGGTTGTCCGCCTTCTGTGACACGCGTGCCTCGCCGACCGCGTGGATCGGCCGCTGTGACACCATGCGACCGGCCCCTTGCGGAAACGTGACGAAGGAGGAGCTGATGGAGGAACTGACACGCGACGGGTATGTCCTGTCAGCAGACCCGAAACGCGTCGACTTCAGCCGGGTGCACCGGTGGCTCACCGAGGAGTCCTACTGGGCGGCCGGCCGGTCCTACGATCTGGTGGCCCGATCCATCGACGGTTCACTTCCCTATTCGGTCTTCACCGCCGACGGTACCGAGCAGGTCGCCTTCGCCCGGGCGGTGACCGACGGCGCCACGTTCGCCTGGATCTGCGACGTCTTCGTCGACGAGCCGCACCGGGGTCACGGCCTCGGCCAGTGGATCATCGACACGATCGTTGCGGACCTATCCGAGCGGGGCATCCTCCGTTTCCTTCTCGCCACCCGGGACGCGCACGAGGTCTACCGCAGGGCCGGCTTCGAGGAACTGGCCGGCGCACATCGCTTCATGGAGATCGACCGCCGCCCCACCCGAAACGCCATCCTCGGCAACCCCTGACTCCCCCGTCGGAGAAGCCGGCAAGGCCTTCCCACCTCGATGGGTACCGGTGAAGTTATCCACAGGCGGGACGACGGGGTGCGACTCGGGAACGAGCGGCTATGGCGGTCAGCCCGCTATCGCGAGGGTCAGCGGCAGGACTCCTGGAGCTCCCGCTCTACGGAGTGCCCGACCGGCCAGCGCCAGCGTCCAGCCGGAGTCGGTCAAGTCGTCCACCAAGAGCACTGGACCGGATAGTTCTTGCAGCTCAGAGCTAATACGGGCAGGAACTTCGAAGGCATCGTGCAGGGCTCGCACACGCTGGGCACTGTTGCCTCGACAGGCACCCGGCTCACCGATACGACCGAGGGGGTTCGCGGACTCCAGCGTGCCGAGCATCGGAAGGCGGCCCACCGTGGCGATGTGCTCGGCGAGGCTGTGGATAAGTTGTGGATGACGCTGTGAATAAACCGCCACGACGGCGGCCGGGCGCTGTTTCCAGGCGTCGTCTCCCCTGGCCCAGGCCTTGAGCACCTCGATCACCGCACCGGCCAGGTCGGTGGGGATCGGGGCGTCAGGTGACTCCGGGGCGACGGCCGCACGCAACCGGCTCCCCCACCCGAGATCGGAGAGGCGGCCGACGGCACGGCCCGGTTCGCTCTGTTCGCCGGGCGCGATCCGGCCTTTGAGTGAGATGCCGACCGCGGCCAGACCGGTGGGCCACATCTTCTTCGGGGCGATCTCGGTGCCGGGACGGCCCAGGAAGGCGTCGGCCGCCGCCAGCGAGGCCGACGACACCTCGGCGTCGAACAGCGGGCCGGCACAGTTGTCACAGCGACCGCACGGGACCGCTTCCGGATCGTCGAGACACCGACGGAGGAACTCCATGCGGCAGGTGGTCGTCACGGCATACTCGATCATGGTCTTCTGCTCGGTCTCGCGGGCCTCGGCGACGCGCCTGAGTCGTGCCTCGTCATAGATCCACGGCTCACCGGTGGCGAGCCAGCCGCCCCGGGTGCGGCGGACCGCTCCGTCCACGTCGAGAACCTTGAGCATCAGCTCCAGCCTGGTACGCCGGAGATCGACCAGCGGCTCCAGCGCCTGGGTGGACATCGGCTGGTCCGGGGAGAGCTGGGACAGCACCGCCCGCACCTGGTCCTCCGGCGGGAACGCCAGCGAGGCGAAGTAGCGCCAGATCGCGGTGTCCTCCGGGCCCGGCAGCAGCACCACCTCGGCGTGCTCGACGGCGCGGCCGGCCCGGCCGACCTGCTGGTAGTAGGCGATCGGCGACGGGGGTGCTCCGAGGTGGACCACGAACCCCAGGTCGGGTTTGTCGAAACCCATGCCCAGCGCGGACGTCGCGACCAGCGCCTTGATCTTGTTGGTCAGCAGGTCCTGCTCGGCGGCACGACGCTCGGTGTCCTCGACCTGACCGGTGTAGGACGCCACCTCGAAGCCACGGGACCGCAGGAAGTCGGCGGTCTCGGTGGCCGCCGCGACGGTCAGCGTGTAGACGATGCCGGAGCCCGGCAGCCGCTCCAGGTGATCGGCGAGCCAGGCCAGGCGGTGTGCCGGGTTCTCCAGGCGCAGCGCGGCCAGGCGCAGCGAGTCACGCTCGAGCGGACCGCGCAGGACCAGCGCGTCACCGAGCTGGTCGGCGACGTCGGCGGTCACCCGGGCGTTGGCGGTGGCGGTGGTGGCCAGCACCGGCGTACGCCCTGGAAGCCCCGCCAGGAACGTCCGCAACCGCCGGTAGTCCGGCCGGAAGTCATGCCCCCAGTCGGAGACGCAGTGCGCTTCGTCGACCACCAGCAGACCGGTGCTTCCGGCCAGACCGGGCAGCACGTTGTCACGGAAGTCGGGGTTGTTCAGCCGCTCGGGACTGATCAGCAGCACGTCGACCTCGCCGGCCCGGATCTCCTGCTCGATCAGTGACCACTCGTCGAGGTTGGCCGAGTTGATCGTGCGCGCGGTGATGCCGGCCCGGGCGGCGGACTCGACCTGGTTGCGCATGAGGGCGAGCAGTGGCGACACGATGACTGTCGGACCAGCCGGAAGGTCGCCTGGCAAGGCCGCCACCCCGGACCGGAGCAGCGCCGTGGCCACGAAATAGACCGCCGACTTGCCCCATCCGGTGCGCTGCACGCAGAGCACGCGCCGCCGATCCACGGTGAGGGCCTCGATCGCCCGCCACTGGTCCTCCCGAAGGACGGCGTGCTCCCCGGCGAGGCGCCGGAGCACCTCCTCGGCCCGCTCCCGCACCACCGCCCGCTCGGCTGCCGTCCGCGTCGTATCAGTCACCCGGCATGTCTATCAGCCCGCAAGGACCGGCCCGGAGTTATCCACACTCGGGAGTTGTCCACAGTCTGCCCAGCGCTGCCCTCGCGAACCGGCAATGCTCGCTCCGTCCAGCGGGATCGGCGTTCAGGAGGGTCGGCATGCAGGCTTCACGCAGGGGGACGGCTCGGCGGACCGGGCAGCGGATCGCGGGCAGGCGACCTGTCCGCGTTGTTCCGGCACGCAGCGGGGTCCGGCCCGCGGAGGCCGGGCCTCGACCACCACCAGGGCGGGCCGGTCAGTGACCGGCCCGCGCCCCCGGATCGGTGGCACCCCGGTCCGGTTACGGTCGCCATCCGGACGGGTGGCAGCCGGGCGGGTGCCACCCCGGACGGGCGGCAACCCGGACACCGGGGTGGCACTCCGGACAGCCCCGCGACATGAGCGGCCCCCGACATGAGCGGCCCCACGACACGGGCAGTGCCGCGACATGGGCGGCCCACTACTTGGGCGGCCCCGACGTGGGAAGCCTTCACCGAAGCCGGACAACGATCCCTGTACGAATGGAAGCCTCAGGACATGACCAAGACGATCGCCGAGAAGCTGATGATCAAGCCGAACTCCACCGTGTGGCTGAACGAGCCGGCCCGGCTCCCGCTGCTCACCCCGATGCCCGAGGGCGTCCGGGAGAGCGGGGCCCTGGCCACTGCGAGCACCGCGGTGCTGTTCGTCGAGGACGCCGCCGGTGTGCGGGACCAGTTGGAGCAGCACCGCGCCGACCTGGACAAGCCGGGTGTGTTCTGGATCGCCTATCCGAAGGGCAACAAGGCCGATATCAACCGGGACTCACTGTGGCCGATCGTGGCCGATTTCGACATGCGCCCGTGCGGGCAGATCGCCATCGACGAACGATGGTCGGGGCTACGTTTCCGCACCAACCGGCCGGGAGAGGGCCGATTCAGTGGCGGCGCGGAATGAGGCGGCAACCCGTAATGAGGCGGCAGCCCGGTAAAGGCAACGGGGTACGGAGCGGGAACGCCAGGACGACCGGAAACCTCCGGACGGGCCGGAGGAGACCGTCCGGACGGGTCAGCGGCCCAGCACGGAGCCGCCGTTGACGTTGATGATCTGACCGGTGACGAAGCCGCCGCCCGGGCCGACGAGCCAGCGCACCGTCTCGGCGATGTCGTCGGGCGTGCCGGCCCGCTTGAGCACGCTGGCCTCGACACGGGTCCGGTGACCCTCCGGGGTCATCCGGCCGTCGAAGAACTCGCTGTCGGTGACGTAGCCGGGTGCGACCACGTTCGCCGTGATGCCGTCGGCGCCGAGCGAGGTGGCCAGGTCCAGCCCGTACCCGTGCAGGGCCGCCTTGGCCGCCGAGTAGGGACCACCGCCGCCACGCTGGGCGGCGATGGAGCTGGTCAGGATGATCTTGCCGCCCGGGCGGCGCAGAAGCGGAAGGAGCGCGGTCGTCATGAGGACGGCGGAGAGCACGTTCGAGTCGAGGTTCGCCCGCCAGCGGGCGGCCACCCCCTCCAGGGTGGTGTCGTCGCCCCCGATGTACGCCCCCGCGTTGTTGACCAGCACGTCGAGCGGACGCCCGGCGACGGCCTCGACCACCGCGGGCACCTGGGCCGGGTCGGAGGCATCGGCGGTGACGGCAACGGCCTGCGGCCCGATCCACTTCACCGCGTCGGCGAGCACCTCGGCACGACGGCCGACGATGATCACGTCGAAGCCCTCACCGGCGAGCATGCCGGCCGTGGCCCTGCCGATCCCGGTGCCGCCTCCGGTCACCACTGCGAGTCTTGTCATGTCCTCGACCCTATCGACGACGGGTCACAGGGCCAGGGAGAAGCCGCCCGAGCCTTTGACGACGGGTTCGGGGACGCGCTCGGGCGGGGGCGTGTTGCGACGGGACGTCCCGCTCCGGCGGCCGGGTGAACGTCGCCGGTCACCGGCCGGGGTGTCGTCGATCGGGGCTGCCTTGACCGCGTCCCCACCGGACGAGGCGCTTCCGCCGTCGAGCGAGCCCCTGGAGGATTCGCCGGTGGTGCCACCCAGGACTTCGGCGCGGCACGGCAGCCCGTTCAGCGCGAAGGAGAGGGGCAACGGGTTGTGGTCGCGATAACCGCCCTGGAGGATGACCGCGCGCGAGCGTCCCTGACCGTTCACCACCACCCGGCGGCCGTGCTGCGCGACCGCCTTGGGGGTGGCGGCGAGCCGTTGCGTACCGGGATAGGCGAACTCCACCCGCCAGTCCGCGGTCTCCGACGTGACCACGCTGAGCCGTGCCTCGAAGTAGGAGCCGGAGTCGCGGCGCACCTGGTAACGGACCTTGCAGCGGACCCGGTCCGGCCCCGCGGCGGCCGGTGCGCCGGCACCCGCGGCGGTGGGGTGAGCGGGACCGCTGTCCTCGGTTCCGCGCCGGGTGGACCAGCTGACCGCGCTGGCGGCGAGCAGGCTCAGTGTGGCGAGGACGGCGATCGCGGGCATCCGGCGACGACGGCCGTGCAGGCTGCGGGTGTGGAGGCTACGGGTGTGGTGCAGGTGACGCCTGCCGATGAACAGTCCGCCTCCGAGTGGCCGCACCCGGCCGAGGCGGAGCGCGGATCCGAGGAGGAGTCCGGCCCGCAGACGTACGGTCGTGACGGCACCCGCGCGCCGGCCGAGGCAGGCGCGGAGCATACGGCGTACCCCCGATCCGGCTCGTGGCACCGGGACCGCCGCGACCGCCCTGGCCGCCGGTGTCTCGTGCCGCTCGCCCGGTCGCAGCGGCGGGATGACGGCCCGCACCCCCACGGTTGCGGCCAGGGCCCGGGCGACCTCGGCGGCGGCGGGACGGTCGGCCGGGTTCTTGGCGAGGCACCGCAGGCACAGCTCGGCGACACCGGCCGGCATTCCGGCGAGTTCCGGGATCGGGTCGGGGTCGGCGTAAAGGTGGGCGCGCAGTGCTTCGGCGGTGTTGCCGGCAGGCCACGGCATCCGCCCGGTGAGCGCACGGTAGAGCAGGAGCCCGAGGGCGTAGACGTCGGTGGCCGGCAGGACCGCGGCACCTCCGAGGCGTTCCGGGGCGAGGTAGGCGGGGGTGCCGAGCAGGCTGCCGTCGGCGGCGGCGTCGCGCTGGCCGATGACGGCGGAGATCCCGAAGTCGACGATCTTGGCACCGGCTCCGGTCAGCATCACGTTGGCCGGGGTGACGTCGCGGTGCACGAGACCGCGGGCGTGTGCGGTGGCGAGCGCCGACGCGACCTCGGCGCTGATCATGACGGCTTCCCGCCAGTCGAGGGAGCCCTGCCGGCCGATCCGGGCACCGACCGACTCGCCGTCGTTGAGTTCCATCACCACGTAGGGGACGGTCAGGTGTTCGGAGATCGGCGCCTCGCCGAAGTCGTGGATGCCGGTGATGTGCGGATGGCAGAGCCGGGCGGCGGCCAGCGCCTCCTGCCGCAGCCGGTCACGGAAGGCACGGTCGTCGGCCAGTCGTGGCGAGAGCACCTTGACGGCGATGTCACGGCCGAGGATCTCGTCGTATCCGCGCCAGACCACCGACATGCCGCCGGTGCCGAGTTTCTCGATCAGGCGGTACCGGCCGGCGAGACGAAGCGAACCAGTCTGACCGTTTCGCTCCGTACGCACCATGCGCCGATTCTCGCCCGATTGACCGAGGGTCCGGTGCCGCACGCCGAAAACCAGCCGGAAACCGCGGCGATCGGGTCAGCCGGCCAGGAGCTGGTCCACCGGGGCGTAGTCGTCGGTGAGCACCCGGGCGCCGTCGACGAAGGCGTCCAGCTCCGGGCCGGTGAGCACGGTCACCGGCTCCTCGATGGCGGCCAGCCGGGGCCACATCGCGTTCACCGGCAACGGGCTGTGCGAGGCCAGGATGACGAAGTTGGAGCCGCGATCGCCGGCGATCGACGCGGGCGGGGCGATCAAAGCGACGTTCGGGAAGGCCGCCGCGACGGTGGCCACCTCGGCGCGGATGAAGCGGTTCGGCGGATAGTCGATCACATTCTGGGCGTAGACGCCGCCCGGGCGCAGCACACGGGCCACCTCGTCGGCCATCTCCCTGGTGGCCAGGTGCCACGGGACCACCAGGTGACCGAAGGCGTCGCCCACCACGAGGTCGTAGGCGGCGTCCGGGCGCGCGGCCAGGCCGACCCGGGCATCGCCGACCTGGACACGCAGGTCGGGGCCGGGCCTCAGACCGAGGTCCCGCTCGTCGAGGTCGACCAGGCCGCCATCGAGTTCGAGGACGAGCTGGTCACTGCCGGGGCGGGTGGCGCGCACGTAGTTGGGGACGGTGAATCCGCCACCGCCGAGGTGCAGGGCGTCGATCCGGGTACCGGCCGGAGCGAGCACGTCGGTGACCGCTCCGATCCACTTGACGTACTCGAACTCCAGATAGGTCGGGTCGTCGAGGTCGACGTACGAGTGCCGCGCCGAGTTGAGGAGCAGGGTGCGGCCCCCCTCGCGGGCCGGATCCTCGACGACGCTGGCGCAGTGGTAGGCGGTCTCCACGTCACAGGGGGTCGGTGCGGCCGCTCCGAGCCCGGCACCGACGAGCCCGACCGCGGCCAGCGAGGCACGGATCCGGGGTGTGCCGGGCAGGTCACGGCGCAGCCACCAGCCCAGCGCGAAGCCGGAGGCGGCCAGCACCACGGCCAGACTCATGACGATCACGCTGCTGGGCATCGCCGCGACGAAGACGAAACCGGTGACCAGGGTCGCGGTGATCGCGCCGAGGGTGCCGATGCTGGACAGCCGGCCGACCACGGTGCCGGCCTGGCTCAGGTCGGCGAGCTGGAGTTTGACGACCATCGGCGGGATCGTCGAAAGCACCAGGGCGGGCAGGAAGATGGCGCAGGCGGCGAGCAGGAGCACGGCCGGAGCGGCACCGCCACGCAGCAGCTCGCCACCCCAGCGGACCAGCGGCAGGGTGACCGCCGAACCGATGGCGCCGAGGATCAGGGCGGGTGCGAGCAGCGTACGCGGGTCGAAGCGGTCGGCGAGTCGCCCGCCGATCCACGCGCCGTAGGCGATGGCGGCCAGTGCCACGCCGATGACCGAGCTGCTGACCTGAAGGGTGACGCCGACATAGGGCCCGACCAGGCGCAACGCGACGATCTCGAGGACGAGGACGGCCCCGCTGGCCCCGAAGGCCAGAGCGGTGGCCAGGGCCGAGGGCAGGGCGCGCGGCTTGGTCTCCACGCCGGGATGTTACCGGCGTGGAGATTCGGGGCTGCGGAGCACCTAGAGCATGGAGAGGTGCACGTGGTTCGTGTGCACCGCGGCCGGTCCCCCGCTGGCGCTGTAGGCGCGCCAGCCGGTGCTCGGCATCCAGATCTGGCGGTACCAGATCACATACATCACGCCGAGCTCGTCCGCGTTCTTGACGTAGAAGGCGGCGAGCCGGTCGCCATACGTCTTGTCGCCCCCGGTGGCCGCGGAGTTCTCGAAGCCGCCGGCCGCCGCCGAGTGGTCGCAGGCGCGGCCCTTCGGGTGCTCGCCGGAGGAGCGCTCACTGAAACACACCGTGTACCGCTTGAAGCCGGCGGCCTGCGCCTCCTGGTAGGCGTGCAGGGTGCGTGGCGTGATGCAGCCGCTGGAGGTGGGGTCCTTGACGGTGCACGACTCCTTCGGCCACGAGCCGTCGGAGTTGCGGGGCGCGGGCTTGGCCGCTGCCGAGTTGGGGTCGACGAAGCCTCCAGCCGAGCCGCCACCGACCTCGGCGAGGGCCACCTCGGCCTCCCGCTTCCTCTTCGCCATCACGTTGACCTGGCGCTGCTGCTCGATGACCTCGGCGTCCAGCGCGGTCTTGGCCTTCTTCGCGGTGTCGATCTCGTTGCGGTACCCGGCGAGGGTGCCGCTGTCCATCTGGGCCAGCGCGTCGAGACTCTGCAGCCGCTCCATGAAGTTGTTCGGCGAGCCGCTGCCGAGGAGCAGACTGACCGTGTTGACCCGGCCCATCTGGTAGACGCGGGTAGCGACGGCGTTGACCTGCGAGGTCAGGGCCGTCGCGTTCGTCTCCGACCGTTTGAGCGCCTCGGTGAGCTGCTTCTGCCGGTTCTTCGAGTTGGCCAGCTTGGTCTTCGCCGCGTCGTATCCCTTCGCGGCGGTCTCGAGCGCGGCGCGCAGCTTCTTGGTGCCGCCCTCGGGGTCGGCGGAGGCCGGCGACGCGGGTGCGACGAGCACCAGTGCCACGGCTGCGGCGAAGAGCGCGAGCAGGGCGGTGCACCGGCGCGGGAGACTGGCCGCCACAGATACCTCCAAGTCGTGAGCGCCGGTACTTTACCGTGTCGGACCAGGCTTGAGGGAGATCGATCAGGTCGCCGAGTATCCACCGTCGACGAAGAGTGTCTGCCCCGTGACCGCCTGAGCCGCATTGCTCGCCAGAAAAACGACACAACCGGCGAAATCGTCGGGGATGCCGTTGCGACCGATCATCGTACGGCCGGCGTGCGCCGACACCTTCGTGGGATCGGCGAAAACGGCCTCGGTGAGTGGCGTGTGCACCACCCCCGGGGCGATCGCGTTGCAGCAGACGCCGCCGGAGGACCACGCCTCGGCCTGCGAGCGGGTCAGCCCGACCAGCCCGGCTTTGGCCGCACCGTAGGCACCACTGTTGCCGTAGGCACGGAACGCCTGCTGGGAGACCACGTTGATGATCCGGCCCCAGCCACGTCGCGCCATCGCCGGGGCGAACGCCTGACCGAGCAGGAACGGAGCGGTCAGATTGGCGGAAACGGTCAGGTCCCACACCTCGTCGGAGAGCTCGGCCAGTGGTGGGCGCAGGTTGACGGCTGCCGAGTTGACCAGGATGTCGGGGTCACCGTACCCCTCGGTGATCTTGGTGATGGCGACCTTGACGGCCTCCCGGTCGGCGAGGTCGGCGGAGATCGCGTCCGCCTCCACGCCGTGGCCGCGCAGCTCGGTGACCACCTCGGTCATCGGCGCGGCACGCCGGGCCACCACCACGATCCGCGCGCCGGACCGGCCGAGGGCGAGGGCCATCGCGCGGCCGATGCCTGAGCTGCCTCCGGTGACGACCGCGAGCCGGCCGTTCAGTCCGAAGAGCTCATCGAGGTACGACGCCATGCCCGCACCCTAGATCCACGAACGGCCCCCGCGCGGTCCCATCCCGATGTGACCGCACTCTCACCCGATCGAGAGCCCGGATGGGAAGAGTGTCCTGTGCACGGTGTGCCAGATGTCCTCGTTCGCCGCGACGAGCAGACCGCGCTGGTGGCCGGTCGGCCGGTGCTCGGTGCCGTCCAGGTGGCGGACCACCCCGCCGGCCTCGCGGACGATCAGCGCGCCGGGCACGTGGTCCCAAGGCAGGATCCGCCAGAACATCGCGAACTGCTGCTCGTCGATGGCGACCGCGGGGTACTCGTAGCCCGCGCAGTGCCGCCCGCCGGTGTAACCGCCCAGCCCCGCGGCGTTGGTGAGGATCTCGGTCCGCAGCTCGTCGGGGAAGTACTTGCCGGCGATCACGCCGTTCAGGGCGGCCGCGCCGGGATCGTCGGTACGCGCCTTGATCCGCTGGCCGTCGCGGTAGACGCCGGCGCCCAGTTCGGCGACGGTCAGGTGGTCGGCGATCACGTCGAGGATCCAGGCAGCGGCGGTCTCGCCGTCGCGGACCAGGGCGACCATCACACAGAACGGGGTCCGCCCGGCGGCGAAGTTGTTGGTGCCGTCGACCGGGTCGACGACCCAGACCGAGCCGCTGCCGCCGAGCCGGTCGCGGACGGACGGGTCGGCGGAGACGGCCTCCTCGCCGACGACGACCGAGCCGGGCAACAGGGCGGTCAGCCCGCGGGTCAGCGCCCGCTCGGACTCCTGGTCGGCGATGGTGACCAGGTCACCGGGCGACTTCTGCTGCACCTCGTCGGCGGACAGTCGCTGAAAGCGTGGCAGCACGACGGTGTGCGCGACCTCACGGACGAGGTCAGCGACCTGATCAAGCACGCGGCGGCAACTTCACGACACTGACGAAGAACTCGTCGATCTGCCGGATCACCGCGATGAACCGCTCGAAGTCGACCGGCTTGGTGACGTACGCGTTCGCGTGCAGCTGGTAACTGCGCAGGATGTCCTCGTCGGCCGAGGAGGTGGTGAGCACGACGACCGGGATGCGGCCCAGGTCGTCGTCTTTCTTGATCTCGGCGAGCACCTCGCGGCCGTCGCGGCGGGGCAGGTTCAGGTCGAGGAGGATGAGGTCGGGGCGGACCGCGTTCGCATACTGCCCCTCGCGCCGGAGGTAGGCGAGCGCCTCGGCCCCGTCGGAGACGACGTTGAGCCGGTTGCGGACCTTGTGCTCCTCGAACGCCTCCTGGGTCATCAGCACGTCGCCGGGGTCGTCCTCGACGAGCAACACCTCGATCGGTGTGCCGTTCTCACGCTCCACGCTCATGCCGTGCCCTCCTGAGAAGAGACCTCTTGCAACGCCGGAACCGGCGCCGAACCCGGCATGACCGGAAGCGTGAACCAGATCGATGCTCCCGGAGAGACGTCGACGTCCAGCCAGATCCGTCCGCCATGGTATTCGACGATCTTCTTGACGATCGCCAATCCGATGCCGGTCCCCTCGTAAGCGTCGCGCGCGTGCAGCCGCTGGAAGATCACGAAGACCTTGTCGGCGAACTCGGCCTCGATCCCGATGCCGTTGTCGCGGACGTTGATCCGCCATTCCTTGTCGTCCAGGGAGGCGCTGATCGTGATGACCGGCGGCACGTCGGGGGTACGGAACTTGAGGGAGTTACCGACCAGGTTCACGAAGAGCGTGGTGAGCAGCGGCTCCTCACCCTCCACGATGGGCAGTCCGGACCAGGTGATCTCGGCGTCCTCGCCGGCCCGTCCCTCGAGCTGCGATTTCACGTCGTCGAGCACCCGGTTCAGGTCGACCTCGGTGAATCCGCTGGTGAGCCGGCCGATCCGGGAGAAGGCGAGCAGGTCGTTGATCAGGCGTTGCATGCGCTGGGCGCCGTCGACGGCGAAGGCGATGTACTGGTCGGCGCGGTCGTCGAGCTGACCGGAGTAGCGGCGTTGCAGCAGCTGGCAGAAGCTGGCCACCTTGCGCAGCGGCTCCTGCAGGTCGTGCGAGGCGACGTAGGCGAACTGCTCCAGATCGCGATTGGACCGGGTGAGTTCCTCGGCCTGTGACTGGAGCTGCTGGTTGATCCACTCGACCTGCTGGCGGGCGAGACGGACCTCACTCAACTCGCTGGCGATCTGCTGGCGCATCCGGTCCACGTCCTCGGCGAGCGCGACGAGGTCGGGTGAGCCGTAGTCGCTCTCGATGTGCCGCTCGTAGTCGCCGGCCGCGACCTTGCGCACCTGACCGGCGAGGTCGAGGATCGGGCGGCTGACCAGCCGGTCCAGCAGGACGAGCAGCAGCACTCCGGTGACCAGGATGACAATGGCGGCGGCGATCTCGACGGCGACCAGGTTGCTGCTGGAGCTGCGGGCCGCCGCCGCGGTCCGTTCCCGCATCGTCAGAATGTCCGCCTGCAGCTTGTCGACCGCGCCGCGGAGCTGATCGAAGTCTCTGGTGTCGGTCGCCTCGATGCGCTGCTGAGCGGCCTCGGCGCCCTGGGTCCGAACCGTCTCGATGAGTGGTACGGCCACCTCGGCGCGCCATTTGGCGGCGAGCCGCTCCACCTGTTCCAGGGAGGCCCTGATCTCCCGGTCCCCGGGCTCCAGCAGCCTTCGGATCTCGGCGACCCGCTCCTGTTCGGCGGCGACGCCGTTGTCGTACGGCTCCAGGTTCTTCGGCAGCCCGGTGATCGCGTAACCACGGATGCCGGTCTCCTGGTCGACAAGCGTCGTACCCAGGTTCTGCCCGGCGACCCGCAGCGGGCCGGCCCGGTCGAGAACGACGTCGACGGCGTGGTTCGCCGTGGCGGCGGCGATGGCGGCGGCCACGCCGAGGCCGCCGAGCAGCACGCCGGCGGCGAGGCAGAGCGCGAAGATCCGCCCGCGGAGTGTCCATCCTCGAATGCTGAGCAGGCTCACCGGCCGCCGCCCCGGGAGATCAGCAGCATCGCCACGTCGTCGGTGAGCGGGCCGCCGTTGTCCTCGTCGGCGCGGGACACCAGCCATTGCGGCAGCACCGGCAACGGCAGGTGATGGGCGTCCGGCTCGCCGAGCAGTTTGCACAGGCCGCCGACGTCGAGGCGCTCGTTGCCCGCGCCGGTCCGGCCCTCGATCAGTCCGTCGGTGTACATCAGCATCGACCAGTCATGTCCCTCGAACTCCAGCTCGGTCGCGGGGGTGGGTGCTGGACGTACCCCGAGGACGATCCCCCTACGCACGTCGACCGGGGCGGCCCGGCCACCGGACAGGACGACGGGTGGCGGGTGGCCGGCGACCCGGACGGTCGCCTTGTTCCCCGGCAGGTCGATGACCGCCGACGCGACGGTCGCGAACACCTCGCGGGCCCGACGCTCGGACATCAGCACCTGCTCCAGCGAGGGCAGCACCTGCTCCTCCGGCACCCCGGCCAGCACCAGCGCCCGCCAGGCGACCCGCAGCTCGACGCCGAGGGCGGCCTCGTCGACGCCGTGCCCGCAGACGTCGCCGACGATGACGTGCAGCCGGTCGTCGCCGACCTGGATCACGTCGTAGAAGTCGCCGCCGAGCAGGCCCATGGCCCGCCCGGAGCGGTAGAACGGCTCGACCGCGAGCCCGAAGTCGTCGCGTTTGAGTGGTTTCGGCAGCAGGCCGCGTTCGAGGCGGGCCGATTCGGCCTCGCGCAGCTCGGCCTCGCGGAGCCGGCGCGCGTTCTCGTCGGCGCGCTTGCGCTCGACCGCATAGCGCAGCGACCGGATCAGCAGGACGCCGTCGACCTGACCCTTGACCAGGTAGTCCTGGGCTCCCTCGGCGACCGCCTGGACGCCGAGGTGCTCGTCGGAGCGGCCGGTCAGCACACAGACCGCGGCGCCCTCGGCGACGGCGAGGAGTTTGCGCAGCCCGTCGATGCCCTCGGCGTCCGGCAGGCCCAGGTCGAGGAGCACGCACTCGACGCCGACGAGCAGGCCGCGGGCCTCACGCAGGCTGCTGGCGATGGTCAGATCGAACGGCGCACCGGCCTCGGTGAGCAGCTCACGAACGAGGAAGGCGTCACCCTCGTCGTCCTCGACGAGCAGGATCCGCAACCGTTCCAGCTGCTCGGTCGCGTATGTGCGGGGCGCGAGCGACCGCTCCGTCATTCCGATTCCCCACTCGACGCATAGGTGACCCGCAAATCGTGTACCACTCTGCCGCGCTGCACAACTTCGGACATCAAGCGGAGTCTTCGCCGGAGGCGGCGACTCGTCGCGCATGCTCGGCCATCACCTGACCGAGGATGCCGTGCAGCTGTCCGCAGTCCCGGCAGTGCAGGTTCTCGTCGAGGTGGCGGCCGCCGCAGTTGCTGCAGTCACCACGGTCCAGCGGGTCTCGATAGGACTCCAGGGCCCGGCACATCGCACGGATCACGTGATCGCTGAGAGTGAATACATCCTCACCGAAACCGGTGCGCAGGCCGACGACGGCCACGGGCGCCGCGTCCGGGTGCGGGTTGTACGGCGACACCCGGTCGATGAACGCGGCGATGACGGCGGCTGGGTCGAGCGGGGTACTCACCCGGACCACGCTATTGCACGCGCCAATGGATCTCCGGGGTACCCGCCGGGCGTACCCGGACTGTTAGATGTCCCCATGCGTGACTCCGCTCTCACCCGGCCGGCTCGCCGTGGTCTCGCCGCGGCGGCGGTCCTGGCCGTTCTCGTCCTGGCCGGGCTCGCCGCGCTCCGGTCTGTTCAACCCCCCGCGGCGCGGGCGACGACGGACCCGGCGGGCGACTTCAGCGCGGAGCGTGCTTTTCAGACGGTACGGACGATCGCCTCCACCCCGCACCCCGCCGGAAGTCCCGCCAACGACCGGGTACGCGAGCACCTGATCGCGGCGCTGTCCGCCCTGGGCCTGTCGCCGGAGGTGCAGGACACGATCTCCGAGCAAGGCGCCGGCCTCTCCTCGTCAGCGGGCGGTACCGGCCTGGCCCGGGTTCGCAACGTGGTCACGGTGATCCCCGGCACGGCGTCGACCGGCCGGGTGTTCCTGATCGCGCACTACGACTCGGCACAGATCGCACCCGGCGCGAACGACGACGGCGCGGGCACGTCGACGATCCTGGAGACGGCACGGGCGCTGACGTCCGGTGAGCGGCCGCGCAACGACGTGGTGCTGGTGCTGACCGACGCCGAGGAGGCGTGTCTCTGCGGCGCCAAGGCGTTCGTGGAGCAGCATCCGCTGGCCCGGGACGGCGGCATCGCGCTGAACCTGGAGGCGCGGGGCAGCAGCGGTCCGGCGATCATGTTCGAGACGTCGGCGGGCAACCGGCGCCTGGTGGAGGCGTATGCGCGGACGCCGTACCCGGTCGGCACGTCGTTCGCCGTGGAGATCTACCGGCTGCTGCCGAACGACACCGACTTCACCCCGTTCCGGGAGTCGCCGAAGTTCCAGGGCCTGAACACCGCCTACATCGACGGCGCGGCGGTCTATCACGCGCCGACCGACAAGCCGGAGGCGATGGATCGGGACAGCCTGCAGCACCACGGCGACAACGCGCTGGCCCTGGCCCGCGAGTTCGGCGCCCTGGACCTGACCGACCTGACGAGTGGCGGCGACGCCACCTACTTCCCGGTGCCGGGCCTGCTGGTGCGCTATCCCGGCGAGCTGGTGTGGCCGCTGGCGGTGCTGGCCCTGGTGGCGGTGCTGGCGCTGGGCTGGGTGGTGCGCCGCCGCCTGTTCGCCGCGCTCGGGCTGGCCCTGCTGCCGATCATCGTGGCGCCGGTGCTGGCCCAGGGGCTGTGGGCGCTGCTGGTGCTGGTCCGCCCGGAGTACGGCGGGATGCCGATCGACCCGTACCGTCCGATGTGGTATCGCCTGGCGGTTATCGCCCTTTCCGCGCTGGTCGCCCTGGTCTGGTATGCCCTGCTGCGCCGCCGGATCGGCCCGGCGACCCTGGCCGTCGGCGGCCTGACCTGGCTCGCCGTCCTCGGTGTCGTCCTGGCCGCACTGGCGCCGGGCGGCTCCTACCTGGCCGCGCTGCCGGCCCTGTCGGTCGCGGTGTCCGCCCTGATCGCGACCCGGCTGGGCGCGAAGGGTGCCGTCCCGGTGCTGATCGCCGGCGCGCTGGTTCCGGTCGTCATCCTGCTGCCGACCGTGGTGATGCTCTTTCCGGCGCTCGGCATGCCGATGGCCGGGGTCGGCGCGTTCCTCACCGTACTGCTCGGCCTGGCGCTGCTGCCGGTGCTCGACCTGATCCATCCGGCGCCGGACGGTGCCCGCGGCATGGAGGCGCTGAAGGCCCGCCGACTCGGCGCTCTGCCGGCGCTCGCCGCGGCGATGGCGGCGATCGTGTGCACCGCGACCGGCCTGGTCGTCGACCGGTTCGACGAGGAGCACCCGTCGCTCACCCATCTCATGTACGCGCTGGACGCCGACAACGGCACGGCCCGCTGGCTGAGCGAGGAGACCACACCGCAGGCGTGGACCGCGCAGTACGTGACGGGTGAGCCGGCGACGGTCACCGACACCCTTCCGGCCTTCGGCGCGGAGGAACTGCGCTCCGGTCCGGCGCCGGCCGCGACGCTGCCCGCGCCGGCGCTGACCCTCCTCTCCGAGGAGAGGTCGGGCGATCAGCGGACCATGAAACTGCTGCTCGACCCGCAGCGCGCGGTGCGTTTCACCACGTTGCACGTGTCGGCCGAGGTGGTCTCGGCGAGCATCGGTGGCCGTACCCTCGCGGGTGGTCCTTCGGGTTGGGGTTTCGTCTTCCATGCGCCGGCCGAGACCGGCGTCGAGATCGCCCTCACGGTCCGGGCGTCCGGCCCGGTCACCTTCCGGGCCATGGACGGCAGCGACGATCTGCCGTCGATTCCGGGCTTTCAGCCCAGGCCCGCGGGGGTCGGCGTGCTCGGTTCGCACAGCAGCGAGCTGGTCGCGGTCGCCAAGACCTACACCCTTTGAGGGGTACGGGCTACGCGCGGCCGATTCGGGTAAAAGGCGGAGTCATGGCGAAAACCCTGTACTCGGTGACCATGTCACTCGACGGCTTCATCGCCGGACCGGGTGGCGACATGTCGTGGCTGACCCCGTTCCTCGGCCCGAACCCGATGGCCGAGGCGCTCGTCCCGCGGATCGGCGCGATGCTCGTCGGCAACCGCACGTTCGGCGGCGACGACCCGAACCGTGGCACCGACAAGGAGGGCGCGATGTCGGGCGAGTGGCACGGCCCGGTGTTCGTGCTGACCCACCACCCGCCGGCCCAGTCGTCGCCGGACATCACGTTCGTCGCGGATCTGCACGAGGGTGTCGCCGCCGCGCGGGAGGCGGCGGGTGACCGTTACGTCAACGTGCTCGGCGCCGACGTGGCCCGGCAGGCGCTGGGCGCCGGGCTGCTCGACGAGATCCTGGTCTTCATCGCCCCGGTGCTGCTCGGCGACGGCACCCGGCTCTACGACCTGCCCGGTGGCGGCGAGGTGACCCTGGAGCGACTCACCAGCGATGAGTCGCCCCTGGCCAACGCCCTGTGGTTCAGCGTCCGCGGCCGCGACGACCGGTAGGGGCGTCGTGGCGGAAGTGCACGAACAGCCGCCCCCAGTTGTCGCCGTCCTTCTCGACCCGGTGATAGAGCTGCTTGATCTCTTTCTGGTCGAGGAAGCGGATGACCTTCTTCTTCAGGGCACCGCTGCCCTTGCCGGGGATGATCTCGACCATGGCCGCCTTCTTCTGGATGGCCTCGTCGATGATCCCCCGCAGGGCGCGGTCGATCTCGTGACCCTTGTTGAAGATGTCGTGCAGGTCCAGCTTCAGCTTCACGATCGAGACCCTACGCCGCCGTGGACTTGCCGAGCCATGTCTCGACCCGGCGCACCGCCTCCTGGTAATCGGTCTGCGTCTTCATCGCGGCGGCCAGTCGCAGGTGCGGTAAGGCCTCACGGAAACGGCCGGCCCTCTCCAGGGTCCGGCCGAGCACGTGGTGCGCGTAGTGATCCGAAGGATCATGCTCGACCAGCACTCTGAGCTGGGCCTCCGCCCCGTTCAGCTGGGCCGAGTTGAAGTAGGCCCGGGCCAGCAGCTGCCGGACCGCGGTGTTGTGCGGCTCCGCCTCGACTATCGGCTCCAGCAGTCTGGCGGCACCGAGCGGGTCGCCGGACTCGAAGAAGAAAGTGGCCCTGCGGTAGTCCTCGAGAAGATCCATCGTGCAACTCCTCACGCTCGCGCCGCGCTTTGACCAACGCTCGCACAACATCGCCCCAACATCGAGTGTTCCCCCGATACGAGGTTGTCAACAACCCTGGCCGGGGAGCGGCGGCGCCCGGATCCTCATACATTCGATTCGTCGTGCCGAAAACCATGACGGACCCATATGTGTACGGACTGTGCGGCTCGCGTGAGGCGGCTGTCAGAGACACAGCTGGCACACAGGAAACGGAAAGCCGGCGCTGAGCGTCAGGCACCACAGTAGGGGCATGACGATGGCGAACACTGAACCCAGCACCGAGCTCCGCCGGCCCGACGGGACCCCGGTGCGGGTGCTCGTGGTCGATGACGAACCGACCCTGGCCGAGCTGCTCTCGATGGCCCTGCGCTACGAGGGCTGGGATGTGAAGAGTGCCGGCGACGGCATGACCGCCGTCCGGACCGCCCGTGACTTCCGCCCCGACGCCGTCGTCCTCGACATGATGCTCCCCGACATCGACGGCCTCGAGGTGCTGCGCCGGCTGCGGGGCGAGTCCCCCGAGGTGCCGGTGCTCTTCCTCACCGCCAAGGACTCGGTGGAGGACCGGATCACCGGTCTCACCGCCGGCGGCGACGACTACGTGACCAAGCCGTTCAGCCTCGAAGAAGTGGTGGCCCGGCTGCGCGGCCTGATGCGGCGGATGGGGCACGCCCCGATGCGCACGGAGTCGCAACTGGTCGTCGGTGACCTCACACTGGATGAGGACTCGCACGAGGTGCGCCGCGGCGGCGACCTGATCACGCTGACCGCGACCGAGTTCGAACTGCTGCGCTACCTCATGCGTAACCCGCGTCGGGTGCTGAGCAAGCCGCAGATCCTCGACCGGGTCTGGAACTACGACTTCGGAGGGCAGGCGAACGTGGTCGAGCTCTACATCTCCTACCTGCGGAAGAAGATCGACGCCGGTCGCGCCCCGATGATCCACACGATGCGCGGCGCGGGCTACGTCCTGAAGCCGGCCGACTGACCATGCGCCCCGCCGCCCCGACCCGAGCCCAACGCCCCGCCCGCTGGCGCGATCCCGCGAGCTGGCCGTTGCGCACCCGGATCGTCGCCATCATGATCAGCCTGCTCACGGTGCTGGGCCTGGTCGTCGGCGGCACTGCCGAGTTGTACCTCTACACCTCGCTGCACAAGCAGATCGACTCCGAGCTCGACGACCTCACCAAGCGGATCGGCTTCCGGCCGCCTCCGGGTGGCAAGTTCAACAAGCCGAACTCGACGAAGGACCAAACCCCCTCGCCCAACGACGACGGCAACAACAACTTCGGCGGCATACCGAACGAAGCGATCGTCCTGGAGTTGCTCTCCGGGAACACGCTCGACGGCGGCAAGATCGACCTTTCCTACACCGAGACCCCTGACCAGGTCATCCCGCTCGACGCCGAGGCTCAGTCCGCCGTCCTGACGGACGTGCCCGACAGCGGCGAGAAGGTCGACGTGGACCTCGGCGGCAGCCTGCCGCAGTACCGGATGACCAGGGTCGTCAAGTCGGACGGCAGCGTCTACTACATCGGGATCTCACTGGAGCAGGTCAACGGCACGCTGCTCACCGTCGCCGCGTTCACCGGGTGCGTCATCGCCGGGTCGCTGCTGATCGCGGGCTGGGGTGGGGCGCTCATCGTCCGCCGTACCCTCAAGCCTCTCGATCGTGTCGCGGCGACCGCGACGCGCGTGTCGGAATTGCGGCTGGACCGCGGTGAGGTGCGCCTCGCGCAGCGGGTGCCCGAGACCGACACCGACCCGCGCACCGAGGTCGGCCAGGTCGGCGCCGCCCTGAACCGGATGCTCGACCACGTCGGCAACGCCCTGGAGGCGCGGCACGCCTCCGAGATGCAGGTCCGCCAGTTCGTCGCGGACGCCAGCCACGAGCTGCGCACACCGCTGGCCGCCATCCGGGGGTACGCGGAGCTCAGCCGCCGCAGCCGCCAGGTCGTCCCGGACGAGATCTCGCACGTGCTGAACCGGGTCGAGTCCGAGGCCAAACGGATGACCGCCCTGGTCGAGGACCTGCTGCTGCTGGCCCGCCTGGATGCCGGCCGCCCGCTCGCCCAGGACCCGGTCGACCTGACCATGCTGGCCGTCGACGCGACGAGTGACGCGCACGCCGCCGGCCCGGCCCACTACTGGCAGCTGGATCTGCCGGACGAGCCGGTCACCGTGATCGGCGACGGCGCCCGCCTGCATCAGGTGGTGGCGAACCTGCTGGCCAACGCGCGCACCCACACGCCGGAGGGCTCGACCGTCACGGTGAAGGTCGGTGCGGTGCCGAACGCCGCCGTGGTCCAGGTCATCGACAACGGCCCGGGCATCCAGCCGGACGTGGTGCCACGCATCTTCGAGCGGTTCGCACGTGGTGACAGCTCCCGATCGAGGGCGGCCGGCAGCACCGGTCTGGGCCTGTCGATCGTGCATGCCGTGGTCACGTCGCACCGGGGCAAGGTGGGCGTGCAGAGTCGTCCCGGTCAGACCGTTTTCACCGTGATGCTCCCGCTCGGGCCGCCGCCTGTCGTCCCAACAGCTGAACAGCGGACCCAGATGCTGCATTCGGTCGGCTGAAGTGGCTATGCTGGCGGGCATGTCTCGCACGTGGTCGTTCTATTGGTTTACGAGGCCGGCTCAAGCCGGTGCCTCGGCCATGACCGCATGACCTGAGACACCCGCCAGAGCCGGCTGAGGCAGCGACGATGTCGCTGCCTTTTTGTTTGCCCCGAGCAAACCGGCTCTGACCCCAGGGCCGGTCTAAGGAGAGAGACCACCATGACCGCCCCTGAGGTGCAGCGCGTCCGTGACCAGCGGATCGAGAAGGTCGTCCCGCTGATGAGCCCGGCGCTCCTGCACCACGAGCTGCCGCTGACCACCGAGTTGCACGACACCGTGCTGGCCGGCCGTAAGCAGGTCGAGGACGTGCTCAATGGCCGAGATCAGCGCCTGATCGTGGTCGTCGGCCCGTGTTCGGTGCACGATCCGAAGGCCGCAGGCGAATACGCCGACCGCCTGAAACTCGAGGCCGAACGGCTCAGCGAGGACCTGCTCATCGTGATGCGGGTGTACTTCGAGAAGCCGCGTTCCACGGTCGGCTGGAAGGGTCTGATCATGGACCCGGCGCTGGACGGTTCGGGTGACGTCGGCACCGGTCTGCGGATCGCCCGCAAGCTGCTGCTCGAGGTCGTGGCCCGGGGCCTGCCGGTGGCGGTGGAGTTCCTCGACCCGATCACCCCGCAGTACATCGCCGACACCGTGGCCTGGGGTGCGATCGGCGCCCGGACCGTCGAGTCGCAGGTGCACCGCCAGCTGTCGTCCGGCCTGTCGATGCCGATCGGCATGAAGAACCGCCCCGACGGCAGTGTCTCGACCGCTGTCGACGCGATCCAGGCGGCCGAGGCGACGCACGTCTTCCCCGGCATCGACTACTCGGGCACCCCGGCGATCCTGCACACCACCGGCAACCCGGACTGTCACCTGGTGCTGCGCGGCGGCGGCGGCAAGCCGAACTACAGCGCCGAGGACGTCGAGTCGTCGCTCGCGCTGCTGCGCAAGGCGGGCCTGCCCGAGCGTCTGGTGATCGACTGCTCGCACGGCAACAGCAACAAGGACCACAAGCGGCAGCCGATCGTGGCCGAGGACATCGCCCAGCAGATGGAGGCCGGCAACCGCGCGATCAGCGGCGTCATGCTGGAGAGCTTCCTGGAGCCCGGCCGGCAGGACCTGGGCGGCGAGCTGACCTACGGCCAGTCGGTCACCGACGCCTGCATGGGCTGGGACTCGACGGTGAGTGTTCTGGAGCGCCTGGCCGCGGCCGCCGCGAAGCGCCGCGCCCTCTGACCCGGACCTCGATCACTCTGCCTGCTCGCTCAAGGCCCGAGCAGGCAGAGTGGGACGACCGCGATTCCGTCGGCGCGGCGGTAAGCCTCGGTCCCGGTGGTGATGACCGCCGCATCCAGACGTTCACACCGCAGTGGCTGGGTCAGGGCTGCTCACAGGGTTCACACAGAAGGGGCACACGGGCGCGACAGCGCGCCGCGGCAGATTCACGAGGTACGAGTCCGCCAGCTCTGGAGTACCCCGATGACCCTGCTGTTGCCGGAGGCGCCCGCCGAGGAACCGGCGGCGCCCGTGACCGGGCCGCCCCGTGATCGCACCGGAGCCGCCCGCTATCTGCTCGGCCGCACCGACCCGGCCTGGATCCGTCCGTCTCTCTACGCCCTCCTGCTGCTGACCGGGGTCCTCTACATCTGGGGGCTCGGCGAGTCGGGCTGGGCCAACGCGTTCTACTCGGCCGCCGTGCAGGCCGGGTCGGAGAGCTGGAAGGCGTTCTTCTTCGGCTCGTCCGACGCGTCCAACTCGATCACCGTCGACAAGACACCCGCCGCGCTCTGGATCATGGCGCTCTCGGTGCGGGTCTTCGGGCTCAGCTCGTGGAGCATCCTGGTGCCGCAGGCGCTGCTGGGTGTGGCCACGACCGGTCTGCTCTACGCGACGGTGCGGCGTGGGTTCGGCCCGGCCGCCGGGCTGCTCGCCGGCCTGGTCTCGGCGCTGACCCCGGTCGCTGTGCTGATGTTCCGGTTCAACAATCCGGACGCGCTGCTGGTCCTGTTGATGGTGGCCGGGGCGTACACGATGCTGCGCGCGGTCGAGACCGGTGCGACGAAGTGGGTGATCCTGACCGGCTCACTCGTCGGGTTCGCCTTCCTGGCCAAGCAGTTGCAGGCACTCCTGGTCGTTCCGGCGTTCGGTCTCGCGTACCTCGTCGCCGGTCCTCCAAAGATCTTGAAGAGGCTCGTCCAGCTGCTGCTGGCACTGGTCGCGATGGTCGTGTCGGCCGGGTGGTACATCGCGATCGTCGACCTGGTCCCGGCGTCGGCGCGGCCGTTCATCGGCGGATCGCAGAACAACAGCCTGCTCGAACTCACTCTCGGCTACAACGGGCTGGGCCGGCTCAACGGCGAGGAGACCGGCAGTGTCGGCAACGCGGCCGGTCGCTGGGGCGAGATCGGCTGGGACCGGCTGTTCAACAGCGCGCAGGGCGGTCAGATCTCCTGGCTGCTGCCGGCCGCGCTGATCCTGCTCGCCGCCGGTCTGGTGATCACCGCCCGGCGGGCGCGCACCGATCTCCAGCGGGCCGGTCTCGTCGTCTGGGGCACGTGGCTGCTGGTCACCGGTCTGATCTTCAGCTTCATGCAGGGGATCTTCCACGCGTACTACACGGTGGCGCTGGCTCCGGCGATCGGCGCGGTGACCGGCATGGGCGTGGCCCTGCTCTGGGAGCGCCGCAGGAGTCTCCTCGCGACGGGCACACTCGCGGCGGTGATCGCGGTGACGGCCTGGTGGTCGTACACGTTGCTGGGCCGGACCACCGACTTCGTTCCGTGGCTGCGGTGGCCGGTGCTGATCGCGGGTCTGCTGGCGGCGGCCGCGGTGGTCGCCTCGGTCCGGCTCACGACGCGGCTGGCCCTGGTCGCCGCGACGGTCGCGGCGGTCGCGGGACTGGCCGGGCCGGCGGCGTACGCGGTGGAGACCGCCTCCCAGCCGCACACCGGATCGATCCCGACGGCGGGGCCCGCGACGTCCGGCGGCCGGGGCGGTACGCCCGGCGGTGGTGGTGTGCCCGGCGGTGGCCGTCGTGGCAACGGCGGCGGTTTCCCGGGCGGCGGGCCGAACGGCACCGCACAGGACGGTGGTACGCAGAACGGCGGTGCACGGAACGGCGGCGGGATGACGCGGCCGGGCGGCGGGAACCAGAGTGCCCGTGGTGGCGGCATGGGTGGGCTGCTCAACGCCAGTTCGGTCAGCGCCGAGGTGAAGGCGCTGCTGGAACAGGACGCCGACGGGTACACCTGGGTGGCGGCGGCGATCGGGTCGCAGAACGCGTCCGGTTATCAGCTGGCCACCGAGGAGCCGGTGATGGCGATCGGCGGTTTCAACGGCACCGATCCGTCGCCGACGCTCGCCCAGTTCCAGCAGTACGTCGCCGACGGGAGGATCCACTACTTCATCGGCGGCGGCGGCTTCGCCCGCAACGGCGGCAACGGTGGCAGCAACGAGAGCGGCCAGATCTCCGAGTGGGTGACCGCCAACTACACCGCCGAAACCGTCGGTGGCACCACGTTGTACGACCTCACGTCACCGACCAGCGCCGGCTAGCCCAGACGATCATGAACGTCAATGCCAAAATGTCATGAGCCGGGAAAATTACATGGCATTCTCGGGCACTCCGGGGTCCCGTACGATAAAAATTCGCCGACCGCGAATGAGGGCCGCGACGTGCATGATCGGCAAATCCCCTTGGAAGACCGGCAGCGATTGCTGGATGCCCTGCTCGATATTCGCAGCATGAGGGACCGGGTCGAGCGTGATCGTTATGTGGCGGAGCTGGAGGCCCGGATCGGCCGGCCGTTGCGGGCCTCCCGGCACTCGGACGCGCGCCATGACGTCTGGTCGTTGCTGGGCGCCATGCTGGCCCGGTCCGGCGCCCTGCGCACGTTTGTCCGTACGGTCTTCGACCTGCACGGGGAGGATCCGGCGATCCGCGAGCTGGAGCGGCTCGTCGACGAGATCGAGCGCGACGTCCTGCTGGCCCCCACCGACCGGGATTCGCTGCTGACCCTGCTCGCCGGTGTGGAGTCGCACCACCTGATCCGGGCGGCCGAGGTGGCCGGGCCACGCGCCCGGGAGATCAGCGCGCTGGCCGGCAATCCGACAGCTCTGGTGCGGCGGCTGGAGAGCATCCCCGGTTCGGCCGGCGGCGCACCGCTGCTCTTCTCGTTCGTCGACCGGGTGGCCCATCTGATCGGCGCGACGCAGGCGCTCGATCTGCACCGCTGGATCGACCTCGTGGCCGGCGGCATCGGCCTGAGTCAGGCAACCGTCCGTGACCTGTGCATCGCGAGCCGACGCGACCAGGAGGGTGGTGAGCAGGGCGTGGAGCCGGCCGCCCCGGTCGCCGTCGTGACCCGGAGCGAGCCCGGACCGGATCGGCCGATTCTGCCGCCGCCAGAGGACGCCGACGCCGAGCCACGCGACCGGCGCCCGATCTGGGGTGGTGTCCCGGCGCAGAACCCGAACTTCACCGGACGTGAGTCGATGCTCCGCAGCCTCAACGAGGCGCTGATCACCAAATCGCAGATCTCGGTGCTACCCCAGACGCTGCACGGCCTGGGCGGTGTCGGCAAGACCCAACTCGCGGTGGAGTACGTCTACCGGTTCCAGTCCGCGTACGACCTGATCTGGTGGATTCCCGCCGAGCAGCCGACCACGGTCCTCGCGTCGCTGGCCGAGCTGGCCAAACGTCTGGAGCTCCCGGAGAGCACCAACCTCCAGCAGACCACCACCACGGTCATCGACGCGCTCGCCTCGACATCGCTGCGGTGGCTGCTCGTCTACGACAACGCCAACCAGCCGGACGAGCTGGCCCGCTTCGTCCCGGTGGCCGGCGGGCACGTCGTCATCACCTCCCGCAACCAGGAGTGGACCAGGCTCGGCGACTCGGTTGAGGTCGACGTCTTCGAGCGCCGGGAGAGCATCGAGCTGATCCGGAAACGGGCCGGCCACATCTCCCTGGAGGAGGCCGACGAGCTGGCCGACAAGCTCGGCGACCTGCCGCTCGCCCTGGAGCAGGCGGCGACCTGGCACGTCGGGACCCGGATGCCGATCTCCGAGTACCTTCAGCTGTTCGACGAGCACGTGCGGGAGCTGCTCTCCGAGGGCAAGCCCACCAACTATCCGACCACGGTGGCCGCGTTCCTCGCTCTCGCTGTGGAGCGCCTGCGAACGGCCAGCGCCGGGACCGCCCAGATGTTCGAGCTGTTCGCCTACCTGGGCGCCGAGCCCCTCTCCCAGGAACTGTTGCGCACCGCCCGGGACGCGCCGCTCTCCGAGCCGCTGCGCAGCACGGTGCGCGAGCCGATCCGGCTCGGCCGGGCGATCCGTGACCTGCGCCGGTTCGGGCTGGCCCGGGTCGACCTGGACAACAAGATCCAGGTGCACCGCCTGATGCAGCTGGTGCTCCGGGAGAGCCTGGACCAGGAGCAACGTGCACGGAGCCTGCGCAACGTGCAGCTCATCCTCGCCTACGCCAACCCCAACGACCCGGACAGTCAGTTGTCCTGGCCGATCTACGCCGAGATCGGCCCGCACATCCTGCCCGCGCATCTGGTGACCGCCGACCTTCCGGAGGCCCGGTCGGTGGTGCTCGACCAGATGCGCTACCTATGGGTGGTCGGTGACTACGAGAACAGCAACCGGCTCGCCGAGATGGCGATCCCGGTGTGGCAGGAGGGCACCGAGGCGGACGTCGGACCGGTCGGCGCCCGTACCCTGCTGGCCATCCGGCACCGGTCCAACGCGCTGCGCTCGCTCGGCGAGAGCAAACGGGCCCGGGAACTGACCCAGCAGGCGTATGCGGGGTTGCGGGACAGCCCCGAGTTCGGCGTGGACCACGAGTACACGCTGGTGACGGCGAACAGTGTGGCGCTGGACCTGCGGATCCTCGGCGACTACCGGGCCGCGCTCGCGGTCGATCAGGAGAACCTGGAGCGGCACCGCCAGGTCTTCGGCGAGGACGATCTCTACACGCTGCGGGTGCTCGCCAACGTGGCGGTCAATCTCCGCATGCTCGGGGACGTGGAGCAGGCGTACGAGATCGACCTCGACCTGGTCCAGCAGTGGAGCCGGACCGGACCGGACCGCTACCAGACCCTGCAATGCCGCGCCAACGTCGCCCGGGACCTGCTGGCTATGGGCCGCCACCAGGAAGCCCTCGACATGATCAACGAGGTGGTGCGACTTCTGTCGGAGTTCGACCCCAGGCGGATGGATGTGCTGCTCGCCTCGCGGACGCAGGCGATCGCCCTGCTCCGGCTGGGCCGGTTCACCGAGGCGCTGGATCACGCCCAGTCCTGCTACGAGGGCACCCGGGCCCGGCTGGGTCCGCACCACGAGCACACCCTCGCCTCGGCCATGACCCTGGTCAACGCGTTGCGCACGATCGGTGACGTGGGCCGCGCCCAGGACCTCGCCGTGACGTCACTGGACCTGTACCGGCGCGACTTCGGCGACAGCCACCCGTTCACCCTGGCCGCCGAGGTGAACACGGCACTGCTCCTGCGGGCTGTCGGCGAGCACTCCCGAGCGCAGGAACTGGACGAGAGCGCGGCCGCCGGGTTCCGGACCGCGTTCGGTCCGGGGCACACCTACACGCTGCGGGCCACCAGCAACCTCTCGAACGATCTGGCGCTACGCGGTGAGGCCGCGGCCGCCCGGGAACTGTCCGAGAGCACTCTGGCCGAACTGGTCCGGCAGCGGGGTGACGAGCATCCGCACACCCTGGCCTGCGCCGGCAACGTCGCGTTCGACCGGATGGCCACCGGCGACACCGAGTCGGGCCGACAGTTGCTGGCGCGCACCCTGGAGCTGATGGCACAGGTCCTCGGGCCTGATCACCCCGACACGGTGGACCGGGCGCGAGGCCGGCGTGCCGAGTGCGACCTGGAACCGTCACCCACGTAGGGCGCCGGCGTGGCGCTGCTGCCAGACGGTGTGTGCGCCGTGCAATGCCTCCTCCGCACGCCGTACCACCGCGGTGGGGAGCCCTCGGCCGGCGAGGGCCTCGAAGGCCGATCGCATCCCGGCGGTGAACCGCTGCCCGGCGGGCAGCAGCGCCGCCGATGCCTCCAGGCTCCGCAGCCCCCATCGCACCTGTTCGCGGCTGAGAGCGAACTCCTCCTCGGCGGTTTCGGTCAGTTCCGGCACATCGAGCAGCCGGAGCCAGAACTGGGCGATGCCGAGGAAGGCGTAGACGCCCTGGATCAGGCCGCCGACCGGGCGCGGGTCGATCCGCCACGGCGCGAAATGGAGTCCGGTGTCGGCCGGGTCGGTGAGCGGCTGGATGTCCAGCACCCCGGAGAGTTTCGAGTGCTGGAACTCGTGGATCAGCATGACCGCGAAGTCGGCCGGGTTTCCAGGGCGGGTCAGCCCGAAGGCACCGAACGCGTCCCGGATGGTGGCGCTGCGGGCCGAGTGCGCGTCGAGTCGCGCGAGCGGGACCAGGGTGCGCAGGCCGGCGCTGAGTTCGCCGGCGCGCACCGGGTCGTGGTCGGCGATCAACTGCCAGCCCGCGGCGAAACCGTCCTGCCAGCGTTGCACCTCGCCCGGGTCCAGGCGATCGGTCGGCGGCGCGTGGTGCCCACCCCGGTACGGGTCCAGGTCGTCCAGGCCGACCCGTAGCTCCCGGCCCGCAGCCACCGCCGTGAGCTGCCGCAACGGCTGCCAGCCGGTCTGCCCGCCGACTGTCGCCCGGCCGTCCCTGACCCGTACCGTCACCGGAGTGTGATCGGGGATCCCGGTCAGCGCCCGGCCGAGGCCGGGCAGGGTGACGCCGCCGCCGGAGACGTGCACTGTCAGGTCGGCGTCCAACCCGGCGCGGGCTGCCACGGCGGCGGCCACCGCGGACAGGTGATTGCAGTCGACGTCAAGCGGCACGCCGGACCGGGTCACGCCCCGCAGCCGCCGGGTGGTCACCGCCGTCCATGCCCCGACCAGTGGCTCGGTCAGCACCTCGGCGAATCGGTCCTGGTCGGCGCGCTGGGCCCGGACCAGGACGGCCAGTGCGGCGTCGCGGTGGGCCCGGTCGCCGCTCCAGGTGTCGGCGATGAACTTGATCAGCAGCAGGTGCTTGCTGAGCTGCGCGCGGGTCAGCGCGGCGACCGCCCGGTCCCCGCCGTACCCACCGGCCAGGCCGGCGAACTGGATGGGGCTGAGGTCGTGCCATCTGATCGTCACTGCCGGGCCCCGGTCAGTCGGGCCAGATCGGTGGCGACCCGGCGGTGGACATGGGTGATGAGCCTGGTGAGATCGGCGCAGTAGACCGAGGGGTTACGGAAGCCATCCCCCCGTCGGTAGCGGTGCGCGTAGTGCCCGGCGCCGCAGACCCGGTGCAGCTCACATGACCGGCAGGAGTCGGCGAGGGCCTGCACGCCGATCTGCCTCGCCACGATCCCCGGGTGCAGCAGAACCGCGTCCAGGTCGTCCGTCAGCACGTTGGCCCCGGTCACGCACGCGCCGGCGTACGCCGACTTCAGCGAGTCCTCCTGCTCGACGGCGCCGTCGGTCTCGATCACGGCGACCGCCACCGGGCTCAGGCCGACCTGTTCGCTACGGCTGCCACCGCCCAGGATCAGGTTGATCACGGCCTCGAAGAGCCGGATCCGTACCTCCTTGCGCTCAGCGCCGTACCACTCGTCGAAGATCGCGATCAGCCAGTCGGCGTACGGGGTCTCCCGCGCACCGTATCGTCGTGGCGGTTCCTCCCAGTTCGCATGCGGGAGAAGGAAATCGATCGCGGGTGGCTGATAGTCCAGCAGAGTCCGGTAACAGCCGATCGGGTCGGTGCCCGGGTCGACGGTGCAGAGCAGACCGGCGTAGCGGTCACGGAAGCCGGGCTGGTTGAGCAGCCGCAACGCCCGGTCCACGGCCGCGAAGCTGCCCCGGCCGTCGGCATGCCTGCGATGGCGGTCGTTGTCGGCGGCCGCGCCGTCCAGGCTGACCCCGACGGAGACCCCCAGCGACCGGAGTCCGGTCAGCATCGCCTCGTCGAGGAGCACGCCGTTGGTCTGCAACCCGAAGTCGGCCGCGCAGACACCGTCCAGCGCCGAGCGCAGGATGTCGACGATGCGCCGCAATCCCGCCCGGCCGGCCAGCAACGGTTCGCCGCCGTGCAGGATCAGGCGCACATGGCTCAGGCCGTGTGCCCGGGCGTGGTCACGGATCCGATCGCCCGCCGCCCGCACCGTCTCGTCCGGCATGATCGCCGGCCGGGTCCGCCAGCTCTGGTCGGCCATCGTGTACATGTAGCAGTAGTCGCAGGCCAGGTTGCACCGCTGATGCACCTTGATCACGAAGTCCCGGAAGGCCCGTGGGGACCACCCATCGGCGACCAACTGCCGAACATTCAGGGTCCGGTGCGGCCAGTTCGGCTCGGCGACGCCGGAAAGCAGTAGCGGCTCAGACCGGCTGGGGATCATCGGCGGCGAAGTTCATGAAAGCCGCGAGGGTCTCCCGGCTCCCACTCATCTCGGCGACCAGAGCCGACAACGAGTTCGCCAGCACCGAATCGGTCGAGGGAAGCAACTGATCCAGCGGTATGCCGGTGACGTCGACCAGCGCGGACGGCGCCGCGTCTCCGTCGTCGAGCAATCCGCGATCCGCGGCCATCCCTCGCCTCCTCGCCCCACCCCGATCCCTAATTCGGCGGCGGCTCGATATCGCACTCCGCGCGAAGCCCCAGGGCAGCATTGACAGTGCTCGGATGATGTGGACCGAGCACTCGCCGGAGGGTGCCCAGTGTAGTGTCAAGCAACGCTTGAGCGCTGCCCAACTCACCCAGATTCCGCAACTCGATCACCAGGTTGACTGCACAGCCGAGCGAATCCGGATGCTCCTCACCGCGGACTCTCTCCGATTTCTCCAGCGTACGTTTCAGCAGGTCCCGTGCGTCCCCGAATTGCTGGTCCAGGGAGAGCCCGGTGGCGAAGTTGGCCGCCGCGCACAGGGTGTACGGATGCTCGTCACCGAGCCGGTCCTGTAATTCCGACAGGGTCATCCGATCCATGTCGAGTGCCCGCTGATCACCCAGCGCGCGCAGGATGATCGCATGATTGACCTCGGCGGCGAGGGTGACCGGATTGTCCCGCCCGAAGATCCGCCGGTACCGTGCCACCGCCAGCTTGGCCAGTTCCAGCGGCTCGTCCGGAGCGTGGTTGTCGGCTACCGCGGCGGCCCGGCCGACGTTGGCGAGGCTCATCATCGCCGCCAGCGTGTGCTCGTGGTCCGGGCCGAGCTGAACCAGGCTGATCTCGTAGTTCTCCCGCGCCAACCGCATGGCCTCGGCGTACTGGCCGAGTTTGCGTAGAGCAACGACGACGGTACGAACGCTCATCAGCACCTGCTGGTGCCGGGCGCCGAGCCGCTCCCGGAACGCCTGTAGAGCGCCCTGTTGCAGCTCGTACGCCTGCTGGAAGTGTCCTAACCCGATGTGGTCGCGGGCCAGGTTGGCGACCGAGATCAGGGTCCGGCCGTCCCGCTCGCCGTACAGTTCCCGACGGCGCCGCAGCACCTCCTCGTCCAGTTGGAACGCCTGCCAGAAGTCCCCGAGCAGGCGCCGGTTCACGCCCACGTTGTTCATCTGCCGCAGCACACGTTCGTCGTCGCGTGGTTCGGCTGCCCGGACGTGCTCCAGCGTCTCCAGGTCGATCTCCAGCGCTCGCCGGTAGGCCCCGTTGATCCGGTGGTGCGCGGCGACTGTGCGGGCGGCCCGGAGCGTGAACTCGTGCCGGGCGCCGTAGCCGGGACTCTCCCGGAGCCGGTTCCAGGAGACGATGCTCAGCTCCCGCGAGTCGTCGTACCGGCCGAGCGCCCGCAGCGTCTCGGCCCGTTCGAACGTCGCCTGCATCGCCAGTTCCTCGACCGGCTGGGCCGGTACGTCGTCCCCGGCCGGGCTCCAGGTGGCGATTGCCAGATCCGCGAGGCGCAGGCTACCGGCGTAGTCGCCGGCCCGGCTCTGGAACCGGATCTGGTCGACGACCAGCTGCCGGGCCGGCGGGTGGGTGGAGCCGACCAGTCCGGCCGAGATCACGTGCGGGGCGATCTCCTTGTAGAGATCCCAGGTCCGCATGTCCTCCGGTGCCCCCGGGTTGGCCGCAGCCAGCAGGAGTTCCAGGTTGTGGCGCCCCCGGACGCGGGCCGGCTCGTCGAGGGCCTCCCGCAGCGCGACCTGGACGAGGCGGTGCACGGTGATCTGCCGGGTCTGCTGGTCGACCTGGGCCAGGCCGTACTCCCGCAACGCCCGGATGGTGAGCGCCATCTCGATCGGATCCCGCAGCGCTCGCGCCAACGGGCCGGTGACCAGCGCGTCCTGTCCGCTGCGTAGCAGCGTCACAGAGACCGGCTCGGGGCTGAGGTGGGCGAAGAGCTCCAGCACCTGGGCGGCGCTCGGCGACTTGCTGCGCAGGCTGTCCACGGCGATCCGGACGAAAGCCACCACCGTGTTGGTGTAGTGCTGCGGGCGGCCGGTGGCCAGCAGTTCCTGCATGTGCTCGTCGAAGAGGAGCATCAGGTCACGGACCGGCATGCCGGCGGCCGCCTGCACCGCCGCGACCTGCTCCAGTGCGAGCGGGAAGTCGCCCAGCCGGTCGGCCAGCCGGGCCGCGTCGGCCCCGTCGATGCCGCTGCCGCGCCGGCGCAGGAACTGGATGCTCTCCGCCCGGTCGAACGGCGGCACCTCGATCGCGGTGCCGATGTTCGCCCAGTTCGGGTTGCGGGAGGTGACCAGGACCCGGCCCCGGGCCGAGGATGGAAGCAGGGCGAGCAGTTCGTCGGAGAGCCCGGCGTTGTCGAAGACCAGGTGCCAGGAGAGCCGGCCGCGCTCGAGTTCACTGATCACCGAGCGCACGGTCTGCTGGAGGTCCCGGGTGGCCGGCAGCTGCAACCGCTCCGCCAGCGCGGCGAGAGAGTTGCGGGCGAGTATTGGGTCCTGGGCCGGCACCCACCAGACCAGGTCGTGCTCGGCCACCGCCCAGCGATACAGGTACTCGACGGCCACCTGGGTCTTCCCGGTGCCGCCGAGGCCATGCAGGATGACCGGAAGCGACCGGCCCTCGCCCAGCTTGCGCCGAACCTCGTCGAGGAGCAGATCGCGGCCGGTGAAGTCGCTGTTGCGCTCGGGCAGGCCGCGCTGCCGGATCGCGTTGGTGGACTCCTCGGCCACCGGGGCGGTGACCGCGCCCTCGGCCGGGCCCTCCAGGTCCGGCACAGCGGAGTCGGAGTCGTCCGAGGCCCGGAGCCAGAGTTGGAGGAAGTGCCGCACGACCTCCTGGGGATCCCGGCGCTCCACCGACCGGGCGGCGAGCACCCGAACCACGCACTCCAGTTTCACCCATTTGGGGAGACCGTCGCCACGGAGCATGGAGCTGACCGTCTCATGGCTGACGGTGTCAACGAGATCGCCACGAATTCTGACATCGTTGCTGATCATTCTGACGCCGGGTTTACCAGCGTTTCGGTACAACTCGTGCAGGGCTAGAACGAGATCGCGGAGAGGACCTGGCTCTAATTGATCCGGTCCGGGCACCTGAACCGCCACGAGGCACGCTCCTGACGCTGCCAAGAATCGTCAAGTTGTGTCAGAAAGGATTTCATGCGAGTCGGGTGTACGCCAACCGTCAAGTTGTGGCGATGAATGCCAGGTTGCGTTCTCCGACATTCCGGGACCTCGAAAATTGGATCAGACGGACCGATCGCCGAGGAGGACGGGGAATGCGAGACCGACGACGGACCAGAGTGGATCAGATCGTGCACGGGCTGGCTTTGGCCGCGATGGTCGCGACGATCCTGATCCTGGTATTCACCGGAGATCTGAGCGGCGATGCGACGTTGCAGGCGATCGCATGCCTGGCTGCCGCCGCGGGGCCATGGCGCAGGCCACGGCCGGACAACACTATTCGGCGGCCTCGCCGGTCGGTTCGGCGGCCGGCGAGTCGGGTGGATCACCGGCGTAGTTGTCGAAGGCGGAAAGAACTTCTCGGCCCCGGTCGAACTCGATCAACAAAGCGGTCACGGCGTTCGACAGGACGGTGTCGCCGTCCGCGATCAGGCGGTCCAGAGGAAGATCCGTGACGTCGATCAACCGTGACGCGCCCGGCAAGCCCTGGTCGGCGCCGCCCATGCCGTCCTCCACCTGATAAGGGCCGGGTTCTGGTAAACCCGGCCCAACGTGCTCACGATAGCTTCTCACAAGGTCATCCGACGGGCGTTCGCGGGCCGCCGTACGGAAAGGACACGGAACCGGCCCGAATTCGGATCAAGATCACCACTTCACAGTGCCGGCACAGTTTCACCACACATCGGGCCAAGCCACCTGACGAAAAGTTGCCCGTATGAGTCTTTCGACGCTGGCCTCGCGGGACGAGGGGACGAGCCGGGTCGTCGCGCCGGTGCTCGATGTGGTGGTCCCGGTCCACAACGAGGAGATCGATCTGGAGCCGAGCGTCCGCCGGCTGCACGGATATCTCGCGGCGGGTTTCCCCTACCGGTTCCGGATCACCATCGCCGACAACGCGAGCACCGACGGCACATCGGCCGTGGCGCAGCGGCTGACCGGAATGTTCGCCGAGGTCAGGGTAGTGCGCCTGGCCGAGAAGGGCCGGGGCCGGGCGCTCCGCGAGGTGTGGGCGCGGTCCGACGCGGCGGTTCTCGCCTACATGGACGTTGATCTCTCGACCGACCTGCGGGCGGTGTTCCCGCTGGTGGCGCCGCTGCTTTCCGGGCATTCCGACCTGGCGATCGGCTCGCGGCTGGCGCGGGGCGCGCGGGTGGTGCGCGGCCCGAAGCGGGAGGTCATCTCGCGGATCTACAACCTGATCCTACGAGTGACGCTACGTGCTCGCTTCAGCGACGCACAGTGTGGATTCAAGGCGATCCGTGCCGACGTCGCCCACCGCCTGGTGCCACTGGTCGAGGACACCTCGTGGTTCTTCGACACCGAGCTGCTGGTCCTGGCCGAGCGGGCCGGTCTGCGGATCCACGAGGTGCCGGTCGACTGGGTGGACGATCCGGACAGTCGTGTCGACATCGTGCCGACGGCGCTGGACGATCTGCGAGGTATCGCGCGATTGATCCGCTCCTTGATCACGCGGCGCATCCCTCTCGGCGCGCTGCGGGCACAGTTCGGCCGCGACCACTGATCAACCGAACCGTTGTACCCGAAGTCGTGGGATTTCTACAGGTCCTGCTGTCCGGAACGGAACGGACCGAAAATTCGGCACATGGAGACGTATCACAACGGCAACCCACAGGTAACAATGGGCTCCAGATCGAGATCGCCCCACCTCGATCCATGCTTCACCGGCGCGGCAGACCGGAAGGTAGCGGACATGCTCAGCAAAGAGGACACCCGGCGACTGGCTCAGCTCGAACGTCAACTTCAGCGCGACGATCCTGAGTTCTGTGCCCGGATGGGCGGCGGAAACTTCAGCGTGTCGTCAACAAGTCGCTCTCCGCTACCGCTGTTCATCCTGGCCGCCGTGATCACCGTGGCCGCCGTCGTCCTCGGCGTGGTCGGCTGGTGGATCGCCGCGTCGATCGTCAGCACCTGGGCGGTCATCACCCTCTCCGCCGCCGCCTACCGGTGGCGCCGCAGGCGCTCCGACACCGCCTACCGGCAGGCCTGACCGATCGGCCGCCACCCTCAGGAACTGGCCGCGGCCCGCGCCTCGAAGCGGTGGACGATCTCGGCCAGCGCCCGGACCTGCCGCAGGACGCTGTCCGGCTCGGTCGAACGATGCTGCTCACGGCCGATGTCGACGATCGCGTCAGCGCGGACGCCGACCATGTGGAGCGGCCGCCGGTACAACGGCTGCTGGGCCGTCGCCCAGTCCACGAACGTCCGCGACGGGTGCGGCAGGTAGACGATCCATGCCGTACCGGCCTGACCGGTATCGGGACGGCGGAAGTCGAAGACCACGAACTCCAGGTCGTCGTGGGAGCCGTGGAGCACCGCATAGGCCGGCTGACCCGCGTCGAAGTCCGGGTTGTCGGCCCACTCGGTGAGCAGCTCATGGTCGATGTCGGCGAACCGCCAGCCGTGCCGGCGGGCCAGCTCGATACGGTCACCGACGCCGGTGACCGGCCGGACCGACCGATCGGCGAAAAAGACTAGCCAGACGCCGGCGGCGGCCATCAGGCCACCGAGACCGAGAGTGAGCGGTGCGGCGGGATGCCCCTCGGCGGCGGCTTCATCGATGGTACGGGTGACGCCATCACCGTAAGTGATGCACTGGTTGCCCGCCCGCACCTCAGCGGAAGCGTCGCAACTCGCGTCGCCACCCAGCGAGAGTCCAATGCCGACGACAAGAACCGCAAGTCCACCGACAAGAATCATCCATGACGATCGAACTGTACGAGAACTCATCCGCCACCTCACCTCCAACCAGTGATCAAGATACCGGTTACTGGAGGTGATACGGCCCGCGTGGGGGCACCGGCCCAATGCGTGGCGAAAGCGTTATCCACCGGCTACGGACACACCACTGGCTACGGACACGAAGAGGCCCCCGCCTCGCGACGGGGGCCTCCACTACGAACTGTTACTTGGTGATCCGGACCGTGTAGTACGCGGCCGCGGAACTGTTACCGGCCTTGTCACCGGCCCAGTAGGTGATCTGGAGCGTGCCACGGTCGACACCGCTGATCGCCGTCCGCCAGTTGCCCTTGGCATCCGGGGTGACGACCAGGACCGCCGCCTTGGACGAGGCGACCTGCTTCGAGGAGGCCTTGGTCCACTTGCCGGCGGAGTAGTAGTACCACTTGCCGCCGGAACGCTGCTGGATCAGCTTCACCTTCACGGCCGCGACGCCGAGACCCTTGTCGCTGACCGTTCCGCCGACGCTCTTCCAGGACGAACGCCACTCCTTGTACCACGGCGTGCTGAGCTTCACGGTGGGCTTGTAGACGTCCTTGACGACCTCGACCACGCCGGCCGGGAACGTCTGGCCCGGGCCGGCGACGTTCGCCGGGACGACCGTGACGGTGAACTTGCCCGCCTTGGTGTACGCGTGCGACACCTTGGTGTTGTTCGCCGAGGTCTTCGTCGTGGTGCCGTCGCCCCAGCTGATCGAGTACTCGGTCGCGCCGGCGACGCCGCCCGCGGTCAGGGTGACCGACTGCGACACCCAGATCGACTTCGTGTTCAGGCTGAACGAGCCGGTCGGCTTGGTGACCGCCACCGTGGACGTACCGGTGAACGTCGCCGCACCGCTGTTGCCGGCCTCGTCGGTCAGCGTGACGGTGACCTGGTAGCTGCCCGCCGCGGCGTAGGTGTGCGTCGCGGTGGTGCTGCCGGCCGCCAGGGTCTCGGCCGCGCTGCCGTCGCCCCAGTTGACCACCCGGGTGACCTTCGCGTTGTCGCTGACGTCGTCGTCGAGCGCGGTCTCGGTCAGGGTCACCTTCTGGCCGGTCCAGATCGCCGCGGTGTTCAGGGCGTAGGTGCCGGTCGGGGCGGTGCTGTCCAGGACACCCGGGGTCGCACGGAACACGGTGTCCGCGGTGATCGGGGTGTTCTGGGCGAAGTAGTTCACCAGCATCGTCAGGTCGTTGTCACCGGTGGTGACCACGCCGACCTTGCTGATCAGCGACGGGAAGTTGTCGCCGCCGCCCGCGAGGAACGAGTTCGTCGTCACCCGGTAGTCGCCGTTCGGGTCGATGGTGACCCCGTTCAGCTTGATCGACGAGGGGATGATCCGCTTGCCCTGCGGCTGGCTCGCGTCGAAGGAGTAGGTGAAGCCCTTCGAGACACCCAGGTGCAGGTACGGGCGAGCCGCACCGGCCGGCTGCCACTGCTCCTCCAGCGCCGCCTTGATCGCCGAGCCCTTGAGGGTCCGGGTCACCACGTCGTTGGAGAACGGCTGCACAGCGAAGGCCTGCGAGTAGGTGACCGTGCCGTCGGTGCCGTACTTGATGTCGGCCCGCAGACCACCCGGGTTCATGAAGGCGATCTGCGCGCCACCACGTCCGGCGTCCTTGGTCTGGTCCAGCTGCACGTCGGCGATGAAGTTGCCGAGGACCGACTCGGCGCCACGGTTCTCGGCGCCGGTGCTGGTGTAGGCCCGGAGGATGTCCCCGGAGATCTTGCCCAGCTCGGCCTTGCCCAGCTCGGTGGCGTTCGTCTTGGCCGCGGCGACGATGCCGGCGACCGCGGTGTTGGACGGGTAGCCGGCCACCGTGATCAGCTCGGACGTCGAGGCGGTGACCTCACCCACGGCGGGGTCGTAGGTCAGGACGATCTTGCCGAGCTTTTCGCCGTAGTCCTCCGCCTGGACGACCGGGCGGGTCTTGCCGGGCACACCGGGAACCGGGACCTGGAAGGCGTACGGCTGGTGGGTGTGACCGCTGACGATGGCGTCGATCTCGGCGCTCACCTTGGTGAACGGCCCGAAGACCGGGTCTGCCTGCAGGGTCTCGGCCGAGGTGATGTTGTCGCTCGCGGCGCCCTCGTGGGCGAGGAGCACCAGGACGTCGGCCTCACCGTTGGCCTCGTCGCCGTCGGAGAGCTGCGCGGCCAGGGTGTTCGCCTCGGCGATCGGGTCGTGGAACTTGATGCCCTTGATGCCGTCCGGGTTGACCAGCGAGCCGGTCTGCTCGGTGACGACACCGATGTAGCCGACCCGCACGCCGCCCACGTTCTGGACGTCGTAGGCCTGCAGGACGCGCTTGCCGTCCTCGGTGTAGACGTTCGCACCCAGCAGCGGGAAGTTCGCCCGGTCGCTGACCCGGCCGGTCAGGTCGGCGATGCCCTGGTCGAACTCGTGGTTGCCGACCGCGGAGACGGCGAGGCCGCCCGCGTTCAGCGCGTCGATCGTCGGGTTGTCCTTGTCGATCGCCGAGATGAACGTGGAGGCGCCGATGTTGTCACCGGCCGAGATCCACGCGGTGTTCGGGTTCGCGGCCCGCAGCTGGTCGATCAGCCCGACGAGCTGAGCGGCGCCACCGACGGCCTGGCCGTTGACGGTGGACGGCGACTCGAGCCGGCCGTGGAAGTCGTTGATGTTGAGCAGCTGCAGGTTCACCGGACCGGTCAGGCCGGTCTCCAGGCCGACGACGACCGGGTCGTGGTCGCTGGATCGGAACGGGCCGTTCTCGTAGAACGGCGCGTAGCCGTCGTACTCGAAGGCGAACGACTCGACCGAGTTGATGTTCCAGATGTCGACGCCGGTGATCCGCTTCGCGAACTCGCCGGTGACCAGCGCGTGGTCCAGCGAACCGGACTCGCCGCCGAAGACGTACGAGGACTTGTCCGGGGCGTGCGTGGCGTGCGCGTCGCTGTAGCCCTTGTCGTACAGAACCTGGAGGGGGTCCTCCTGGCCGTACGAGTTGAAGTCGCCGAGCAGGATCACCTTGTCGGTGCCCAGGCCCTCGACGAAGGTGGCCAGCGAGGCCGCCTGACGCTTCCGGTCACCGTTGTACGCGCCCTGCCCGTCACCGGTGTCGACGTTGTCACCGGTCGGCGTGACCGAGGCGCTCTTCGACTTGAAGTGGTTCGACACCACGGTGAAGTCGATGGTGCCGGAGTGGAAGGTCTGCGCGATCGGCTCGCGGGCGTTGCCCCAGACCGTCTCATCGTTGATCGACTTCGACGCGCCCTTCGGCGTGACCTTGGCCGGCTTGTAGATGATCGCGCTGGTGATCACGTCCTGCTCGGCCGGCGTCGGCAGCTCAGCCGGCGACCGGACGTAGTCCCAGGTGCCCGCGCCGTCGACCGCGTTGAGCTCGCCGACCAGCGTCTTGAGCGCCAGCTGGGTCTCGACGGTCTCGAAGCGGACCGAGTTCTCGATCTCCATGAGCGCGACGACGTCGGCGTCCAGGGCGCTGATCGCCGCGACGATCTTCGCTTCCTGCTTCTCCTTGGCCGCCTCGTCGGTCGCGCCGCGCGCCTCGCCACCGAAGTGGACGAAGTAGTTCAGCACGTTGAAGCTGGCCACCCGGATGTCGCCGCCGACCTCCGCCGGCGCGCTGGTGCGCGGGTTGGAGGCCTTGAAGGTGGTCCGGGAGATCGCCGGGGTGGCCGAGTCGACCGGCGTGGCCGGCTGGAGACGCCACTCGCTGAAGCCGTAGCTCAGAACGCTGGAGCCGAACTTCTCGACCGTGTCGCCGACGCGCAGCGGCTGGTCCTTGGTGATGTACGTCGGGGGCAGGCCCGCCGACGCGAGGTTGGTCGTCTTGGCGTCGTCGACCAGGATCCGGCCGGCCTTGTTGGCGGCTTTCTGCGCGTTCGCGGCGTCGCTGCCGGGACGGGCGATGTCGGTCGGGATCCGGGCCGGGACACTGCCGGCCGCGAGGATGACCTCGCCGTACCGGTTGGTGTTGTAGACGTCCGAGACGGTGTACGCGCCGACCGGCGCGACCAGCATGCCCTCGGCGGACTCGCGGGCCTCGTCGCTCAGCGGCAGGGCCAGCGGGACCGGGGCGGGCAGGGTGGCTCCGCTGGAGCAGACCTGCACGTCGGTCTTCGCGCCGATGGTGATCTGGGTGAGCGCGTTGTACTCGCTGACCGTGCCGGTCACCCGGACCACGTCACCGATCGCCACCGTCGGGTGGTTGGCGGCGGTCGCGGTCAGGTAGACGAAGATGCCGTCCGAGGCGGCCCCCGCGACGACCGGGCGGTCACCGCCGCTGCCGGCGGTCTGGATGTAGATGCCGTTGTAACCACCGGTGCGGTGGTCGGCGGTCACGACACCCTCGACGGTCACGACGGAGCCGGCCAGACCGGTCGCCGTGCCGGTGCCCTGCACCTGCGCGATCGTGTGGGTGACCGTGGCGGCGCAGCCGGTGCCCGGCTCCTCGGGGTCCGGCTCCTCCGGCGTCGACGCGGTGTTGAGCGCGCCGAACGTGCTCGTCGCCGCGGCCTTCCACACGCCGTCGATCTTCTGGAGCGACTGACCGGCCAGTGTGGCCTCGGACTCCGACACTCCGATGTCGACGCTGGTCTGGCCGTTGGCCGGACCGCCGACGCCGGTGACGACGCCCTCGTAGCTGAGGAACTCGGCGACCGTGCCGTCCGGCTTCACCAGGGCGATCGCGTCGGGCGCGCCGTTCTGGATGCCGTTGGCCGGGTAGGTCTGCACGACCACGCCCGACGCCGGGACGACCCCGGCGAGCGTGTAGGTCGGCGTGTAGACCGCGCCATTGTTGCCGTTGTACAGGTACAGCTGCCATCCACTCAGGTCGTAACCGACCGGGGCCTCGATCTCAACGGCCTCACCGCTGTCGGCGCCCGCGTTGTCGTAGTGGATCTCGCTGATGAACGGCACATCGGTGGCCGCGGAAACCGGGCCGGTAAGGCTGAGACCAAGCGCAGTCGCCATGACGGCAGCACCCAGCGCACGGAACCCGGCAGGGCTCGGCACTGGGAGAGACCATCCGGCGGTACCCACGCTGCGTATATAGGAACGCATCGAGGTTGACCCTCCGAACGAAGTAGATCCGCCGGAGCGTAGGTATCGATGGTGACGAAAAAAGCTCGGGAAGGTAACGGAAAGGTCATGGACGACCCTATTGATCAAGGGTTTTCCGGCCGTTCATTGTTCGCATTTGTACAGTCGCCGAATCGTAGACCCCGCGACATGTCCCGGAAAACCGGCCCAGCCCACGGCATCGAACGTCGTCTACCAGGGCATTCGGCTGCGACGGGACGGGATAGGTCCGTTCTGTCGCCCAAAACACGGAAGCGCGGGATCGCCGGGATTGCGGGGCTACCGGCGATGTTTCGAGGAGATTTCACAGGTATCGATGAACGAGATCTACAGCACATCGAATACCGATATCGGGACCTCACCCTTAGTGACCGTTAAATGTCCGCTATGCCCGTTATAAAGAAACCGTAAGGACATCGCTGACGATCACCGGACGCCCCGGAACCGAGGATGTCCGGATGCAGAGTTCCAAGGTACGGGCCGCGGTGATCTTCGGAGGCCGGAGCGCGGAGCATGAGGTCTCCTGCCGCTCGGCCGCTTCGGTGTTCCGCTTCCTGGACCGGTCACGCTACGAGGTCACACCGATCCGGATCGCCCGCGACGGCCGCTGGCAGGTCGGCGTGGACACCGGCCCGGAGACCGCCGACACGATCGTCTCCGGCGCCTCGCACCCGGACGACGGCCGCTCCCCGCTCGGCAGCATCACCGACGCCATGGAGGCTCTGAAGGCGGTCGACGTCGCCTTCCCCGTTCTGCACGGGCCCTACGGCGAGGACGGCACCGTTCAGGCACTGCTCGAGCTGGCCGGCGTGCCGTACGTGGGCAGTGGCGTGCTGGCCAGTGCCGCGTCGATGGACAAGGAGTTCACCAAGAAGATCGTCGCGGCCGAGGGCATCGCCGTGGCCGACGGTGTGGTGCTACGCGAGAACGACGGCGACGACATCGGCCCCGAGGACCGGGCGCGGCTCGGCCTGCCGGTCTTCGTGAAACCGTCCCGCAGCGGCTCGAGCGTCGGCGTCTCCCGCGTCGACGACTGGGCGGACCTGCCTCGGGCCGTCCGTCACGCCCGCGAGCACGACACGAAGGTGCTGGTGGAGGTGGCGGTCGTGGGCCGCGAGGTGGACCTCGCGGTGCTCCAGAGCCCGGACGGCTCGGTCGAGGTCGGCCCGGCCCTGGAGATCAACCTGAAGTCCGAGGAGGGCTTCTTCGACTTCGACGCGAAGTACACCTCCGGGCTGGTGGAGTTCCGCATCCCGGCCGAGCTCGATCCCGCGCACCTGGAGCTGCTCTCCGACGCGGCCCGCCGGTCGTTCGAGGCGCTGGGCTGTGCCGGTCTGCTGCGCGTCGACTTCTTCCTGGCCGAGGTCGACGGCCAGGCGGTGCCGGTGCTCAACGAGGTCAACACGCTGCCCGGGTTCACCGAGCTGTCGCAGTTCCCGCAGATGTGGCGGGCGGCCGGTGTCGAGTACCCGGAGTTGCTCGACCGGCTGTTCACCACCGCGCTCGCGAGCGCACGCCCATCGTGACCGGCGCGGCCATGACCCGGGCGCTGATCGACCTCGACGCGATCGCGCACAACACCCGGCTTCTGGCCCGCTCCGCGAACGGATCGGGAGTGATGGCCGTGGTCAAGGCGGACGGGTTCGGCCACGGCGCGGTCGAAGTGTCCCGGACGGCGCTCGCCCACGGCGCCTCCTGGCTCGGCGTCACGTCCCTGCGCGAGGCCCTGGAACTACGGTCCGGCGGCATCACGTCGCCGATCCTGATGTGGCTGTACGCCCCGTTCGAGACACTGGACGAGGCGCTGATCAACGACATCGACGTGTCGGTCGCGTCGGTCACCGCGCTGGAGACCCTGGCCCGTGCCGCGGAACGCACCGGCCGAACCGCGGGAGTGCACCTGAAGGCCGACACCGGGCTGTCCCGTAGCGGCGCCGTCGAGGCGGAGTGGCCGGACCTGCTGACCACGGCGGTCAAGCTCCGCGACGCCGGGTTGATCGAGATCCGCGCCGTCTGGTCCCATCTGGCACACGCCGAGGATCCCGCCGATCCCGGGCTGCGGCGGCAGCTGGCGGCCTTCGACCGGGTGCGGGCCGCGGCCCGCACCGCGGGCGTCGAGGCACCGCTGACGCACCTGGCCAACTCTGCGGCGGTGCTGCAGCTTCCGGAGACCCATTTCGATCTGGTACGCCCGGGCATCGCCCTCTACGGCGCCGAGCCGATCCCCGGCCGGGCGTTCGGTCTGCGTCCCGCCATGACGCTGGAGTCGACGGTCATCCTGACCAAGCGGGTCGGACCGGGCACCGGGGTGTCCTACGGCCCCGAGTTCGTGACCGACCGGGAGACGACACTGGCACTGGTGCCGGCCGGCTACGCCGACGGGGTGCCCCGCATCACCGGCAACCGGGCCTCGGTCGCGATCGGCGGGGTGCGCTGCCCGATCGTCGGCCGGGTGGCGATGGACCAGGTGGTGGTCGACGCCGGGGACAGCCCGGTGGTGGCCGGCGACCGCGTGGTGATCTTCGGCAACGGCGAGAACGGGGAGCCCACGGTCAGCGAGTGGGCCGCGTGGGCGGGCACGAACGCGCACGAGATCCTCACCGGCATCGGGACGCGGGTACCCCGGGTGCACTACTCGGTGGAGTCGCCGAACGAGACCTCGACCCGGAGCCCGTCACGCCCGGTGGAGTGCGCGGAGATGACCCCGTCGTGAGCGCGGACGATCGCCCGCACGATGGCGAGGCCGAGGCCGGCTCCGCCACTGTGGTCGATCCGCGTGCCGGACAGCCGGCGGAACGGCTCGAAGAGACCGACCACGGCGTCCGGCGGGACGTCGTCGCCGGTGTTGGCGATCGACAGGGCCGGCCGTACGCCGACCTCGACGGTGATCGTGCCGCCCGGCCGGTTGTACTTGATCGCGTTCTGCACCAGATTGTTGACGAGCCGTTCGAGCAGCACCCGTTCGCCACGGACGGTCCGCTCGGCGAGTGTCCGGGTGATCGCCACCCCGGCCTCGGCGGCCCGCGTCTCGTAGTCGTCGAGGACCGTGCCGACGACCGTGTCCAGGCGCACCGGCACCCGGGCGGCCAGACCGCGGTCGCACTCGCTGAGGACGAGCAGGCCCTCGATGAGACGCTCGTTGCGCTCGTTGGTGGCCAGCAACTGTGTCGCGAGCAGGTCCAGTTTGTCCGGTGTGGTGGCTCGGCCGAGCCCCACCTCGATCAGCGTGCGCTGCACCGCGAGCGGGGTACGCAACTCGTGCGCCGCGTTGGCCGCGAAGTGCCGCTGCGCCTCGTAACCCATCACGATCCGGTCCATCATCGCGTCGATGGCCCGGGCCACCTCGGTGATCTCCTCCGGCCCGTCGCCGGCGTTGATGCGGTAACCGAGGTTCTGCGGTCCGACCCGCGCGATGGCCGGGACCAGGCGGCGGAACGGGTCGAGGATCCAGCGGGCCCCGACGCGTGCGACCACCAGCAGGCCGGCCAGGGTGACCGTGAGCGCCAGCAGCACCTGCCAGCCCTCGTGCTCGGCGATCGACCGGCAGATCGCGCCACGCTGGGCGGCCGCACCGCAGATCGCCGTGCCGGCCAGCCGCAGCCACAGGTGCAGCAGTTCGAGCAGGGTGGTCGCGGCGACTCCGGCCAGGAAGGCGAACCCGCTGACGATCAGGGCACGCCGGCCCGGCGCGAGCGCCGTCATCGCCCCAACCGGTATCCCACCCGTGGCACCGTGTGGATGACCGGCGGCTCGCCCAGCTTCTTGCGCAACGTCATGATCGTCACGCGTACCGAGTTGGTGAACGGGTCGGCGTTTTCGTCCCAGGCCTGTTCGAGGAGGTCCTCGGCGCTGACGACCTGGCCGCCGGCACGCAGGAGCACCCGCAGGACGGCGAACTCCTTCGGCGTCAGGTTGAGAGTCAGCCCGTCCCGGGACGCGAAGTGCCGGATCGTGTCGAGCACGACGCCGTCCTGTTCGAGGACCGGTTTGAGCCGGGCCGCCGAGCGCCGGGCCAGCGCCTGCACCCGGGCGACCAGTTCAGCGAAGGCGAACGGCTTGGTCATGTAGTCGTCGGCGCCGAGCCCGAGGCCCTCCACCCGGTCCCGGATCCCGGCCGCGGCGGTGAGCAGCAGCAACCGGGTGTCGAGCCCCGAGTCCACGACCCGCGTGCACACCTCGTCGCCGGTGATGCCCGGCATGTCCCGATCCAGGATCGCCACGTCGTATCGGTGCAGGCTGATTTTCTCCAACGCGCTGTCACCGTCATAGACGACGTCGACCGCCATGGCGAACTGACGCAAGCCGTCGGCCACCGTGTCCGCGAGTATTCGTTCGTCGTCAGCCACCAGTACGCGCACGCTCTGTTACCTCCCCCGCCTATCGTCGCCGATCCGGCAGCCACGATAACTTCACGGAGGAAACCCGGCAGAATTTCCGCCCGCGGGCGCCGCGCCGCAGGGTGTCGAACACCCCTCCCCCTTTTCTTGACTCATTCCAGAAAAGCAGGGCAGACTGCGAGCCGAACTCGACAGATCACACGCTCGCTACCCGGAGGACTTCGTGGCAGACGAACTCGCCGCAGCTCAAGGAAAGTGCCCCGTCGCGCACGGCGGCTCCGGCTCGCACGGTGGCCGGGCCAACCGGGACTGGTGGCCCAACCAGCTCGACCTCAGCGTGCTGCACGCCAACTCCCCGGCCGGCAACCCGAACGGCGGCGACTTCGACTACGCCGCGGCCTTCAACAGCCTCGACCTGGCCGCCGTGAAGGCGGACATCAACGCGCTGATGACCGACTCGCAGGACTGGTGGCCGGCCGACTTCGGCCACTACGGCCCGCTGTTCATCCGGATGGCGTGGCACAGCGCCGGCACCTACCGGACCTTCGACGGTCGCGGCGGTGGCGGCTCCGGCCAGCAGCGCTTCGCACCGCTGAACAGCTGGCCGGACAACGGCAACCTGGACAAGGCGCGGCTGCTGCTCTGGCCGGTGAAGAAGAAGTACGGCAAGAACATCTCGTGGGCCGACCTGATGATCCTGGCCGGCAACGTGGCCCTGGAGAGCATGGGCTTCGAGACCTTCGGTTTCGGCGGCGGCCGCCCCGACGTCTGGGAGCCCGAGGAGGTCAACTGGGGCACCGAGGACACCTGGCTGGACGACCGGCGTTACAGCGGCGACCGTGAGCTGGCCAAGCCGCTCGGCGCCGTGCAGATGGGTCTCATCTACGTCAACCCGGAGGGCCCGAACGGCAACCCGGACCCGCTGGCCTCGGCCCGGGACATCCGGGACACGTTCGGCCGGATGGGCATGAACGACGAGGAGACCGTGGCACTGATCGCCGGCGGTCACACCTTCGGCAAGACCCACGGCGCCGGCCCGGCCGAGAACGTCGGCCCCGAGCCCGAGGCCGCCCCGATCGAGGCGCAGGGTCAGGGCTGGAAGAGCACCTTCGGCACCGGTGTCGGCGCCGACGCGATCACCAGTGGTCTGGAGGTCACCTGGACCTACCACCCGACCCGCTGGGACAACGAGTTCTTCCACATCCTCTTCGCGTACGACTGGGAGCTCACCCAGTCGCCGGCCGGCGCGCACCAGTGGCGTCCGAAGAACGGTGCCGGCTCCGACCTGGTGCCCCATGCGTTCGACGCGTCGAAGCGGCAGGAGCCGCGGATGCTGACCTCGGACCTGGCGCTGCGTTTCGACCCGATCTACGGGCCGATCTCGAAGCGGTTCCACGACGACCCGGAGGAGTTCGGCAAGGCCTTCGCCAAGGCGTGGTTCAAGCTGACCCACCGTGACATGGGCCCGATCGCTCGCTACCTCGGCCCGGAGGTCCCGTCCGAGCCGCTGATCTGGCAGGACCCGCTGCCCGCGGTCGACCACGAGCTGGTCGGCGCCGCGGACGTCGCGGCCCTCAAGGCCACCGTCCTGGCCTCCGGCCTGTCGGTCTCCGAGCTGGTGGCGACCGCGTGGGCGTCGGCCTCGACGTTCCGCGGCACCGACAAGCGCGGTGGCGCGAACGGCGCCCGCATCCGGTTCGCCCCGCAGAACCAGTGGGAGGCCAACGACCCGGCCCAGCTCGCCAGGGTGCTCGGCGTACTGGAGGGTGTGAAGGCCGAGTTCGACGCGGCCGGTGGCGCGAAGATCTCCCTCGCCGACCTGATCGTGCTGGCCGGCGCGGCCGCCGTGGAGAAGGCCGCGAAGGACGCCGGTTTCGACGTCGAGGTGCCGTTCACCCCGGGTCGTACCGACGCCACCGAGGAGCAGACCGACGCCGACTCGTTCGCGGTGCTGGAGCCCACCCACGACGGCTTCCGCAACTACCTCGCCAAGGGCCACAACCGCCCCACCGAGGCGCTGCTGGTCGACCGCGCTCAGCTGCTCACCCTCACCGCGCCGGAGCTGACCGTGCTGGTCGGCGGCCTGCGGGTGCTGGGCGCCAACACCGCCGGTTCGCCGCACGGTGTCTTCACCGAGACCCCGGGCGTGCTGACCAACGACTTCTTCGTCAACCTGCTCGACTTCGGCACCACCTGGTCGGCCACCGACTCCGACGGCGAGGCCTTCGAGGGCCGCGACCGCCGGACCGGCGAGGTCAAGTGGACCGCGACCCGGGCCGACCTGATCTTCGGGTCGAACTCGGTGCTGCGCGCCCAGGCCGAGGTCTACGGCAGCGACGACGCCAAGGAGAAGCTGATCACCGACTTCGTCAAGGCGTGGGTCAAGGTCGCGAACCTGGACCGCTTCGACCTGGCCTGATCAACGAGTGGTTCTCGCCGGGCCCGGGTCGGCCGTACCGACCCGGGCTCCGCCTGCTGGTACCCTCAGCAACGTCGGGCTCGTAGCTCAGTGGATAGAGCAACCGCCTCCTAAGCGGTAGGTCGCGCGTTCAAGTCGCGCCGGGCCCACTCTCAGATCTTCAATCGCTGTCCCACCCGCAGCCGGTGCGGGCTGCTCAGCACGTCCGAGTTCGCGCGGTAAAGCGCTCGCCACCCGCCCCTGACGTCGTGCCGGGCCGCGATCCGCGCCAGCGTGTCACCCGGCCGGACCACGTAGTTCCCGGTCGACCGGTGCGCCTTTCGCACAGCGCCGCGTGACGCCGCCGTGTAGGCGTGCCGCCGGCCGCACGTCGGCCAGGCGCCGATGCCCTGCCCGCGCACCACCCGTTCGGCGATGCGGATCTGCTCCGACTTCGAAGCCCGGTTCGCGGTGTCCGCGTACTTTCCGCCGCCGTAGGCGCGCCACGTGCTCCGGCTGAACTGGAGTCCCCCGTAGTAGCCGTTTCCGGTGTTGATGCTCCAGTTGCCCCCGGATTCGCAGTGCGCGATCGCCTCCCAGTTGATGTCGGCGTGCGCGGGCCCCGCTAGGGCCACACTTCCGGCGAGTCCGGCGGCCAGCATGCCGACCGCGCGATGGAGTTGTCTTCCGATCTGAGCCATGAGCTTGTCCTCCACGCCTACGAGGTCAGCTGTCGGGTTCGGGCAGAGGTGCCCGGCCGCGTTCGCGGCTTCACCCCGAGGCGCCGTAGCGCCGAGGAACCTATGGGTCCCCCGCTCCATGCCTTGGGTTTGGTCGAACCGTGGTCGGCGGCTGGACTCGGCGTTCCGCCCACGGTGCCCGCATTGTTGCGGACTGCCGAAATGCCGCGTTGCTGGTTGGTTATGCGAGACGCGGCAATGGAGTTGTAGGTCACAAATTAGCCGCTTTGATCTTCCTTTGTGTGGCTAACGTGCCTAATTCGGCGTGGCGCAACAGGTGCGGACACTCCACCGAGGGTGCACAATCTCCGACCATGAGCGATCAACAGCGCGAGTTCGACGTGATCGTCTACGGCGCTTCGGGTTTCGTCGGTGTGCTGGTGGCGCGTTATCTCGCCGAGCACGCCCCCGAGGGCGCACGGCTCGCGCTGGGCGGTCGCTCGGCGGCGAAACTGGAGGGTCTCGGTCTGGACTGGCCCGTCGTCATCGCCGACGCGGGTGACGCGGACGCCCTGACCACGATGGCCGGCCGCACCCGTGTCGTGGTGACCACCGTCGGGCCGTATGCGAAGTACGGCAAGCCACTCGCCCGTGCGTGCGCCGAAAGTGGTACCGACTACGTGGACCTCACCGGTGAGGTGCTCTTCGCCCGGGACAGCATCGACGAGAACCACGAGACCGCACAGCGCACCGGCGCACGGATCGTGCACTCCTGCGGCTTCGACTCGATTCCGTCCGATATCGGCGTTCACGTCCTGCATGAACAGGTCACCCGGGACGGCGCCGGTGAGCTCACCGACACGACCCTCGTGGTGACCAGCATGCGCGGCGGTGTCAGCGGCGGCACCATCGATTCGATGCGCCACCAGGTCGACGTGATGAAGAAGGACACCCGGCTGCGTAAGGTCGGCGCCAGCCCGTACTCGTTGAGCCCGGACCGGCACACCGAACCGGACCTCGGCCGCCAGCCCGACATGCTCACCCTGCCGGGGTCCGACGTGGACCCCAGCGTCCGCGGCCACCTCGCGCCGTTCGTGATGGCGTCCTACAACACCCGGGTGGTGCGGCGCAGCAACGCGTTGCGCGGCTGGGCCTACGGCCGGACCTTCCGGTACCGCGAGGTCATGCGGGTGAAGAGCAAGATCGCCGCCACGCTCGTCAAGAGTGGGATGAACGCCCTGGTCATCGGCTTCGCCGTGCCGCCGTTGCGGTTCGTCCTGGACCGCTTCCTGCCCGCGCCCGGCGCCGGTCCCAGTGAGGACACCCAGCGCAACGGGCACTTCACGATGGATCTCTTCACCACCACCACGACGGGGGCGCGCTATCGCGCGAGGGTCAAGGCCAAGGGCGATCCGGGGTACGCCGCAACGGCCGTCATGCTCGGCGAATCCGCTCTCGCGCTGGCCTTCGACACCGAGGAGCTGCCGAAGTCCGGGGGCGGTGTGCTGACCCCGGCGACAGCGATCGGTGACGCCCTGGTCGGACGGCTGCGCGACGCCGGATTCGAGATCACCGTCCAGCGCCTCTGAGGTCAGCGACGCTGCGCGATCACGTGGTGGACGTGCCAGTGCTTCGGTCCGCTGAAAGCCCGGCCCGGCTCGTCCTCCACCGCCCAGTGCTCGATGGTCAGGCCGTCGAAGAGAGCCCGCGCCTCGGGCTCGGTGAGGCATGTCAGATCGGGCTGGCCGGCCCAGCTGTCCCGATCACCGAACAGGTCGGCGACGATCCGGCCGCCGGGGCGAAGCGCGGCCCGGATCAGCGTCCACAGGCGATCGAAGCCTGCCCTCGTCTGGAACGGGAGCGAGTAGCCGGCGTAGACGAGATCGGCGGCGGGTAGGTCGTACAACTCCTGGAATCTGCTCGTCCTGATCGTCAACGCCGGATGCCGGCCGCCGATCGTGCGCAACAGCCTCGCCTCGGTGCCCGGCTCGCCGTCGACGGCCAGCACCCGCCAGCCCGCGTCGAGGAACGCCCTGGTCTCGCGGCCGGCGCCGCAGCCTAGGTCGACGGCCGTCCGGCCGGCGCCCGGACCGGCGATCGCCATTGCCCGCACGCACGACTCCCGGACCGGCCGCGCGGCCTGACGCGAGTTGTAGGCCGCCCAGTGCTCATCGGTGCGCATCGGTGTGGACATGGTGCGATTTTGCACCCCGAAAGTATGTCCGTGATCCGACCGGTGGACGGTAAGGAATCCTGCACGCCTTTCATATCGATCGCCACTAGCACCAAAGCTGGTCTTACCGGCACGATTGGACAGGTGACCGTCAGCCCGCTGCCCTACCCGCTGAGGTTGACGGGGACCGGCGTCATCCTGCGGGAATGGCGGTGGGAGGACCTCGACGACCTCGTCGCCCTTCTGGACGAACCGGGCATCGCCCGCTGGACGCTGATGCCGTCGCCGTTCGACGTCGAGGCCGGTCTCGCCTACCTGCGCCGGGCCCAGCAGGGCCGCATCGGCGGCAGCCGGATCCAGCTGGCGATCACCGCCGACGGGGGTCCGCCACTCGGCGAGGTGCTGCTCTTCAACGTCCACTCCGAGGGGCACGAGGCCGAGCTGGGCTATCTGGTCGGCCTGCCCTTTCGGCGGCGCGGCCTCGCCACCGCGGCACTGTCGCTGCTCACCGGCTACGCGTTCGACGCGCTCGGGCTCCGGCGGCTGCTGCTGCGCATCGACCGGGGCAACACCGCCAGCACATCGGTGGCACGCCGCTGCGGCTACCGGCCCGCCGCCGAACCACCCATCCAGCAGGACGGGCCGTACGGGCCTGCCACCCTGGACACCTGGGAGTACCTGGAGAATCGCTCCGGGCCGCAGGACGATCGCCGGAAGAACGTCGCGGCCCGGCGGTACGGTCGGCGCTGAGGGGGTGCTGATGATCGACGTGGATCGCGAGCGCGTCATGACGTACCGGATCGCTGCTCAGGGCCTGGCCGACCGCTCCGGCGACCGGCCCGCCGACCTGCCCGTGCTCGACCTCGGCGTCCAGGAGTACACACCTGACTCGACCCGGGTCGCCCTCGCCGCCCGTACCGGCGCCGAGCCGGCCGACGACCGTCTGGTCACCGTGTGGGCCGCCCGTGGCGCACCGCACCTGCATCGCCGCGCCGACCTGCCCGATCTGGTCGAGCAGCTGTGGCCGGTCGGCGACGACGATGCCGCGGCCCGGATCAAGAGCGGGCAGATCCCCGACGCCGGGCGGCTGGGGGTGGAAGCGTTCACGGTGACGGCCACGGCCTTCCGGGAGGTGCTGACCGGGCCGATCCCGCGCGGTGAGGCCAGCACCGAGGTCAGCCGACGGGTTCCGGCCGAGCTGACCTATGAGTGCCGGGCCTGCGGAGCCCGCCATATCGCCGGCAACGTGTGGCAGCACGCCGGGCTGGCCGGTGGCGTCGAGGTGGTCTCCCGCGGCAGGGACGCGATGCTCGGCCCGCTTCCGGACGCGCCGCCGGTCCCGGCCGCCAACCGGGGTGTCGAGCACCTGATCGGGACCTACCTGCGGTTCCTCGGCCCGGCCGGGCCGAGTGAGGTGGCGAGATATCTGGGCACCACGACCACGGCGATCAAGGCGGTGTGGCCGTCCGCCGGTCTGACCGAGGTGCGGGTGGAGGGCCGGCGCGCCTGGCTGCCGGAGTCGGCCACCGCGCTCCTGGAGTCCGCGCCCGCCCCTCGTGGGGTGCGCTGGCTGCCCCCGATGGACCCGCTGCTCCAGGCCCGCGACCGTGATCTGCTGGTGCCCGGCCGGGAGCGGCAGAAAGAGGTGTGGCGCGTTCTCGGCAACCCGGGTGCGCTGCTGGTCGACGGCGAGATCGCCGGCGTGTGGCGGGCCAGGATGGCCGGGCGGAGACGGGTCGACCTCACGGTGACCACGTTCGGGAAGCTGACCGGTGCCCGGATCGGGCAGATCGAGGAGGAGGCGGCGCAGGTGGCACGGGCACGTGGCGCCGACGAGGCGAGGGTGATCCACGAGTGACCACGATCGGGTTCCTGCATACGGCCGAGGTGCACGTCGCGACGTTCCGGGGGCTCTTCGCCGAGCTGGCCCCACCGGATCTGGACGAGTTGCACCTGGTGGACGCGGAGTTGCTCGCCGACGCCCGCCGCACCGGGTCGGCGCCGGGGCTGGCCGGCCGGCTCGCCGAGCTGGCCGCGGCCGGTGCGGACCTCATCGTCTGCACCTGCTCGACGATCGGTGCCGACGCGGAGGCCGCCTCGTCAGGGGTGCCGGTCATGCGACTGGACCGGCCGATGGCCGAGGCCGCGGTCGCCGCCGGCGGCCGGATCACCGTGGTCGCCACCGTCGAGTCCACCGTGGAGCCGACGATGGCGCTGCTCCGGGCGACCGCCGAGCGGGCCGGCCGGCCGGTCGTCCTGACCGCGTCGCCGTGCCTCGCGGCGTGGCGGCACTTCGAGGCCGGTGACATCGCCGCCTACGACGAGGAGATCGCCGCCCACGTCCGGGTGGTCGCCGCGGACGCCGACGTGATCGTGCTCGCCCAGGCCGGCATGGCCGGGGCCGCCGCGCTGCTGCCGGGCCTGGCAGTGCTGACCAGTCCCCGCACCGCGGTCGAGGCGGCCGTCAGGGCCGGTGCCGCTCCGGCATGAGCGGCACCGGCCCCGGTCCTCGGACCCGCCGGGCGACGGGTCAGAAGTCGAACTCGCCGCCGTAGTCGCGGGTGTGGTCGCGGTAGACGGTGTGGTAGTGGATCTGGTCGGAGTAGACGACCCCGGTCTGGCAGATGAACTCGACCCACACACTGGGGCCGTCGATCCGGACGTAGTCACCGTGCGTGTCGAGTGCGGTCCCACCCGACAGCGCCACGAAGGTCTGGTCCAGCTCCTTCTCGTAGATCTTCAGCAGCTGCTGGGTGGTGGCGTCGTCGGCGTTGGCCACCCACGGCCGGATCGCGGCCAGCACCAGCTTCTTCTGCTTCGGGGTCAGGGTCCGCACCGCGATGCCGACCTTGGTGTCCGGGAACTGGCCGTCCTCCCCCGGCCCGACCAGCACGTCACCGAACGACTGCTCCAATGTGGCCGTTGCCAGCTGCTTCTCGGTGAGGCTGGCGGTCAGGGCGGCCATCGCGGTCTTCTGCGCCCGCATCGACTCGACGGTGGCACCGGAGTCGTCGGTGTAGGAGATGGGCTCGACACCGATGAAGAACGGGCTGGCGCTGACCGCCCTCCCCTTCGTGTAGGTGAGGTGGGTGGCCAGGTGGTGGCCGCCGAAATCGAGCTGCCAGGTGCCGTCGACCGACGGGGTGCCGAGGAACGCGAGATAGTAGTAACCACTACCGTAAGTGAGCGTCATGCCGCCTCCGCCGGTGCCGTCGCCGGGCGGCGCACCCGCGGAACCGGACGGTGCCGGCGCGGCCGAGGCATCGGCGGGCGGCGCACCACCGCCGATGCTGCCGCTGGAGTCGGCGGCCAGGATGTCGTCGGCGGCGACGATGTCCTGCAGCTGGTCGAAGCCGGTGCCCTTACCGGTGCCGGCCGCCGCTTTCAGCACGGCGTCGGCCGCGGCCAGTTGCTCCTCGCTGAGGCTTCCGAGCTCGATGCCGGGCCGGCATGTCCCGGCGCACGGCAGGTTGGACCAGGCGGTCGCGTTCTCCTCGGTGAAGTCGAGCAGCACCTCCGCCTTCTGATCGTCGCTGAGCGTCGCCAGGAAGGCGTTCGCGGCGTTGACCAGGCCGGGAAGTCCGGTCCGGCCGCCGGTCGGATCCTTGACCGCCGTCGCGCGGGCCGGTCCGGCGCCCTTGTCGGCGGTGCTCGCGTTCGCCGTGGCGATGCCCGCGCCGACCAGCGCGACAGCCGCTGTGACGGTGGCGACCCCGCGCCACCGGATCTTCAGTTTCACGCACTTCTCCCTTGCGATGAGGCCCCCGCCGATTCGCAACAGGATTGTTGACAACCTCGCGAGCAACGCACAAGGGATGGCGAGGACATCAAAGGAGATCGACAGGCTCCTCAGGCCGGGCACACAAAGAGGGGCCGCGGCATGGCCACCGCGACCCCTCTCCTTACCCCCCCGGAGAAAGAACCCGGCAGTCAAGAGCCGTCAATTTAGGAGCGCTCCCAACCCGTGTCAAACCTCCGGTCCGAAAAATTCTTCCGGACCCCGAGCAACCTTCTGGCGCCCGAAGATCACCTATGCGTTGTCCCCCGACGACTCGCATAGGTGGTCGCATGTCCATCCCCTCACACCGCCGCCCCGCTTCCCGCAAGCGCCGCAAGGCCCTGGCGGCCGGCCTCGCCTCGGTGGCGGTCCTGGCCGGAGCCGGCCTTCTGGGAGTCGGCCAGCCCTGGGCGAACGCGGCGGCGAACGTCAGCTTCGACACCGGCACCGGCCTGGCGTTCACGATCAACGGCACCAACGGCAACATGACGTCGCTGAAGCACAACGGCACCGAGATGACCGCGTCCGGTTTCGCCGCCGGCCAGTTCGAGTCCGGTTTCTCGACCGCCACCGTGACCAGCAAGACGTTCAACAACGGCAGCTCGATCCTGGTGAGCGTGGCGAGCGCGTCGACCGGTGTCACGCAGTACTACTTCGCCCGCAAGAACGACAACACCGTCTACATGGCGACGAACATCAGCAAGGCGCTCAACCCGGGTGAGGCCCGCTTCATCGCCCGTCTCAAGCCGTCACTGCTGACCACCTCGCCGGTCGCCGCGAAGACCGGCGGGTTCGGCACCACCGTCGAGGGTTCGGACGTCTTCGCCGACACGGCCGGGCGGACCGCGTCGAAGTTCTACAGTTCGCAGCGCCTCGTCGCGCAGAAGCCGTTCGGCGCCAGCGGCACCGGGCACGGCGCGTTCATCCTCCCCGCGTACACCGACATGACCTCGGGCGGCCCGTTCTTCCGGGACATCGAGGTCAACGACACCGGCAGCGCGGTCAACATCACGCACTACATGTACAGCGGGCACCAGCAGACCGAGGCGCTGCGGCTGGGCCTGCACGGGCCGTACGCCCTCGCCCTCACCAACGGCGAGGCACCGACCGCCCGCAGCATGGACTTCCTGTCGGCGTTCATCCCCGGAATGCTCTCCAACGCGCAGCGTGGCGGGGTCAGCGGCACCGCGTCCGGCACCTGGAACGGCCTGACCGCGACGGTCGCGCTGGCCGGGGCGAACGGGCAGTACTGGGGTCAGGTCAAGGCCGGTAAGTTCGTCATCGGCCACATCAAGCCGGGCACCTACACGGCCACCCTCTACGCCGGTGAGCTGGCCGTCGGCAGTACCAAGACGATCACCGTGACCGCCGGCGCGACCACCGCCCTGACGATGACCGGCAGTGTCCCGGCTGCGGGCACGCTCTTCCAGCTCGGCACGTTCGACGGCACGCCGGCCGGGTTCCTCAATGCTGACAAGATCGAGACGATGCACCCGTCGGACTCGCGGATGTCGGCGTGGAAGTCGAGTTCCTACTCCGTCAGCGGTGGTGCGGCGAAGTTCCCGATGGCCGAGTTCAAGTCGGTCAACTCGCCGGCCGCGCTGGGCTTCACCCTCGCGTCGGTGCCGGCGAACGGCGTCAAGCTGCGCATCGCCACCACGTCGAGCTTCGCCGGTGGCCGTCCGGCCGTCGCGATCGGCGGTTTCACCTCGCCGGCATCGGCCTCACCGGCCCCGGCCAACCTGAACTCGCGCAACGTCACCCGGGGCACGTGGCGCGGCATCAACACCACCTACACCTTCACGATCCCGGCGAGCGCCCTGAAGACCGGCACCAACACCCTGTCGATCTCGGTGGTCAGCGGTAGCAGCGGAGAGACGTTCCTCAGCCCGAACTTCATCTTCGACGCGCTGGCCCTCGACCCGGCGTGACGCCGGCGTGAAGACCCCGGATCGGCCGCGCCGTCCCGCCAGGCGGCACGGCCGATCCGGTTCACCGGTCACTTGATGAACGTCAGGTACACCCAGGTGCCGTTGGTCGGGTAGTTGTTGTTCTCGCCGTACGTCCGCTTGATGTAGTCCGGCCGCATCCGCAGCTTGGCGCCGGCCTTCCACTTGCCGCTCAGGAAGAGCCTGGTCGAGCCGTCGTTGTCGGCCGGCATGAGCTGCGCCTGCACCGTCTTCCACTTGCCGCCGGAGTACTGCTGCAGGGTCACCCGGAACATCCGGCTCGGATGCCGGGTCATCGTGACGTCGAAGTTCCGGCTCCGCTTGGCCGAGTTCTTGAAGACGTAGTACTTGTTGGCGCCGATCTTCTTGGTCTTGACGTGACCCGAGACCTTCGTGGCGATGGTGACCCGGGTGTAGGCCACGATGCTGTCGACCCGCGCGTTGTTGCGGGCGTCGCCGGCGAACTTGGCCAGGATGTCGGTGTTACGGGTCAGCTTCAGGGTCGTCGAGAGATTCCCCTTGCTGTCCACCGCCGCCTTCTTGAGCAGCTTGTTCGGCTGGGAGTCCCACGGGTCGGCCCAGATCTCGACGACCCGGTTGCTGTACGTGGCACCCAGCTTCGCGGTGATCGTGATCGTGGTCCCGTAGTTGTAGACCGAGCCGTTCTTGGGGCTGAGCGTCAGCGACGGCGTCGGCAGGTAGACCGTGACCTGCGCCGAGCCGGAGGCCGCGGCGTACTCGCCGGCGGCGTGGCTCACCGTGTAGGTGGTGTCGCCGGCCACGCCCGGGGTGTCGGCCAGGCTGAACGACCCGTCAGCGGCGGTCTTGACGGTCCCGACCGTGGTACCGGCCGACCCGGTCGGCGAGCCCGGCTCGATCCGGCTGACGGTCAGTTCGGTGCCCGCCGGGACAAGGGTGATCCGGCCCGTGACGGTGAGCGGCTTGAAGGCCACGGCGTACTGCGGCGCGGTGACCGTCACGGCCGGGTAGCCCTTGACCGGGGTGCTGGTCGACACACTCGGCGACGGGCTCGGAGCCGGCTCGGTGATCGAGTGCAGGTTGAACTCGGTGACACGGCCGTCCCAGTACTGCGTCACGGCGAAGAGCCGGTCGGCGCCGGGCTCCCAGACCAGGCCGTTACGGGCCGGGCCGCTGGGCAGGTCGACGGTCCACTCCGGAGTGGACGAGCCCGGCTCGTAGACCTGGACCGTGTCACCGGCCAGCGCGAGACGGCCGTCGGCGGCGACGTCGAGCGTGGTGCCGAGGTAGTCCGGCAGGTTCTGCGTGAAGGCCAGGTCGCTGATCGGGGCGGTCCACACGCCGCCGCCGAGCCGGATCAGCTGGGTACCGTCGGGGCTGAACGCGAAGTCCCAGTTGTCGGTTCCGTGCACCGCACCGGTCGCGGTACGGACCTCGTCACCACCCGACACGTCGTAGGCCTTGGCCTTGCCCGAGCTGATGCCCTCCTCGCCCAGGATCAGCACACCTGGCGCGGCCGGAGTGGAGTGCATGCTCGGCGGGTTGTGGTAGAACTCGTTCGTCTCCAGCTGGTGCAGGTGCACCGTGCCGGTGGACTCCTCCACCGAGCCGAAGTTGCCGTCGATGTAGTCGGTGTTCGCGTCGTAGCCGAACCAGAGCCGGCCGCCCGCGACGGTCACGTCACCGGGATGGACCGCGTCGCCGAGCGGAAGGCGTTTCGTCTCCGTCAGCGTCGAGGTGGAGAAGGTGACGATCGCACGGGAACCGTACACCGCCGCGTAGAGGGTGTTCGAGTCGTCGGAGAGCGCGAGACCGCGGACTCCCGGCAGGTCGGTGAAACGGCCGAGCTCGTTGCCCTCGTAGTCGGTGGCGAGAATCGTGCCAGCCGTCTGATCGCTGATGAACAGCCGATCGTGGGTGCCGTCGACGACCATGTCGGCCAGCGAGGTGAGAGCGAGCGAACGACTGGCGGCCGAGGCGGTGCCGATCGATCCGCCGATCGCCACAGCGGTGGCGCCGATCAGGACCGCGGCCGCGAGCGCGGGCCGGGAGTAGCGCATGGGATCCCCGTATCGATCATGACGACTGGCTTTTGCGCGCAGAATACGTGGCCGGAGGGCCGCTGTTGATCATCCGAACGGGCGAGCCGGGACCGGAGCGTCGTAACGGCCTGGTACCGCCGCGCGCCGATAGCGCGACCGGTCGACGTCTGCTGTGGTTCACCAGCGGTTCAACGTGGTCGCCTATAAACAGCCGGTGACCGCCGTCGTCGACCTACCGTCCCCCGCGGCGCCCGCCGCCACGCCGCGCCCGTCCCGCCGTCTCCGGCCGGACCGGTTCTTCTGGCTGTGGCCCGCGCTGACGGCCGGAGTGATCGGCGGATACCAGCTCCCGAAAGCACAGCTGTGGCGGGACGAACTGGCCACACTGACCGCGGCCGGCCGATCGCCCGGCGACATGACCCGGCTGGCCGAGCACATCGACGCGGTCCTGACCCCCTACTACTGGCTGATGCACGTCTGGATCAGCGTCTTCGGCGACTCGGTACGCGCCCTGCGGTCACCGTCCCTGCTGGCCGTGGCCGCCACCGCGGCGCTGGTGTCGCTCCTCGGGGCACGCCTGTTCACGGTCCGGGCCGGGGTGCTGGGTGGCCTTCTCTTCGCGGTCCTCCCGTCGGTGACCCGGTACGGGCAGGAGGCTCGGCCGTACGCCCTGGCCGCCCTGGCCGCGACCGCCGCGACGCTGATGCTGGTGGAGGCCCTGCGGCACGGCCGGTGGTGGCGCTGGACGCTGTACGCCCTGGCCGTCCTCGCCCTCGGCGGCCTGCACCTGGTCGCCGTGACACTGCTGACCGGGCACGCCGTGATCGTCGCCTACCGGGCCGCCCGCACCCGGTCGTGGCGTCCATTGCCGCCGGCCGCCCTCGCGGTCACCGCCGCCGTCGTCGCGCTGATCCCCCTGGCGCTGCGCGGCCGTGAACAGGTGACCACCCAGCTCGGCACGAAACCGCACCCACCCAGTTGGGAAGGCGTGCTGCACATCGTCGAGCACGTCAGCGGCTCCACCTCGATCGGCGGCCTGCTGCTCGGCCTGTGCCTGCTGGGGGTGGCGGCGGACCGTCGTGGCCGGGTCGCCGCCGCCGCGATCATGGTCCCGATCGCCGCCATGGTCACGGTGTCGACCGTGACGCCGATCTGGCATCCGCGGTACCTGTTCTTCCTCGTACCGCTGATATGTGTGCTCGCCGGCGCCGCGCTCGCGCGGACGCCGTGGCCGGCCGGACTCGTGCTGGTCCTGGTCGTCGCCCTGCTCGGGCTTCCGGACCAGCGCGTTGCCCGGACGTCACACGAGAGCCGCGCGAGCCGCCTGATCGACTACCGCGCCGCGGCCCGGATCATCGACCGGCACCGGGAGCCCGGCGACGCGATCGTCTACAAGCGGGACGGCTGGCAGTTCGCCGACATCGCCGTCGAGTACTACCTGGGCCCGGACACCCCGCGCGACGCGCTGGCCGTGCGGGATCGCGACGCGGCGGGCAGTTTCTGGACGCCGGAGCGCACCGACGTGGCGGCCGCGCTCGCCCGGGACACCCGCGTGTGGGTCCTCGTCCCCGACGATGTCACCGGCCGCCGGGCGACCCTGCCGCAACCCACGACGACCGCGCTGACGCGCGATTTCACGATCTCCGGCAAGTGGCGGGTCTCCGGTTTCGACATTCAGCTTCTGGTACGCCGTCAGGCGCGCTGAGCCACGGTCAGAGGTCGAACTCCCCGTCGTTGACGCCGCCGGTGAACGCGTCCCACTCCGCCTTGGTGAAGAACAGGATCGTCGCCGGATCATTGGAGTTCCGCATCGCCGCGCCCCCGTCGGGCAGGCGGGAGATCTCCACATACTCCCCGCCGTCCCCGGAGCGCAGCCACTCGGCGGCCTGCGCATCGAACGACGCGGCGTAGGTCTTCTCGCTCACAACGTCCCCCTCCCGACCGGTCACCTCCCAGCAAACAGCAGCCTCCCTCATCGAGGGAGGCCGCGTTCAGGTGACGTGCTGCTCACGCTATCGAGGAGGTCACCTACCCGACGAGTGTCGTGACATGTTCCAGATAGTCGGAACGATCGATCGCACTCACTTGGTGTAGGTGAAGTACTTCCACGCCCCCTGGGTGCCGTAGTTGAGGCTGTCGCCGGCCTTCCCGGGGATGTACTCGGCCCGGACCCGGAACTTCCGGCCGACCCGGACCCCGGTGACGAACGTGAACGAGGCCTTGCCGGTCGTGCTGAGCCTGGTCTCCCGCCCGGACCACAGCCGCCACTTGCCACCCGAGTAGTACTCGATGATCGTGCGCACCTTGCGCCCCGGGTGGGGGGTCATGGTCTGGGTGATCAGCGGGTCCTTCGACTTCCGGAAGAACTGGTACGTCGTCTTGCCGATCTTGGCGGTCTTGTAGTGGCGGGACAGCGCGGTGCTCGCGTTGACCCTGGTCAGCAGGGTGAATCCGACGGAGGTGGGCAGGTAACCCGGATCGCCGGTGAACCGGGCGCTCACCGCGGTGGTGCGGGTCGGCTTGATCGTCGCGGTGGCCCGGCCGGCGGCGTCGACGGTGACCCGCTTGAGCAGGCGGGCGGGCTGGTCGGCGCCGTACGGGTCGGCCCAGAACTCCACGGACCGGTTCTTGTAGGTCGCACCGAGCTTGGCACTCAGGGTGACCGTTGAGCCGTAGGTGTAGACGGCCGGCTGCGGGGAGCGGGCCAGGGTCAGCGACGTCTTGCCCCGCGAGACCTCCACGGTCCAGTCGCCCGTCATCGGGGCGAAGCGCGTACTGCCGGCGTAGGCGAAGGTGTAGCGGACCGCACCGCCGGAGGTCGGCGTGTCGGCCACCGGGAACATCCCGTCGGCATCGGTCCTGACCGTGCCGAGTGATCTGCCCGCCGGCGATTCCATGTCGGTCCGCGTGACGGTCAGCTCGGATCCGGCCGGCAGCGGGATGTTCCCCGCGGCCAGGATGAAGCCGCTGAAGGTGAGGGGCACATTCCGGGGAGCGGTGAGCGGTGCACCGATGAAGTTCATGTGCAGTTCGAGTGGAGGCCCGGACGGGGTGTCGTCGGGCGAGCTGGTCGGGTCGTTCAGCACGTGCAGGCGGAAGTCACCGGAGTCGCTCACGGCGAAGAGGATGGATCCGCCCGGCTCCCAGGCCAGTCCGTGGTCGGCGATGTCGCGCAGGCCGAGCGAGAAGGTCTTCTCCGCGGTGGCGGCGCCGTCCTGGTAGACGTGGACGTCGGCGGCATCCGTCGTGTTGTGCACGCCGACCGCGATCCGGCCGTCGTGAGCGACGTCGGCCGCCCCGAAGAATCGCAGGTCGTTGAAAATCCGCTGCTGGGCGCCGTCCGCCAGGTCGATGCTCCGGACGCCGTTGTAGGTCACCGGCAGCAGCCGCGTGCCCTCGCCGGTGAGATCCAGGTCCAGGACGGCCTCGTTGAGCCAGTCCGTCTTCAGCTTCAGCGTCTCGGCACCCGACGAGATGTCGTAGACCGCGCTGTTGCCGGCCGACATGGCGGTCTCCGCCAGCACCAGGAGCCCGGGCGCCGACGTCCCGGTGAAGAGCCGGGCACCGGCGGAGAAGCTGATGCCGTCGACCGCGTTGTCGTGCACCTGTACCGCGCGGGTGGCCAGATCGATCGATCCGAAACCGCCGGTGAGTACCGCGACCTCCCCGGAGAACCAGAGCTTCCCGTTCACCGGCGCGGCGACGTCGGTGAGCCGGACGGAGGCGCCCAGCTCGTAGCTGTCCGACGCCGTCACGGTCGTGGTCGACACCGCGACGACTTTGTTGGCGCCACGGACCGCGGCGTAGAGGAGGTTCGAGTCGGCGGAGAGCGCCAGCCCGTCGACACCGGTCAGGCCGCCCAGCTCGCCGACCGAGCGCCCGCGGAAGTCGGTCGCGACGATCTTGCCGGTGGTCGGGTCACTGACGAAGACTCGCTTGTGGACGCCGTCGACGGCGATGTCGCCGAAGGACTTGATCGGCAGAGCGGCGAAGGTGTCGGCGGAGGCGGTGCCGATCGAGACGCCGAAGCCGATGGCGGTGGCACCGGCCAGGACCGCGGCCGCGAGAGCGACCCGGGATGTACGCATGGGATCCCCGTGTTGATCAGGGCGAATGGACTTCGCCCGGAGATCGTAGACGCGGCATAGCCAGAAGTGGATCAACCGAAAGTACGGTGCCGTAACGACGCTGCGCAACCAGCCGATGACCTTGAATATCGAGGTCTAGCTGTGAGCTTGCTGGGTATCCCGTCTCCATGGCGCAAACCGTCCCGGCCTCCGGATCGGAGACCATTCGCAGTCTCATCCCGGCGCGCATCGACCGGCTCAACTGGTCACCGCTGCACACCCGGATCGTCATGGCGCTGGGCACCGCCTGGGTTCTCGACGGTCTCGAGATCACCGTGGCGAGTTCGCTGGGGCCGGTCCTGGCCGAGCAGGAGACCCTCGGTCTGAGCAGCACACAGGTCGGCCTGATCGCGACGATCTACCTGCTCGGTGAGGTGTTCGGCGCGCTCTTCTTCGGCCGGCTGTCCGACGCGCTGGGCCGGCGGAACCTGTTCATCGTCACTCTGGCCGTCTATCTCACCGGCAACGCCCTGACCGCCCTCACCTGGGGCAACAGTGCGGCCGCGCTGGTCTTCCTGTATCTGACCCGGTTCATTGCCGGCGCCGGCATCGGTGGCGAGTACGCAGCGATCAACTCGGCGATCGACGAGATGATGCCGGCGAAATACCGGGGCCGGGTCGACATCGGGGTGAACGGTACCTACTGGGGCGGCGCCATCATCGGCACGCTCGGAACGTACATCCTGCTCAACAACGTGGAACTGAACTGGGCGTGGCGGATCGGCTTCCTGCTCGGCCCGATCATCGGCCTGGCGATCTGGGGCCTGCGCCGGCATCTGCCGGAGAGCCCTCGCTGGCTGGTGATGCACGGCCGGGAGGCGGAGGCCGAGGAGAACATCGCCCGGATCGAACAGGCGGCGGAGGCCTCGGGGCAGACGCTGGCGCCGGTCGACGAGTCGAAGGCGATCGACATCCGGCCGACCGAACCGCACGGTTATCTGTCGCTGCTGCGGGTGCTGTTCCGGGTGTACCCGGCCCGGGCCACGCTCGGCGCCACCCTGATGATCACGCAGTCGTTCCTGTACAACGCGATCTTCTTCACTTACACGCTGGTGCTGACCACGTTCTACGGCGTGGACGAGAAGGCCGCGCCGCTGTACATGGTGGCGTTCGCGATCGGCAACCTGATCGGCCCGCTGACCATCGGGCGGCTGTTCGACACGATCGGACGGCGGAAGATGATCTCCGGCACCTATCTGCTGTCCGGGCTGCTACTGGCGATCACCGCGTTCCTGTTCGACGCGGGGGCGCTGAACGCCACGACACAGACGATCGCGTGGAGCGTGATCTTCTTCTTCGCGTCGGCGGGGGCCAGTTCGGCGTACCTGACGGTCAGTGAGATCTTCCCGCTGGAGATCCGCGCCCAGGCGATCGCCGTGTTCTTCGCGATCGCCCAGTGCTTCGGCGCGATCGGGCCGGTCTTCTACGGCGCCCTGATCGGCGAGGGTGAGGACCCGGGCCGGTTGTTCCTGGGGTTCCTGATCGGCGCCGCGGTGATGGCCGTCGGGGGCATCGTCGAGGCGGTCATCGGCATCGACGCCGAGGGGAAGTCGCTGGAGGAGGTGGCCACGCCGCTGTCGGCGGTCACGACGCGGCCACGCGCCACCGGATGATCCGTCAGCTGTCACACGAGGCCGGCGCTGCCCGCGACAGCGGCGGCCTCGGTGCGGCTGGAGACGTGCAGTTTCCGCAGCAGGGCCGCGGTCAGCCGCTTGACGGTCCGGTCCGAGACGTGCAGTACACCGGCGATCTCACTGGTCGACGACCCGGTCGCGATCAGGCGCAGCAGCTTCTGATCGCTCTCGTCCAACTGGGCCGCCGCGGAGATGGCGACCTGACGGCCCGGCCCGTCGACGAGCGACGCCAGCAGTGGCGCCGGCACGACCGCCCAGCCCTCCAACGCCGCGAGCAGTGGTGGGATGACCTCCTCGCCGCGCGGCACGATGCCGGACGCCCCGGCGCGCAGGGCCTCCAGCTCGTCACCCGGGTCACCATTGCCGGTCATGGCCAGGATGCGGGCCTTCGGCGCGGCGGCTCGGGCGGCCGCGACGGCGGCGACCCCGGCTGGTGGCAGCAGGTCGACGAGAATCAGATCGGGTACGGGTTCCCGCACGACCCCGGCCACATCCGAGCCGTCACCCGTCACCGCGACGGCGGCCCGCCCCCCGGTCTTCTCGGGGATTGACTGCTCCAGTGCGCGCACCATGGACGCGTGTCCGGAGACGATAACGATCCTGATCCCGTTCCGCATGGCCCCCGCATGCCCAGCCGACGCGGAATTATGCCTCCGGATCGAGATCTCTGATCAGCGCGGATGGGCCGCCGTGAAATCGGCGATGTACTCATCGAGACGCTTCTCCGCGTACCAGCCCAGACCGTTGGCCTTGGTGGTGTCGGCCTGACCCCGCACCCGCTCGCCGCGCCGCTCCGGGATCAGCGTGAACTCGGAGCCGAACAGCTCGGCGACCTTGGCCATCGGCCACTCACAGCCGGTGCCGAGGAGGTAGCCGTCACCGGAACCACCGCGGGCCACCAGCACCAGGCCACGGACGATGTCGTCGATGTGGGTGAAGTCACGCGTCTGCGTGCCCGGGGAGACCACGGTCAGCGGCTCGCCGGCGAGGAACTGCCGCTCGAAGATGCCGATCACCGTCGCATACTTGCCCTGCATGATCTGGCCGGGACCGTAGACGTTGTAGAAGTAGGCGATCGCGTAGTCCAGCCCGTACCAGTTCGAGTAGTTCTTGATGTACTCGATGTTCTTGGCCTTGGTCCACGCATACGGGTTGAGGTTCTCGTCCTCGCCGTCGTTGCCGAATTTCGAGCTGGAGCCGGCGTAGATCAGTTTCGCCCCGTGCCCGGCCGTGAACTTGACCACCTCCTTGGTGCCGAGGAGGTTGAAGTCCCAGGTGAGGTCGTGGTCCTCGAACGACTGGGGAATCCGCGAATACTCACCGAGGTGGAAGACCAGCTCCGGCCCCGGGAGACCCCGGTCGGCCCAGATCTTGGCGATGTCGGTGGTCGACCCGTCGATGTAGGTGACGCGCGGGTCGTGGACGTGGTTCTCCGGGGTCCCGGTGAAGTAGTTGTCCAGCGAGACCACGGTCGCGTCGGGGAAGTCGTTCAGCAGCGACCTGATCAAGGAGCTACCGACGAATCCGGCACCACCGGTGACCAACAGGGTTCGGCTCAACGTACTTCCCATCTTCCGGTCCGCGCAGCGCCGACCAGGCTACCTGTGCTGGGTGCCCGGAAACCAACCGCTCGCACCGGTATTACCCGGAGCGGCCATGGCGACACTCTGTGGTCGCCATGGCCGGGCTCAGTTCACCATTCCGAGGGAGCCGGGGGTGCCACCACCGGCGGACGGTCGTCACACGTGATGGTGTTCGGCAGGTACGGCGCGAGCCAGCCGCCGTCGTTGCCGCCGAGGTCGGTGAGGCCGAACTCGGAGCCGGTCGCGGGGAACCCGAACCGGCCGCAGTTGTTGACGCCGGCCGCCCCCACGTTGCGGGCGTCGACGTTCTCGAAGGACGCGGAACCGCCGGCCCGTGCGCTCAGGACGCTGGTGCCCGTACCGTCGATCCGGATGTCCTTGAACCTGATGCCGTCGATCGAGTAGAGATCCTTCACCCCCCACTCGGCGACCAGCATGATCGCGTTGTAGGTGCTGTCCAGGTAGTGGTCGCCGGTCACCCGGACGTCCGCGTCGAAGCTGCCCTGCAAGCTGTAGAACCAGATCGCCCCGAGGCCGATCCGCCAGTTCAGCTCGAACGTACCGGAGCGTGCCGTGGTGTTGTTCGTGAACCGCAGGAAGCCGGTGAACGGCTCGGCGCCGAACCTGGTGCCCGCGTGCAGCGCGCTGCCCTCCCGGACCGGGTCGGCGACCAGGTTGTTCGACACCGTGGCGTCCCGGCCGCCGTAGATCGCGATGCCGTTGGCCAGCGTCGGCGACTGCACCGTGTTGCGGTCGAAGGTGTTGCCCGCGTTGGTGTGCTTCTCCGCCCACATGGCCAGCGCGTCGTCACCGGTGTTGCGCACGAAGTTGTTGCGGACCAGCGAGTTCGTGACGCCGGTGTGGAAGTTGAGGCCGTCGGCGATCTGGTCGACGATGATGTTGTTCGTGACCTCGACGTTCGACATCGGGCCGTCGAACCAGAGACCGACCTTGGTGTGCTGGATGTGCAGGCCGTCGATGGTCGAGTCGCTCATCGCCCCGCCGACCCCGTTGACCTGGTCGGTGTCGATCCGCTCGCGGACGTCGCCCTGGATGGCGAAACCGGACAGGTGCACGTTGCGGCTGCCACCCTCGGCGGCGTCCCGGCCGTAGAAGCCGACGCCGGTGTGCACCGAACCGTCCGGTGCCGGCTCGGTCAGAGCGACCTCGCGGCCCCTGAGGATCGTGTACCAGTTGCCGGCGCCGGCGATCGTCACGTCGTCGACGACGATGTGCCGGTTCACCTGGAAGACGCCCGGCGGCAGGTAGACCGTGCGCTTGATCTTCTTGGCGTACGCGATCGCCCGCTCGATGGCCGCCGCGGAGTCCTTGCGCCCGGTCGGGTCGGCGCCGAAGAGCACCGGGTTGACCCCGGTCAGGTCGACCTTCGGCAGGGCGACGAGCTCGGAGTCGAGCAGGTCGACGGTGGTCGGCACGGAACGCGCGGTGAGGCGGATCCGGTCGCCGGCCCGGTAGGTGTGACCTAGGAGCAGCCGCTGCTCGTCGTAGAAGTGGGCCGGCCGGAACGGCTTGGTGATCACCGGCGCCGGGGTGGTGGCGGCCGGCACGCACTGGCACTCGGTGATCCACCAGTCCGGGTGCAGGAGGTCCGCCCGCGGGTCGTTGGTGAACGGGTACTGGTTGTAGAGCCAGGAGTACTGCGAGGTGAGGGTCATGGTGCGGGTGCCGTGCTTCGTCCCGACGGTCAGCGGCGCGGTGATCCCGCCACCGTCCGGGGCGTCCGGGATGCTGTACCGCACGGTGATCGCGTTGGCCGCCCTGGGCAGGGTGAACTCCACCCACTCGCCCGGGTCGAGGGTGACGGCGGAGCGGCCGGACGCCTCGGCGGGCAGTGTGTAGGCGGTGCGGTCCGGGCCGATCACGGTGCCGTTGGTGGCGGCGCCCTCGGCCTCCTGCTCCGTGAAGGCGACGGTCGCGCCGCGCCCGGCGACCAGTGCCGGGTCGAGCGCGGCGCGGGTGACCTCGGTGGCGGCGGGAGCGGCCTGGGCGGTGGGTGGGAGGCCGGTGGCGCCGAGCATCACACCGAGCAGAAGGACGGACCAACGCATCGAAGGCTCTTTTCGTTGAGGAAGGTGAGCCGACGATAGATGTACGGAGATCTACCTCACAATAAGCAGTCGCTTAGTTTCGAGTTTCTGCTTACTTCTTGCAGTCTCTCGCAAAATCACAGCTTGAATCGGTCCACGATCCGGCGCAGGTCCCCGGACATCCCGGCCAGGTCCGCCGCGGCCCGGTCGGTCTCGGCCACACCGGAGGTGGTCTGCTGCACCGACACGGCGACCGCGTTGATGGTGTCGGAGACCCGGGCACCGGCATCCGCGGCCTCGGTGACGTTGCGGCTCATCTCGTTCGTGGTGACGGTCTGCTCCTCCACCGCGGAGGCGATCGTGGTCTGGAAGTCGTTGATCCGCGCGATGATCTCGCTGATCTCCGCGATCGCCGCGACCGCGCCCGCGGTGTCGGCCTGGATCGCGGACACCCGCTGGCCGATGTCCTCGGTCGCCCGGGCGGTCTCCTGCGACAGCTCCTTGACCTCGCTGGCCACCACGGCGAAGCCCTTGCCCAGCTCGCCGGCGCGGGCCGCCTCGATCGTCGCGTTCAGCGCGAGCAGGTTCGTCTGCTCGGCGATGGCGGTGATCGTCTTCACCACGCTGTCGATCTCCGACGACGACTCACCGAGCTTGGCCATCACGGTGCTGGTGTTCGCGGTGACGTCCACCGCCCGCGACGCCACCTGCGCGGCCTGGGTGGCACTCTCGCTGATCTCCCGGATCGAGGCGCCCATCTCCTCGGCGCCGGCGGCGACCGTGTGGATGTTCGACGACATGACGGCGGCCGAGTCGGCGACCTCGGAGGCCTGCCGGGCGCCACGGTCGGCGCTGGTCGCGCTGCTGCGGCTGGTCCGGGCGAGGCTGTCGGACTCCTCGGCGAGCTTCTGCGAGTGCGCGGTCAGGTCGGTGACGGTCTGCCGCAGTGTCTGGCTCGCCCGGCGCAGCGCGTTCGCCATCTGCCCGACCTCGTCACGCTGTTCCACCGAGGGATCGCCGGAGAGGTCACCGGCGGCCACCCGGTCGAGCACGTGGCCGACCCGGCGAAGCGGCTGCACGATCAGCCGGGACACGTAGAGGGCGGCGACGACCGCGATCAGCAGCACCACCACCAGTCCGATCATGATCGTGGTCCGGGTCTTCTCCGCACCGGCGTCGAACTCCCGGCCTTGGAGCAGGGCGGTGTCCGCGTAGGCGATCTCCTCGCCGAGCAGGCCCTCATACGTCTTGCGCAGGTCACGGTTCGCGCCGAGAGCGAGGTCGATCGCCGCCTGGGGCCGCGTCTGATAAAGCGTGAACTCGGACTCCAGTGCGGTGAACCACGTGTCGACCGCGGCCTGGATGGCGTCGACCCGGGCCGCCGACTCGCTGGAGTCGGCGACCGCCCGGGCCGCCGAGAGTGCGGCGTCGATCTTCTCCTTACGACCGAGCGCCTCGTCGCTGAAGTCGGCGTTGCCCTTCAGCAGGAAGCCGCGCTCGTCGTTGGCGGCGGCCTTCGCGGTCACCGCCACGTTGTTGAGGTTCGTGCTGTACGGCAGCCTCGACGCGACCTCGTTGTTCCGGTCGGTCTGCAGCTGGTTGATGCCGACGATGCTCAGCACGCCGATCACTGCGGTTCCGGCGATCGCCACACCGGCGACCGCGAGCACCTTGGTGGAAACCTTGCGGTCACGGCACCACTGCCCAAGCCCACCGGCCATTGTCGTTCCTTCTCTCGTTTTTCCTGGTACCGGTCAATCGGTGCCGCGGAGAAGGGAATTAGTTACGAGAAAGTGAACAGTCTCAGAACGCCGCGGGCGGGACGTTGAACGGGGTGATGACGTGCACCGCCGACGGGTGGGAACGGATCGGGCCGGGCAGCACCCCCTGGGCGCGCAGGATCGCCCGGCAGGCGTGCCGGACGTCGGTCCGCAGGTCCTGGTGCAGCACCGCGGAGATCCGGTGCTCGCGCAGCAGGGTGGCGTTCTCCCGGTCCAGCCCGTGCGCCACGAAGACGTCATAGTTGCGCCGCTCGGCCGCGAACGCCGCCACCACCGCCGCGTTCCCGCTGGTCCCGGCGGAGTAGACGGCCCGGACCGAGGGGTTCGCGGCGAGGACTGCCCGCAGCGGAGCGCCGTTCGCCCCCGCCACGGTGTGCAGACGGCGTGACGGCAGCACCGAACGGAACCCCTCCTCCCGCTCGCCCCGCCCGTTGATCAGCAACACGTCACCGGCCCGGTCCGCGAGCAGCCGCTCGACCAGGTACGCCGCCGTCGCCCCGGAGTCGAAGCCGTCCACCCCGACGTGCGCGATGCGTTTGCCGGCCGGCAGGTCGTGGTTGAGGGTGACCACCGGGACGCTCAGGCGGGCCACCGCGTCGGCGACCTCGGGCGCCGGCGGGGCCAGCACGATCAGCCCGTACGAGCGGGACCGGCCGATGCGCTCCAGCATGGTGACCGGGTCGTCGGTGAGGTGGGTCCGGATCCGCAGGGCGACCGGGGCGAACTCCGGCGCCTCCGCGTCGAGGGCGGCCCGGACCGCGGCGCTGAACCGGCGGGACGTCCGCAGCACCACGTCGATCACGAACGGGCGGCCGGACTGAGCCTGCTCCTGCCGGTCCAGGTCGGCGATCGCCTGGTGGACGACGCGGACGGTGCTCTCCCGTACCCCGCCGCGGTGGTGCAGCACGCGATCCACGGTGGCGTGGCTCAGCCCGGCGCGCGCGGCTATCTCCCGGATCCGGTACGGGTGCTTCACGCCGTACAGAATGATGGTTTTCTGAGGTTCTATGGAAGGTTCTTGATGTTTTCTCGCCCCTTCGCGTGACGCTTTGAACCCGCGTTAGGCTGCCCGCGTGCGCGTCATCTCCCGCAAGAACGGTCAGGGCGTCGAGGTCTACGACGCCGAGCTGAAGCTGGTCCGGACCTTCCCGGTCCCGCCGCGAAGCACCTTCAAGGAGCCGGGCAGTGAGGGGCACGCCGTTCCCGCCTCGCGCGACCGGCTGTTCTACGCGACTGACACGGCCGTGCTGAAGGTCGATCCGGAGGGCCGCGAGGAGTGGCGTTTCGAACTCGGCGCCCGTGGCCCGAAATGCGGGGTCTCCTACACGGATGTCGCGCTCTCCGCCGACGACACGGTGCTCTGGGTCTATGCGCCGAACGCGATGGCCGACCGCGGCCGCGACGACGAGTGGATCGCGCTGGACGCCGCGACCGGCGAAGTGCGTGCACGGTACGAGCTGCCCACCGTCGGGCATGGCGGCGACCACTTCACGCTGCGTGACGGTCGGATGCTGCTGGAGGTGGGCGAGGGTCAGGACGGGATCCAGATCTACCTCGCCGATCCGGGCACGGCGCCGCACGACTACGGGTGGGGCGACCGCTCCCTGCACGGCGTCTCGCCGGACGAGACCCGGTTCGTGACCGTCGGGCACGACAGCGACGACCTGATCGTGCACGAGTTCCCCAGCGGGGACACGCTCTTCCAGGTCACGCTGCCGGATTTCGGTTTCGGCGAGGACGAGGAGGACCTCTTCCTGGAGTGGAGTCCCGGCTTCCTGGACGACGACACCGTGATCGCGGTCGTCCTCGGTGTCGACGAGGAGGAGGACACCGACTGGTGGCAGCATTTCCGGGTGGACGGGCGTACCGGCGAGGTCCTCGGCGAACTCGAGATCACCACGATCAACCAATACGATCTGGATGTGCTCGGTGACGGAACGTATGTGATTACGGACACCGACGGAACACTCCGGCGGATGTGATCTTGCCGGGCGGGCGTTAGAGTGGTTCCCGGCTCTGCCGAGAGGCGCTGCAACGGACTCCTGGGGTCCGCCACGCTCGGCCGGGTTTCTTGACGCAAGGGCGCCTCCTGAGAGGGAGGAGCCCTCTTTTCATGAGCGACAAACTTCGATCGGTCAACGGTCTCGACTTCGCGGTCGCCGATCTGTCGCTGGCCGAGGCCGGCCGCCACCAGCTGCGTCTCGCCGAGCACGAGATGCCCGGCCTGATGTCGCTGCGCACCGAGTTCGGTGACAGCAAGCCGCTGCGCGGCGCCCGGATCGCCGGCTCGCTGCACATGACCGTGCAGACCGCCGTCCTGATCGAGACCCTGGTCGCGCTCGGCGCCGAGGTCCGCTGGGTGTCCTGCAACATCTTCTCCACCCAGGACGACGCGGCGGCGGCGGTCGTCGTCGGTCCGAACGGGACGGTCGACGCCCCCTCCGGCGTGCCGGTCTTCGCCTGGAAGGGCGAGACGCTGGAGGAGTACTGGTGGGCGACCATGCGGCTGTTCGAGTTCAGCGACGGCCAGGGCCCGAACATGATCCTCGACGACGGCGGTGACGCCACCCTGCTCGTGCACAAGGGTGTCGAGTTCGAGGGCGCGGGCGCGGTCCCGGCCACCACGGCCGACGACAACCACGAGTACTCGATCATCCTGGAGACGCTGCGCGGCAGCCTCGCCGCCGACAACCAGCGGTTCACGAAGATCGCGGCCGAGATCAAGGGCGTCACCGAGGAGACCACCACCGGTGTGGCCCGCCTCTACAAGCTGGCCAAGGAGGGCACGCTCCTCTTCCCGGCGATCAACGTCAACGACGCGGTCACCAAGAGCAAGTTCGACAACAAGTACGGCATCCGCCACTCGCTGGTCGACGGCCTCAACCGCGCGACCGACGTGATGCTGGGCGGCAAGCTGGCCGTGGTCTGCGGTTACGGCGACGTCGGCAAGGGCTCCGCCGAGACGCTGCGCGGCCAGGGCGCCCGCGTCGTCGTGACCGAGGTCGACCCGATCTGCGCGCTGCAGGCCGCGATGGACGGCATGCAGGTCGTCCGGATCGAGGACGTGGTCGGTGAGGCCGACATCTTCATCACCACCACCGGCGGCACCGACATCATCACCGTCGAGCACCTGTCGGCGATGAAGCACAACGCGATCGTCGGCAACGTCGGCCACTTCGACGACGAGATCGACATGGCCGGGCTGGCCAAGGTCGCCGGCATCGAGAAGGTCGAGATCAAGCCGCAGGTGCACGAGTGGCGCTTCCCGGACGGCCACTCGGTGATCGTCCTCTCCGAGGGCCGCCTGATGAACCTGGGCAACGCGACCGGTCACCCGAGCTTCGTGATGTCCAACTCGTTCACCAACCAGGTGATGGCCCAGATCGAGCTCTGGACCAAGCCGGAGGCGTACGAGAAGCAGGTCTACGTGCTGCCGAAGCACCTGGACGAGAAGGTGGCCCGGCTGCACCTGGACGCGCTCGGTGTCCGGCTGACCACCCTCACCAAGAAGCAGGCGGAGTACCTGGGCGTGGACGTCGAGGGTCCGTACAAGCCGGAGCACTACCGCTACTGATACAACCCGCACCACGACGCGCCCGACCATCGACTGATGACCGGGCGCGTCCCTTTTAGCCCCCTTATGCTGCACTTATGTCATTCCGTCACAAGATTTTTACGTTCGGTGCCGTGGCTCTGATGGGTCTCTCCGCGAGCCCCGCGACAGCCGCGCCGGCTCGTGCGGAGGCGGGCCGCCACCCTGTCGCGACGGGCCGTCCGGTCAGCCCGGAGGCCGAGTTCCTGATCGCCGCGCACCAGGGCAACCTGGCCCAGATCGCGGCCGGCAAGCTGGCCGTCCGCAAGAGCGAGAACCCGGCCGTCCGCAAACTCGGCAAGCGGTTCGCGTCGTACCACAAGAAGCTGGATGCCCAGGTCAAGCAGGCTGCCGAAGCTCTCGACGTGCGTCTGCCGAAGGAGCCGAACTCGGAGCAGCTCGGCCTCGCGGAGCAGTACCGGAACGCGGCCGCGGCCGACTTCGACAAGCTCTTCATCGACACGCAGCTGACCGCTTACGAGCACGCGGCCAAGCTGGCCCGGATCGTGCTGGCGGTCAGCAGCGACCCGTCGATCACGGAAATCGTCACGGCCGCCGGCCCGGTGATCGAGAAGAACCGTGTCGCGCTGACCGCAGCCCGCGACGAACTCGCCGGAGAGCAGCCGCGACAATGATCGAATGAGCTACGAGGAGATCCTGCTGTTCGCGTTGGGGGCGGTGGCGGTGATCATCGTGGTCCACTGGGTCACGGAGAAAACCGGTCTTCCCGCCGCTGTGTTGCTGACGCTGGTCGGCATTGCCTACTCATACCTGCCCGGGGAAAATCTGCCGCTGGACAAGGACATCATCCTGATGTTCATCCTGCCGCCGCTGCTCTACAACGCGGCACTGGATTCCTCGCTACTCGACATACGACGCAACATGCGCACGGTGATCAGCCTCTCGGTCGTCCTGGTGCTGATCACCGCCCTCGTCATCGGCTACGGCTTCTCCTACTGGGTCGCCGGGGCCACGCTCGCCACCGGTGTCGCCATGGGCGCGGTGGTGGCCCCGCCCGACCCGGTCGCGGCGCTCGCCGTCGGGCGCAAGGCCGGCCTGCCGGGCAAGCTGATCACCCTGATCCAGGGCGAAGGGCTGCTCAACGACGCGACCGCGCTGACGCTGCTCACCGTGGCCATCGCCGCGCAGAACAACGGGAACTTCTCGATCGACAACGCGGTCGGACGGTTCGTCGTCTCCGCCGCCGGTGGCGTGCTCATCGGTATCGCCGTAGCCTACGTCGTCCGGTTCGTCAAGCCGTTCCGGGCCGATCCGCTGAGCGCCAACGCCCTGTCGATCATCACGCCGCTCGCCGCCTTCACCCTGGCCGAGCACTACCACCTCTCCGGCGTGCTCGCGGTCGTGGTGGCCGGCCTGATGGTCGGCCACGACACCCCGCGATACACCACCGGCGCGAGCCGCCTGCAGACCGCCGCGGTCTGGCGGCTGATCGACTTCCTCCTGGAGGGCGCGGTCTTCCTGCTGATCGGCATGCAGGTCCGCCGCACTCTGGAAGGGATGGGCGAGTACTCCTGGACCCAGATCACCATCGCCGTGGTCGTCACTCTCGGCGCGGTGCTGCTGATCCGCCCGCTCTGGCTGGTGATCACCCAGCTCCTGCCGCGCCAGCTGCACCTGCGCCTCGGCGGCCAGCAGGACGACGACATGGACGCGCCCGACGGCAAGACGAAGGAGGCGCCGCTCTCCGGCCGGGAGGTGACCGCCCTGAGCTGGGCCGGCACCCGTGGCGTGATCACGCTGGCGGCGGTCTTCATCATCCCGGACACCTTCCCCAACCATGACCTGATGGTGTTCTGCGCGCTCGTGGTCGTGCTGGTCACCCTGGTCGGCCAGGGCCTCACCTTCGCGCCGCTGGTCCGCTGGCTGGGCCTGCGCGCCAACCAGAAGGACAAGGCCCGGCTGCGCAACGAGGCCCGCTCGGCGGCGGTCCAGGCCGCACTGCACCGGCTGGACGACATCCAGGAGGAGCGGCACGACAACGTCGAGGACGAGGCGATCGAGACGATGCGCCGGCAGCTCGAGGTCCGGATGGACCGTTACCGGCGCCGGCTCGACCTGCTGGATCAGGTGGAGTCGCAGGAGGTGCCGAAGTCGCCGCAGTACGAGGCGGCCCTCATGGTCCGTCAGGCGGTCATCGACGCCGAGCGTGAGGAGCTGCTGCGCTGGCGTGATGCCGGGCGTCTGGCCGACGACAACCTCCGGGTGCTGAACCGGGAACTGGACCACGAGGAGCTGGTCCTCCCGAAGAGACCAAAAGAGTGATACATCCGTAATAGGTTGAAAAAATGCGGAGAACGCCGATCATCCTGGCCGCAGTGGCGGCCGGTCTGCTGACGGCGTGCGGGGGCGGCGAGAGTGCCGCCCCCGAGAAGGCCGGCCAGGCGTCGATCCGTCTCGGCTTCTCCCAGGTCGGTGAGGAGAGCGCCTGGCGTCTGGCGAACACCACGTCGATCGAGCACGCCGCCACGAACGCCGGCGTGCAGCTGGATCTCCGGGTCGCCGACGGCAAGCAGGAGAACCAGACGGCCGCCATCCGCCAGTTCATCAACGACAAGGTCGACGTCATCGCCTTCTCCCCGGTCGTGGAGTCCGGCTGGGACGAGCTCCTCCAGGAGGCCAAGGACGCCGGCATCCCGGTGATCGTGACCGACCGGATGGTGGACACCACCGACACGTCGCTGTTCGTCACCATGCTGGGCTCCGACTTCACCGCCGAGGGCCGCAAGGCCGGCGAGTGGCTCGTCGAGCACTACCGGGACTACAACGGGACGGTCCGGATCGTCGAGATCGAAGGCACCACCGGTTCGGCGCCGGCCAACCAGCGCCGGTCCGGTTTCGCCGAGGCGATCGAGGCCGACCCCGATCTCCAGGTGATCGCCTCACGGGACGGCAACTTCACCCGAGAGGGCGGTGAGCAGGTGATGGCCGGCTTCCTGAAGGAGCACCCCAAGATCGACGTGGTCTTCGCGCACAACGACGACGAGGGCCTCGGCGCGATCGAGGCTATCGAGGCCGACGGCAAACGGCCCGGGGTGGACCTGAAGATCATCACCGTGGACGCCAGCCGGGACGGGCTGACCGCGCTGGCCGAGGGCCGCCTCAACTATGTGATCGAGTGCAATCCGCTGCTCGGCCCGCAGCTGATGGAGCTGGTCGGCAAGGTGAGGACGGGGCAGAGCATCCCCCGGCGGGTGGTCGTGGACGAGACCGCGTTCGACCGCGAGGCCGCGAAGGCCGTACTCCCGAACCGGCAGTACTAGCGGCCCGCACTGTTCGCCATTCCGGACCCGGCGCCGGCCCCGGCAAGCCACGCGGTCAGGTCGGCGGCCGGCAGCGGGCGGCTGATGTGGTAACCCTGCGCCTCGTGGCAGCCCAGATCGTCTAGCGCCTGCAGCGCCGACTCGGTCTCCACTCCCTCGGCGACGACCCGTAGCCGCAGGTTCCGGGCCAGGTCGACGACCGCCCGCACGATGGTCTCGTCCCGGCTGTTCTCGCACATCTTCATGACGAAACTCCGGTCGATCTTGAGCTCGTGCGGCGGCATGTCCCGCAGGTGCGCGATCGAGGAGTAACCGGTGCCGAAGTCGTCGATCGAGATGTTGACGCCCTGTTCGCGCAGCTCGCCCAGCACCTCGCCGGCGCGCATCATGTCGGCGATCACGGCACTCTCGGTGATCTCCAAAGTGAGCAGTTCCGGGCGTACCCCATGGCGTTGGAGGGCGGTGGCGACCGTCGCCGGGAACGTGTCGTCGGTCAGCGACCGGGCCGGGATGTTGACCGAGACCGGGAGCGGGTGGTCGAGCTCCGCCCAGCGGGCGATCTGGGCCAGCGCCTGGTCCAGCACCTCGATGGTGATCAGGTCGATCAGGCCGGTGTCCTCGGCTAGGGGGATGAACGAGTCCGGGGCGAGCAGGCCGCGGGCCGGGTGCTGCCAGCGGACCAGGGCCTCGGCGCCGCACGGCATCCGGGTGGCCACGTCCACCTTGGGCTGGTAGAACACGACCAGCTCGCCGCGCTCGATGCCCTGCCGGAGTTCGCTCTGCAGACTCAACCGGCTCGCGTCGCCCTCGTCCAGTGACGCGTCGTAACCGGCGACCCCGCCGTGCCGGCGCTTCGCCGCGTACATCGCGACGTCGGCGTGCTGGAGCAGCTCGGCGGCGTCCGCACCGTCGCGGGGGTAGACGGCCACACCGATGCTGGCGTCGATGTCCACGGTCAGGCCGCTCAGCTGGATCGGCCGGCGCAGCACCTCCAGGATGCGGTGGCCGGCCTCCACCGCCTCCGGCTGATCCGGTGTGGTCGGCATGATCAGCGCGAACTCGTCGCCGCCGAGGCGTACCACGACGTCGTCGCCCCGGCAGCCGTCGTCGAGCCGCTGCGCCACCTCGACCAGCAGCTCGTCGCCGGTGTGGTGGCCGAGCGTGTCGTTGATCTCCTTGAACCGGTCGAGGTCGATGAGCAGCAGGCTGAACGGCTCGCCGGTCTCGTAGCCGTGGCGGACCGCGGTGTCGAGCTGGTCGTGCAGCATGGCCCGGTTGCCGAGTCCGGTCAGCGGGTCGTGGGTGGCCTCGTGCAGGCGGCGGGCGGTCTGCCGTTCGGCCCGGCGCTGGTAGCCGACGAGCACGAGCGCGCACACGGCGAAGAGCACGGCCACGATCAGGATGGTCACCTCGGCCACCGTCTGCAGCATGTCGGCCCGCCGGTCGACGTCGGCCAGGTAGCCGGCCAGCGCCTCCTGATTGCGGCGCACGTTGCCGAGCACCTCGTCCCGCAGCGGCGCGAAGGCCGGGGCGGCCAGCTCGGTGTAGCCCTGAACCTTCGCGCCCCTCTCGGTCTGCGCCATGATCTCGACGACGATCCGGCTGTAGTCGGCGTAGGCGCCACGGATGGCGTCCAGCTCGACCCGGTCCACCGCGTCGTGCTGCTGGAGCCAGTCGAGGCCGGAGCGGGCCGAGTCGAGGGTCGCGGCCAGCTGCTCACCGCGGTACTCGGTGCCACCCGTCGCCAGGTACTCCCGCAACGCCGCGTCCTGCGTGTTGACCTGGACCGAGATGTCGTTCAGCACCTGGGTGACCGCCTGGGCGCGACGGACCTCCTGGGTCGCCTCGGCGGTGCCGCTGGCGGCGAGCACGGCCGAGACGCCCAGGGTAAGGATGCCGACGGCGGTGCCCGCGATGGCGGACCGGGCGGTGGCCCGGCGGGCCAGCAGGCGGCCCCACCTCGTTCGTGGACCGGTCCGGCCGATCGATGCGCTCGCGTTCACGCAATCATCAGTCGGTTTCCCCGGCAACGACCTGACCTTTCGGCCAGGCCGCACCGGATTGCTACACAGGCAGGTCGCGGCGACGCAGGGCGATCAGTCCGGCGCCACCGAGGCCGGCCGCGATCAAGGTCAGATTCAGCAGGGGTACGACGGTGAAGTCCGCACCCGGCAGGTGCGGGACATGCGTGAACGGGGAGAGGTCGAGCACCCACTGGTCGGCCTGCACCAGTGGTCCCACGATCAGGATCAGGAACGCCGTGGCCACCACCGCCCAGGCGGCAGACGCCAGTTTCGGCACCACCCCGATCAGCAGCATCGCGACCCCGGCCAGCACCCAGACGGCCGGGAGCTGGGCCAGTGCCGATGCCACCACCGGGCCGGGATCACCGTGCACGACGCCGGCGACCACACCCTCGGCGAGCAGCGCCACGGCCGGGCCGAGCAGGGCGAAGACCAGGTGGCTCGCCGCCCACGCCCCCCGGCTCACGGCGGTGCTGAGCACCGCCTCGGCGTGGCCGGTCTGCTCCTCGTCACGGATCCGCAGCGCGGCCTGCACCGCGTAACAGGCGATGATCACCGCACAGGTCTGCGCGATGGACGCGAAGTACGCATCCATGATCATGTCGGTCCCGCCGAGCTGGCTGAAGATCTTGCCCATCGAGTCGGAGTCCTCGGCGAGCTGGGCCACGCTGGTGCTCACCCCACCGAAGACCAGGCCCAGCGCCGCGAACCCAGCGGTCCAGCTGAACAGCAGGCCGCGGTGCAGCCGCCAGGCCAGCGTGATCGGCGATCGCAGGGACGCGGCCGCCGTCGCCGGTCCGAGCCGTCCGGCGAGCAGGCCGCCGCCGAGGTCACGGCGGGTCAGCAGGTACGCCGAGACGCCCACCGTGGCCAGCGTGGTGACGACGACGAGCACCGCCGGCCACCAGTCGTCCGCCCCGAACGGGAAGACCCGGTGCACCCAGCCGATCGGCGACAGCCAGGACATCCAGTCCAGCCGGCCACCGCCGAGTGCCGAGATGTCCCCGCCCATGCGCAGCACATAGGACACTCCGAGGACCAGCACCGCCATGGCACGGGCCTGGCGGCCGCTGTCAGCGATCTGCGCGGTGATCGCGCCGACACCGGCGAAGAGCCAGCCACTGACCGCATAGGACACCGCCAGCGTGGTCGAGCCCTCGGCCGGCAGCCCCTGGCCGATCAGGGTGGCCGCCACGATCACGCCCATCACGGTGCAGGCCAGCACGGTGGCCAGCACCGCGGCGGCCAGTGGGGCGAACCGGCCGACCACACCGGCCCGGATCAGCTCGGTGCGCCCGGCCTCCTCGTCGGCCCGGGTGTGCCGGATGACGGTGAGCAGGGCGGCCAGGCCGATCATCACCGGCAGGAACCCGCCCCGCCAGACGGTCAGCTCACCGAGGCTGTCGCCGTGCAGCGGGCCGTAGAGGCCGACGAACCCGGCGTTGGCCGCGCTGATCTGCGCGTAGTGGATCCGCTCCTGCGCGGTGGCGAACAGCGTCTCGAAGCCGGTCACGTAGACGTACGGCAGGATGCCCAGCACGAGCACCCAGAGCGGCATGATGATCCGGTCGCGGCGCAGCACCAGCCGGAGCAGGCCGGCCGTCCCGGTCATCGGGCGGTCTCCGAGTCACGGGTGTAATGGCGCAGGAACAGCTCCTCCAGCGAGGGCGGCTGGCTGACCAGGCTGCGCACCCCGGCCTCGACCAGCGATTTCAGCGCCGGCTCCAGTGCCTCGGCGTCGACGTCGAAGGCGACCCGCCCGTCCTCGGTGATCAGGTCGTGCACCCCGGCGATGGCGGCCAGCCCGTTCACCGGGCCGGTCAGCTCGGCACGGATCGTCGTCCGGGTCAGGTGCCGCAGGTCGGCCAGGGTGCCGGTCTCCACGGCCCGGCCGGCCCGGATGATGGTCAGCCGGTCACAGAGCGCCTCGACCTCGGAGAGGATGTGGCTGGACAACAGCACCGTCCGGTCGCCGCGCCGCTTCTCCTCCAGGATCACCTCCCGGAAGACCTCCTCCATCAGCGGGTCGAGCCCGGAGGTCGGCTCGTCGAGCAGCAGAAGCTCCACATCGGAGGCGAGCGCCGCCACCAGTGCCACCTTCTGCCGGTTGCCCTTGGAGTAGGCCCGGCCTTTCTTACGCGGATCGAGCTCGAACCGCTCGACGAGGTCGTCGCGACGCTTGCGGTCGACGCCGCCGCGCAGCCGGCCGAGCAGGTCGATCACCTCGCCGCCGGTCAGGTTGGGCCAGAACGTGACGTCACCCGGCACGTAGGCGAGCCGCCGGTGCAGCGTCGTCGCCTCGGCCCAGGGGTCGCCACCGAGCAGTCGCGCCGAGCCGCCGTCGGCGCGCATCAGCCCGAGCAGCACCCGGATGGCGGTGGTCTTGCCCGCCCCGTTCGGACCGAGGAAGCCGTGCACCTCGCCGGTCGCGACCCGCAGGTCGAGCCCGTCCAGCGCGGTGACCGCCCCGAACCGTTTGATCAGTCCTTCGACATCGATGGCATCTGCCATGACCCCTTCTCTCCCATCCAGGAATCGCCGAGCCGATCCACGGCTTTCATCGCCTGTTCGGCCTGCTCAGGAGTGAGGAGTGGCTGCGAGAAGATCTCCAGGGACGCCCGGATCATGCGCAGATAGCCCGGCATCGACCCGACGTCCTCGCCGAGCACGGCGGTCAGCTGGTCGCGCATCAGGAACATGCCCATCTTCATGGCGCCGAGGAGCGCCACGTAGGCGCGCGCGTCGGACGTCTCCAGACCGGTCGAGGCCAGCCACTGCTCGCCGCGCTGGACGGTCTGCTCGAACATGGCCGCGCCCCGGGGCGATCCGTCCATCAGGGACCGCACCAGATATTGCTGGAGGGCCATGGCGTCGGGGGCGATGGCCCCACCGATCGTGCCGGACTCGGTGAACGCCATCTGGAGCTGCGCGATCCGGCCCATCGCCCACTCGTCGCAGGCGTCGCGGAGGCCCTCCTTGGACCCGAAGTGGTGCCGGAGAAGGCCGGAGGACACGCCGGCGGCCTGGGCGATGTCGCGGATCGTGGCGCCCGCGATGCCGCGCTCGGTGAAGAGCGCGATCGCGGCGTCCCGGATCCGGGCTCGTGCGGTCAGGTCGCTGTCACTACTCACGCGTGTAGCGTACTACTCAAGCGTGTAGCAAGCTACGCCCGTCTATCCCGCGTTGATGGTGGCCGCCTTCACGCCACTCGCGGACAGCTCCCACCGCGCCAGCAGGTCGTTGTAGACCCCGGAGTCGATCAGTCGCTGCAGCGCGTCGCGCAGGCAGTCCCGCAGCTCGTCGTTGTCCCGGTCCACGGCCAGGCCGAAAAGGCCCGGCTCGTACTGCTCGTCCGAGGCGAGCTGGTAGAACGCACTGGTCCGCTGGTCGGTGGTGACGAACGCGGCCGGCGGATAGTCCTGCAGCACCGCGGCCACCCGGCCGCCACGCAGTTCCACCATGGCATCGGCGTTGGTCGGCAGGCTGTGCACGGTCAGCTTCCGGTCACCGCACTCGTCCCGGAGCCTGATCAGCATCTCCTCGTGGAAGGTGCCCTTCTCGGTGGCGGCCGCGTGGCCACAGAGATCCTCGAGACCACCGATCTTCTGCGGGTTGCCGCGCTGCACCAGGATCGACGAGCCGGTGGAGAAGTAGTTGATGAAGTCCACCCGCTCCCGCCGCTCGACGGTGTCGGTCATCGAGGAGAGCACGCCGTCGTAGGTGCCGGCGTTGACCTCGTCCACAGCCGTGCTGAAGGTGCCCACCACCATCTCGACCTCGATGCCGAGTACCTGGCCGAGCGCGGCGGCCAGGTCCGGCTCGAAGCCGATGATGGTGCGCCCGTCCGCCGCGAAGTACTCCATCGGCGCATAACTGGCGTCGGTCACCAGCCGGATGAAACCGCGTGCCTTGATCTCGTCGGGCAGCAGGTTGTGCAGCGCGTCGTCGCGGGTGACGGCGGCGACCTCGTCCAGCTGACCGGCCTCGGTGACCGCCACCTCCGGAGAGCATCCGCCCACCCCGAGGAGTGCGGCGATCCCGAGGACGGCGATGCCTTTGCGCAGAAGCCTCATCGGGCAACCTCTTCTGAGTCGATCACGGGTGCGAGGTCGATCACGGGTACGAGAAAGTCCGGTGACACCTGCGGCCACGGAACCGGACGGCCGATCAGGTAGCCCTGTGCCTCGTCACAGCCCGCGTCGATCAGCCAGCGGTACACCTCGGCCGTCTCCACGCCCTCGGCCGTGACCCGGCTGCCCAGGCCGTGCGCCAGCGCGATCACCGAGCGGACGATCGCCCGGCTCTGCGGGTCGTGCGTCACGTCCTTGACGAAAGCCCGGTCGATCTTGATTTCGGCGGCCGGGAACCCACGCAGGTGCGCGAGGCTGGTGTAGCCGGCCCCGAAGTCGTCGACCGAGATGCCGACCCCCAGAGCTGTCAGCTCACTGATCGACTTCACCAGGGTCTCCGCGTCGCCGGCCAGTGCCGTCTCGGTGACCTCCAGCATCAACCGGTCCGGTGCGGTGCCGTGCTCGGCGAGCAGTGCGGCGACCAGATCCGCGAAACCGGCCACTTCCAGATTGCGGGCCGACACGTTGACCGAGACCGCCCACGGCTGCCCGGACGCGGTCCAGCCGAGCTGATCGGCCAGGGCCCGGCGCAGCACCCACTCGGTGAGCGGGACGATCAGCCCGGAGTGCTCGGCGGCCGGCAGGAAGTCGCCCGGCGGCACCAGGCCCCGCTGCGGGTGCTGCCAGCGGACCAGCGCCTCCAGGGCGCGGACCGTGCCGTCGTGCACGCCAACCTTCGGCTGGTAGTGCAGGATCAACTCGTCGCGCTCCAGGGCGTGCCGCAACTCGGCCTGGACGACCAGCCACTGGTGCGGCTGGGCGGCCTGCTCGCCGGAGTAGACGACGATGTCCATCGTGCCGCGCTTGCCCTGATACATGGCGACGTCCGCCCGCTGCTTCAACTCTTCGAGCTGGTGCCCGTGCTCGGGGTAGAGCGCGATGCCGAAACTCGCCTCGATGCTGAGCGGCACACCGTCGAGCACCATCTCCTCGGTGAGCCGGTCCCGGGCCTGCTCCAGCAGGGCCACCGCCTCGGCGCGGTCCCGGCCGGGCATCAGCAGCGCGAACTCGTCGCCGCCCAGCCGGGCCAGGATGTCGTCCGGGCCGAGCGCCGCCCGGAATCGGGCCGACACCTCCCGCAGCAGCTCGTCGCCGGCGTGGTGGCCCAGAGTGTCGTTGACCTCCTTGAACCGGTTGAGGTCGACGAGCACCATGGCCCCGTAGCCGCCGTCCCGGACGGCCTGGTCCAGCCGTTCCTGGCCCCAGACGCGGAACGCGGTCCGGTTCGGCAGGCCGGTCAGCGCGTCGTGCAGGGCGTTGTACCGCTGGTCGGCCGCATAGCGACGCAACGATCGGGTGGTCAGCCAGGCCAGCGTCGCCAGCACCACGTAGAGGAGGGCGAGGCCGCCGCCGATCCGCCACCAGGTGGTCTCGATCTGCTGCTGCAACCGGTCGGCGATCTTCTGGTACGGCAGGTACACCTCGACCACACCGACCGACTGCCCGGTGGCCCCGGCGATCATCGGCTGCATCACCCGGATCGTCTGGGTGCGGCCGGTGATCACCCGCGCGCGCCGCTCACCGTTCGCGGCGGCCTGGAAATCCGGATCCGAGACGGGTACGCCGGAGCTGCTCGACCCGTCGTCGGAGAAGATCACCCGGCCGCTGAAGCCACGCAGCCGCAGGTGCTGGACCGACCCGTTGTAGACGGCCAGCCGGGTCGCCTCCCGCATCCGGTCGTGCTGCTCGGCGCTGAGGCCCCGGCGGCTCAGGTCGTCACCGCCCGTGACCGAGGACTCACCGCTGTTCAGAGCCGGCGCGACCACCATCTGAGCGATCACCTCGGCCTGCGACAGCCCCTGGGCGCGGCCCTGTTCGGCCGCGTCCCGGCTGTAGTCCTGGAGCACCACGGCACCCAGCGCGACCACGGGGACGAGACTCGCCACCGCGAACGTCGCGAACAGGCGGCCGGTGCTGCGCACTCGCGGCCTTGCGCGACGTTTCCACATGGGGGCCTGATCGGCCGTGCCCCGGGACCGGTTGAGGAAATCAGGTCGCCTCCGGCGGCGGCGCGGCTCCCGTCATGATCGCCACCGCGTCGGACATCGAGTGGGAACCCGGCTTGATCACCGCGATCCGGCGGCCCAGGCGCTGGATGTGGATGCGGTCCGCGATCTCGAAGACGTGCGGCATGTTGTGGCTGATCAGGATCACCGGCAGTCCCCGGTCCCGGACATCGCGGATCAGCTGGAGGACCCGGTTGCCCTCCTTCACGCCCAACGCCGCGGTCGGCTCGTCGAGGATCACCACCTTGCTGCCGAAGGCCGCCGACCGGGCCACCGCGACCGCCTGCCGCTGGCCACCGGAGAGCGACTCCACCGCCTGGCCGATGTTCTGCAGGGTGGCCACGCCGAGTTCGCTCATGTGCCGGGCCGCCTCCTCGCGCATCCGCTTGCGGTCCAGCATCCGGAAGACCGAACCGAGTGCCCCGGGCCGCCGCTCCTCCCGCCCGAGGAACAGGTTGTCGGCGATGTCCAGGCCGGGCGCGACCGCGAGAGTCTGGTAGACCGTCTCGATCCCGGCGGAACGGGCGTCCATCGGACTGCGGAAGTGCACCGGCTCGCCGTCCAGCAGGATCTCGCCGCTGTCCGGCACCAGCGCACCGGACAGCGCCTTGATCAGGCTCGACTTGCCGGCCCCGTTGTCACCGATCACCGCGAGGATCTCGCCCGGGAGCAACTCGAGGTCACTGCCGTCGATCGCGACGACACGGCCGTACCTCTTGGTCAGGCCTTTCGCTTGCAGAACCGGAGTCGTCACGAGCGCACCTTCCTGATCCACTGGTCGAGCGAGACCGCGATCAGCACCAGCAGGCCGATCGCAAAGCCCTGCCAAACCACCTCGACGCCGGCCAGTTGCAGGCCGTTACGGAAGACACCGACGATCAGCGCACCGATCAGCGTGCCGATCACCCCGCCACGGCCGCCGAAGAGGCTGGTGCCGCCGAGCACGACAGCGGTGATCGAGTCCAGGTTGTACTCGGTGCCGACGTTCGGGCTGGCCGAGGCGAGCCGCCCGATCAGGATCCAGCCGGCGACCGCATAGAGCAGGCCCGCCGTGGTGTAGACCGAGAACAGCACCCGCCCGGTCCGGATGCCGGCGAGCCGGGCCGCCTCCGGATCGTCACCGGTCGCGTAGACGTGTCTGCCCCACGCCGTCCAGCTCAGCGCATAGGCGAAGAACCCGAACAGCAGCAGCATGATGATCGACCCGTAGCTGAGCCGGAAGTCCCCGATCGGGATCGACTCCCCGGTCCACGTCATCAGGCCCGGCATGTCGGCGCCACGGATCGTCTCACTGTTGCTTACCACCGAGTTCAGCGAGAAGAAGATGGTCAGCGTGCCGAGCGTGACGATGAACGGCGGCAGTTTGATCCGGGTCACCAGGAACCCGTTGATCGCGCCCATCGCCGTGCCGCAGGCGAACCCGAGCAGCAGCGCGATCGGCGCCGGCACCCCCGCGTCGGTGGCGAAGAGCGCCATCAGGATCGACGAGAAGACCGCGATCGCACCGGCGGACAGGTCGATGCCGGCGGTCAGGATGATCAGTGTCTGCCCGAGCGCCAACGTCGCGATGACCGTGACCTGCAGCAGCACCAGCGACAGGTTGGCCGCGGAGAAGAACCGGGCGTTGACGATCGAGAACGCCACGATCGCCACGACCAGCACGGCGAGCGGCCCGAGGACCGGATTGCCGTGCAGCCGGTGTTGCAGTCGCAGCCCGAACGAGTCGTGCCGCCGTACCTCGAAATCAGTCGTGGCGGTCATCTCACCCCCAGCAGTTCTGTTTGCCCCACGCGGAGTCCTTCGCCTCCACGCCGGCCTGCGGTTGGTCGGTGATCAGTTGCACGCCGGTGTCGACGAAGTCCTTTCCGGCGGTGTTCTGCGGCTTGGCGCCGGTCTTCGCGTACTCCGCGATCGCCGCGACGCCCAGCTCTGCCATCTTGATCGGGAACTGCATCGACGTCGCGCCGATGACCCCGTTGGTGACGTTGTCGACGCCGGGACAGCCGCCGTCGACCGAGACGATCGTGACCTCGCGCTCCCGGCCGGCGGCCTTCAGCGCCTCGTACGCCCCGGCTGCCGCGGGCTCGTTGATGGTGTAGACCAGGTTGATCGACGGATCCTTCTGGAGCAGGTTCTCCATGGCGGTCCGGCCGCCCTCCTCGTTGCCGTCGGTGACGTCGTGCCCGGCGATCCGCGGGTCGCTCTCATCACCGATGCGCGCCGGATCGGCGACATCGACCCCGAAACCCTCAAGAAAACCCTGATCACGCTGTACGTCCACCGACACCTGATTCGCGTTGAGGTCGAGCATCGCGATCCGTGCCTCTTTACCCTCGGTGGTGAACTTCGCCTTCGCCCACTCCCCGATCAGACGCCCGGCCTCGTAGTTGTCGGTGGCGAACGTGGCGTCCGCCGCGTCGGCCGGCTCGACCGGTGTGTCGAGGGCGATGACCAGCATCCCGGCCTCGTGCGCCCGGTCGATGGCGGGCACGATCGCCTTGGAGTCGTTCGGGGTGATCAGGAAGCCCTTGGCCCCGAAGGAGATCAGGTTCTCGATCGCCAGCACCTGGGCCTCGTTGTCGCCGTCCACCTTTCCGGCGAAGGTCTGCAGGTCGACGCCCTGCTGCCCGGCAGCCCGCTCGGCGCCGTCGCGCATCGTCACGAAGAACGGGTTGGTGTCGGTCTTGGTGATCAGACCGACGACCGGCTCGCCGGTGCCGCGATTGCACGCGGCACCTGCGAGGACCATCATCAGACCACTCGCGGCCACGACTAACCTGCGCATTCCTCCTCCAATACATCGAGAGGAACCGTTGCCTTGGAGTAGACGCTCAGGTCACCGGCCTGTCAACCGCTCGTTACGGAAAGTCGACGACGTAGGACAGAACGGTCGCGGTGCCCTAGCGGCCCTCGCCGCGGGCAACGTCCAGCCGGGCCCGCACTTCGGCGAGCGAGCGGATCGGACCACACATCACCACGCGGGGTCGGTGAAAAAGGCGAACGCCGCCTCCACCGGGTGGATCCGGTGGGGCGGCGTCCGGATGGTGCGGGTTTACGTCAGCCCAGGGAGACCGACGGGTAGAGCGGGAACGGCGCCAGCAGCTCGGTGGCCTGCTTGCTGACCCGCTCGGCGATGGCCGGGTCGAGGTCGAACTTCGCCTTCGAACCCTCGGCCGGAGTCGTCGCCGCGAGGACGGTGTGGATCAGGCCGGCGATCGAGTCCATCTCGGCGACGCCCAGGCCGCGGCTCGTCAGGGCCGGGGTGCCGACACGGATGCCGGACGTATACCAGGCGCCGTTCGGGTCGTTGGGGATCGCGTTGCGGTTGGTCACGATGCCGCTGTCGAGCAGCGCCTGCTCGGCCTGACGGCCGGTGATGCCGAACGGGTGCACGTCGAGCAGCACCAGGTGGTTGTCGGTGCCACCGGAGACCAGCTGCACGCCCCGCTTCAGCAGGCCCTCGGCCAGCGCCTGGCTGTTCGTCACGATCTGCTGGGCGTAGGTCGAGAACTCCGGCCGGCGCGCCTCGGCGAACGCGATCGCCTTGGCGGCCATCACGTGCGGCAGCGGGCCACCCAGCACCATCGGGCAGCCCCGGTCCACCTGGGAGGCCAGCTCCGGCTGGCAGAGGACGGCACCCCCACGCGGGCCACGCAGGCTCTTGTGGGTGGTGGTGGTGACGATGTGCGCGTGCGGGATCGGGTTGTAGTCGCCGGTGAACACGCCACCCGCGACCAGGCCGGCGAAGTGCGCCATGTCGACCATGAAGGTCGCACCCACCTCGTCGGCGATCTCGCGCATCTTCGCGAAGTTCACCTTCCGCGGGTACGCCGAGTAGCCGCCCACGATCACCGCGGGCTTGAACTCCTTGGCACTCTCCAGCAGTGCCTTGTAATCGATCTGGCCGGTTGCCGGGTCCACGCCGTACGAGCGCTGGTCGAACATCTTTCCGGAGATGTTCGGCCGGAAACCGTGGGTCAGGTGACCACCGGCGTCCAGCGACATGCCGAGCAGCCGCTGGTTGCCGAACGCCTGCCGCAGCTCGGCCCACTCGGCGTCGGTCAGGTCGTTGATCTGCCGCTTCTCGAACTTCTGCAGATACGGCACCTCGACCCGGTCGGCGAGGATGGCCCAGTAGGCAACCAGGTTGGCGTCGATACCGGAGTGCGGCTGAACGTACGCGTAAGGCGCACCGAACAGGGCCTTGGCATGCTCGGCCGCGACCGACTCGACGATGTCGACGTTCTGGCAGCCGGCGTAGAACCGGCGGCCGACGGTGCCCTCCGCATACTTGTCGGAGAGCCAGTTACCCATGGCGAGCAGGACCGCCGGGGAAGCGTAGTTCTCACTCGCGATCAGCTTCAGCGACTCACGCTGGTCGGTCAGCTCCTGCGCGATCGCGTCGGCGATGCGTGGCTCGACGGACCGGACCACATCGAGGGCGGAGCGGAAAGCGATGGACTCGGCGTTCAACTCAGGCATGGGACCTCCCTATCACGTAGCGAAGAGGCCCAGGCGCACGGCATACGTCATCTCGACGGAGCCGCTCCCCGATGGTCAGCCATCCGAACGCGCCAGTCACGGCCCTCCGGAAGCATACCGCCCGGGAGGGGCCCGCCGATAACGGCGAGCCGAACCCGCCACACGCCATCGACCAGGTACTTCGTCACACGAACCGAGCGGGACCACACCGAGCGACATTTGTTGATATCTTGGGCTGCCGCCGCATATCGACGTCGGTAACAGCAAGAACGGGGAAATTCAGTGCTCGAAAACTCTCCGCAGGAGAAGACTGCGCCGTCCCGGTCGGTCACGAAGCGTGTCGCCACCGGTGTGGCAGTCCTGGGTGCGGCCGCGGCCGTCACCATCGGCTGGACGCAGACCGCGCAGGCCGAGAGCGCCGCAACGCCGATCGGCACCATCACCGCCGTGCAGTACAACGGCAACTACTGCGACGACTTCGGTGCTCACGTCCGGGTCACCATCGCCAAGGGCACCGCCTCCACGCAGTACACGCTGTGGGGTACCGGGTTCATGCAGACGTCGGCCAAGGTGACGACCACCGCCGCCGGCGCCGCCACCATCGACCTGCACAACATCGGGATCCCGGCCGGCGGGCGTGTCGGCGTGGCGACCGTCCTGGTCTCGACGAGCTACTACACGACGTCGATTCCGGTCACGGTCAAGTGCTCGAGCGGTGAGGGCGGCTGACCCTCCAAGACTCGACCGGCCCGCATCGATCATGGTGCGGGCCGGCCCATTTTTCGGCGGGCTTCCCAAAACATCCCGAACCCCAATGCTCCGGCCTGTTTCCGGGCGCCTTCACCCGAGCGTTTCCGGGCAAAAGAAAAGGCCCACCCGATTGCCCGGGTGGGCCTTTCCATACGTT
>NZ_JBHSBL010000013.1:0-79828 GCF_042650585.1 Actinoplanes subglobosus
AGGGGCTTGACCCCGGACACACCGCGTTCACCCAGCCGGTATGGCCCTCCAAGGTGGCGTGTTCGTGACGAGGGGGCAGACTCGCCCACTGCGCCTGGTACGGCGTCCGCCGATGGGTGAACGAGACCGGCAGTTGTTGCAAGGCCTGGGTGAGCGACAACAGAGCGGCCCGCTCAGGCGGCAACGCCGCAGTGGTCTGTGGCGTCAGGCGAAGCAGATGGACCCGGTGACGACCGGTTGCCGTCCGGTCGGCCGCAGCGGCCGGGATCAGTCGAAGCAGATCTGTCGACAACAGATAGGCGTCATCGGCGAGCAGGTGATCGATCATGCCGGCCCGCGCGGCGTGGCCCGGCAGCGACCGCAGCAGATATTCCGGCGCATGCTCCCAACCCCGCTCACGGCCGAACCGGGTCAGCGCCGTGGTCAGCGCCCCCTCATCGGCGCGGACCCGGACGTCGTCACGCGGGCGCAGCAAGGCGTCGTTGAGGGATTGATGGAACAGCCGGAACACCGGCTGTTCGCCATCGGCGGAGGACTCGACCAGGAAATTCGCTGCCGCAGACCTGACGAAACCGGCCAAGCCCTCCTCGCTGACCCGGCAGCCCAGCGCGACCACCGCGGCGTGCCACAGCGCGAGAGTCCAGCCCGGCGCCTCCGCATACGCCAACGCGGCCAGCAACGAATCAGCCGGCACCCCCTCCACGGCCGGGAGCCGCTGCACGTAGGCCGTCAACGCCTCATCCACACTCGCGGTCAACACCACCGACCCGGGGTCGGCCAGCACCGCGTCATACATCCCCCGCCAGCGGGCCTCCAGCCCCGCCACCAGAAAGTTCCCGCCCGCCAGCGCGGCGATTCGATCCGCCACCGCGGCGGAGGTCACCGCATTGTCCGGCTCGTCATACGGGTTGCCGGGCCGCTCGTCGCCGGCCATCCGCAACGTCGCCAACGCGTACCCGGCCAGATCCTCGAGCGCGAAGAACCGTTCATCGTCCAGATCGATCACCTCGGCCGCCCCTGCCGGCACATCCAGCAGCAGCCCCCGCCCGTCCGCCCGGCGGGACCCGAGCACGACCTGAACACCACGCGACCCGCAGGCCTGCAGCAGCGGCAACACCACCGACCGCAGAATCAGCCGGGCCTCCTCCGCGGTGTCCGCCTCATCCACCGCGTCGACGACCACGTTGAACCGGCTCGGCCGCTCATCCAGCCGCACCGCCATCAACTCGACCAGTTCCTCCAGTCGCTGCGGCAACCCCGCCGACGCCGCCGCGGCGATCTCCCGCGCCACCTCCAACGCGGTCTTGCCCTTCGCGTGCACCGCACACGCGACCGATCCCACCCGCGCCCGCACCCCGGCGTCCTCGGCCGGCAACATCGCTGCCAGACCGGCGTCCGCGGTGGTCACCACCCGGCCCAGCACCGCCGACTTCCCCACCCCGGGCGACCCGGTCACCACCAGCACCCGACGATCGGTCACCTCCCGATCCAGCCAGCCCGAGATCGCCAGCAACGCCGCGTCCCGGCCACGGAACCGGTACCCCCGCTCCGCCACGCCGGTCACTCCCCGTGCCCGCGAACCGAAATGCCGCCGCGCCTCCCGGTCAGCCGAGAGCTTCCACCCCCACGACGCCAACGCCACCGCACCGGCATCCACAGCACGCCAGTCGATCAACACCCGCAGCTTGGCATCCGGCAGGAACCCGTCCACCGCCGCCAACGTCAACGCCTGCGCGTCACCCGGCCGGACCTTCGCATCACGAGGCCGCGCCCGGGTGACGATCCCGATCACCGCCCCACCCTGATACTCCGGCACCCACAGCCCCGCACCGGAGAACCCGGTCTCCACCGGATACGACGAATCCGTATCCAGCAGCACCTGGCCGTGCGCCAACATCGCGCCCACCAACCCCGACGCCTCGTTGCCATGCACCCGGCTACTGGACGGGAACCCGAACGCCCACCAGCGCAGACCCTTCACATCACGCGGCATCGGCGCCCGCAATCGCGCCGGCTCCACCTCCGGCGGAAGCTCCTCATCGAAATGCAGCACCGCCACATCCGCGATCTCCGGCGACTGCTTGTTCCAGTCGACCCGTGCCACCCGGTATCGCTGATCCCACGGCCCGTACTTGGGGAACGACACCCACAGATCGGCGCGACGAACACCACCCGAGAGCACCACATGCGCACACGTCAGCGCCCGCCGCGCATCGATCGCCACCGCCGTCCCCAACGGCGCGAACCCCGCCTCACCATCAGACTCCCGATCATGGACAGCCAGCGTCCACGAATCACCCGGATCAGCGAACGACGCCACTACGACTCGGCAGCCTCGCCCGGACGGTTACCGGGCTGCCACTTCAGCGTGACCTCGAAATTGCCCTCGGTCGCCGCCTTGGCCACCATCCAGTTCATCGTCCCGGAGACCTTGATCCCGAACTTCACCTCCACCTCATGCGGCGCACACACCTTCACCCGGTCCAGGACCTCGCTCGCCGCCTCCACCGCCGGCCCGATCGCCTCCCGGACCCTGCCCACCAGCCGCTCCGAGGACGCCTGCTCGAACCCCTCCGGTGGCTCCACCTCGAACAACACCACAGCACCGTCGTCCACCGTGTACCGAACAACCTGCGACACCGGCATCTCCCTCCACATGCGAATCACGCCAAGGTACGGATCGATCGGCGGCGCGGATCGAGATCGACGAGCTGCGGCAGCTGGACGAGCATGCCACCGACGCCGAGGCGGAACTGTTCGGGCGAAATCCGCGGGGTGCCGATCCCGCTCAGGCGGGATCTCCCGGGTCGTGACCGATCGGCGGTGGAGTGAAGCCGCCGAACTCACGTTCGAGCAGCTCGGCGAAACGGATCGGGGTGTGGTCCTCGAAGAGTGGGCCGATCAGCTGCAGGCCGATCGGCAGGCCCTGTGCCGTCCGGGTGAACGGCACGGCGGTCGACGGCAGGCCGGGCGCCGTCGCGATGCCACCCCACACCAGCTGGTCGAAATAGTCGTGCCGCACGCCGTCGATCGCGATCGTACGGCGGAACATCGGCTCGCTGTGGTCGTGCGGGAAGGCCGCAGTCGAGGACACCGGCGCGACCACGATGTCGACGTGCGAGAACAGTTCCGCCCACTGGGCCCGCTGGGCGGCGCGGACCCGGTCGGCCGCGAACCAGTCGCGATGGCTCAGGACCATGCCCCGGGTCCGCTCCGCGGCCAGCGACGTGTCGGACGGGTCGAGGGCGGCCGCGGCCTCCTGACCGGCCGCGTAGACCGCCGGCGGGAAGGTCGCCGCGAGGGTCGACTGGAGCAGCCGCATGTACGAGCGGGCGCCCTCGGCCAGGTCGGGCAGGTGCGGGGTGCGCCGCAGGACAGTGGCCCCGGACGCCTCCAGCCCGGCAGCCAGTTCGTCGATCGCGGCGCGCACCTCGGACGAGACCGGGACGAGCGGATGCTCCCCCAGCACGAGGACCCGGAACGTGCCGAGGTCGTCGTGCCGGGCCGGGCGCAACGCGGTCCGGTAGGCGATGCCGAGTCCTTCGTCGTCGGGGTCGGCGAGCAGCCGGATCATCATCGCGAGGTCGGTCGCGCTCCGGGCCATCGGCCCGATGACACCCAGGTCGCCGCCGAGATCGGGCAGCGGACGGGTGCCGGGGAAGGTGTGGCCGCGCGACGGGAGCAGGCCGACCGAGGGCTTGTGGGCGTACACCCCGGAGAAGTGTGCCGGCACCCGCAGTGATCCGCCGATGTCCGAACCCATCGACAGGGCGCCGAAGCCGGCGGCGAGGGCGGCGGCCGGGCCACCGGACGAGCCGCCCGGGGTACGCGCGAGGTCCCACGGATTGTTCGTGGCTCCGTGGATCGCGTTGTAGGACTGGAAGTCGCCGAGCCCGAGCGGCACGTTCGTCTTGCCGAGGATCACGGCTCCGGCCGCCTTGAGCCGGGCGACCGCCACCGCGTCGACGGCCGCGGTGTGATCCTTGAACATCGGAAATCCCCAGGTCGTGGGCAGCCCGGCGATGTCGATCGAGTCCTTGATCGTCATCGGGACACCGAGCACCGGCCCGGTCTCGCCCCGGGACCGCGCCGCGTCGGCCGCACCCGCCGCCGCGAGGGCCCGGTCGAAGTCGGGGACGCAGACCGCGTTGATGTCGCCGTCGAGGCGTTCGATCCGGGCGATCGCGGCCGTGGTGAGCTCGACCGCCGACACGTCGCCGGCATCCATCGCGGTGACCAGTTCGGCAGCGGTCGAGTACGCGTAATCGGTCATGCGCCCCAGCTTGCCCCATCGCGCCGGCACGCTCGCCCCGCGACGCGGGTCGGGCAGCCCACATGCTGCATCGACGGCCCGCTCAGGCGATCCGGTAGCCGATCCCACGTGCCGTCTCGATGGCCGGCGGTTCCCCGAGCTTGCGCCTCAACCGGCCCACTGTCACGGTCACGGTGTTGGTGAAACTGTCGGCGTTCTCGTCCCACACCTGCTCGAGCAGGCTCTCGGCGCTCAGGAAGCCCGGGCTGGCCAGCAAAAACGCCTCCAGCACCGCGAACTCCTTCGCCGACAGGTCGAGCTGCCGCCCGTCGCGGACGACGGTGCGGCGGACCGGGTCGAGGACGATCCCGGCTACGTGCAGCGTGCGGGGCCGCGCGTGCGGTCTGCGGCGAGCCAGGGCCTGGATGCGCAGGATCAGCTCCGGAAAGTGGAACGGCTTGGCGAGATAGTCGTCGGCGCCCAGCGTCAGCCCGCTGACCCGGTCGCCTGGCGCACTCGCGGCCGTCAGCATCAGGACCATCGGCCGGTCCACCTGTTCGGTGATCATCCGGCAGAGCGTGTCACCGTGCAGCCCGGGCAGGTCCCGGTCCAGGACCACCACGTCGTACCCGGTCAGGTCCAGCTTCGCGGCGGCGACCAGCCCGTCGTGCGCCAGGTCGACGGCCATCCCCCGATCCCGCAAACCTTCGGCGACCACCTCGGCCAGCGCGTCGTCGTCCTCGACCACCAGGATCCTCATGCCGCGACCGTCCCCGCCGGCAGGACGACCGACACCCGGAGGCCACCCTCCGGCCGGGCGAGCAGGACGATCCGGCCACCGTGAGCCGCGGCGACGGCCGCGACGATCGACAGACCAAGACCCGGCGATCCGGTACGGTCCCCGCCGAGCCGTTCGAACGGCTGGGTCAGGCGGTCCACCTTCGACTGGTCGAGGACGGGCCCGCCGGTTTCGACGGTCAGCACCGTCTCCTGGATGGTCGTGGATCCGCTGATCTCGATCCACCCGTCGTCCTGATTGTGGGTCACGGCATTGTCCACGAGGTTGCCGACCAGCCGCGCCAGCAGCGCCGGGCTGCCCTGGGCGACGGTCGCGGGCGGCACGGTCACCGTCACCCGCAGCCGTTTGCGGCCCACGTCGGCGGTCCTGTCCCGCACCGCGGCGGCGACCAGGCCGCCGAGGTCGACCGATGCGGTGTCGGCCAGTGCGCCGTGCTGCGCCCGGGCCAGCACGAGGAACCCGTCGAGCAGGTGATCGACCCGGTCGAGCTGCCTGCGCAGACGATCCGCGAGGGCCAGCGTCGAGGCCGCCGGATCCGGTTTGGCGACCGCGACGTCCACCGATGCCCGCATCGTGGCCAACGGCGTACGCAGCTCATGGGAGGCGTTGGCAACGAAACGCCGCTGCGCCGTGAACGACGTCTCCAGCCGGGCGAGCAGCTCGTCGATGGTGTCGGCGAGGTCCTTCACCTCGTCCACCGGCCCGGCGACGTCCAGTCGGCGGTCCAGACTGTCGGCCGAGATGCGCCGGGTGGCATCGGTGATGGCCCGCAGCGGCCGCAGGACCCGCCGGGCCAGCACCCGGCCGACCAGTACCGAGACCACAGCCATGACGATCAGCGCCAGCAGCGAGCCGACCAGCATCTGCCGGGACTGCTGCGCGTGCACCTCGGCAAGCTGACCCTCCAGGTCCCGGACACGCTGCTGCGCCGCGGCGAGGCTGCCCTGCGGGGGACGGTTCCCCACCGGGGCGACCTCGGTGAACCGGCCACCGGACAGCAGGAAGGCCAGACCCAGCAATCCGACGCCGGACAGGAGGAACACGATGGCGTACAAGATCGTGAACCGTGCTCCCACGGTCCCGATGCGCAGCCTGCTCATGCCGCCAGCATGCCCGGCGCGACCTAACAGCGGCGTGACAGCACCGGTTCGGGTCGTGGTAGGGACCGGTCCGTATCACTGACGGCATGTCGAACACCGAACTCCTCCGGCAGGAATGGACCGCGTTCCGCCGCCCGGGCCGCCTGATCGCCCTGGCCGCCGCTGCCCTGGGCGTCATCGCGCTGGGTCTGCTCGCCACGCTGGGGCACCGTGCGTCGTGTGACGGTCCGTGCCCGGCCGTTCCGGTCGCCGACGGCGGCTCCGTCGTCGGCGACCGGTTCTGGTTCCTGCACCGTGACCTGGGTCCCGAGGGCGCCATCACCGTCCGGATGACCGCGATGACCGGGACGATCACCTATCCCCCGCCCGATCACGACGAGATCGTGTCCGGGCTGGTGCCGTGGGCGAAGGCCGGGATCATCATCAAGGACGGCACCCGGCAGGGATCGTCGTACGCGGCACTCATGCTGACCGGCGGCCACGGCGTGCGGTTCCAACACGACTACCGTCACGATACCGCCGGCAGTGCGGCCGGTGTCTCACCGCAGTCCCCGCGCTGGCTGCGCCTGACCCGCTCGGGCGACACGATCACCGCATCCGAGTCCACCGACGGCGAGCAGTGGCACACCGTCGGCGCCGCGGCCCTCGACGGGCTGCCGGACACCGTGCAGGTCGGCCTCTTCGCCACCTCCCCCGGCGACCTCACACTCCGCAAAGTCGCTCTCGGCGGCGCGATCGAGGAGGTCCGGTTCACCCAGGCGGTCGGCGTCTTCGACAACGTCACCGTCGACGGCGGTGCCGCCGGTGCGTGGGACAGCGATCCGGTCGGCGAGATGAACCACACCGACTGGGAGAAGCACCACCTCGCCTCAGGAGCCGTGGAGAACGACGGCGTCATCACGGTCAGCGGCACCGGAGACATCGGTCCGATCGGCGAGGACGCCGCCCGTACCGTCGAGACCACCCTGACGGGCCTGACGGTCGCGTTGTTCGTCGTGCTCATCGTCGGGGCCCGCCACGGTGCGCGCACGACGCCCTCCCGGCGGCTGGTCGTCGCCCGGTCGACGGTCGTCGGTGCGGCCACCTTCGTCACCGGACTGGCCGCCGTCGGCATCGTCGTACCGCTGGGCGTGGCGATCCTGGCGAACAACGGCGTCCCGATGCAGCCGGTGCCGGCGCCGACCGGCGCCCGCGTGGTCATCGGCGTCGCGGCGGTACTGGCGTTGTGCGCGGTCCTCGCCTACGGGCTCGGTGTGTGGCTGCGCCGTGGCTGGGCCGCGATCCTCGTCGCGGTGTCGTCGATCGCGGTTCCCTACGCGATCACGGCATTGCCGCTGCTACCCGACGCGGCCGGTGAGTGGCTGCTGCGTGTCACCCCGGCCGCGGGCTTCGCGGTCGGCCAGACGGCGGTCGAGTATCCGCAGGTGATCGCCCACTACGCGCCGTCGGCCGGCTACTTCCCGCTGCCCGGTTGGGCCGGACTCGCCGTGCTCTGCGCATACACGGCAGTCATCCTGCTGCTCGCCACCGGCCCCCGGCGGACGGAGAAGCCCGTTCGGCGATAGCGGCCGATTCGGCTCCGGCCCGCCGCCGGCCGGGCGATGATGCCGGTGCCATGTCAGGAGAACAGAAGGCCGGGAGACTGGCCGAAGTCGAGGTCGACGCCACGGTCACCCGCCGCATCGTGGGTCTGCACGACAGCGAGGCGGACGAGTATCTCGAGCCGCCGTACGCGGCCGGCCATCCGTGGATCAGTCTGGGCACCTCGCGGGTCAGGTGCGGAAGCGGCCGTCGAGCATCAGGCCGAGGACGAACTCGGCCGATGGCCTACCGCGAGGACGTGAAGACGTTCCGCGGCGGCGACCTCAGAGACCGCCACCTGCGGTTCGCCGGCTTGATCCTCCGCGGAGGATCACGACTCCGGTAGCGACAGCGGAACATCCTTGCGCAGCGCCGCCGTGACCATCTGCCCCTGTGCGCGGGTGAGCTGGCCGTCCACCGGCAGCCCGAGACGGTCCGCCAGCGTCCGGCCGTGCAGGTCCACAGTGGCTTCCACCAGATCGGCCAGCAACCCGGCAGTCTGCCGCACCCGCACCCAGGCCACTGCGAGCACGACCAGGCCGACCACGGCTGCCGGCCACCACATCACGCCCAGGCCCAGATAGAGAATCCCCCAGCCGGCCAACCGCAGCGCCGCCGCGTAGGCGTCCTGGGCCGCCGACGTCTGGGCGCGTACGGGATCGTCCACGACCAGCCACATTCGCGGCCACACCGCCAGCAGATCGAGGCCGTAGGCGTCGGCCACCCGCTGGTCCACCGCACTGAACCGGTCGCCCACGAACGTCGGCCGGTGCGGGGCGCGCAGTGCGATCCGGTCCCGGCGCAGGATCGCCGCACGCAGCGGCGGATGCGGTTTCGTCACGTCGGCTGCCGCGGCCCGCAGTGCTTCCCGGGCCGCCCGGTCGGCCTGCTCCCACCGGCGGCGCCGCCACGCGGCCAGCCAGGATCCCGGCGGCCACGACCCTTCGGCCACGCACCACCGCCCGCACCCGGCGCCCAGCCCGGCCGCCGCCAGCCCGGCGGCGCCCGCCGCGAGCAGCACCGCCGCTGTGATCAGCAGCAGCGCACCCTGACTGCGCCCGACCGGCGACGCTGCGGTGTCGTCCACCCAGCGCGAGAGCGCCGCCACGTCGAACGGGTGGCGATGGGACAGACGGAACCCGACCACAGCGACCGCAACCAGCAGCAGGCCCGGCAGCATCAGCGCGGTGAGCCAGCGGTCGGCCAGCTTCTTGCCCAGCTCGGCGAGCAGGCCCGTCACGTCGGCAGCCGGGTGGCGCGCAGCGGGCGGCCGGTCGCGCCGCAGCGGGGTGGGTCGGCGGTGGCCTCCGGTCCCGCCGCGATCCGTTCGCACCGTCCCTGCGGGCAGCGGAACACCTCCACTACCGGATGGCCGAGCGCGCCTGGCATCGGACGGTAACCACGCGGTGGTGCACCAACGCCGTCCAGCCCGGCCGCGGCCAACTGCCGTTCGAGGAGGGCCAGATCAGCGGCGAGTCCGGTCGGGACCGTTGGGCCGTCGATGCTCAGGGCCGCGACCACTCGGTCGAGGGTGTCGGATGCCCGTGCCCGGGCAACCACCTCGCGGAAACCGGGTTCGTTCAGCGCGGCGCAGACCACGCCGGCTGCCGTGCCCACCGGATTCAACTCTCCGCCTCCCTTACGCTCCGACGTGTACGTGCGAGGCCCATCTGGTCGGTGCGGCGGGATAGCGGTCGCGCTGCCGCCGGACCGCCGCGTCGAGAGACTCCGCCGCCGTTGCCCCCGCCAGTAGCAGGGGGTAGACATCCGCCGTGATCTCGGCCGCGGCCTGATCTCCGACCGGCCACATCGTAGCCACCACCTGCCCGTAGCCGGCCATCTGGAAAGCGCCGGCCACGTGCACGGCCTCGTCGGCCAGATGCGTCGGGGCTCGCGCCGTGTCGCACGCCGAGAGATAGGCGAATTCGGCCGATGCGGGCCGTAGCCGCACGATGTCGGCCAGCGAGACCGGGCGGTGCTCGTGGTCGTGCAACAGCAGCCGGATGTCGGTTCCCCGCTCGGGTTCACCGCTGACATGACATGCGAAATGTGCCCAGGCGTGGTTGCCCAGCGCGGGTAGCACTGCCTCCCGGGTGGCGTGCTCGCCGGCCAGGACCGTCACCGGCGTCAGCGCGCGCAGCGCCTCGACCTCGGCGTCCACGTGTGGCAGGTCGGCGGCGCCGGGGGTGCGGGGCATGGCGACCACCAGCACGCTGGGTTTGTCTCCGGTGTCCGGCTGTCTCGGCGGGGTGAGGCTGCGGATCGTGGGCAGGTAGGAGCTGACGACGCGGTCGAGGACCGTGGGGCCGTCATCGTCGTGCCGACCGGCAGCATGCAGCGGAAGCTCGACCAGTGGACCGGTCGGCACCCACCAGATGCGGGGCCGGTGAGGCTCCTGGCCGGTGACGCCCGCGGCGTCCAGCACCGGGCGTGCCGCTGCTTCCCACAGCCAGGCCAGGACCGCCGTCACCAGACGTTGCCCGGCGAGCCGTTCAGCGATCGTGCCCCGCTGGACGGCCCTGATCGCCCCGCGGAATCCGGCGGCCGCCTCACGGACCTCGGCCAGCCTCAGATCGGGCAGCGGGACGACGACCGGGTCGCCCCGGCCCAGCAGGATCGCATCGCAGCGGGCATCCGACACGTTGAGCACGGCCACCAGACGGTCGGCGCAGCGTTCCCGCAACTCGGCCTCGGTCGGCGGGGACAGGAAGCCGTCCAGCCCAGGCTGCCGGCGGATCTCGGCCACCACCTCGTCCAGGCGCCGGTCGAGATCTTCTCGACGATGCGCGCTCTCCGCCGGATCGGCAAGAAGGTCAGGGTCCGGGTCGAGCGTCTCGATCAGCGCCGCGAACTCCTCCGCCAGGCCCGGCTCCCGCTCGTGCAGCGCGGCCAGTTCGGTGCGCACGCCGAGTGCCTGGTCGAGCAGCACCCCACGTCCCTGTTCCAGCCAGCGCAGAGCCAGCCCGGTGTCGCCGTCGGCGAGGGCGCGGGCGGCCGCCCGCGAGGCCAGGCCCGCGAACAAGCCGAGATGCTCCTCGCGGTCGGCGCGCGGCAGGCCACGCCGGGCCGTGCGAGGGAGCAGGTCGAGTGCCAGCGCGTACGCCTCCCGCTGCGTCGGGTCACCCAGCAGCCCGCACACGGTCGCCCACAGATCGGCCGCAAGCACTCGTTCGGTGGCCGCGATCCGCGCGTTCGTGGCCACCGCCCGCAGGCCCACAACGGCGGCAAGCAGCTCGGCCGGGTCGGCGCCGCCGATCGCGCGGGCCGCCAGCAGCCGTGCCAGCGTGGTGCGCGCCTCTCCCCAGCGCGGATGCCAGTCGGGAGTCGCGGCCGTCCAGGCTTCCGCTTCACGGATCGCTTCGTCCAGGTCGGCGTCGTGCAGCAGGATCCGGCAGAGCACACCCAGCCGTTCCGGCCGGTCCGGATGATCCTCCGGGGTGGCGGATACGGCTGACCGGGCCACCATGGTGGCCCGGTCAGCCGTATCCGCGTCTCCGGTGTGCAGGGCGTGCTGGTGCAGCGCCTGCGCCGCGGCCGTCTCGAAGGCGGCACGTTCCGGGTGCCCGGTACCGACGGCGGTCACGGCCCCGGTGGTGAGCCGCACGGCCTCATCGAGCAGCGCGGGGTCGTGGCGGGCGGCGGCCAGCAGCGCGGTGCCGAGCGCTACGGCTGCGGCCGGCCGGTCGGGACTGTCCGGTGGTGTCTCGGCCAGCGCGGCGCGGAACAGGTCGACTCCCTCGCGTACCGCCAGTGAGTCCTGGGTGGCCGTGCCGACCTCGACGACGATCGCGGCGAGCGCGCGCAGGCGGGTGGCACGCTCGGCGTCCTCGGCGGAGGTCTGCCGCACCGCTGTCCGGGCCAGGGCCAGTGCCCGGCGCAGGTCTTCGCCGCCGGTACGGCGGGCCCGCAGCCGCAACGCCTCCGCCGCCTCCACCAGCGCCGAACTGTCCGCGTCCAGCAATTCGATCGCCTCGTCCAGCGTCGCCGGATCGCCGAGCCGTCGGTACAGCAGGGTGAGCGCCACGCCGAGCCTGCGCCGCGTCTCACCGCCTACAGGTCCGGCGCGCAGCAGCTCGATGCCGTGCCGCAGCAGGTCGAGTTCGCCGGTGCGGCGGTACTCGTCGAGCGCCTGCTCGGCCGTGGCGGGAGCCGGGGTGCCCGAGCCGGCGAGCAGGTCCAGGGCGGCGTCCACACTCCCGCGCAGCCGGTGGGCGGGTGGCAACTCGGCCCGGGCCCGATCGAGCAGCGCCCGCGCCTCGTCGCGGGCGGCCATGACGCCGCCGCGCTCGAACCGGGGCACCAGGGCGAACGCGAGGTGGACCTGCCGGACGATCCTCTCCGGGTCGCCGGCCGGGGTCGCCTCCACAGCGGCACGCAGAGCCAGTACGGCGTCGTCCTCCCACTCGGCGGCCAGCAGGGCGTTGCCGTGACCGGTCCACAACTCGGCGAAGCGCGGATCGCCGGGTGCCAGTTCGCCGATCGCTTCCTCGTGTAGTGCCCGCGCCTCGCGCAGCGGCTCGGTCTCGCCGGTGTGCTCGGCCAGCGCCACCAGGCCGCTCGCCAGCCGGGACAGCACCAGCGGGTAGCTCGGATCGGTGGGCAGAACCTCCCGGTAGGCGGTCCGGGCGAACCGCACGGCCGCCTCCAGCCGTGCCTCGTCGCCGTCCCGCTCGAAGCGCAGCCGCTCCAGGTCACCGAGCAGAGACAGGGCACGGGCCCGGTCGTCCCCGCCGCGCCGGGCGTGTTCGGCAGAGAAGGCGGCCAGGTCCCGGGCCAGATCGAGCGGCACCGGATCATCGGTGAGCAGGAAGACACCGCGGGCTCGTTCGGCGCTGCCGAGCGGATCGTCGACGTCGACGGTGATCGGCGGTACGCCCCGGTTCGCGCGTGCCTGCGGCGCGCCGGGTCTGCCCGCGGGCGGGCCGTGCTCCAGCAGGCTGGCCAGGAACTCCAGTTGCGGGCGGATCTCCGGGGCGTCCCAGCGTTCACCCTGCCGGTACCAGCCGAGGGCCTCGTCGTGCCGGCCCGCCGCCCACAGTTTCATCACCAGCGGGTAGAACGCTGCCAGCACGCCGCGCTCGAGCGCAGCCCGGAAATACTCAATCGCCCGGTTGTTGTCGCCGCGCCGCTCGTACACCCCGCCGAGATTGTTCAGCGCGTGAGCGTCGCCGCCCTCGGCGGCCCGCAGTAGCCACGTCTCGGCCTCGGTCAGTTCGTCGCGCTGTTTCAGCAGCACGCCCAGCCTGTTCATGGCGTCCGTGTTGCCGGCGGTCGCGGCCCGCCGGTAGCAGGTCTCGGCGCGGCCCGGATCGCCGAGTGACTCCTGGTATATCGCGCCGAGGTCGGTGAGCAGCGCCGGGTCGTCGGAACGGGCGGCCTGCGCGAACCAACGGCGGGCGCCCACCTGGTCGCCGCGGTCGAGCAGGTGGAGCCCGGTGCCGAGCATGGCGGCGAACGTGTCGTCGGCGGCGGTCACGGGGCCCCGTCGGTGTCGGACCTCAGGGCGAGATGATCGAGGATGCCGGGATGCTCCTCGGTCAGGTCCCTGAGCTGTTGCAGGATGTGCACGGCCATGGCGCCGCCGGCCCGGCCCAGCGACGAGGCCAGCTCCAGGGCGCGGGTGAACGCGGTCGCTGCGAACGGGGCCTGGCCGAGTGCCCGATAGATACGCCCGCTCAGTACCAGCGAGTTGGCGTGTTCCCAGTCGGCCAGCGACGGATGCGGGGCAGCTTCGGCGAGCTGCTGACGCACCATGACCGCGGCGGCGGCGACCTTCGCGGCTCCGGCCGTCTCGCCGGTCTCGAACAGGGCCACGGCCAGGTTGTGCCGCGCCGTACCCAACTCGGTCCGGCCTTCCGGGTGACCGTCGCGCACGAGCCGCTCGGCGAGATCCACGGCCCGCTTCCCGTCGGCGATCGCCTGCTCGCCCGCTCCCGACTGCAGGTTGAGGATGCAGAGGTCGGTGTGGCAGCGAGTCAGCTCACGCAACACCGTGATGTCTGCGGCCCCCGGCCCGGCGAGCAGCGCCTCCCATCGCTTCGCGGCCTTCGCCGCAGTTTCGGATGCCACCGCCGCACCGTCGATCTCCACCTGTACGGTGGCCAGCCGCCACAGCGTGCGGGCGGCGCCCTGGCTCGCCTGATAGTCGGGCTCGAGTGCCTCGTACATCTCCAGGGCTTTCGTCAGCAGAGGCACCGCGTTGCGCAGGTCGCCGTTGCGGCCCGCCTCGACGCCCGATTCGTGCAGAGCCGCTGCCGCCTCTATCGACCTCCTCCGGCGGCCGCTCCACCAGGACATTCGAGGACCTCCTCCACACTGGACATCGGCGCGGATGTCCAGAATCCCGCGCGGGCCAACTCCGGCACAAGGTCTTCACCGGCGATCGGTGGCAAACGACGCCTGGAGTGGCGCGGAAGGTCAAGTCCGGCACGGCAAGGCGTCGCGACTGTGCATATCAACGGCTGGGCCGACGGTGCTGATCCTCGACCTGGATGTCGTGCGGCCCGGACGGCCGCAGATCACGACTGCCAGCCGGTAGGTTCCTGAGATGAGCACGCACCTGCCCGACGGCGGCAGGCAGCTGTCGTCGGACGAGATCGACGCCCTGCCCGCCCGTTGGGCTTCCTGCTTCGGCCCGGGTGAAGTCGCGCGACGCCTGGCCGGAGTCCAGACGCCCTGGTGTGTGGCGGCCGGCTGGGCTCTGGACCTGTTCCGCGGCGAGCAGACCCGCGAGCACGGGGACATCGAGATCGCGATCCCCGCCGGGGCCTTCGCCGAGATCCGCGACCGCTTCCCGGGCCATGTCTTCGATGCGGTCGGCAGCGGCCGGATCTGGGCGGACGCCACACCCGACCAGTTGTCGGCCACGCATCAGACCTGGCTGCGCGACCCGGGCACCGGCGACTATCTGCTCGACGTGTTCCGGGAGCCGCACGACGGTGACACCTGGATCTGCCGGCGCGACCCGGAGATCCGGTTCCCGTACGCCGACATCGTCCACCGCACTCGGGACGGTGTCCCCTATCTCGCGCCCGAGCTGGTGCTGTTGTTCAAGGCCAAGCACCCGCGTCCCAAGGATCAGGCGGACTTCGACACCACCGTCGGCCACCTGTCCGCGGTGCAGCGTGCCACCCTGGCGGGGCTGCTCAGCCGTGTGCACCCGGGACATCCCTGGCTCGCGCAGCTGTGATCGTCACGGTTCACTGGGCGACCCTCAGCGCGCGCCGCGGCTGCCGATCGGTCAGAGGCCACGACCGCTGCGACGGCGCCGGTACGCCGAGCGTGTCCAACCGGTGCAGGATCACCCCTTCGCGCAGAGCCCAGGGACAGATCCGGAGCTCGTCGACCGACAGCGCCCGCATGGCCGCCCCGGCCACCAGCGCGCCCGCCACCAACTGGTGGGCGCGGCCGGGACTGACCCCGTCCAGGCCCGCCAGGTCCGGTGACGCCATCCGGCTGATGAAGCCGAACAGCTGACGCAACCCGGCATCGGTGAGAGTCCGTACCGCACGCGGTCCGTCACTCGACGGGGCGGCACCGGCGAGCCGGGCGAGCGAGCGGAACGTCTTCGAGGTCCCGACCGCGAGATCGTACGGCCCGATCTCGCGGATCCGGCGGGCGATCGGGGCGAGGACGACATCGAGGTCGGCGGCGAGCGCCTCGACGTCACGGCGTGCGGGCGGGTCACCGGGCAGCCGTTGCCGCGTCAGCCGGCCCGCTCCGAGCGGCACCGACAGGGCCACGTCGGGGTCCTCGTCACGGCCGATCGCCAGTTCCAGCGATCCCCCGCCGATGTCGAGCACCAGTAGCCGCCCGGCGGACCAGCCGCACCAGCGGCGTACCGCCAGAAAGGTGTAACGGGCCTCGTCCTCGCCGGACAGGAGCCGCAGCTCGACGCCCGTCTCGGTGCGCACCCGCGACAGCACCTCGGCCGAGTTGCCGGCGTCGCGCAGCGCGGACGTCGCGAAAGCGACCAGTTCCTCGCAACCCGCGATCGCCGCGGTGGCCTTCGCCCGGGCCACGGCACGCACCAGCCGGGCGGTCCCGGCCTCGGTGAGCCGGCCCGCCTCGATGTGTTCGGCCAGCCGCAACTGGGCTTTCTCCGACCGCATGGGGTCGGGATGGCCGCCCCGATGGGCGTCCACGACGAGAAGGTGCACCGTGTTCGATCCGACATCCAGCACGCCGAGCCGCATATCCGGACGGTAACTCCCCGGTAACACATTCGCGCGGCCGCACGAGGAGATTCACCGGAAGTTCGGCGAACCTTCTTCCGCCGCCCTCACAGCCTGGCGGGGTGGGAGGCCGCGGTGGCGTCGGCCGTCCACGGCGGGGTGGCGGCGACCACCCGGTTGCGGCCGGAGGACTTCGCCTGGTAGAGCGCCTGATCGGCGAGTTCCTGGAGTTCGCGTTCCTCGGTGCGGAGCCGGCCCGGGGACGTCACGGACCCGATCGAGACGGTCACCGGGATGCCGTCGGCGGGGCTGGCCGCCAGCGTCGCACGGATGCGTTCGCCGATTCCCGCCGCGAGCGGGGCGTCAGCGTGCGGCAGCAGGATCAGGAACTCCTCGCCGCCGATCCGGAACATTCGGTCCTCGGCCCGGATCGCCTGCCGGATCACGGTCGCCGCGTGGCACAACACGTCGTCGCCGACGGCGTGGCCGTACCGATCGTTGATGCTCTTGAAGTGGTCGAGGTCGCACAGCAGCATGCTGAGGTGGCTCTCCCGGGCGTCGGCCTCCTTCGACATCCGGTCGAACAGCGGGGTGAGCGCTTTGCGGTTGAGCGCACCGGTCAGTTCGTCGGTGGTGGCGTCCTGCCGGGAGGCGATGTCCGCGGATTGCAGATTCATCGCGATCAGGCCGGTGGCGACACCCAGGGCGGTGGTCGTCAGACCGAGAAGCGGGCTCGGGTACGCCTTCGCGGTACCGAGCAGATCCGCCAGCAGGCAGGCGACGGCCCCGGCGAGAGCACCACTGGACATGGCGACGAGCAGCACGACCCGTCGATATCGGGCGGCGAGCATCATCACCGGCAGGATCAGCCACGCGAGAAGCGGGCTGTGGATGCCGCCCGTGGCGGTGACGACCGCGCTGAGCGCCAGCTCGAAGCTGCCGGCGATGAGGATGCCGGCGATGACGACCGAACGGTAGCGGGCGATCAGGTCGTTGACGACCGCCAGGACCAGGCACAGACCGACGGCGATCCACACCGCGGGCGTCGACCACCACCAGGCGATCAGTACGCCCGGCGGCAACAGCACGAGACAGACCTGCCGGCGGCTGCGGTTGATCCCGGCGTGCGCCGCCACGAAACGTTCGAGGTCCCAGTCGTCCGGGCACAGCCGCGACATGGGGCCGGCTGCGATCGTCGTGGTGCGGGAGCGCCTGGTCACCTCACGACCATCGGATCGACGCCGCACGACTTGAGCGTGATCCACATCAACCGATCGGTTGGCCGCACGAATCGCCCGCACGTGGATGAAGCGCCTTCGATACCCGGCTGAGCAGCGGAGCCTCGCCACCAGTGGGGCGGCTGACGGCGGATGTCAGAGGAGGCCGGCGTCGAGGTGCCCGCGCATCTTGGCCAGCGCCTTGGTCAGCAGCCGGGACACGTGCATCTGGGAGATGCCGATCTGCTCGGCGATCTGCTGCTGGGTCAGGTTGCCGTAGAAACGCAGGGTGACGATCTTCCGCTCGCGGTCGTCGAGCTGGGCCAGCGCCGGCCCGAGCGAGGTCCGGGTGTCGACCGCCTCGTAGTCGTCGGTGCCGTCGGTGAGGGTCTCGCCGAGCTCGGTGCTGCCGTCGGCACCGATCGGCGTCGACAGGCTGGTGGCGTTGTAGGCGCGGGCGCCCTCCAGCCCTTCGAGAACCTCCTCCTCGGTGATGCCGATGTGGGCCGCGATGTCGGCGACCTGCGGCGAACGGCCGAGGGTGTGGGTCAGGGTGTTGTTGGCCTCGGTGATGGCCAGCCGCAGCTCCTGCAGCCGCCGGGGCACCCGGATCGACCAGGTGCGGTCGCGGAAGTGGCGCTTGACCTCGCCGAGGATGGTGGGGATCGCATATCCGGCGAAGTCGACACCCCGGCTCGCGTCGAAGCGGTCGACGGCTTTGATCAGCCCGACCATGGCGGTCTGCACGAGGTCGTCGGTGAGCTCGCCGCGGCCGGAGTAGCGCTTGGCGAGATGCCGCGCCAGCGGGAGCCACGCTTCGATCGTCTTGTCACGCAGCGCGGGGCGCGACGGGTGACCGGCGGGCATCGCGGCCAGTGCGTTGATGAGGTCGCCCGCGACATCCGAAGCACGGTCGTCACTGATCGTGTCCAGCTGAGCGGTGTCCGTCATGGCACCGGTCGCGATGGATGTCGTGGTCATCTTGCCCTCCAGCTGTCTGCCTGCACCGATGTCCGTTCGGCAGCAGAACGATAGCCGAATAGTCGAGTGTAAAGCTAGCCGAAAGTACTAGTGACTTTTGGATTCGGTTCCGTCACAGACGGTTGCGCCCGCGCTTTGTCGTGCCGTTTCGCCGCGTACATCAGCTCGTCCGCGCGGGCGACCAGCTGGTCCCCGGACTCGCTGCCGCGGGCCACGGCGACCCCGATCGAGACGCCCACCACAAGCTGATGGCCGGACCACCGGATCGGCTCGCGCAGGGCTGACACGACACGGTCACGCAGGCTCGCGGCCTCACGCTCCTCGGCACCGGGACAGATCACCAGGAACTCGTCACCGCCGAGCCGGCCCACGACGTCATCGGCACGGACCGCGTCACGCAGCCGGCCCGCCACCGCCTTCAGGACGTCGTCCCCCGCCTCGTGACCGAGCCTGTCGTTGATCGGTTTGAAGTCGTTGAGATCGCAGAACAACACCGCCACCGCCGTACCGCGACCGGAGAACTCCTGCAACAGCGAGAAGAGGTGGCGGCGGTTCGGCAGGCCGGTCAGCTCGTCGTGCTGGGCCTGCTCCACCAGCAGGCGCCGTTGAGCGGCCCGGCTGCGTTCCAGCTGACTCAGTCGCACCAGCACCAGCACCGTCATGGCGGCCTGACCGGCACAGAGCAGCACCACGTCCGGCTCCTGCCCGAAAAACACCGGTGGTACGGCGCCGACGGCCGGACCGAGGAGCAACCCGGCACCCACGTACCGCAGCCGGACCGTCGTCCCGCCGGTCGACGGAGACACCTCACCCAGGTGGTCGTTGGCCGGATCGAGGGCGGCGCCGGCCAGGCTCACCATCGCCGCCACCCAGAACAGCACGATCCAGGCCGGCTGGCCGCCGGTCACCGGATCGGTCCGGGTGATGAGCGTCGTCACCCCGACCAGCGAGCAGCCGAGCGCGACGAACATGTACCGCAGGGTGTTACGGGCGGCCCCGGCCTCGGGAACCAGCTTGAACAGGCCACCCATGATCGCCGTGATGCAGAAGACCGGGATCAGGATGACGACCTGCGCCGCGACCGGAGTGTGCAGCGTCAGCAGTGCCGGACGAAGGAGGAACTCCCACAACGGGGTCGTCAGGCCCATGCCGATCAACGCCGCCTCGACCACACCACCGGACGCGCCGGCCGCCCGGCGCCGCAACGCCGCCAGACAACCGGTGATCATGCAGGCCCACGCGATCGCCTGGATCACACCGGTCCAGACGTTGTCGGCGGTCGCCGCTCCCCCGAGCCCCACCCGCAGAAACCAGTGCAAATGCACGATCGAGAGGAGGGCCACACCGGGAGCGGTGGCCGTCCAGACCCGGCGATGGGTGCCCCGATAACGATGCAGTGACACGAGAATGGCCGCGAGAGCCGCCATGTCGGACGCCAGGGGCAGCAGGGTGCGCAGCGCGGACCCGCCCCACAGATAGGTCAACCCGGCCACGACGATCGTCGTGAGGACTGCGCGCCGCACGACGACGCTCGACAGCCCGACCTGTACCGAGAACACGCCGTTGATCCTCCAACAACGGATCGCCGGCCACGCCGGATTCCCCCGACGCGCGGCGAGGGCGGCCCGGGTGTTGCTCGAGCGCAAAGTACTCAGATCGGCCGGCCGCCCGCCGACGATGTACGGAACGCAGTCAAGCCGAGGAGTACGCATGCCGACCACACCCGCCTCTCCTCGGGCGGTCGACGACGGGACGGCGATCCTGGAGATCATCGATCGGCGCCTGATCGAACCCCACTACCAGCCGATCGTGGATCTGAGCAGCACCGGGGTCGTCGGACTCGAAGCCCTCGCCCGAGGCCCGGCCGGTACCGATCTGCGATACCCGGACAGGCTGCTCGCCGCCGCGTCGGCGGCCGGACGGCTCGGCGAGTTCGACATGCTCTGCGCCGAGCGCGCCCTCGAAGGCGCCCTCGAGGCCGCGACACCGCCGCCCCTGCTGTTCGTCAACGTCGAGCCCGCCGTGATGAACCAGGTGGTGTCGCCGCGGCTCGTCGAGCTCATCGGCGCGGGTCTGCCGTTCCACGAGGTCATGGAGTTCACCGAGCGTGCGCTGACCATGGCGCCGGGAGCGATGGTGCGGCTCGCCGGGGTCATGCGGGCCTTCGGTCACAGCATCGCCCTGGACGACGTCGGCGTCGACCCTCTGTCACTCGTGCTCTTCCCGATCCTCGAACCGGAGATCATCAAACTGGACATGAGCCTGGTCCGCGATCCGCACGCCGCGGCCACCGCGAGGATCGCCGCCGCGGTGCGGGAGCAGGCACAACGCACCGGCGCCCGGATCATCGCCGAGGGCATCGAGACCCAGGACGACTTCACGCAAGCGGTACGGCTGGGCGCGCACTGGGGACAGGGCTGGCTCTTCGGCCGGCCCGCACCGATCCAGCACGCACATCACCGGTACGACCGTGACGCCGCCGCCGCTCTGCCGCGATCTCGTGCCGAGTTCCTGGACCCGGTGATCACGCCGTTCGAGGCCACGGCGGCCCACGCCCCGGCGGTCGCGGCCACCGTCCAGGACATCCTCGACCACCTCGACCGGATCCGTGCTCTGGTCGCCCACGACCCCGACACCATCGTGCTGGCCAGCGTCCCCGACGACATGATCGCCGGGCTTCCGGGCCCGGTGCACACCCTCTTCGGTGATCCCCGATCACTGATCGTGAACGACGAGCCCATCCCCGGCGAGTTCTGCGTGGCGGCCCTGGGAAACGGCTCCGGGCTCGGCATGTGCGTCCGGAGCCGCCCTCATCAGCAGATCCGGCGCCTCGACCAGCTTGCGGCGGTCGCCGAGGTGGCACGGAATCTGCTCCTGCGTCACCCGTACACCTTCCCGCCGCACGACTACGCCGCCGTCGCGCCCGGTGATACCCGGCGACATCGGGGATGAGCCGTTCGACTCCGAACCGGCACTCCGGCGGCGTACACAAAAAGGGTGAAAGTCAGCTTTTCGCAGCACCCGACGGGGCTATTCTGGGAGAAAATCCCAGCACGATGAATCATTTGATGATCAAATTCCTGGTTGCTCTCGCGGTCGGACTGCCGATCGCCGTCGTCACGCCCGCGGCGCAGGCGTCGCCGCCCCCGGACGGCCGCATCTCGCTGGCCGCGCTGCGTGACGCCACGCTGGATGTTCCGCGATGGCCCGCCGACGGCCTCCTGTGCCCCTCCGGCCGCGTCCGTTTCCGCGACGGCGAGGCGGCGGTCACGCCGTCCGACGTCCCCGACGGCCGGCCACCGGCCGGGCAGTCCCTGACGATCCTGGCCGCCGCCCACGGCGACATCGACAACGACGGCGCCGACGAGACCGTCGCCCTGCTGGGCTGCATGATCGAAGGCGGCACCAAACAGATCGTCGCCTACGACCGCGACCGCGACGGCCGGATCGTCTCCCGTGGGCGCGTCACCGCCACCACCGGGCAGGTTCGCGACATCCGCGACGACAGCCTCCGGATCCGCAGGTCCGGCATGGTGACCGCCCGGCTCGCCGACTACCAGCGCTGCTGCGCCGACACCACCCCACAGACATGGCAGACCCGGGGGTACGCCCTCCGAGCCGGCCGGTTCATCCAGGTCAGTGGCCCGTCCCGGATGCCGCTCAACCCGTCGGTGACCGCCATCCGCGTCACCACCGGCGACCTGACACTCGGCCCACCGAACGGCGGCTACCGCTACGGCAGTGTCGAGGTGACCGTCACCCATCGCTGGGGAAGTCGGCCCAAGTCGGTCGTCCTGCAGTTCCTGCCGCCGGACGGACTGGAGCGCACCGGCGACCGGTGGCCCCCGGTGACCACGGCGGCGGACTCGTTCGAGGTGCGGGTCGCAGCCCCGGCAGCGGGCCGCAGTGTCACCCACCGCTTCGAATTCCGGCGACCGGCCGGCTCCCCCGCCGGCGGCGACCTGGCCGTCGACCTGTCCACGAAACCACCGACCAGCCCGGCGGTCCCATGGGAGACCTACGCCACCGCGAAGATCGTCCAGACCGGTTAGCGACTGTCACACAAGTGACATGATCTCGCGGAACAACCTCCATGTGCCACGACCATCCTGTACGGGTCAGACGACCGCACCGACGATGGGAGGCATCGTGGACGACCGATGGCTCAACCGGCGGGTACGTCCCGCCGCGGGATCCGACGTCGAACTCACCTGCCGGGTGATCGAGCGGGTCCTGCGGGACCCGCGGCTCAGCGGTGAGTGCGTCACCGTCGAGGTGCAGAACCGGGTGGTCACCCTGATCGGTGTCGTCAGCAGCCTGTACGCCCGGACGGTCGCGGCGGAGCTGGCCCGCTCGACGCCGGGTGTCGCCGACATCTGCAACCGGCTCACCCTCGCCCGCGTCAGCGACGCCGGCGACGACCTGCGACACCTGGAAGCCGACCCGTTCGACACGATCGTCGCCGCCTGGCACACCCCGCAGACCGGCCCACCCCGGCCGTCGGCGGGCATGCTGCGGGCGGCGGCGACCCTGCTGGCCCTGGTGGGCGGGATTCTGTGGCTCACCCTCGTGCCACGGCACTCCGGCGCCGCGCTGGTCGTCGTGGTCTGCATGATGAGCGCGGCGGCCCTGGCCGTCCTGTCCACCCAGCCGGCCGGCGTCAGGCATCGTTGACCGCGACCGACGGTGGCGCGTCCCGCGCCGGCGGGGGCGCGTCAGGAGGCGGCCGGGCCGGCGAACGGGCCGGCGGCGGTGAAGGCGTACTCGGCGAACCGGGCGCCGATCCGCTGGTGGGCCTCCGCGCTGGGGTGCAACCCGTCGGGCAGGGGTAGCTCGGCGGCGTCGGCCACGCCGTACAGCGAGGTGCCCTCCAGGAAATGCAGGTTCTTGTCGGACGCGCGGCGCTCGGCCAGCGAACGCAGCTCACGCCGGACGACCTGCAGGGTCAGGCGGCCCAGCGCGGTGTCGCCCGGTGTCCCGGTCGCGACGAACCGCACCTGTCCGGAGCCGATCGAGGCCGGGTCGATCGCTCCCGGACCGGCGGTGTCCTCGTGGATGCCGCAGAACAGCGGCGAGATCAGCACGAGCGGCACCTCGGGGTGGCCGTCGCGGATCGTGTCGAGGAACCCGTGGACCGCCGGGACGAAGGTGCGCACCCGCATGCCGTCGAGGTTGACCACGTTGATGCCGAGCTTGACGCTGATCATGTCGGCGGGGCTGTCGCGGATCACCCGGGCCAGGAACTGGTCGGCCATGGCGCTGCCGCCGAGACCGAGATTGCGCAGCTCGACCCCGCCCCGGCGGGCGGCGACGGCCGGCCAGATCTCGCTGGGCGCGACCGCGTTCGACCCGTGGCTGATCGAGCTGCCGTGATGCACCCACAGCGGCCGGGTGGTGTCGCCGGGCTCGATCGGGCCGTCGGCGCGCAGGTCGACCAGCTCGACACTCTCGTTGTGGGGCAGCCAGATCTCGACCCGGTGCCGCCCGGCGGGCAGCCCGGAGACCGTGGTGGTGTGCGGCTGCCCGGCGTGGAAGGCGGTCGTGCCGGTGGCGAGGTCGACCTCGATCCGGTCGCCGCCGTCGAGCACGTCGCGGACGGCGAGGTCACCGTCGACGTGGACGTCGATGCGGCCGCGGGGCCGGTCGGCGCCCACGTAGGCGATCCGGGTCGGGTGGGTGACCAGCTCGAATCGGGTGGCGGTGGTGGTGAACGCGACCCGTACCCCCGAGGGTTGGCTCTCCATCGACAGCAGCTGCCCGTCGGGGAACTGGTCGCGCACCCAGGTGGGAAGCCGGTGCGGCCGGAGGCCGCGCGCGGTGACCTCGGTCTCGGCGGCCCCGCGGATCAGCTCGGGTGGGACGGACATCAGATCTTCCCTTCGGTAGGCCAGGAGCGGAAGGCGCCGTCGAGCACCTCCAGGGCCCGGAGCCAGGAGAGGCCGGCGGCGGGTTCGCGGTGCGCGAAACTGTCGTTGGCCCGCAATGCGAGGAACCCGTTGACGGTGGCGGCGAGCAGCCGGGTGGCGTGGACCAGCTCGGACTCCGGCAGGGGGTAGCCGCGCAGCATCGCCAGGGTGAGCGCGGCGACCCGGCCGGCGCCCTCGGATCGGACGGTGGCGGGCGAGGCGGGCCGTTGCAGTGCCGTCCACCGGCCGGGGAACTGCCGGGCGTAGTCGCGGTGGGCGTCGGCGAACGCGGTGAGCGCTTCCTGCCCCGACCGCCCGCCGATGGCCAGCGCGATCCGGTCGGCCAGCTCGCCGAGCGCGAGCTGGTGCACGCCCTCGATCAGCGCCGACCGGTCCCGCACATGCGAGTAGAGGCTGGCGGTCTGCACACCGAACCCCCGGGCCAGCGCCGACAGTGTGACGGCGTCGAAACCGTCCCGGTCGGCCAGGTCCGCCGCCGCCCGGATGACGGCGGCCGAGGTGAGATTCGCTCGCGCCATGCCATCACCCTACAGACCAAAGGCAAAAACCTAAACCCTTTAGTTTGGTACGCCGCAGCGTCACGCCCTGCGCGGAGTCGCGGTCAGCCGGCCGAGCCGGTCCAGCCTCGGAGCACCGCCGCGGCCTGGTCCGGGCTTGCGGCGACCAGCTGGCCGACCGCGCGCTGCCGCTCGACGACGGGCCGCTCGGTGGAAGCCCGTGTGACGGTGACGGCGTCGGCCACGAGAGGGCGCTGCGCCTCCAGAGCGGCCCGGGCCTCCAGCAGTCGTTCCCGTGCGGCGGCGTCCCGGACCTGACGCGCGCGACGCCGCCACCCGGCCAGCAGCAGGAGCAGCACCAGCACTCCTGACGCCACTCCCAGCCACAACCCACGCCGGTCGGGTGCCGCCGCCGCCACGTCGGTGGCCTCGGCGGTATGGAACGGCATGGCGGACACCACGACGGTGTCCCCGCGAGCGGCGTCGGTCCCCGCGGCCACGCTGACCAGCTTCCGCAGCTGGGTCAGGTCGATGTTCGTGCTTGCGGCGGCGTCGACCGCCACGGCGATGGTCAGCCTCTTGACAGCCCCGGGAGCGGTACGGCGCGTCTCCCGGATCGAGTTCAGGGCGTTCGTACGATCGACGCCGGTGCTTTGAAAGGTGTTGCCGCCGCCGGCGGAGACGCGGCTGCTCAGGCGCTCCGCCAGGGCGCCGACCGACGGATCACGGCTGTAGGTGGTGCTGACCGTCTCGACCTGGTCGAGGTCGAGTTCGGCGTTGGTGGTGACGACGGCACGGCCGGGCCCGACCACCGCGTCGACCATCTTCTGCAGCGAACTGTCGAGGCGGTCCTGGTAGGCCGCGGCCGCCGTCTCGAGCCGGGGCACCGCCCGCGCGGGCCCGGAGACGCCACCGACCGCAAGGGCCACCACCGCTAGAACACTGGACACGCGACTCGCCGACACGGCGGGTCACATCGGCCACGCGAGGCGGGACTGAACTGTTCTTGTAGACACAGACGGCTACGATACATAGTGTTGTGCGCATATGTGCATGAGATTGGGAGTGAGCAGCTGATGGGGCACGGACACAGTCACGACCACGGCCCGGCGACGGCGACCGCCGGGCACCGCGGCGCGCTCATCGGCGCCCTGTCGATCTCGGTGGTCATCTTCGCCATCGAGATCGCCGGTGCCGTGGTCACCGGCAGCCTCGCCCTGCTGGCCGACGCCGGGCACGTGCTCGCCGACGCCGGCGGTGTGGCGCTGGCGCTGGGCGCGACCATGCTCGCGGCCCGACCCGCGTCCGGTCGGCGGACGTTCGGCTGGGCCCGCGCGGAGATCCTGGCCGCCGCGGTCAACGGCCTGATCCTGGCCGGCATGGGCGTCTACGTGTTCGTCGAGGGCATCCGGCGCCTGTTCGAGCCGGCACCGGTCACGGCCGGCGGGATGGCGCTGTTCGGTGTGATCGGCCTGATCGGCAACCTGATCGGGGTGGCGCTGCTCTACCGGGCGCGGGAGGCGAGCCTCAACATGCGCGGGGCGTTCCTGGAGGTCGCCACCGACGCCGTCACGTCGGTCGGCGTTCTGGCCGCCGCCGCGGCGATCGCCCTGACCGGCTTCACCCAGGCCGACGCCATCGTGTCGATCCTGATCGGCCTGATCATCGCCCCGCGCGCGGTCAGACTGCTGCGCGAGGCGGTCAACATCCTGCTCGAAGCGGCGCCGGAGGGCGTCGACCTGGAGAAGATCCGCCAGCACATCACCGGCCTCGACCACGTGCTCGGCGTTCACGACCTGCACGTCTACACCGTCACGTCGGGCCTGCCGGTGCTCACCGCGCACGTCGTCGTCGACGACTCCTGCTTCCACGACGGACACGCGCCACAACTGCTCGACGCCATGCAGGCCTGCCTGGCCGGGCACTTCGACGTCGAGCACTCCACGTTCCAGTTGGAGCCCGCGGGCCACGCCACCCACGAACACGCCACCCACGGGTAGCGCGTCGGTCCGGCCCGCGGTATCTCCGTCGCGGTCCGCCCGACGCGATATGACCCACCAGAGATGAGAGAAATTCACCGACGCAGGGAGATGATCCTAACGATCGAGATCAATTGATGTCTGGGCTTCGGCTCCCCCACTCCTGTCCCTGGAGTGTCACCCCCCGGGGAGTCGAGGGCCGAGAAGGGAAAACCACGTGCGCATCTCTCGACGTCCGCTCTGGACGGCGTTCCTCGCTGTCGGGATCGCGATCCCGGCAGGCGCCGCCGCCGGCGCGAGCACGGTGGCAGCCGCCGGCACCACCGGCCTCACCACGACCGTCCAGATCGGCCAGGTGACCGGCAACGCCCTCACCGTACGCGTCACGGTGCGCAACACGTCATCGTCGGCGGTCGACGTCCTCTCCCGGGACCTGCCGCAGGCACGCGCGTCCAAGCCTGTCCTGGCCGTGACCAGGGACGGCGTACCGGTGCCCTATCGCGGCAAACTGGCGAAGCTCGCGGCACCGACCGCCGCCGACTACACGCACATTCCCGCCGGTGGCGCCTACGACGTGACCGTGGACCTGGCAGGCGACTATGACCTGTCACAGCCGGGAACCTTCACCGTCGCCCTGGCATCGCCCCAGGTGCGGGCCCGGAAGGCGGCAACCGCTACCCGCCAGGACACGCTCCGGGTCGACACCGGTCGCGCCACCGTCCGCACCACCGCCGGCATCCGAAGCGCCGACAAGGCATCCAGCCTCGCACCGACGACCACCGAGCAGGTCAAACTCGCTGCCGCCGCGGTCAGCATCACCTACCGCGGCTGTACGACCAGTGAACAGACCGCGCTGAAGACGGCCGTCACCAACGCCGCAACGTACTCACAGAAGTCCCAGACCTGGCTCGCGGCGAACCCGTCCGGCGGAGGCGCCTACGCCACCTGGTTCGGCACCTACAGCTCGTCGCGGTTCTCGCGTGTGACCTCGGCCTACAGCAAGATCACCAGCGAGCTGACCAGCAAGGCCCTGACGCTCGACTGCACCAGCAACGAGGACTACTACGCCTACGTCTACCCGGACCAGCCCTACATCATCTACCTCTGCAACGCGTTCTGGACCGCGCCGGCCACGGGCACCGACTCCAAGGCCGGAACACTGATCCACGAGTCCAGCCACTTCACCGTCAACGGCGGCACCGACGACCACGCGTACGGCCAGACAGCGGCGAAGCAACTCGCCGTGTCGAGCCCGGCCAACGCCGTCGACAACGCCGACAACTACGAGTACTTCGCCGAGAGCCGCTGACCCGCTCGCTCCGACCGGCAGGCCGTTCCACCACCGCGCGACGTAGCGAAATCTACGACACCCGGCCGGAACGGGCTGCCGCCGCGCCACCGCACACACCCCGGCGCCCCTGCACACCGGGCGGATCGAATCGGAAGCGCCAGCCGCCCACCAGAGCACAACTCAGCCGGTGATACCCGGATCCGGCCCGGCCAGCCCCGCCGCGCTCCCTGCCATGGGTCCTTCGCATACTCGTCTCGAAGAAGTGCACTGTCGGCGGCCGTTGAGGATGTCCCGACTGAGTCAGGCAGCAAGGCTGCGATGATCAGCCCATGGAAATGGTGCTCGATCCTCCACGCGGCGTCGGACCACTGCGGCTTGGAATGACGCCGAACGAGGCACGGGCGGCACTCGAGACGATCGGTCCGCTGACGCCGACTTCCGACGGTACGCTCGCCGTGAATCTTCCGAGCGGCCTCGGCCTCAGCGTCGGCTTCGGCGTTGGACCGACACGCGACCGGGTCAACGCCATCGAAGTGTGGCGCCCGAATGAACACGACGTGGTGCTTTACCGCGACGTCGACATCTTCGGGTCGCCGGCACTCGAGGTCGTGAGGCTGCTCCGCCGGTACGTCGCTCTCGAACCGAACCAGGACGACGACGCGTACACCGCGCGAGAGCTGTATCTCGCGCTCTGGCGACCGTTCGAAACGGACGACCCGGAGGACACGCAAGGCTTCTTCTTCCAGTCCGCGCTCGTTGCTCGGCCGGGCTACGACGACACCCCTGCACAGGCAGCGGCTCGGCAGGCCGCCGGAGAGCAACCAGGCTACTGACACCGACCTCGACGGGTGGGGCTCCTCCGTGGGCACCCGGACTGCGGCAGATCCGGACGGAGGCCCGCTCCTCGGCGAGGACTTGCCGATTGACGGCGGGTGATAGCTTGCGAGGGAGTGACGGCGGCGCATTTCGCCACGGTGGGCCGCCGGGTCGTCCACCTGCCCGCTCGACGTCCGGGGAGAGATCCGATGACGAGCAACGACAAGCCTCGGGGCAACGCAAGTCTCGGGATCTGGTCAAACATCGGGGTCTGGGTCGCCTTTGGCGCTGCCTTCGGCGCCGCCGCCGGCATCCTGCTCAACAACTTCGGTCTCGGTGTCACGCTGGGTCCGGCCCTGGGTGTGACCGCCGGCGTCGTCGTCATCGCGCGAGCGAATGACCGCGGCAAATCCTGAGCGTCGCGCCCGCGTCCACGCTATGCGACTGTTTCATCATCCGCCGGAACCATTGCGATGATGGTCGGCGCACGATCGGCGGCTAGAACAGCCTGAAGTTCCTCCGGTCACCACCAGGTCGGCTTGGTGGCCGGGTGCTAGTCCGTGCCCTCTCGAGCCGGGCCGCCACCGAACGACTATGCGCACACGCTCGTCGGCGACAGATCAGTACTCGGCCGCCCACTTCCTGTCAGGTCCCTTCGAGAGCGGTTGCGCGGCGCTCCAGGTCTGCGGCAATGTCATCCCAATCCGGCCGTGCAGCCAAAGGTTCTGGGCAGCTTCTCGCACCAGTACCGGATCATCAGGTCGCTGTAGAAGCGCGAGCCGGTAGGCCAAGTTGCGTACCCAGACCGGCAGAAGACCGTCGACGAGGTTCCGGCACAACTCGTGAAGCATCGCGGGGGATCAGCATCCGCCACCACGGTCACCGCCTCGCGGACCGCATGGTCATGCTGGCAGGCCGCCCGATCGGCGGTCAGCTTCGATCGGGGATACTCATCGCATCATCGGCCGTTGCGAAAGGAAGTGCTCCAGTTCGGCAGCGTCGACCCGGGTCGACGGCGTCACCCGCCAGACGGATCCATGGAACGAACGGATCTCCACCCAACTCCGCGAGTCCGCGCCGGCAAGCCGCGACAGCACCAGAGTCAGGTCCGACTGCTGATAAACCTTGAACGCCGCCTCCCGGCCCGGCCGGCCGTCGCGAATGTCGAATCGAAGGTCGATCACCGGCTTCGGGGAACGAGCCCAGTCCGCGTACGGCAGCGCGCCGTGCCCGCTGATCCGCGCATCGACGAGCACCTCGGTATCCATGTCCCCGATCTCGCAGTCATGGATGGGGACGGCGGTTGCCACCCGAGGCGCAATGGTCGGATAAGCAGCGGCCAGCCCGCCGAGCGCCGGTGAACACAGCAACGCGTGGCGGAACGCCGCCGCCGGCCGGTCCAGTGCGATCTTGTGGTGCGACGCACCGTTGAAGGGCAGTTCACGCAGCCGGGTGACGGTTTCCAGAAAGGCCGCCACCTGCCCGGCGTCGTGGGACGTCTCCTTGACGTTGAAGCCGACGGCGCTGCGCCCTTCGTCGCGAAGGATCAGATAGTGGTAGAAGCCCTGACCCGGCGCCCTCTCGAAGACCATCGCCTGACAGAGCACTCCATCGAAACCGAGCACCGGTCGATAGTCCGGCCAGTCGACGCTCTTCCGTAGCGTCGGTGCCACCAGCGCGTCCAGGTCCTCGGCGGGCTCCGGTAGTGGCTCCACCTCGTGGAATCCCTTGCGCAACTGCGCCTTGATCTTCCGGTCGTAGTGCGCGCGAGCTTGGTTCTCGTCGTTGAGCGTGACCGTCGTCGCCCCACCCCGGCGGGTGCCCTCGCGCCCCCAACTGATGAAGCAGCGGATGCCGGCCTGCCGAATCTGCCAGAACTCCCGGGCACCGCTGTCCAGACGCTCGAATCGCCGCATTCGTCCGTCCCTCCGCCTGCGGCGACCGTATCAAAGAGGCCGAACCCTGCGGGTCGCGGCAGACTCCCAGTCAGTTCGAAGAACGGCTACTGGCCCGCCGCGGGGAGACGGATCAGGCGGTTGCCGCAAGATTGCTGGTGAACGACCACAGCGCCGAGCCAGGCGAGTACGGCGGCAACACCATCAGCGACGACGCGCCGCGTGCACAGATTGCAGATCCGGATGTAGGAGCATTGGCTACCGTGCCGGAATGGTCACCGGCCCTCGCGAAGCAGCTCGAACGCTTGATGCGGCACAACGGCAGCGTGCGCGCCTTCTCATCCAACGCCTCAAGGATCCGACGTTGCCGGATGAGGCCAGCGCCGAGCTTCTGGATGAGCTGAAGAAGATGCTGTTGTATCCCGGAGTCAGCGATCTTCTGTTCTGGCGCACGCCCGAACTCACCGAGGACGAAGTCATCAACGAGGCGTTGCAGTATCAGCCCTTCGTCGGCTGACGAGCCGGTGAATCACCGGCCACCACTCGCACACTATTTGTGTGGCGGCTGTCGGTCGCTCTCGACCTCGCCAAGATCTTTCCGGAACGCGGCGAGCATCACCCCTTTGTATTCTTCCATCACCCGGCCGTGCGCGGCGAACTCGTGGACCTCGAACGGTTCTCGTCCAATCACTCCCAGCCAGGCGCGCCGGCCGAGCCGCTCCGCCTCCGCAATGATCGGACGGGTCTCAGGACGACAGAACAGTTCCAGGGTCGTCCGAGCCTCGCCCAGCCGGCGCCGCAGCTCACCGAGTTCTTCGTGCTGCTCGGGATCGGCAGTTCCGGCCAACAGCTTGCGGCGAAGCTGGTCATAGACGAGCAGGAAGTCGACGACGAACGTGCGGCGATGCTCGAGATTACGGAAGTAGGAAGCCTCGAATGCCTGCCTCCTGTCGCGCCGGTTCGCGGCGAGCAACGTCAGCGCCGAACTAGCGATCGATGCGGTCAGCGTGAAGCCGCCGGTGACCAGCAGCGGCGCAATATTGATGTCCATGGTGCAGGCGATGCTACCCTCGACCGACCGCGGCAAAGGCTTGAAGGACAACCGGGCTCGGCAGCTACCCAGGCGAGCGGCACGACGGCGACCAGCCCCGCAAGCAGCGCAAAGGTGGCCAGCTGTAGATCGCGGGGGCGCCTGTCGTCGGCGCGGTGAACGGCGGGCATCACGACGAGCGGCCGTCGCGGGCGGCGAGAGCCGCGAGCATCGCGTTGTACGCGGCCAGTTCGGGATCGGTGCCGCCGGCGGCCTCGGCCCGGTCGGCGGCCCGGTCACGGCGTCGGGCCTCCCGGTCGTCGGCCCGCATCCACTGCACGAGCAGCGCCCCGAGCACCACCGCCATCGGCAACTCCCCGAACGACCAGGCCAGCCCACCACCGGTGTGCTGGTCGGCGAGCGGCGACACGCCCCACGGCCGGGCCAGCGACTCGTACCAGGCGGAGGCCAGCACCCGGGTCGACGCCATCAGCGCGATACCGAGGAACGCGTGCATGGCCATGGCCGCGAACACCATCACGACGCGCAGCGGATGGATCGGCCGCCGCGGTCCGGGGTCGACACCGATGACGCACGAGAAGAAGAGGTACCCGGTCCCCAGGAAGTGCCCGACCATCGCCAGGTGCGCGGCATGCGAGCGGAGCGCCAGCTCGTACAGGCCGGTGAAGTACATCGCGTAGAGGCTGCCGACGTAGAGCACGAACGCGACGAGCGGATGCGCGATCACCCGGGCCGGCCGGGAGCGCAGCACGGCGAGCAGCCACTCGCGCGGCCCGGGCCAGGCGGGATCGGTGGCCGGCCGCAGCGCCCGCAGGGCCAGGGTCGCCGGTGCGGCGAGGACCAGCAGGATCGGCACGACCATGTTGAGCAGCAGATGCTGACCCATGTGGACGCTGAACAGCACCGGCGCGTACCGGGCGAGCCCGCTGCTGGTGGCCACCGCGAGCAGGCCGCATCCGGCGAGGAAGAGCAGGGTCCGGTGGGCCGGCCAGCCGTCGCCGCGGCGGCGCAGCCGGTGGACTCCGGCGAGGTAGAGGCCGGCGGCGACGACGGCCACGCTCAGGTACAGCGGTTCGGGCAGCCAGGCGGTGAACAGGGCGGCGGGGCTGACCGGGCCGGGCATCGGGAAGCCGAGCAGCGCCTGTGCCGCCGACTCCTCGCCTTCGACGACGGCCGGTGGCGTCCGCGACAGGGCGACGGCGGCGCCCATCGCGGCGGCGAACAGCAGGATCTCCCCCGTCGCGACGAGGATGAAGCCGCGGCGGTCGCCACGGTCAAGGGCAGGCATCGCGGTACGCCGTTGCAGCACCCCCAACACCAGGATCCCCGCCAGGACGACCGCCTTGAGCAGCATCAACTGCCCGTACCGGCTGGTCACGACGGCCGCGATCCCGGGCAGCCGGATCCACGCCGACACCAGCCCGGACCCGATGACGGCCACGGCGCACCAGGTGGCCAGCGGCGAGAAACGGCGTACCGCGGCGGCCGGTGCGCGACCGCTGAGCAGCAGTGCACCGAGCCCACCGGCCCACACCACCACCGCGACCACGTGGATCAGCAGCCCGGACACGGCCACCTGGTGGTTTCCGCCGGCGGCCGCGTGCCCGGTGAACACCGGCGGTACCACTCCCAGCACCGCCGTGACCAGCGCGAAGACGCTCCCGGCGTAGGTCAGTGTCCGCAGGCAGACGGCCGCGGTGGCGACGGCCAGCCCGGCCGTGACCAGCAGTGCCTGACCGAGGGTGAGCGACGTGACGAAATGCCCGACGGTCGTCGGCGTCACGATTTCCGCAACCGGTAGACCCATGAGATCGGAAACGGTCAGGCAGATCTGTGCCCCGGTCGCCGCCGCCCACAGCAGCGCCGTCCATCGCGCTGCCCGCAGCCGCCGGTAGGACTCGGCCGACAGCTGCCGGCCGTGCCGTGGCGACAGGACGACGGCGGCCAGCAACAGCCCGACTGTGGCGATGGCGGCCAGTTCGCCGGCCAGTTCGGCGGCCGGCAGGAGCCACCGTGTCCAGCCGGGTTCGGGCAGGCCGGGGATGGTTTCGGTGGTGACGCCTCCGCCGTACCACAGCAGTCCGAAAAGTAGGCCGACGGCGAGGGCCGCGGAGACCGCGACCGTCGCCGGGCGCCGCGGAAGGATCCCGCTCAACACAGGGGTGACTCCAGGATTGTCAGTTGGTTTCCGCCCGGGTGGTCGCCGCCCGGGCGGAAAAAGTTCCGCGGGTCAGATCAATGTGCGCCAGTAGTCGGCAAATCGGACACCGATCAGCGCGACGAGGATCAGCACCCACGCCAGCGGCACGGCACTGTGCACGGCGAGCAGCGGGCGGACGATCCGGCCGGGCACCGGCAGGTGTCCACGATCGGCGTTGTGCAGCGTGAGATAGCAGAACATCACGATCATCAAGACCCAGACCACCATGCAGTACGGGCAGAGCGCCCCGATCCGGTAGAGGCTCTGGACGACCAGCCAGTGCACGAAGACGATCCCGAACAGGGCTCCGGCCTGCAACGACAGCCACCACCAGCGGGGCAGGCGCGCCCCGGCGAGCACCGCCACCCCGGTCGCCGCGACCACGGGGAACACCGCCACGCCGATCAGCGGGTTCGGGAAGCCGAACACCTCCGCCTGGGCGGTCGTCATGATCGAGCCGCAGGACAGGATCGGGTTGATCGAGCAACTCGGCGTGTAGGACGGGTCCTTGAGCAGCGCCACCTTCTCGACCATCAGCACGAACGCGGCGAGTGCGCCACCGAGGCCGGTGACGGTGAGGATCCAGCCGATCATCCGGTCGGTGATCATCAGTTCAGCACCTCGTCGACGGCCGACTTGAGGCCCTGGTAGGAGGGTTCGCCGGTGAACCGCTCGCCGTTGACGAAGAACGTCGGCGTGCCCTGCACTCCGAGTGCGGTGCCGTCGGCGGCGTCGGATTCCACCCGCTCGGCGACGTCGGCGCTGGTCACGTCGCTGGCGTATTTCGTCATGTCGAGGCCGAGCTCGCTGGCGTACCCGGCGAAGACCGTCGCCCGGGACTCCTCGGTGTGCCCCCACGCCGCCTGGTTGTCGAAGAGTTTGACGTACATCTCCTCGAATTTGCCCTGGCGGGCGGCCGCCTCGGCGGCGTGCGCGGCATTGTAGGCGTTGGGGTGGCTGGCGATCGGGAAGTAGCGCACCACGTAGGTGATCCGGTCACCGTATTCGGCGCGCAACCTCTCGACGCCCGGGTAGGCGGCGCCGCAGGCCTCGCACTCGAAGTCGAGGAACTCGACGACGGTGACCTTGCCGTCGGCGGCCGTGGACAGCCGGTGGCTGTCGGCGCGGACCACCTCGGCGGATCCGGCGCGCGGTTCCGGTTCGGTGAGGTTCACGGCGACGATCAGCAGCAGTACGGCGAGTGCGGCGCCGAGCACACCCAGGGTGACTTTCAGGTTGGTGCTCATGCCCGGTGCTCTGGTCAGCGCGCGGGTGGCTTTCATGGTCTTTTTTGCGGACATGGCGAGTCCTCTCCCCTGTGAACGGTGATGTGGTGACAGGCGGCCGCACACCCTCGACGTCGATCGACGCGTGGTGTGGTGTGGGGCCGGAGATCAGTAGCCGGCGACCGGCCGGCTACCGCAAAACAGCAGGTGGCGCGCTGTTATCTGCGCGCGCTGTTATATGCGCAGGACACCCGGCTGGGCCGGGTCCGCGTCGGGCAGCGGCGTGACGTCGGCCGCCGAGGCGGCGACGACGGTGACGGCCGGCAGGGTCCGCAGCGCGGGCAGGAGGACGCCGATCGTGTCGGCGGGCGGGCGCAGGAACGGCGCGGCCGCCGGTGTCCACGCGTCGCCCTGCTTGTGCTCCTGTGACTGCGATCGATCACCGTCGTGCTCGTGGCCGCAGGAGATCTGCACGGCGACCACGACCGGACTGTCGACGACCGGCCCGAAGCTGAGACCGGCGTTGCCGGGCGACAGCTGGCTCACGGCGAGCAGGAACAGGGCCATGATCGCGGCGATGAGGGCGACGCGGCGATGCGTGAGCACCGGCATGCCTGTCCTCCCCCGATCGGCCCGGCTTCGTGCCGGACACAGTACCGCAGGGACCTGAGCGCCGAGTGTCCGTCGGCAACACTCATTGACAGAGTTCGATTGCAGCGCTTACCGTCAGCCGAGGAAAGCGCTTACCCGCAGCGTACGGCCGGACCCACCGATCCGGCCGCACGCCAGGTCGCCATTCCCCAGGGCCAGGGTCGGCGCCGTCCACCCCAGTGCCGCCACCCCGGGCGGCATCCGTCCCCCCAACGGAGGATCCCCCATGTCCACTCGGAGAACCGTCCTCTCCGCAATGTCCGTCGGCGTCCTGGCCGCGGGCGGTCTCGTCGCCGCCACCCCGGCCCCGGCGTGGGCCGCCGAGTCCACCCCGGTCGGCTACGCCAGCATGAACGGCGGCACCAGCGGCGGCTCGTCGTCGACGGTCGTCACGGTGACCACCGCGGCCGCGCTCAAGTCGGCACTGAGCTCCAGCACGTCACAGACCGTGCGGGTGTCCGGCCTGATCACCATCTCCGGCATGTACAGCGTCGCCTCGAACAAGACGGTCATCGGCGTCGGCTCCAGCTCCGGCATCACCGGCGGCGGCCTCAACCTCTCCAGCGTCCGCAACGTGATCATCCGCAACCTGGTGTTCCGCAACGCGAGCGACGACTCGATCAACGTCCAGGAGGGCTCGACCAACATCTGGATCGACCACAACGACCTGGCCAGCGGCTACGACGGCCTGATCGACATCAAGCGCGGCTCCGACTACATCACCGTCTCCTGGAACCGGCTGCACAACCACGACAAGTCGATGCTGCTCGGCCACGACGACGGCAACTCCAGCCAGGACCTCGGCAAACTGCGCGTCACCTACAAGCACAACTGGTTCGAGGGCACCGGCCAGCGGCACCCGCGCGTCCGCTTCGCCAACCCGGTCCACGTGCTCAACAACTACTACAGCAACATCGGGTCGTACGGCGTCGCGTCGACCATGAACGCCGGCGTCTACGTCGAGCGCAACTACTTCGAGAACGTCGCCAACCCCACTGTCACCCAGACCGGTGACTCGGACCCGGGCAACATCAAGGTCCTCAACAACTACAAGGTCAACTCGGGTACGGAGCAGGTGCGCAACGGCGCCAGCGTCGCCGCGATCCCCTACTCCTACACTCCGCAGGCCAACAACACGGTCAAGGCCACGGTCGTCGCCGGAGCCGGCACCGGCAAGATCTGACGTTCCGTCCCCACCCCGGCGGTGCCCGCTCGATGCGAGCGGGCACCGCTTTGTCATGACCACTCCCCCGGCGGGATCATGGCATCGGAGGTGATGGCCCGATGACTGGCATCCGCCTGGCCGAGATGGCCGACGACCACGCTGACCAGGTGCTCGACATCTACCGCCTGGGCATCGGCACCGGCGACGCCACCTTCGAGACCGACGTCCCGGACTGGGCGCGGTTCACCGCCGGCAAACTGCCCGGCCACCGGTTCGTGGCCCTCGACGAGACCGGCCGGGTCGCCGGCTGGATCGCGTGCCGCCGCGTCTCGGACCGTGCCGCCTACGCCGGCGTCGTCGAACACTCCGTCTACGTCCACCCGGGCGCGGGCCGCCGCGGGATCGGCCGGACCCTGCTGACCGCCCTGATCGACTCCACCGAGGCGGCCGGGATCTGGACGATCCAGTCCGGTGTCTTCCCGGAGAACACCGGCAGCCTCGCCCTGCACACCACATGCGGTTTCCGCGTCATCGGCACCCGCGAACGGGTCGGCCGGCTGCACGGCCGATGGCGCGACGTGGTACTCCTGGAACGGCGCAGCCCCGTCGTCACCTGACCGCGCGACCCGGACCCTGTGAATTCCCCATGTCTGCGGTGAATCGGACGCGCCATGGGTCGACGTCGACGGCAGAAAGACCTACCGTGGACGGCCCGGAAACATTCGGGTAACTGGAGGTGCGGCATGACCGCCAGCACGCTCGACGTCACCACCCCCTCCGACGGAACCCTCGTCATCCACCTCCGCCCCCTCGTGGCCGCCGAGGACGCCGCCGAGCTGAGACGGGCCCTGATCCACGCCATCCGGCACGTCCGCCCGCCCCACCTGGTCCTCGACCTGGCCGGCGTCCGCGAACTGGACCCCATCAACCTGGGCACCCTGGCCGCGGCCTGCCACCTCGGCGACGACCATCACGTGACCGTCCACGTCGACCACACCTCCGCCGGCATCGCCCTGCTACTGACGGCCGCCGGCGTCCCCGCCCACCGCATCCGGTGACATCCGGACGCTCCGCTCGTAACGGCTGACCACCGTCCGGGGCCCGCCGTCGTCGCGCTGCCCCGGCGCGCCCCCGACCTCGACATCGCCACGATGCCGGAAGCCGGCCCGCTCGTAGTACGCCCGCAGCCCGGCGTTGGCGGCCACACAGTCGAGCCGCACCGCGGTCGCGTCACGATCGCGGGCACGGCCGGCGGCCCAGTCCAGCACGAGGATCCCGGCGCCGGCGGCCCACCGCTCGACCGCCAGACGATGAACGTACGCCGCCCGCACCGCGTGATCGGTCCACAACCGATCCTGCCAGTCCAGGGTGACCGTGCCGGCGACCGAATCCCCGATCCATACGAGCCAGGTCTCCCCACGGTCGACTGCCGGCCGTACCCAATCCGGATCGAAACGTCGCGGCCACCGCCGGATCCCGGCCGCCGCGAGCCGGGCCGCGGCATGATCGAGGACCGCAACGACGGCCGGGACATCGCCGGGCGCAAATCCCGATGGCGCCGACGGAACCCCCGGCCGCCAGGCACTGCTCGCCCGCCGCGCAACCGCGATCGTGTGAGCCATCCTCGTCCTGCACCGCATCGAAGCCCACCGCCACGCAGGTTGAAAAGGCTCGGTCATGTCCGTTCGCGGCGGCCTACGTCGAAGGCTTGTCCGTGCCCTCCGGACCCGGCGCTCGGTTGACTGACAGGTTCCGAGCGTCTGGCGTGAGAGTCGCGCTCACATGCGGAACGCCAGCACTCGTGACAGAGTGTCCCGCAAAGCCGTGTGTTTGAGCTGTAAGAAGCTGAGAGACTCGGAGGTGAGCCCCACCATGCCCATGAACGACGGACAACGTCGGCAGTGGCACGCCAACCTGCGGGGAGAACTGGCGAGACTTCGACGCGAGAACGAGAAAACTAGAGCCAGTTACAAGGACCACCCTCGATTTGAGGAAGATCCGCCCGGAAAGTTTAAGTTCGCGCTACTTATGGTCCTTTTCCTTGGCACGATACTTACCCTCATCGTGATGTGCGGCTGGATAATCTGGATGCTTAACCACACCTCACCGCTCCAGCAATAGCAGTGAGCCTTTCATCCTGCACAGCGGTTCGCTTCGACGTGGCGCAGGACGAGGATGGCCTGCATGATCGGGGTCTCGGCGCGGGCTGCAGCGGATTTTCGCCAGAATCTTCCAGGTCTTGAGGGTGTCGTCGGCGTGTTTGCCGATGGCGCGGATCTTGGCGTGCGCCCGGTTGACCGCCCTACTGCCGACGTGACAGCTTCGGACGGGACCGCCGCCGCTTGAACGGTGTGCGCACCCTCGATGATGGTGTGGGTGCTCAGGATCAGCGTGGCATCCAGGCGGTGGGCGCTACCGGCTGGGGCAACGGGTTCGGTCGATTTACTGTCCTACCTGGAGCCTCGCCCTCATCGATCACCGGCCCCTGCCGACCCGAGCTGACCTGCAAGATCAGGTTGAAATGGCTCACTGTTCGGCGTGGACTGCGCTGTCGCCGAGCGCGATACTCGACGGCCTGGGCCGCACACATCCCTCAGCTTCCGCCGGGCCGCGCCGACGGTAGGGAAACGTCGAATCTTCGGGGGTGCCGATGCCGCAGCCGTGGATCCCACGCCGCGATGACGGCCGGGCCGGGCAGGCCCGGTCGTGACCGCCGGCGGCACCGGCCTGCGCCTGCCCGCGCAGTCACGCGCGGACGTCCTGCTCGGGCAGGCCATCGCCCACTACGACCGGTCCGACCCGGTCGCGGCTCAGGAGCTGGCGAAGGTGGTCGCCGACGGCGACGACCCGGTACTGCGGGCCCGGGCCCTGACCCTGCTCGTCCGCTGTCATCTCGTCCTGGACGAGCACGTCGAGGCCTTGGCGCTGGCCCGGGAGGCACTCGACCTGTGCTGGCGAATCGGCGACCGGGCCAGCGAGGCGATTCTGCACGCGACGGTCGGGCGGAGCCTCGCGTTCACCGGTGACCCGGTGAGCGCGATGGAGGAGATCATCACGGCGCTGGAGGTGGCTGATGCCAGCGGTGACCTGACCGCGCGGATGACGGCCACCGGCACCGCCGCGACTGTCTATTACTACCTGGAGCAGTTCGACGTCTGCATCGAGTTCAGCGAGCGGGCCGCCGAGATGGCACGGATCCTCGGTGACGAGGTCACCAACGGCGCCATGATCGACACCATGGCCTGCGCCAACATGTGCCTGGCCGAGGCGGCCCGGTCGGCCGGTGACGAGACCGGTGCGCGGGCCCTCAGCGTTCTCGCGCAGAGCCAGTCCCGGGAGGCGATCGTCGTCGCCCGGCGGCTGGGCCACCGCCGGCACGAGGTGATCGCGCTCGGGAACCTCGCCGAGAGCCTGTCCTTCTCCGGCCATGTGGAGGAGGCGCTGGAGCTGTTCACCGGCTGGCAGATCGACCCGGCCCGCGACTCGCCGTCGATCATCACGCACCTTCTGGACTCGCAGGGCAGCGCGTGCCTGGCCGCCGGACGGTACGAGGAGGCGATCGTCCACCTGCGGGCCTCCCTGGCCGCCGCGGAGAGCAAGAACAGCGCGATGGTGGCGGCGGAGCACCTGGCTGACGCCTACGAGCGGCACGGGGATCTGCGCGGCGCCCTGGACACGTACAAGATGTTCCACGCGCTGTCGAAGGAGGTGGCGTCGGAGGCTGCCAAGCGCAGCGGCAGCATCGCCGTGGTGCGGCTGGAGACGGCGCAGGCCAAGGCGGCGGCCGAGGAGGAACGGGCCCGGGTCGAGGCGCTGCAGCACGCCAACAAGGAGTTGCTGCGGCAGAGCCTGGAGGACCCGCTGACCGGGCTCGCCAACCGCCGCCACCTCGACGAGCTGATGGCCGACGGGCTGGCCGGCCACGCGATCCTGCTGGTCGACGTCGACCACTTCAAGCGGGTCAACGACGAGCACTCACACCTGATCGGCGACCGGGTGCTGCGCCGCCTGGCCGGTCTGCTGCGTTCGGCCTGCCGCGGCGACGACGCGGTGGTGCGTTTCGGTGGGGAGGAGTTCGCGGTGCTGCTCGCCGGCACCGACCTGCACGACGCGACGACGACGGCCCAGCGGCTGCGGGCACAGGTGGCGGCCCACGACTGGACCGCGGTGGCGCAGGGCCTCGCGGTCACGGTGAGCATCGGCCTGGCCCTGGGCGACGAGTCCACCGACCCGACGGTGGTCCTGGGGCGAGCCGACGAACGCCTTTACGCCGCCAAACGGGCCGGCCGCAACCGGGTCCACGGCCCGGCGGAATCCCCGTAGCCGGTGGCGCGCAGCCCCAGGGGGCCGGGCTGCGCGCCAGCGGGGGTCAGGCGACGGTGCGGATCAGCTTGCGGTTGAGGAACTCCTCGATGCCGTAGCGGCCGAGCTCCCGCCCGAAACCGGACCGTTTCACACCGCCGAAGGGCAGCTCCGGGCCCTCGGCTCCGACACCGTTGATGAAGACCATGCCGGTGTCGAGCCGGTCGGCGACCCGGCGGGCCTGCTCGGGGTCGCCGGTGAAGACGTAGGAGCCAAGACCGTACGGCGTGTCGTTGGCGATCTCCACGGCGTGGTCCTCGTCGCGCGCGCGGATCACCACGGCGACCGGCCCGAACAGCTCGTCGTGGAAGCTCTCGACCCCGGTCAGCACGCCCGGCGGATACCACGCGCCGTCGCGCTCGCCGGCCGTGGCGAGGCTCGCGCCGGCGGCGACAGCGTCGGTGACCTGCTCCTCGAGCCGGACGGCGGCGGCGGCCGACGACAGCGGCGCGGCCGTGGTGGCCAGCACCGCGGCGGTGAACCGGCTGACGAAATCGTCATACAGGTCCTGGTGGACGATGAACCGCTTACCGGCGTTGCAGGCCTGCCCGTTGTTGTCGACGCGGGCGGTCACCGCGGCCTGCACGGTGGCGTCGAGGTCGTCGCTGCCCAGGACGATGAACGGGTCGGAACCGCCGAGTTCGAGGACCACCTTCTTCAGATGGCGGCCGGCGATCTCGGCGACGGCCGCGCCGGCGCGCTCGGACCCGGTGAGCGACACGCCGCGCACGCGCGGGTCGGCGATCACGTGCTCGATCTGCTCGTTGGTCGCGTAGATGTTGACGTAGGAGCCGTCCGGGAAGCCGGCGTCGGCGAAGATCTGCGCGAGCCGGGCGGCCGACGACGGGCACTGCGGCGCGTGCTTGAGGACGATCGTGTTGCCGGCGACCAGGTTGGGGCCGGCGAACCGGGCGACCTGGTAGGCCGGATAGTTCCACGGCATGATCCCGAGCAGCACGCCGACCGGCCGCCGCTGGATGACCGCGGACCCGTCGCCGTCGAGCAGTTTGATCTCCTCGTCGGCCAGGAACTCGGCGGCGTTGTCGGCATAGTACTGATAGATCGACGCGCTGAAGTCGACCTCGCCGAGCGCGTCCTCGAAGGGTTTGCCCATCTCCTGCTGGATGGCCTTGGCCAGCTCGTCGCGGCGCTCGATGTGCAGCTCGGCGACCCGGGCGATGAGGGCGGCCCGCTCGGCGACGGTCAGCGACGACGTGCGGTAGGCGTCGTGCGCGAGGGCGACGGCCGCTGTCACATCGGCGTCGGTGGCTGTGGGGTAGGTGGCGACGACCGTGCCGGTCGCGGGGTCGACTACTTGGTAGAGGCTCACTCGGGGGCTCCGCTCAGGTGCTCGTGGACGGCCAGCCACTGTCCGTCACGCTGGTGGAAGACGATGGTCTCCCGCTCGTCGAGGGTCTGCTCGGCCCCGTCGATGCGGACGGCCGTGCGGACCCGGTGGGTGAAGATCGCGACGTCGTCCCCGAGATGCTGCACGTGCTGGTCCGTGGACTCGCACGAGAGCACCCGGAAACCGTCGCGTTCCCATCCGTACCACAGCTGCTCATAATCGGACAGCGACCGTATGGGCTGCGCGGTGGTGTGGAAGACGAACGTCGCGTCGGCGGCGAAGCCGCGGAAGTAGGCCACGGTGTCGTGGGCGCCGAAGGCGGCCACGATGCGGGCGGCCGCGTCGAGAACGGTCACGAGTCTTTCCGGGGGGCGAGGGCGGACAGGATCTCGTAGACGGTGTGAGCTGCGGCGATGCCCGTGATCTCGGCGTGGTCGTAGGCGGGGGCGACCTCGACGACATCAGCGCCGACCAGGTTGAGCTCGCTGAAACTACGCAGTGTGGCGAGCAGCTCGCGGCTGGTCATGCCGCCGGCCTCGGGGGTGCCGGTGCCGGGGGCGAAGGCCGGGTCGAGGACGTCGATGTCGATGGAGAGGTAGACGGGCCGGTCGCCGACGCGGTCGCGGATGCGCTCGGCGACGCCCCGGGCGCCGAGGTCGTCGATCTCCACGCCGGGCACCACGTGGAAGCCGAGCTCGCGGTCTTCGTGCAGGTCACGGCTGGAGTAGAGGGGGCCGCGGGTGCCGACGTGCAGGCACCCGGAACGGTCGATGAGACCCTCCTCGGAGGCGCGCCGGAAGGGGGTGCCGTGGGTGTGCGCCGCACCGAAGTAGGTGTCCCACGTGTCCAGGTGGGCGTCGAAGTGGACGACCGCGACCGGCCCGTGCTGGGCGGCGACGGCCCGCAGCAGAGGCAGCGCGATGGTGTGGTCGCCGCCGATGGTGACCAGGCGCCCGGCCCGCTCCAGCATGGCCCGCGCACCGGCCTCGACCTGAGCGATCGCCTCGTCCAGGGAGAACGGGTTGACGGCCAGGTCACCGGCGTCGACGACCTGCTGGCTGGCGAACGGCGACACGTCGGCAGCCGGGTTGTACGGCCGCAGCAACCGTGATGACTCTCGGACATGGGCGGGGCCGAACCGGGCGCCGGGCCGGTAGGAGACACCGGCGTCGAACGGCACGCCGATGATCGCCACGTCGACGTCGGAGACCTCGTCGATGCGCGGCAGGCGGGCGAAGGTGGCCGGGCCGGCGAACCGGGGGACGACGGTCGCGTCGACCTGACCGACGCGACCGTCCTGGACGATACGGGGAACGGAGGACATGGAATTCCTTACTCGGTGGCGCCGGTGCGCGCCTTGACACGGTGCTCGGAGGCGGCGTGGTCGTCGACGATGCCGGGCATCTCGCCGTCGGCGGCCGGGACGCCGCGGGGTCCGTCGGGACCGAACACGTAGCGGGGCTCGGGGAAGAGTCGGATCAGGGCGTAGTAGGCGACCGCGGCCGTCCCGATCGACACCAGGAGGCTGATGTCGACGCCGCCCGCGACGTTGCGGAACGGGCCCTCGATCAGCGGTGGGTAGTTGGCGAACAGCAGGCCGAGGATCGCGGCCGGAATCCAGGCGGCCATGCCGCGCCAGTTGATCCCGTTGCCGAACCAGTAGGCGCCGCCGACCCGGCCCTGGTTGAACACCTGGAGGTCGGCCTCGCGGTAGTGGCCGCGGCGCACCACATACCCGATCGTCATGATGATCATCCATGGGGTGGTGCAGATGACGATCGCGCCGACGAACGCGTTGACGCTGGCCAGCAGGTCGAAGGCGAGCCGCCCGACGAGGATGAAGACGAACGCGAGGCTGCCGATGAACAGTGACGCCTGCACCCGGTTGAGGCGCGGGAACACCGAGGAGAAGTCGAGGCCGGTGCCGTAGAGCGAGGTGATGCCGGTGGACAGGCCGCCGAGGAACGCCACCACGATCAGCAACAACGCATACCACGCGGGTGAGATGTTGATCAGCGCGACGATGTAGTCGGCCTCGCCGGCGACCAGGGTGGCGGTGAAGACGCCGAACAGGAACGGCACGAGCGTCGCGAACTGGGCGCCGAAGGTGGCCGCGAGCAGGCGGGACGGCTTGGTGCCGGCCGGGATGTAGCGCGACCAGTCGCCGAGGAACGCGCCGAACGAGATCGGGTTGCCCATCACGATCAGGGCCGACAGCACGAACGTGGGCCAGAAGGAGCCCAGAGCATAGGCCTCCGGGCCGGGGTTGTAGCCCAGGTCGAGGGTGCCGCTGTAGGCCAGGATGCCGAGCAGGATGAGCGCGGTGTTGCCGAAGACGACGATCTTGTTGACCAGCAGCATGAACGCGTAGCCGTAGATCACCACGACGATGACGATCGCGCCGAGAAGCGCGTAGACCACGCCGCGCAGCAGGTCGGAATCTTGAACGCCGGCCAGCCGGACCAGCGCCCCGACGACGGCGTCGCCGCTGACCCAGACCGAGATCGAGTAGAAGGCGATGGCGGTGAGCAGGGACAGGAAGGAGCCGACGACCCGGCCGCGGACGCCGAAGTGGGCGCCGGAGGCGACGGCGTTGTTGGTGCCGGTGAGCGGCCCGAACAGGCCCATCGGGGCGAGGAAGACCGACCCGACCAGGACGCCGAGCACGGTCGCGGCGACCGCCTGCCAGAGCGAGAGGCCGAGGAGCACGGGGAAGGTGCCCAGGATGACGGTGGCGAACGTGTTGGCCCCGCCGAACTGGATGCGGAACAGGTCGAGGGGACGGGAGTGCCGGTGTGCCGCCGGGATGGTGTCGATGCCGTGCTGCTCGACCTCGGTGACCCTGGGGCGCTGTATGTCTGTCATGGCGGTTGTCCTTCGCCGAGGAACGCTGTTGCGGGGAGAGTAGGCGTAAGTTTCATCCCACGCAACGGCTGTTGCATGTAGGGCTACTCGTTTTGCCATGCTGTTAACGAAGGGAAAAACATGCGTGTCCGCCGCATCGTCGATCTGTCCGTGCCGGTCGGCCCCGGGACACAGGTATATCCGGGCGACCCTGAACCCCGGCTGAACGCGCATGCCACCATCGCGCGGGACGGGTTCAACCTGCTGCACGTCGACATGGGCTCGCAGACCGGTACACACGTCGACGCCCCCTACCACTTCCGCGACGACGCGCCCCGCCTGCACGAACTCGACCTGAGCCGGTTCATCGGGCCCGGCGTGGTCCTCGACGTCCGGGGGCTGGCACCCCGTACCCCCATCACCTGGGATCGCCTCGATCCCGCCGGCCTGAAACCCGGTGTGATCGCCCTGATCTGCACCGGCTGGTCGCGGTTCTACGGCACCGACGCCTACTTCGACCACCCGTTCCTCGACGCCGACGCCTGCCGCCGGATGCTCGACCTGGGCGTACGCACGTTCTGCGTCGACGCGATCAACATCGACGAGACGCCGTCGGAGATCGGCTATCCGGTGCACCACCTGATCGCACAGGCCGGCGGCGTCATCGGGGAGAACTTCCGCAACCTGGAACTGATCGACTTCCCCGACCCCCTGGTGTCCTGCCTCCCGATCGCCTTGGAGAATGCAGACGGGGCGCCCGTGCGGGCGGTCGCGATGCAGCTGGAGGGTTGATGGCAGGCCAGGTCCGGCGGGTGGCCCAGCCACCGGCCTCCGGTGCGGCGATCGGCGGGCGGCTGCGTGCCGCCCGGCAGGCCCGCGGCCTCACCCTCCAGCAGGTCGCCGACGCCACCACCCTCAACAAGGGCTTCATCAGCCGCCTCGAGCGCGACGAGGTCTCCCCGTCGGTGGCGTCGCTCGTGTCGATCTGCGAGGTCCTCGGCATCCGCGTCGGCGAGCTGTTCGAGCCGCCGGCGACGTCGCTGGTCCGGGCCGGCGAGGGCCGCCCGATCAACTTCGGCGGCAACGACGTCCACGAGTTGCTGCTCACGCCCGGCACGCAGAGTCAGCTCCAGGTGATCCATTCGACGGTCGAGCCGGGCGGCAGCGGCGGCGAGGAGCTCTACACCCTCGACTGCGAGGTCGAGTTCGTCTACGTGGTCCGCGGCCGCCTGGAGATCCGGCTCTCCGAGGAGACCGTCCTGCTGGACGCCGGCGACGCCTTCACCTTCCCCGGCCGCGAGCCGCACACCTGGTCCAACGCCACCACCGGCGACACCGAGGTGGTCTGGGTCCTCGCACCGGCCCCCTGATTGCCGGACTGCCGGTCGGCGAAGCGTTGAGGCGTTAGGCTCGCCCCTTGTGACCAGCGCTGATAACACTCCGGAGTTCGACCGCTTCGGTCCGTGGATCGACGAGGTCCGCACCGTCGACGACCTCCCCCGCCTCTACCGCGACGCGGGCATCGACCCGTTGCGATGCCGCATGGTGCTCAAGGTCCCCCGCGACATCGAACGGCGAAACGCCAACCCCACCATGCACCTGTACGACTACCTGATCGCGCTCGACGAGGAGTACCTCACGGTTCTCGCCCGACGCGACGACACCTTCGACACCGTCCTGGTCCCGCTCGACCACATCGCCGCGATCACGGACAGTGTGCGCCTGCTCAGCGGCCGGATGACCGTGCACACCGTCGACGGCCCGATCGTCACGGTGGCCTACAACGCCGCCGCGAACCCCCACGTCCGCGAGCTGATGTACCTGCTGCGCCGCTCCTACCTGCCGGCCCGGAACCTGACCGCGGCCGAGCCGCACCACGCCGACCCGCGGCTGGACCGCGCCGACATCGGCCTGCTCACCGACTACCACCGGATGATCGCCGACGAACCGGGCATGCGCCTGGTCAACGTCGCCGGCCGCCAGGTGGTCAACCCTCTTCCCAACCCCGACGGAGTACGCGACAAGGCGTGGCCCACCATCCTGCACGCCTCGATCACCGTCGCCGACGACCGCGAGATCCAGATCATCCACCGCCGCAACTGGTTCACCGGCAACCGGGACGACCTGTCCCTGGCCCGAACCGTCCTGTCCCGCCCCCGGATCACCGACATCCAGGTCAGCCCACACGAGCGCTACGAGGGCGTGCACGTCCTGGTGATCAAGGCCGGAGCCGCCCACCTGGAGTTCCCGCTGGGCGCCGGCCCCCTGGTGGAGGCCACCCTGGCCGGCGACTCCGTCAGCATCTGACCACCGCCCGTCCCGTCCCCGTCCACCGCGACCCACTCGCCGGGGCCTCCGGGCCGCGGACAGGACGGCGGTGGACACCCGGGCCCGCGGCCCGCCCCGAATCTTGAGGAGCAGGACGCTCCGACAGAGACGAGGCAGGACATGTGGGACGACATTCTGGTGATCGCCGGTGTGATCGCAGCGGTGTGCCAGGCACTGACGGCGGCACTCACGCTGGCCTCCGCGTTACGCCGGCGACTCCGCGGCCCGGCATCACCCGTGGCCCGGCAGGGCGGGGCCCCTGGGCGGGTGAATTCCGGCCGAGACCGGACAGGTGCCCGACGGCTGCGCCATCGTGGGACGGTGGTGACGCGGTGAGCAGGGGAAAGCCGATCAGCCAGAGCGCCTGGCCGACAACCGGGCCGATGCTGGACTGGCTGCGGCACCTCGACCGCATCCACCGCGACAACGGCCTCCGCAGTCAGCGCGACATCGCCAAGGCGATGGGCCTGTCCTCACCGACCCGGGTCGGTCTCCTGGTCGGCGGCCGCGCCCTCCCGGCCGACACCGCCCAGGCCCACTCGCTGCAGACCGCGCTCGGCGGCCTCGACGACGAAGCCGCCCGAGGGCTGCGCCTCTATCGGAAGGCCGCGGCGCACCAGGACGACCGGACCGAGACGCCGACCTGGTGGGAGCGTTCCGGATACCTTGATCGGGTACGCGACCTCGCGCCCCGTGAACTCCTGGGCCGCGACACCGAACTGGACACCCTGGCGGAGTTCTGCGGCGGCGACATCGCCTGCGCCCGCTGGCAGGCACCGGCGCGGGCCGGGAAGACCGCCCTGTTCAGCTGGTTCGCACTGCACCCACCACCGGACACCTGGGTGCTGTCGTTCTTCGTGACGGCACGGCTCGCCGGACAGTCCGACAGCACCGCGTTCAGTGACGCGATGCTCGATCAGCTGGCCGCGCTGACCGGCGAGACCGTGCCGCCGGGCGCACTCGCCGGCGCCCGTGAAGGGATGCGCCGCCAGCTACTGCGGGTCGCACTGCGACGGGCGGCCACCGCCGGGCGCCGCCTGGTGATCCTGGTCGACGGCCTCGACGAGGACCGCGGCGTCCGACCGGGCTCCGGCCTGGCCAGCATCGCGTCGCTACTGCCCCGACGCCCCGAACCCCACCTGCGGGTGCTGGTCGCGGGCCGCCCCGATCCCCCACTGCCCGCCGACGTCGATGCGGACCATCTGCTGCACGACGCCGTCGTGCGCGACCTGGCCCCGTCGCCGTACGCCCGCCGGGTCGCCCTGCTCGCCGCCGAAGAACTGAAAGAGGCGCTGGCCGGCCCGGACCGTTTGAACGAGGAGGTGCTCGGCCTGGTCACCGCGGCCGGCGGCGGCCTGACCGGCGACGACGTGGAGCAGTTGACCGGACGCGCCCGATACGAACTGGACACCCTGTTGCACGGCGTCTTCGGGCGCACCCTGGCCGAACGCGGCTCGGTATTCCACTACACCCACGAGACACTCCGTGAGCAGGCCGTCCACCGGTTCGGCAACCACAAGCTCGGCCAGTACCGGGACCGTCTGGCCGCGTGGGCGTCGACCTTCCGGGACCGGGGCTGGCCGCCGTCGACACCGGACTACCTGCTCCGCTCCTATCAGCTGATGCTCGCCGACGCCGGAGACCTGCCCGGCCTGGTCGCGCTCGGCACCGACCGGGCCAGGCACGACCGGATGCTCGCGGTGACCGGGGGTGACACCGCGGCTCTCGCCGAGATCGCCGCGGCACAGCACCTGGTCGCCCGGCAGCCGGTTCCGGACCTGGTGGTCGCCGCCCGGCTGGCGTTCCACCGCGACGCCCTGACCGCCCGCAATCTCGCCGTACCGGTCCGGCTGCCGGCGGTCTGGGCTCTGCTCGGCCATCAGGTTCGTGCCGCCGCCATGGCCGACGGCATCACCGACAGTCACTGCCGGGCGTTGACCCACGCCGCCCTGGCCTCGACCGTCGCCCGCCACCTCACTCCCGCCGCCGCTCCCGCGTCCTCCACCGTCGACTCTTCACCGTCCGCCTCCGCTTCCCCTTCCGCAGCCGCCTTGTCGTCACCTTCCGCGGCCGCTTCCCCTTCTCCTTCCGCTTCCGCTGAACTTGGATGCTCCGAGCCTGCGCGGGCTGCGGCCGAGGCCGCGTTGGACGCTGCTGAGACGATCGCCGACCGATTCCGGCGGGCCGAGGCGCTTGCCGCCGCGGCACGGGCGATGGCCGACGCTGGAGATCACATGCGGGCCCGGTCGATCACGGACCGCATCGAGAACGACCTCTACCGCGCCGAGGCACTGGTGGCCCTGGCCGAAGCCGCCGCGCGTCACGGCGACCTACCTGCCGCAACGGCACTGGCCAGGGAGATCACCAATCCGCTCCGGCGCGGTTACGCACTCGCGGCCGTCGCCGCCCACACCGGCTCGCCCGAGGACGCCGCGGCTCTGGCCAAAGAGATCCCCCACCCACTGCACCGCGCCCACGCCCTCGCGCGAGCCGACCATCTGGCTGACGCCGAGGCCATCGTCGACCGGATGGGTGGGGCGCACCCGCCCGGTACCGCCTACGACCTGGCCAGGGCGCATGCGGCTATCAGCACGGCGGCCACCCGAGCCAGCGACCCCGGCGCAGCCGCGCGGCACGCCGAACTCGCCGGGCACACCGCCCGGCAGGTGCGCGCATGCTGGCGTACCTCGATGGCGGTCGTGCTCGCCGACGCGACCGATGAACACCGCTACCTCGACGAAGCCGCCGACCAGGCCCGGACGATCGCCGATCCGGACCGGCGCGCGAACGCACTCGCCACCCTGGCCGAGGCCGCCGCACGGCACGGCATGGAGTCCGCCGCCGAACTGGCCGAGGAGTCCGGCGCCGCCGCCCGTGGCGCCGTGGACGTCTACGCCCGCCAGCATCACTTCCGGATCCTGACCGAGGCGATGATCGACGCGGGCGATCTGGACCGCGCCGAACGCCTGGCCCGCGAGGCCCCACCGTCCGAACGCGGTGCCCTGCTCGCTCGGCTCGCTGCCGCACATCTGCACGCCGGTGACCTCGCCCGGGGCTGCGCCTTCGCCGACGCCGCGCTGGACGACGAACACCCGAACACCTACCGCCGCGACGAGCTGTTGACCGGACTACCCGCGCTGATGTCCGCGCTCGACATCACCACGGCGGTCCGGTTCTGCGAACGGCTCGATGCCGACCACCATCGGGCCGCGGCCGCGTTGTCCCTGGCCAAGGCAATTGGCGAACACGACCCGGCATCCGCGGCCCGGCTCGTCCGCTCGGCAGCCCGCGAGTGGAACGACGCCGACACCCTCGCCCCGCTCGCCGCGCTCGGCAACGTAGACGAAGCGCTCGCTCTGGCCGAGCAGCAGGCTGAGGAGTGGCAACGCCAGCTCGCGAAGGTGGAGATATTCCGGGCAGCGCCCACGCCGGGACTGGCCGCCGTCATCGAGGCCGGCATGACCGAGGACACCCATCGGTACGGATTCGCCGAGGCACTGGCCGAGGCCGGGATGACGGAGGCAGCCGAACGAGTGACCGGGCATGTCGCCGACGCCGACAATCGGGCGGTGATCCATGCACGGATGGCCGCGACGATCGCCGCGAAGGATCCGGCACGGGCCGCCGGCTGGGCGGCGACCGCCGAACGCACCGCGCGAGCGCTCCCGGAGGGGTTCGGCCGCGACCACGCCCTGCAGTCGGTCGCGGAGGCCTACCACCGTCTGGGCGACGTCCGGGCCGTGTGCCGTGTGGTCGCCGCAATCGATTCGGTGAGCACACGGGTCGAGGCGGCGGTCGGCATCGGCGCTCCGGATCTGATCATGAGCGCCGACTTGGACATCACGTCCATCACCGACGCACGAGAGCAGGACAAATTACGAGCCGAGTTGGCCCGGATCAGCCCGGCAGGCGCCGCACACGCGAGGCGGATCACCGACACCGGGCTCCGGGCGGCGACGTTGGCCGCCCTACCCGGACACCTCGTCGAGGCCCTCGGTCATGCCCACTGGCAACACAGCATGCAGGAGTTGGGATCGCGGGCGCCGGAGGCGGCAGTCGCCGTCACCGACGACTTCCTGGCGGCGCAACCGGCCGAACCGGTCGTCGCCCGCACGGCCAGCGGGGCGCTGATCCTGATCATCGATGACGACCTCAACACCACCGAAATCATTCAGCGCATGCTGGCCCGGGCCGGGCACGACGTCGTGGTCCGGTTCGAGGGCGAGAGCGGCGTACACGCGGCCGTCGCATCCCACCCGGACCTCGTGCTCACCGGAGTCGTGAATCCGCCGGGATGGAGTGGCTGGCAGGTGATCGAGCACCTGCGCCCGGTGAGCGACGTGCCGATCATGGTCGTGACCGGGCAGAACCGGGACGATCCACACGCTCACGCGTGCGGCCTCGGCGCCGGCGCCTTCCTCGCCAAGCCGTTCACCGCCGCCGCCCTGGACACGGCCGTCGAGGGTCTGCTGAGCCGCTCGGACCGACCCGCAAGCTGGCTGTGAACCGGTGCGCGCGGGACCGGATCGCCGACGGCGCAGAAGCGGAAGCGCGGCGGCTTGGAGAGACGACCTAAGCTGGCAGGGCCGCGAACGGTCGAGGGACCGGTGACCCGGCCGCCTGTCGTTTCCGAGCGTTGAGAGTGGGTCATGGGACGCGATCGTTCTGCTGCCGGGGCCGGTCACCATGAGCGGATCTCGCCGGTCTACCGGGCGGTGATGACGGCGGCGGGGCCGATCGTCCGCTGGTGGGGCCGTCTGGAAGTGGTGGGGCTGGCCGACGTTCCGCTGGAGGGTGCGACGATCGTCGCCGCCAACCACGACAGCGCCTGGGATCCGGTGGTCATCGCTGTCGCCGCGCGCCGTCAGCGGCAGATCCGGGCCCTCGCCAAGGCGTCACTCTGGAAGAATCCGGCGCTCCGGTGGGTGCTCGACGGCATGGGGCAGATTCCGGTCCGGCGCGGGCAGGCCGACACGGACGCGCTCGACGCCGCGGTTCAGTGCCTCAGCGATGGTGGCTGTCTCGGTATCTTCCCGGAGGGCACCCGTTCGCAAGGGAAGCAGTTGCGGGCCCGCAGTGGTGTCGGGCGCCTGGCACAGGCCGTCCCGGAGACGCGGGTCATCTGTGCGGCCGTCTCCGGCACCGTGGACATCGCCCGTTTCCCGCGCCGCCCCCGGTTGAAGGTGACCTTCTTCGAACCCACCCCGTCGTCGCCGTCCGAGTCGCCGCTGGACATGGCCGCGCGGCTGACCGCCGAACTGCGCGAGGTCGCACCACTGCCGGCAGCGACCTGACACCGGCACTCGACTGGTTCGCCCGCTCGCCACGGCGGCCTTCCCTGGTCCACCTGGGTGTCACGGTCGCCGTCACCGGGCGCAAGGACTGAGTCGGGTTCGTCTCACCCGGACGGAGGATAGACGAGGATTGCTCGCCGGAAGCCTTGGGTATCAGGGCGTCGGCGGGAAATCCCCCCGCGGACGGACGGAGAAAGTAATGCTGGTCGTTGGTCTCATCTTGTTGCTCCTGGGCTACCTCCTGCACGTGTCGATCCTGTACACGATCGGCGTCATCCTCCTGGTGATCGGCGCGGTGCTCTGGATCCTCGGTGCGGTCGGTCGGCCGGTGGGTGGTCGAAAAGTCTGGTTCTGACGCGCCACGACGAAACGGGCGGCCTCCCATCCGGGGCCGCCCGTTTCGCGCGTCACACAGCTTCGGCCGGCGACCCACGCAGATCGGCGAGGACCTCGATCATGTCGTCACGCGCCGGCCGTCTTGGCATCCTGCTCGATCTGTGAAGTGTCGGCCTTGAGCTCCTTGGCCTCGATCCTGGCCGCCTGGCGCATGGCCCGTTCCACTTTGGCACCCATGTCGGCGACCGCGATCACCACCAGCCCGGCGTCTCCGGTGTCGAGGTGCTCGCCGAGTTCCTTGAGGTCCCGGCGACTCATCCCGGCTGCCGCGTGGCCGGCCAGCGCCCCGAGAACGGCGCCGCCCGAGGTGGTCGCCGCCAGCAGACCGCCCCCGATCGCGGCGAACGGGAACAGCGCGACCACGAGACCGGTGGCGAGGCCCAACCCGCCGCCCAGCACCCCGCCCACCCGGGTCGGTGTCTCGTGCTTCTTGACTATCCGGGTCTTCCCTCCGGACCGGCGTTCGAGCACCGCAGCGTCATAGGCGTCGATCAGCCCCACCTTGCGGTGCAGGTCTTTCACCAGGTCGTAATCCGCCTCCGCGGCGGCAACGCTGGAATACACACCGACGTAGACCATGAAAGTATCAACAGCCATCGTCATCCTTCTCCCGTCGAGCCGGTCCCTCTACGATGGCCTGACCACCCGCCGGGTACGCCTCCTCCCTGACGGATGAGCTCTCTGGTCATCGTGCCGATGCCCTCGATGGCGGCCACCTGACTGCGCGCGGAATCAAGGCAGCAGTGGTCGGCGAACACCATTCACCCACCGTGTGCTCCTGTCGTCGCCTTAGCGCAATGCCGCGCGCTCAAGAGGTTCCGCGTACCCGCGAGTGCGGTGACTGTCGACCTTCACCGGTCGCCCCGCCGGATCTTGACGATTTTTCCACCGCTTCCGGTGGTCAACCGGTCAAGATTGGCCAGGACCAACCCGGCAGACGTCCACGGTCACCGCACCAGCAGGCATCCCATGACCTTGGGATGTGCGCAGGTGGTGCCTCTGGCAGCCGGTCATCGGTACCTGGGTCTGCCGGCCGAGCGCCCCGACCGGGATCGCCTCGGATGCGGGCTACGTGAGCTGGGCCGCGGCCAGGCCGGCGGTGATCAGTAGGCCCAGGCCGTTGGTGGCCCAATGCAGGGCCGCGGCGGCCAGGAGGCTTCCGCTGCGGCGGCGTAGTTCGCACAGCAGCAAGCCGGCCAGTGCGGTGAAGGCGACCGCCCCCGCCACCGCCAGCGCCTGGCCGGTCACACCGGTGCCGAGGATCGAGCCGACCGCCGAGTTGGCGCTGTTGAGGCGCAGTGACGGCAGGATGTGCCACAGGCCGAACAGTGCCGACGACGTGACGCTCGCCCACACCGCGCCGCGATGACGGTTGACCAGGCCCATCAGGACGCCCCGGAAGGCGACCTCCTCCAGCAGGACCGTCCCGAACGGGACCACCACGAACGCCGTGAGCAGGGCGGCGCTCAGGTGCAGGTGGTAGCGGACGTCCTGGAAGGCGGGCCGGGTGAACGGGATGGCCGCGCCGACGGCGTAGACGACGGCTACCGCGGCGACCGCGGCGGCGGCGTATTTGAAACCGGGCAGCAGGGTACGGCGGGACAGTCCCAGATCGTGCCAGGTGAGGCCGGCCCGGCGGGCGAAGAGCACCAGTCCCAGTGCGACCAGCGGGCCGGCGATCAGGCCGGTGCCGTGCGGGCCGAACTTGTTGGCGACGTTGACCGTGGCGAGGACGGCCACGACGGCACCGAGGACGAGGAAGAGGCGGCGGCTGGTCACGAGGATGAGACGCTACCCGGCGACGGCGGGAGAATCCGGGTAATCGTCACACCGTGTGAGGTTCAACTCGTCACGGAAAGAATCCGGCGGGTGGCGTGGCGGAGTTCGCGCAGGTCGAGAGCGGTCAGTTGGCCGTCGCGTTTGACCACGGTGCCGTCGACGATCACGGTGTGCACATCCGGGACACCCAGACAGGTGACCACCGCACCGGTGACGTCCACGTTCGGGGGCAGGTGGGGCGGGCGCCTCTCCCCCGCCGGGGCGGAGAAGGCCGAAGAGGCGGTCCGGGCCGCGAGTGCCGCCCAGGCCGCCCGGCTGCGGGACGTACCACCGGAGGTGACGGCGGCCGCGATCGCGAGCCTGCGGGAGACTCCTCCCCGCGCTGGGCGACGCCGCCGAGGACTAGGCGATCTCCACGCAGGGTTATTAACTGATAGCGCTGTTGAACCGTCGACGCTACGTGTCCGTATCTTGCACGGGGAATCACATCGATGGGGAGACCGGCGTGATGGAGCGGAACGACGGGCAACGCCCGAGACTGCGGATCGCCGGCTACGTGTCCGGCCACGCCGAACCCGTCGACGGACAGGAGCCCGTCCCGGTCGCCGAACCCGGGCCGACACCACGCCCGATGCCGATGCGGCTGCCGAACATCTCCGACTACTGGCCCGACCGGGCACGAAGACCACCGGAGATCGAACCCCAGGAACCCCGCAACCGCAAACGCCCGGTGCTCGCGGCCGGGCTGCTGGCCGGGCTGGTGATCACCGGCACGCTGCTGCTGACCCGGCCCGAGCCGCCCCGTGACCAGCAGGAACTGGCCGCGCCCGCAGTCACCACCACGCCCCCGGTCGCGGAGACGACCACCGTTCCGGTCAGCGTCGCACCGTCCACCGCGCCGACGACCACGGCACCGGCGCCGCCACCGGCGCAGACGACGACGCCACCGCGGCCGGCGATCACCGCCGCGAAGTTCGAACTGACCTCCGGCGTCACCCGTCTCGATGTCCGCACCGCCGACCTGAACGGCGACAACTTCAAGGTCACCACCCCCAAGGACTCCGGTCTCGACGTCGACGCCGACTTCAAGGACGGGACGCTGTCGGTCAGCGCCGAACCCGACGGTACCGAGAACGGCAGCGGCAAGATCGACGTGCTGCTCAGCGAGGACATCGTGTGGCGGCTGCGGATGGGCGCCGGGGTGCACACCGCCTCGTTCGACATGTCCGGCGGCACGGTCAGCGACATCGACATCATCGGCGGAGCGCAGACCATCGAGATCGAACTGGGCCGTCTCGACGAGACACTGCCGATCCTGATGGCCGGTGGCGTGCACACGTGGAAGATCCGCACGTCCGAGAAGGTCCCGGTGAAGCTCGCGCTGAGCAGCGGCGCCGGTGACGTCACCGTCTACGGCGATGAGAAGGGCGGCGTGAGCGGCGGCGTCGAGATCCGTAAGGGCGACCTCGACGACGAGCCCGGGCTGAACATCGACGCCGAGGCCGGTATCGGGTTCCTGGACATCTCCCGCGACTGATTCCGCCGCCCCTCGGCGAGCTCACCGCGGTTCAGGCGGGGCCGGGAACCACCGGCTGCACCTGGACCAGGCGTAACGCCAGGGCAGGGCAGCGGCTGACCGCCTCCCGGGCGTCGGGTTCCAGCGCCGCCGGGACCGGCAGGTCGGCGTCGTGGCGGGCCGCCGGATAGCCCCAGTCGTCCTCGACCAGCAGCTCCGGCAGCAGTTCGGTGCAGAGGCCGCGACCGTCGCAGGCGGTCCAGTCGATGTGCAGCCGGGTGGTCATCGGGCCTCCTCGGCCAGACAGTGTCCGTGCAGGTGGGCGGTGACGTCCGGGGCGAACGTCCGCATCGCGCTGAGGACCAGGCGGGCCGTACCGTCCGGGTGGCGGCACGCGCCCCGGCCGGTGACCAGGCGGGCCAGCCGTTCGACCTCGGCGGGCAGGCCCGGCCGGGACCGGCGGGCGGCCAGATCGGCGAGGGTCTGCGCCATCCGGGGCAGCCCGTTCACGCACGGACCGCACTGGCCGGCCGACTCCCTCGCCAGGTAGGTCGCGATCCGGGACGTCTCGACCAGGCCACAGGAGACGGTGGGCAGCGCGACGACCACCCCGGCGCCGGGTGACGCGCCGTAGGGGGCGAGCGCGGCCCGGCTGACCGGCAGCGCGGGGTCGGCCGGCACCCAGCCGCCGTGGTAGCCGCCGATCAGGACCGCCCGCAGCCGGAACGACGGCCCACCGGCGGCGGCGATCAGGTCACCGAGGGTGACCCCGTACCCGGCCTCGACCACGGCACCGGGCCGTTGCACGGCGCCGCCGATGGTGGCCAGGAAGGTGCCGGGCTCGTCGGCCGTACCGGCGGAACGGAACCAGCCGGGACCGTGCCGGGCGATCAGCGCCAGGTGGGCGAGGGTCTCCACGTTCTGGACCAGGGTCGGCGCGCCACCGGCCCCGGACTCGGTGATCCGGATCCGTTTGTCGGCGGGAACCGCTCCGCGCCCGGTGACCGCCGCGACCGCCGCCGACTCCTCCCCGGCGACGAACGCGTCCGGCGCTGTCCGCAGCTCGACCGGCAGGTTCCGCAGCGAGTCGTGGGCGGCTGCCGGCGCGTACAGGTACGTCGCCTGCGCCCCGGTCGCGCGGGCGACGAGCCGGAGCCCGTCGACGATGAGTTCCGGCGCTGCGGCGAGCAGCGTCTTGTCCTTGGCGGATCGCGGTTCGCCCTCGGCGGCGTTGGCGATCACCACGGCCGGGCGGCCGGAGGCGGCGACCGCGGCGAGTTTGCGCCACACCGGGAATCCCGCGCCGCCGCGTCCGGTGAGGCCCGCCTCCCGGGCCATCGCGATGATGTCGGGGCCGCTGAGGTCGGGCAGCGGGCCGTGCCGGCCGCTGCCGCTCAGCAGCCGTTGCTCCAGCGGGGCGACAGAAGTGCTGGTCACAGGGCTCTCCTAGGTCGAAGGATCGGTCGAAAGATCAACGGATGCCGGCCCGGAGGCGAGGCTCGACACGGCGGACGGCACGGTCCGTCCGGGCTTCGAAGGCCGCGGAGGTACGCCATACGACCGCCGCGACCACGACGGCCAGACACGCGAGCGAGATCGTCCACAGCCACCAGGTGTCCGCGTCGCTGCCCGCGCCGAGTCCGTGCGCGAGGGCGATCGGCCAGCTCAGGTAGCCGGCCCAGTGCACGGTCCGCCACGCCCGGACACCGATCCGATGCCGGAGAAGGCTGGTCACCACGATCGCCAGCAGCAGGTCCAGTGCGACCGTGCCGAGGCCCTGCCAGAACGGGCTGTAGTTGCCGATGAACGGGACGACCAGGTCGACGGCGCGCAGGTTCGCGTACTCGTCGAACAGCAGCGTGGTCACGTGCGCACCCAGGAACACCACGCTGAGCAGGGCGGCGTTGCGGTGGACCAGGTTGACCGCGAAGCGGGGCAGCCCGAACGCCGGCCGCCCGGACCGTGCCCCGATGCCCAGCGCCACCACCACGGTCAGCAGGATCAGCGAGACGACACCGCTGCCCCGGGCGAAGTACCAGAGCGCGTCGCTGCTCACCGCGGCCACCCGCCGCCGCAGACAACCCGCAGGCCGGGGGTGACCAGACGGCTCGGCATGTCCGCCAGCAGGGCGCGGGCGCCGTGCCCGCGGACGATCGCGGCGGTGCTCAGCGTGTTGGCCCGCAGGCAGCTGAACGCCGCCACCGACACCGTCCGCCAGACCCGCGGGGCGGGCCGGCCGGTCGCCGGGTCGACGATGTGGTGCAGCAGTTCACCGGGCCGGCCCCAGGTGCGCCCGGCGGTGCTGGAGGTCGCCAGGGCCGCGCCGGCCGGCAGCCGGATCGTGCAGGACGGGTCGCCCGGCCGGTCCTGGACCAGCACCTGCCAGCCGCCGTCCGGCGCCGGTCCCGCGGTGGCGATGTCCCCGCCGAGCGCGACCAGCACTCCCGTGTCCAGCAGGTCGGCGATCCGTGCGGCGGCCCGGTCGGCGGCGACCGCCTTGGCGGTGGCGCCCAGATCGAGCAGCACCCCGTCCGGGACGGTCAGTTCACGGTCCCGCAGCCGGACGGCACGCCAGTCGGGTGCCGGGAAGACGCGGACGCCACCGCCGAACACCCGCCCGGCGAGCTGCTCGAAGTCCCGGTCGTAGCCGAGAGCGCAGAGCGCCGCACCGACGGTCGGGTCGACCGCGCCGCCGGTCTCGCGGGCCGCGGCCAGGGCGGCGCCGACCAGCTCGGCCAGCAGCGAGCTGACCACGATCGGCCGTCCGCCGGCCCGGCACACGTCACGGATCTCGGAGTCCGGCCGGAACCGGCTGCACGCCCCGTCGACGGCGGTGAGTTCGGCGCGCAGCAGGTCGGCGGCCTCGTCCCGCCGGGCCGGGTCGGTCACGACCAGGCGGGCGACGGTGCCCCAGACCGGCCACTGCGCGGTGTCCGCGCCGACCGGCAGCGTCTCGACGAGCGGCATCTCAGGAACCTCCCGACGTGGCCTGCGAGCTGCTGCCGCTGTCGCCGCTGGAGATCACCGGCGAGTCCGTCGTGGTGGTCGTCGTCGAGCTGGACGTGCTGGAGGTGGAGGAGGTGGACGTGGAGTCGGACGCCTCCGCGGCGACGCCGATCCCGACGGCGGTCGCCAGGCTCGCCACGACCAGCGCTCCGGTCACCAGTGCGGCGCGCCTGCGCCCGATGTCCCGCTGCATGTGATCCCCCTTCGATCGGTTCTGGGGGCAAGCCTGCGCGGGAAGTCTCGCCGGCTCCTTTGCGTCGCCTGTGCGATCACTGTCAGACCCGGCGCAGCCCGCGGACGGCCGGGGTGAGCAGCAGGGCCGCGCACACCGCGACGCTGACACCGGCCGACACGAACAGCAGCACCCGTGGGTCGACGATCCCGACGACCGGCCCCACCAGCGCCTGCCCGACCGCCACACCGGCCACGGAACCGGCCACCTCGTACGCGGTGACCCGGTTGAGGACGTCCGGAGCGACCTGTGTCTGCACACTGGTCGACCACATCACCGACCAGAACGCCCAGGCCATCCCGCCCACCAGGTGACCGGCCATCACCAGTGGCAACGGCAGTTCCAGTGCCACCGACAGCGGGATGAACGCGAACCCGGACAGCGCCACCCCGCCCGCGGCGAGCGGGTGCCCCGGACGGAACCGGATCGCGACGAGCCCGCCGAGCACCGTACCGGCGCCCAGCCCGGCCATCACCCACGCGTAGGCGACGTCGCCGAGACTCTCCCCGATCAGGCGGGAACTCAGTGGCACGTAGGGTCCGAAGACCACGATGCCGAAGACGACCCAGATCAGGATCACCGACCACATCCAGGCCCGGGACCGGAACTCCGACCAGCCGCGCCGCAGGTCCCGCCGAACCGTCGACCGCCGCTCCGCCCGCACCGGTGCCGGCAGCCGGACCAGAGCCAGGAACAGGCCGCTGAGCAGGAACGTCGCCGCGTCCACGGCGTAGACGACACCGGCACCGGACACCACCATCAGCACACCGGCGAGAACCGGGCCGGCGACCTGGGTGGCCGCGTCGGCCATCTTCAGGGTGCCGTTGGCGCGTTGCGGGTCGGCGGCCACCAGCGGCACCATCCCGTTCACCCCGGGCTGGAACATCGCGGCCGCCGTCCCGGCCAGGAACGACGTCGACAGCAGCAGCCAGAACGGCGGGGTGCCGGTGAGGAACGCGACGGCCAGCACGCCCTGGGTGACGACCCGGACGACGTCGGCGCCGACCATCATGGCGCGCGCGCCCACCCGGTCGGCGAACACCCCGCCGAGCAGCACGAAGATCACGAACGGGGCCGTCCACACGGCCAGCACGTAGCCGACGCCGGACACCCCGTAGACGGCGCCGACGGCCAGCGCCGTCACCACCGGAAGCATCGTGTCACCCAGCAGGGACACCGTGCGGGCACCGAAGAACAGCGTGAAGTTCCTGGTCCACAGAGCAGCGTGCTGCTCGCCGAGAAGAGCGGGATTCATGATCACCCATTGTCGGCGGCGCGGCCGTCGCCCACAGGCGCCCGGAACGACGCCGGTGGGTACATTCGCGCCATGCCGCACCGAGTCGTCGCCCTGGTCAGTCCGCCGCTGGAGATGTACCGGGTGACCAGTGCGTCCGCCGTCTTCGGCGATCACGGGCCGGACATCCCACGGCACTACGCGTTCGCCCTCTGTGCGGAACGGCCGGGCGCCGTCCGTACCACCCTGGGGGTTGATCTGATCGTCGACCGCGGCCTGGCGGCCCTCGCCGACGCCGACACCGTCATCATCCCCGGCTGGCCGGCCGGACCGGAGGTCTCGCCCGCGGTCGGCGCGGCGGTCCGCGCCGCCCACCGGCGTGGCGCCCGCATCGTGGCGATCTGCTCGGGCGTCCACATTCCGGCGAGTCTGGGCCTTCTCGACGGGCGAGCAGCGGCCGTCCATTGGGAGATGACCGCCGACCTGGCCGTCCGCTACCCGCTGATGCGGTCCGATCCGTCGGTGCTCTACGTCGACCACGGTGACGTGGCCACCGCCGGCGCCTCGGCGACGACCGTCGACCTCTGCCTGCACCAGGTCCGGCGCGAGCACGGCGCGGCCCTGGCGATGCGGATCGGCCGGCAGCTGGCCGCGGCACCGCACCGGGAGGGCAGCCAGCGGCAGTTCCCCCGGCTGCCGACCACCGGCCCGGTGCCGGACTCGCTCGCCCCGCTGCTGGACTGGATCACCACCCACCTGCACCGGCCGCTGACGGTCGAGGAGATGGCGGCCCGTGCCGGGCTGTCCCCGCGCACGCTGACGCGGCATTTCACCGACCAACTGGGGGTCTCCCCCGGCCGCTGGCTGCTCGACCGGCGGATCGCCACCACCCGGGCGCTGCTGGAGGAGACCGACCTGCCGGTCGGCGCCATCGCCCAGCGTGTCGGGCTGTCGTCGGCGGTCAACCTGCGCCGCCGGTTCCGGGCCGCGCTCGACACCACGCCCGCCGCCTACCGGGACGCGTTCCGCACCACCTGATCACCATCGGAGGTTCGGTGGAGTGACACGGTCCGTTCGGCTGCACAGGGTGGCGGGCGCGCGATGGGAGCATGCCCGGGTGACCAGTTCCAGCGGATGGCAGCCGCCCTCCTACCAGCAGCCGCATCAGCCCTCCTACCCGCCGCCGCAGTACGGGCCGCAGTATCCGCCGGTGGTGCCCGTGGTGCCACCGCAGCAGCGTTCGCAGGGTGCGGCGGTCGCGCTCGAACTGGTGCCGGGCCTGTTCGGGATCTTCGGGATCGGGTCCCTCTACGCGGGCAAGATCACCCAGGGCGTCGTGATGATGGTGAGCTTCTGGGTCCTCTTCTGGATCAACGCGGCGCTGACCTTCGTGTTCATCGGCTGGATCACCGGCCCCCTGACCTGGATCGGTTTCCTCGTCCTCGGTGTCGTCTCGGCGTCCCGCGCCGTGGAGGAACACAACCGCCGCATGTGGGGCGGCTGACCGGCTCCAGTAGGTTTTCGGCATGGCGATCGTGGGGTTGATCGGTGCCGGGCACATGGGGTCGGGGCTCGGCTGGGCGTTGCGGGCGGGCGGCCACGAGGTCGTCACGTCTCTGGCCGGCCGGTCGGCGCGTACAGCGCGCCTGGTCGAGGCCGCCGGGCTGCGGGTCGTTGCCCGGCCCGCCGACGTGCTGGCCGAGTCCGGCGTGGTCCTCGTCGTCACACCGCCCGGTGCCGCGGTGGACGCGGCCCGGGAGATCGCCGCGCTGGCCTCGTCGGTGACCGCACGGCCGCTGGTCGCCGACATGAACGCGGTGTCCCCGGCGACCGCCGCCGCGTCGGCGCAGGTGATCACGGCCGCCGGGTTCGGCTTCGTGGACGGGTCGATCTCCGGGCCACCGCCGACCGTCCGGCCCGGGGCGACGCTCTACCTGTCCGGGCCGCGGGCCGCCGAGGTCGCCGATTTGCGCTGGACCCACGCCCGGCCGGTGGTGGTCGGCGATCGGATCGGGGCGGCGAGCGCGGTGAAGATGTCCACCGCCTCGGTCTACAAAGGCTTGATGGGGCTGATGGCGCAGGCGGTCCGTTCCGCCGCCGCTCACGGTGTGCTGGATCCGGTCATGCAGGACCTGGGCACCTCCTTCGGTACGCCGTACGAGATCGCCCTCGCCTCCACCAAGGCCCACCGTTACGTGGCGGAGATGCGGGAGATCGCGCAGTCGCAGGCGATGACGGGTTTGACACCGGCGTTGTTCGAGGCGTTCGCCGAGGTGTGGTCGGATGTGGCAGATCATCCGCTGGCCGCCGGCAACCCTGAGTCCGTCCCCCGGGACATCACCGCACATCAGGTGGCCGACGGTCTGAGCCAGACGTAGGGATCAGCGAGCGGTCACCGAACCCGCGGCCGGCCGCTATGGCGCGCGCGGTGCCGACAGGGCGCCGGTCGGCAGGTTGGCCCACGCACGCATTCATCGGTCAGATGCGTCCTAGGATCGGGAAGGCACGGGCCCGGATCGCCGGAAGCCTTGTGCTTCGAAGCTGTCCAGCAGGAGGCTTTCGCTGCCGACGGACCCGTGGAGGAAGCACGAGATCGCCGCGGTACTGTCCTGCCACCAGATGGACCAGCCGGTAGTCTTGCCATCCTCAACCAACCGGTAGCTGTAGAAAGCCCCGTGCCGGCCGAAATCCTGGTGGGACCACGTGTCGCGCCAGCCACCTTTACTCTCCAGTTCACCGATCGGTCCTGAACCCGGGTTCCTGGCAGATTCCGCCATGACCGTCGCGTTGGCCCATTCGGCGCAGTAAAGGGTGGTTCCATCGGTCAGCGGGCATTTGTCGAGGACCCGCTGGCCGGATTTCGCGCCGATCTTCGCACAGCTGTCGTCGGGCCACAGTGCCTCGTACTGCTTCCGGAGCGGCAGCGCCACCGTGGTGGAAGCGGGCGCCGGAGTGGACGTGGCGGCTGTCGAACCGCTGGACCCGTCGGACAAACCGGGCATTGCCCAGATCACGACCGCCCCGACCACCACCGCCCCCACCAGCGCGGCCAGCGCCTTCCCGGTGTTCACACTCTCCGGCGATGGCGATGGCGATGGCGAGAGCGAGGGCGAGGGCGAGGGCGAGGCGACCGGTGCCACCGCGACCGGCGTAGCGATCGGGGCCGCGATCGGAGTCTCCACCCGGGTCGGCGGTATCGCCTTGACCGGCCGCGCGACCGGTTTGGCCCGCCGTCCGAAGAGCAGTTTGCGTGCCTGTGCCGCGGTCGGCCGGCGGTCCGGATCCTTGAGCAGGCAGGCCCGCAGACTGGTGAGCAGCGGCTCCTCGACACCGTCGAGCCGGGGCGGCCGGTTCAGGATCGCGTGCGCCACCTGCTCCCGGTTGTCCCCCGGGAACGCCTGCTCGCCGGTGGCCGCGAAGACCATCGTCGACCCCCACGCGAACAGGTCGACCGCCGACGTCAGCGGATCGTTGGCGAGTTGCTCCGGCGCCATGTAAGGAAAGCTCCCGGCGATCTCGCCGACCCGGTGCGTGGTGTCCAGTGTCTGAGCGATCCCGAAATCGATCACCCGGGCCCCGCCGTGCCCGAGGATGATGTTGGCCGGCTTGAAGTCGCAGTGGATGATCCCGGCCTGATGGATGGCTTCCAGCGCGGTGAGCGCCTGCATCGCCACCTGCAGCAGCTCGCTGTCCTTGAGTGGCCCCTGCTCCCGCACGTGCTCGGCGAGGGTGAGCCCTTCGATGTACTCGCTGACGATGTACGGCTGGTCGCCGACGACGTCGAAGTCGAGCACCTTGGCCGTGACGAACTGGGCGACCTTGCGCGCGTTGACGAGTTCCCGGTCGAGGTTGCGCCGGAGCACTCCGCTCGGGTCCCAGTCGACACGCAGGACCTTGACTGCGACCCGGTTGCCGTCGGCGTCAGCGGCGAGGTAGACCTCGCCCTGCCCGCCCCGCCCGAGGCGGGCGAGCAGCGTGTACGGCCCGATCGACGGCTGATCGTGCGGCCCCAGCTTCGCCGGTCGCGACATGGACGCCTCCAGGACGAGCGAGCACCCATTGTGCTCAATCGATCACCATGAGCACAACCAGCGCCTCGGAGTCCGCCGGCGGACCGCGCGGCGATCCGGGCACGCCTGCCGGGTGACTGACGGATTGGGCTTCGGATCCACGGGTATGAGAGAGACGTACATCCGTGATCTGGAGGTGTCCGATGGCTTTCGATGACAAGGTCGACAACAAGGCCGAGGAGATCGGCGGCAAGGTCAAGGAGGGCGTCGGCAAGGCGACCGACGACGAGCGCCTGGAGGCCGAGGGCAAGACCGATCAGAAGGCGGCGAACCTCAAGCAGGCCGGCGAGAAGATCAAGGACGTCTTCCGTTCCTGACGACCACGGTGGGACGGCCGGGNNNCGGGCCACCGTCTTTCAACAGGCCACGGTGGTACGGCCGGACGAGTACCCCCACGTGCAGGTGTCATGGACCGCGCCGGCCCGGTTGCGCAGGGTGGCCGTGTCGCCGGTGTTGTTCCACACGTAGTTGCCGGAGTTCCAGTACCGGTGGGTGGCCGTGTCGGTGCCCTTCCCGGTGTGCAGGTAGACGACACCGCCCCGCCCGGCGATGGTGACGTTGTCGAAGGTGTAGGTGCGTACCGCGTCGTCGACCCGCCAGCCTTTCAGGTTCACGCTGGTGGCGCCGGTGTTGACCAGGGCGATCCACTCGGCGTTGAGGCTCCCGTTGGAGCGGTCGTCCTTACCCGGCGAGTCGTACTGGACACTCTGGAACCGCAGCGCCGGGGCGGCCGCCTGGGCGGGCGCGGCCACGGACAGTCCAGCCCCGAGGACGGCGGTGACGACCCCGGGCAGTTGGCGAAGCATACGATCTCCTGTCGGGCATTGAGCGGAAAGCCGCATTCTTCCGGCAAGACCTGTGAATTCGGACAGTAACCCACGAATGTCACGCCTTCGGGTTCGTCCCCCGGGGGCCTACGACAATCGGCAAGGTTGTGTTCTTGCAGCTCATTGGCAGTTGCGGGGTTGTCGCACCGCTAGTGCCGGGCGTAGGGTGACGACGTGTCCGAGCATGAGCACCACCACCCGCACCGGCATGGTCTCCGGCATCTGCTGACGCCGCATTCGCACGACACCGCCGACAAGGTCGACAGCGCTCTGGAGTCCTCCCGAGAGGGCCTGCGGGCGTTGTGGATCTCCCTGGCCGGGCTCGGGGTCACCGCCGCGGTGCAGGCCGTCATCGTGGTGATGTCCGGTTCGGTGGCACTGCTCGGCGACACCGTGCACAACGTCGCCGACGCGCTCACCGCCGTGCCGCTGGGCATCGCGTTCTGGCTCGGCAGGCGGGCCGCGACCCGGGCGTACACCTATGGGTTCGGCCGCGCCGAGGACCTCGCCGGTGTCGTGATCGTCGCCGTGATCGCCGCCTCCGCCGTCGCGTCGGCCTGGTTCGCCGTCGACCGGCTGCTGGCCCCGCGCGACATCAGCCATCTCCCGTGGGTGTTCGCGGCCGGGCTGACCGGTTTCGCCGGCAACGAGGTCGTCGCCCGCTACCGCATCGCGGTCGGCCGGCGGATCGGCTCGGCGGCCCTGGTCGCCGACGGGCTGCACGCGCGGACCGACGGGTTCACCTCCCTGGCCGTCGTCCTGGCCGCGGCCGGAGCCTGGCTGGGCTGGGGCTGGGCCGACCCGGTCGTCGGGATCGCGATCACCGTGGCGATCCTGTTCGTCCTCAAGGACGCGGCCCGCCAGGTCTACCACCGCCTGATGGACCGGGTCGACCCACAGCTGGTCGACCACGCCGAGCAGCACCTACGCGAGATCAACGGCGTCCGCGACGTGTCCGGCCTGCGGTTGCGCTGGATAGGCCACGCCCTGCACGCCGAGGCCGGCATCGTCGTCGACGCCCGCCTGACACTGCTGGCCGCCCACGAGATCGCCGCCGACGCCGAGCACCAGCTCACCCACCACGTCCCGCGCCTGACCTCGGCCACCGTCCACGTCGACCCGGACAGCCACCCCGGCCCCGGCCACCACACGGACCTCTCCCACGCCCGCCGGGCCCACCACCATCCGACACCCGCCTGACCGCCACACGCGCCCGCCCGGGGCGAAGGCCGAGATGTCGCCGGCCGTCGCCCAGACCGGTTACGACCACCGGAAAGCGTGCCTGGGCGACGGCGGGCCGGAAATTCGTCGTACCCGCGGGCTAATGTGCCTCGCATGCCGCTTCCCGCCACGCTCAAGACCCGCCTCGACGATCCGAGCTTCTGGCGGGCCTACTTCTTCGACGACGGTGCCGACACCGGCGACGATGACGATGACGACATGGCGGATGAGTCGATCATCGTGGAGTTCGCTGTCGGCGGCGGCCATGCGCTGGTCCTCGACATCGACAGCGGCCTCGACATGATCGACCTCGGGTTGCGCGGGCCAGGCGACGACGAGGTGCTGGAGATCGGGTGGGATGATCAGGCCCACTGGCATCCCGACACGCTCCGCTGGGCCGAGCTCGACCTGATCGCCCGCGCCGCCGCCGTCCTCGACCCCACACTGGCCCATCCGGGCCCGGTCCTGGCGCTGACCGCCCGTTTCGTGGTCCTCGACGCGAGCGACGACGTCGAGGCGATCACCCCGCTGATGGATGCCGCGTTCGGCACGCCCCCACCCGGGGCGCCCTGGTGGCCGCGCACGAGCACGTGGCTGCGCAAGGCCGACGGCCGCCGCCACGGCATCACCTGGCAGCGCGACGCCAACGGCGACTGGGCCGTCGACCAGTCCGAGCCGGCCGGCGGCGACCGTGATCTCTACAGTGTCCGCCGGCCCGGCAGCAAGTTCCCGTTCGGGGCGTGGCGTGAGCTGCTGGCCGCCGCCGAGGCCACCGTGGGCCGGCGATGAGGCTGCGCCACCTCGGCCTGCCGGTGCGTGATCACGACCGCAGCCTGGCCTTCTACGCCCGATGGTTCGGTTTCGACCCGGCGACCGCGACGCCCTATCCGGACGGCACCGTGATCGTCCGCAACGCCGACGGTTTCGACCTGGCCCTGCACCCGGTCGCCGCGGCGACGCCTGCATCCGCCGCCACCACGACCACGCAACCACTCCCCACCGGCCCGCTCGGACTCGGCACCGTACCCCCACCGCCCATCACCACCAACCCGCCACCACTCCCCGCAGGCCCGACCGGACTCGGCACCACACCCCCACCGCCGATCACCACCACCCCGCCGCCACCTCCCGCAGGCCTGACCGGACCCGGCACCACACCCCCACCGCCGATCACCACGATCGGGCACGCGGCCGCGCCGCGGCACCTGGGCACTGCGCTCGCGCCCGCTGTGGAGTTCCTGCATTTCGGGTTCGCCGCGGTGTCGGCCGAGGCGGTGCGGGAGCTGCACGGCCGGCTGCTCGCTGCGGGCGTCGATGTGATCGAGTTCGACGACGAGCCCGACCTGGTGTCGCTGAAATGTCTCGACCCGGACGGATGGCGCGTGGAGGTCTACTGGGAGCCGTGATCGACGCCCGGTAACCTTCGGCCCCGGGAGGCAATGCTTCCGCGAGCGAAAGGAAACCATCGATGACCGACCAGGCCCCAGGCCCGCGCCAGTCCGGCACCGTCTACGGGCGCGGCGGCGCGGACGTGACGAAGGCCGGCCCGGACCGGCTGTCCCGGGCCCTGACCATCGGTGTCGGCGCGGGAGTGATCGCCGTGCTCGTTCTCGGTTACGCGGCGTGGAGCAGCACCGGCGGCGGTACGGACAAGCCGGCGGTCGCCGCACCCACCACGACCGCCGCGCAGGCGCCGACGCCGGAGGCGACCGTCTCGCAGAAACCGCAGCTCGCGGTCGGTTCGTGGCTGCTGTCCCCGCTCGGCGACGAGAACACCTATCTGACGGCCAACGGCGAGTTCGCGAAGATGTCCCCCGCCGACCCGGCGACCCTGACGGTGAGTGCCGGCCTGGGCGACGACACCTGCTTCTCGTTCCGGCTGGAGGATGGGCGTTACCTGCGGCATTTCGACTACCGGCTGCGGTTCGACACCTCCGACGACTCGGAGCTGTTCCGGGCCGACGCCACGTTCTGTCAGGAGGCCGGCACCGACGTCGGCACGCTCAGGCTGCGTTCGAAGAACTACCCTGAGTTCGTGGTGCGCCAGCGCGATGACGACTCGCTCTACATCGACAAGGCCGATGAGTCCGCCACCGGCAGCTCCTTCATGGTGCAGGTGCCGTCCTGAGTACCCAGGGCTGGCTTCCGGAGCGGGTGGCCGCGGCCGAGCGTGAGGTCGGCGGCGGCTTCGACCTGACGGCGTGCGTGCAGGAGCCGATCCATCTGCTCGGCGGTGTCCAGTCGTATGGTGCCCTGGTCGCGATCCGGGCCGGGCAGATCACCGTGACCAGTGCTAACGCGGAGCGCATGCTCGGTTTGGCCGCTCTGGCCGGCGGGCCGGTGACCCGGCTGGTCGACGCCACGCAGCTGGCCGCCCTGGAGGATCTGGCTGACGCCGACACCGGCCAGACCGCGATGATGCCGGTGACGACGACGCCGGAGGCGGGTGCGGTCCGGTTCGACGTGACCGTGCACCGGTCCGACGACATGCTGGTGCTGGAGTTCGAGCCGGCCGGTGAGGCCCGCGACTTCCCGGCGATCTACACGCCGATCCGGCAGGCGCTGATGCGGCTGCAGATGGCGGGCACGGTGGTGGAGGCGTGCCGGGCCGCGGTGCGTGAGGTCCGGGCCATCACGGGTTATGAGCGGGTGGTCGCCTACCGGTTCGAGAGTCTGGACGGGCCGGGTGAGGTGATCGCCGAGGACGTGGCCGACGACTGGGAGCCGTGGCTGGGCCTGTGGTTCCCGGCGACCGACATCCCGCCGCAGGCCCGGCGGCTCTACGAGCGCAACTGGATCCGGGTGATCGCCGACGTCGACGACGAGACGGCCCGCCTGTCCGGTCCGCTGGATCTGTCGATGTCGGTGCTGCGCACGGTGTCGCCGTTCCATCTGGAGTATTTGAGGAACATCGGCGTGCGGTCGTCGATGTCGGTGTCGTTGCTCTCCGGCGGGCTGTGGGGGCTGATCGCCTGTCACGGCCGGTCCATCACTACGCTGAACCCCCAGGTCAGGGCGGCATGCGAGTTCTTCGGTGTGGCGTTGTCGCTGCATCTGGCCGCGTTGCGGGAGCGTGACGAGGCGGCCGCTCGGGACCGTTCACGGACGTTGATCGCCCGTCTGCTGGAAAGCGCGTCGGCCGGCCCGGAGCAGGCGTGGCCGCTGGATCCGGACGGCATGGCCGGGGTGATCGTCTGCGACGCGGTGCTGATCCGTGCCGAGGGCCGGGTGACGGTGCACGGCGCCGACCCGGGTCATGAGCTGGTGGAGGAGCTGCTGAAAGCGGTGCCGGTGCCGCCGCCGGGGTCGTTGTGGCACAGCGACCGTCTCGGTGAGGATCTGCCGGTGCTGGCCGGCCGCTCTCCGGCACTGTCCGGGGCGCTGGTGCTGCCGTCGGGGCCGGACGGCGACCTGATCGTGTGGCTGCGCGGGGAGCGGACGGTGTCGCGCCGCTGGGCGATCGACCCGGACGAGCCGGTGACGCTGGGCCCGCACGGCAGCCGGTTGACGCCGCGTGGGTCGACGGCGGTGTTCCTGGCGTCGGTGCGCGGGCGGAGCCTGCCGTGGTCGGCGAACGATCTGGCGATGGCGGTCGAGGTGGGCCGGGCCGTGGTCGGGGTGGCGGTGGCGCACGCCCGGCGGTTGTCGGCGCTGAATGTGGAGTTGAACCGCAGCAACGTCGATCTGGATTCGTTCGCGCATGCGGCCGCCCACGATCTGAAGGAGCCGTTGCGCGGTATAGCGAACACGGCGACGTTCATCACGGAGGACGCGGCCGGCAGTCTCGACGAGGTGACGGCCCGGCGGCTGGCGTCGATCCAGCGGCTGGCCGCGCGGATGGACGAGCTGCTCAATGCTCTTCTCTACTATTCGCGGCTGGGGCGTACCGAGCTGAACCGGCAGGCCCTGGATCTGCGGGAGGCGGTGGGGAAGGCGCTGGAGGTCGCGGGGCCGCGGTTGCACGACGCCGGGGTGACGGTGGAGTGGCCGGAGCCGGGTTCGACGGTGACGGCCGACCCGGTGCTGTTCGATCAGGTGCTGGTGAACCTGCTGGTGAACGCCGCGAAGTATGCGGGTCCGGCCGAGCGGCGGCGGGTGTCGGTCAGTGGCGGCGGCGCGGAGCTGGTGGTCCGGGACAACGGCATCGGCATGCCGCCGCATCTGCGGGAGCAGGCGTTCCAGCTGTTCCGGCGGCTGCATCCGGCGACCGCCGGGTTCGACGGTTCGGGCGCGGGCCTGGCGATCGTGCGGCGGATCGTGGAGCGGCACGGCGGTCAGGTCTGGGCGGAGGACTCCCCCGGCGGCGGCGTGACGATCCGCGCCACGTTCCCCTCACGGGGCCGCGACCTATCGTGATGACGGTTCACTCGGACAGCCGGAACGCCTTGCTGTACATCGTGACGATGTCCTCCGGGTACATGTCGGAGGAGGTCACGCACGTCACCCGGACCCGGTAGGTTCCCCGGCCGAGATTCACCGACTTTCTGATCTTGAAGTCCTGCGCGTCCGTCACCCGCATCATCCCCAGCTTGCGGGCGATCTTGCCCTTGCCCTTGCTCCCGGTGACAGCGTCCGCCCAGCATTCGGTGTATCCACCCGAGTTGTTGTACGAGGTGGCGTACAGGTCGGCCCGGTCCCCGAAGTTAACGACCTTGAAATCGGCCGCGTAGTTCCCGTATTCGCCGTAGGCGTGCCCGAAACTCTTCGTCACGGTCGCTCCGGCGCTCGCGGCGCTCGCCAGCGCGAGAGAGGCGGCGAGTCCGGTGGCGCCGGCGGCAAGCATCTCACGGATCATGACGGGTCGCTCCCTCGGTTGCCGGTGGGACCGAACCCATCGGATCGGAGCCGAGCCGGTTGAGGGATCGCCGACCCCTCACCGATTCACCGCCGCGACTTCCAGTAGTCGAGGGTCTGGCTGAGCACGCTCTGGAAGAGGGCGAAGTTCAGCGGTTTGTAGACGTAACTGTCCGCGCCGGCGGCGTGGCAGGCGTCGGCCTCGGCCTGGTCCTCCGACGAGGTGAAGACGACGATCCGCAGTTCGTCGAGGTCGGGGTGGGCCCGGACGGACCGGATCACGTCGAGGCCGCTCTCGCCGGACATGTTGAGGTCGAGCAGGACGAGCCATGGTCGTTCCCGCAGCGGGTCGGTGAGGGCTGCCAGCACGTCGGCGCCGGATCGGTGGAACTCTCGCCGCAGACCCGGATGTGACCGGCTGATGGCCCGTTCGATGGCTTCGACGTCCTCGTCGCTGTCCTCGACCACGAAGATCAGTTCACTCATCGGGCTGCTCCTTGGCGACGCGGATGGCCAGGACCGCGATGTCGTCGGTCCTGGGCCCGCCGAAGGTGGCGGAGGCCCTGCTCAGTTCGTGCACGAGTGCGTCCAGGGGGCGGCCGCGGAGCCGGTCGAGGGTCTCGCCCAAGGCGTGGTCCTCGAACATCTGACCGTTCGCGTCGCGGCTCTCGGTCAGGCCGTCGGTGAACAGGATCAGCGTGTCGCCGGGCGTCAGGACCAGCCGGGACTCACCGATCCGGGGTTCGGCGAGCACCCCGAGCGGGGATCCGCCGCCGGTGGCGCGCTCGGGGCCGGTCAGCTCGCGCAGCACGACCGGGGCGGGATGTCCGGCCGACACCCAGGCGACGGCGACGCCACCGTCGCCGGTGGGGTCGAGTCGGGCGACGCCGGCGGTGACGAACCGCCACGACCCGTCGAGGCGCAGCCGCGCGTTGAGCCTGGTCATGGCCCGGACCGGGGTGGCGCCCTCCTGGAGCAGCGCGGCGAGGGTGTGCCGGGCCATGCCGGTCAGTGCGGCGGCGTCGACGCCACGGCCGCAGACGTCGCCGACCAGCGCCGCGACGCTGCCGCCGGCGCCGGACACCACGTCGTAGAAGTCGCCGCCGACCTCGAGGATCCGGTCGCCGACCAGGTAGGCGGCGGCGATCTCCAGCCCGTCGACGTGGGGCAGCCGGGTCGGCAGCAGATGCTGCTGCATGGTGACGACGTCCTGGCGCCGCCGCTCGTACCGGGTGCCGTTGTCGATCGCCAGTGCCGCCCGTGACGCCAGGTCGCGCAGGAAGGCGGACGGCGGGATGGCGGCGGCCTCCCGGTCGAACAGGAAGACGAGCGCGCCGACGACCTCGCCCCGGGCGTGCAGCGGCTGCAGGTCGACGGCCCGTGTCGACAGCAGCGCGGTGTCGGCCGGCGGGGCGGCAACGCCGGCGACCGTACGGCCGACCAGGTGGTTCAGGTGGTCGACGGCGGCCGGGTCGCCGAGCAGGGCGGACAGCCTGCGCATGTCGACGTGCACCGAGCTGCGCAGCACCGGCCGGCCTTCCTCGATCACGTACACGAGGCAGCCCTCGGCGATCGCCGGAACGGCCATCCGCGGCACCCGCCGCATCGTCTGGGTCGTGTCGAGGACCGCGTCCATCTGCAGCGACGCCTCGGCGAGCAGCGCGTCGCGGGTCTGTTGCGCGTGTTCGGCCCGGCGTTGCCCGAGCAGGCGGATCGCTTCCCGGGTCACCTCGATCACCTGGCCGAGGCAGGCACGGATCACCGGCACGTCGGCTGTCTCGTCGACGGCGACGAGGATGCTGCCGGCGGCCTCCCCGGCGAGGTCGAAACGGTCCCGGATCACCTCGGCGAACCCGAGATCCGACAACCCTTCCGGGGTACGGCCGGAGGCGACCGCCCGGGCCAGTTCCCGATTGGCGCCTTCCAGCGGAACCCCGGTCCACCGGTATTCGAGAACACTGTCGCCGGGCCCGTGCCGCAGCCCCCACACGGCGACCACGCCGGGCAGCGCCTGCAGCGGCGGCAGGATCAGCTGGGCGAGCTCGTCACGTGCGCTGATCCGCCCGACGGAGGTCCACATGCGGTGCAGTGTCGCGGCCCACCCCAGATCGGCCTCCGCCACCGCCGGTCACCCTCCTCGTCTCAGCCGACCACGTCCTGTCTATATCGCCAGGACGTGATCAGCGTAAACGGAGTAGGCCGTCCGTCACCGCAAGGAGGGCGGCGTGCAGAGCAGGCGGGCCGCCGCCCAGTCGCCGTGGTCGGCACCGACGCCGTCCCCGCCGTCGGTGATCCGGAGTTCCAGGCGGGTGCCGCCGGTCACGTCGGCCTCGATGGGCTGGGCGGACGCCGAGCCGGTCAGTCGGCCGGATGACGCCTTGAGCACGCCGTCGACCCACACCTCGAACCCGACCGAACCGGAGTTGCCCATCTCGTCGTCGACGCCGACGTCGGCGCGGAACGCGGTGCAGCCGCGGCCGGTCAGGTCGATCACCACCGTGGAGACGGCGTGGGCACCGAGGCCCTTGTCGTAGACGGTGCCGCCGATGGTGAGCGGCCGTCCGTCGCCGGCGGGCTGTTCGGCGTTGCTGCGGTCGCGTTCGACCGGTCCCCACCCGTTCTGCGTCTCGGTGAACGGCAGGTCGCTGACCCAGGATGATCCTTCGGGCAGCGGGGTACGGACGACGGCCTCCGCGGTCACGGTGCTGCGGTACCCGTTGTCGGATTCCACGGTGGCGGTGATCGTGTGCCGGCCCCAGTCGGTCCCGGCCGGGACGGTGATCGCGAACGTGGCCGTCGCGGGGGTCCCGGCGGTGACCGAGCCGAGCGGCACCGACGACGGGCTGACCTGCCAGCCGTCCGGAACGTCCAGGGTGGCGGTCACGTCCCGCAGGGGTGCGGCACAGCGCGCGTCGACCCGTACCGTCGCGGTGGTGGTGTCGGCGGTGAGGGCGATGTCGGGCGGGCAGGGCGCGGCCGTGTCCGAGGCGGGCAGGCGGCCGTCGTCGAGGGGCCGGAGCACCAGCGAGTAGTCGTAGGCCGCGGTCGGTGACAGCCGGTAGGGGGTGAGGACCGAGTTCGGCGTCTCGCCCATGCCGGTCTCGCCGGTGGCCGCGTGCAGCGTCACCCACCCGTCGTTGCGGACGAAGGGCAGCTGGTGGGCGTACTCGGCGCGGTCGAGGTCGTCGTAGCGGCTGACGCTGACGTCGAGGTCGGCGCCGGTCGGGCTGCCGACGAGCAGTCCCGCACGGTGACCGTCGGTGACGGCAGCCCAGCGGGTGCCGGTGTGGTTGCCGTTGGCCTGCGGGCGGGCGTAGGGCACGTATTCGTCGTCGACGGTGCTGTGCCAGACGCCGACGGTGGCGGCGCTGACCCGGTCGTTGTAGGTCTCGTGCGGGCCGGTGCCGTACCAGGTGAAGTCGTCGAGCGCGGCCGGCACCTTGACCTTGACGCCGACCCGCGGCAGGTAGGGCAGCGATCCGGCGCGGCTGCCGCGGGCCTGGACCCGGTGGTCGAGGGTGATCGTGCCGTTGCCGTCGATGCGGTAGGTCAGCGTCTGGCCGACGGCGAAGACATCGGCCAGCCCGGGTGCGGCGGCGGTGCTACGGACCGTGACGATCGCCTGGTCGCCGTCGACGGACGTGCTGACGTCCTCGACGGTGGTGGCGAGCCGGTCCAGACCGACCTCGTGCCAGATGTTGCGGTCGGCGGTGCCCCAGCCGTACGTCTCGTTGCTGGTCGGCGGCTGGTGGACGTCGAGTTCCGGCCCGGCCTGGAGCAGTTCGCGCCCGTCGGCGGTCAGTGACGTGAGCGCGCCGCCGACGAACCGGTAGCGCCAGCCCTTGCCACGGACGGTGATCGTGCCCGCTTTCTCCTCCAGCCGCGGCGCGGTCCGGGCGACGGCGGGCAGGATGCCGGGGACGACCCGGCCTCCGGCGGCGAACTGTTCGCGGGCGACGACCCAGCCGCGTTTCGCCCACGGCAGGTCCCGCACGGTCGCTGCGGACACGGTCAGCCACCGCTCGCGGTCGTGCGGGTTGGCCGGTGCCGCACCCAGGTCGAGGTCGATGCTCTGGCCGGGCGCCAGCGTGACGTCGCGGGTGCCGCCGCGCAGCCGCCGGTCGATCTCGGTCAGCGTCCAGGTCAGGCGCAGTGTCAGGGTGCCGGCGGGCTGTTCGTTGAGCACGCGCACCCGGCCGGAGGTCCCGTCGGCGGAGGTGATCCGGATCGGTGAATGGGCCCAGGCCACCTCCTCGGTCTCGGGCTGGAGCGTGCGGTCGGAGCGGATCATGCCGTCGGTGCCGGACAGGCTCAGGCCGAGGCTGAGGAAGTCGCCGCGGCGCTGCGAGGTGTCGAAGTCGAGGGCGAGGACCGGGTCGGGTCCGGTGCCGTGGATACGCACGTCGTCGATCAGGCCGCGCCCGGTGCGTACCTTGAGGTCGTCCTGCTGGGTCTCGGCGTTGCGGCCGATGTTGACCTCGTAGAGCCCGGGATCGATCGCCCCGGTCCGGGCCGTCGTCGCGACCGTGGTGCCGTCGATCTCCAGGCGCATCGCGGTGCCGTCGTAGGCGCCGGTGACGCGGTGCCACTGCCCGTACCAGTCGGCAGGCACGTCGGCGGCGGCGAACGTGTCGCCGATGGCGAATTCGAGGGTGTCCTGGTCGCGCATCTGGAGGGCGTAGGCACGGCCCTTCGTGACGATCGGGAAGCTGCCCGCCCACTCGCCGGGCTTGACCCAGGCGTCGAGGGTGACCCGCTCGGTGAGGTCGAGGCGGCGGTCGCGGAAGACGTCGACGAAGTCGTCGAGGCTGGACAGGCTGATCGCCCGGCCGCGGTGGCCCTCGGTGAAGGTGGGTTTGCCGACGAGGAACGTCTGGATGCGGTTCTTCGACGAGTCGGGGGTGAGGATCAGCGGCTGCCGCAGGTCCTGCTCGGCCCAGTCCCAGACGAATCCGCCCTGCATCGACGGTTCGCGGCGGGCGATCGCCCAGAACTCGTCGAAGTTGCCCATGCTGTTGCCCATCGCGTGGGCGTACTCCCCCATGATGATCGGTTTCGATCCGGTCCTGGCCTTGTTCTCCACCGAGGCGGGTGTCGGGTAGCGGGGGCCGCTGACGTCGGCGAACGGGGCGTCGCCGTCGGGTGAGTTGGACTGGTGGTAGAGCGGGCGGGTCGGCTCGTTGGCGTCGGCCCACTCGGCCATCGCGTAGTGGGCGGTGCCGAGGCCGGCCTCGTTGCCGGTGTCCCAGAGCAGGACGCTGGGGTGGTTCTTGTCGCGGGCCACCATCGCCTGGAAGCGGTCGGCGAACGCGGCCTGCCACTCCGGTTTCGACGCCAGGCAGACGCTGGGGCAGTTCTCCCGCGAGTGCGTCTCGATGTCGACCTCGTCGTCGACGTAGAGGCCGTAGCGGTTCGCCAGGTCGTAGAAGTACGGGTCGGACGGGTAGTGGGAGGTGCGGACCGCGTTGATGTGCAGGCGTTTCATCAGGAACACGTCGTCACGCTGCGCGTCGCGGGTGACGTGACGGCCGGTGTCCGGGTCGGTCTCGGCCCGGTTCACGCCCTTGATCATGATCCGCTCGCCGTTGACGAGGAGCTGCTTGTCGCGGATCTCGATCTCGCGGAACCCGACCGTCTGCGCGGTGATGTGCGCGGCCCGGCCGTCGGGTGTCAGCAGCTCCAGGCCGAGGGTGTAGAGGTTCGGGTCCTCGGCCGACCACTGCGCCGGGCTCGCGACCGGCGTGGTCAGGGTGACCCGGTCCTGGTCCGCCTTCTCGCTCATGGTGACGACGGTCCGGCCGGAGGCGTCACGCAGCGTGCCGCGCACGGTGTAGCCCTCGTGGGCGGCGCCGGCCAGGTCGATCCGTGCGCTCAGCGTCGCATCGCGAAAATCAGGATCAAAATCGGTCGTGATGTACGCGTCCCGCAGCCGCACGGGTTCGGTGCGGTACAGCTGGACGTCACGGAAGATGCCGCTGTACCGCCACTGGTCGAAGTCCTCGAGGTAGGCGCCGGCACCCCAGCGGTGCACCTGCACGGCGACGGTGTTGCGCCCCGGCTTGAGCAGGGCGGTGACGTCGAACTCGGCCGGGGTGTAGCCGCCCTGGTCGTACCCCGCATAGACGCCGTTGACCCAGACGAAGTATCCGCTGGTCACGCCCTCGAAGCGGAGGAACTCGCGGCCGCCGGCCCAGTTCTTCGGCACATCGAAGGTCTTGAGGTAGGCGCCGGTCGGGTTGATGTCCTTCGGCACGGACGGCGGGCTGTCCGGCCAGATCTCCTCGGGGATGTTGCGGAACATCGGGTGGTCGGCGAAGTCGGACTGCCAGGTGTGCGGCACCGTGACGGTCGGCCAGTTCGCGGCGTCGAAACCGGTCGCGAAGAAGCCGGCCGGCACGTCCTCCGGGGTGTCGAACAGTTTCATCCGCCAGCCGCCGTTGAGGCTCGCCACGTACGGCGACCGGGCGCTGTGCTCGGTGGCGTCGCGGGTCGCGGTGGCGATGTCACCGTAGGGCCGCAGGTCGGCGTGCGGCGCTTCCTGGCCCTCGCCGGTCATCCGCGGATTCTCCAGGTAGCGGTACACGTCCTCGGCGTTCTGTGGTCCGGCCGCCGCCTGCGCGGCCGAGCCCGGAACGGTCAGGAACCCGAGGAGAACCGCCACGATCGCACTCACGATCCGCCACATACCGGTATCCCTCCGACGGCACGACGATCAGACTCGCAACATGTTCGACCAGAACTGAACATGTTCGAAGCGATTGCGACGTTACAACAGAGTTACCCGACATGGAACCGGGTCGATGCCTTCCGGCGGTATCGCCCGTGGCGGATGACGACAGCCCCATCGTGGGCTCGTGAGCATGGGAGACATGCGCTACATGGCCAACTCGCGCCCCGGAGCGGGCGTGACAACCGAGCAGCTCACCACGTTCTTCCAGGAGAACGCCGTCTCCGCGGCGGCATGGGACCTGGTCCGCCACCGGGTGGTGGTCGAGGTCGCGATCAAGACCGGCGAGACCCCCGGCGTCGTGCTCTTCCTCGACGTGGACACCCGGGAGCAGGCCGACGAGATCGTGAACGGGTTCGAGGCGGTCCGCAAGGGCCTGCTCACCTTCGAACTCGACCCGATCGGCGAGGACCTGCGCCTCTGAGCACCGTTCCACAACATATCGACGACCGGCAATTTGCTGATCGGCCGGCGGCCAGAAAGGGACACCAGGATCGACTCGCGTTCACCGTCGGTTAGGAGTTCCGGATGTCCACCACACCCGTCCGCCGTATCCTGCTCGCCCTGGCTCTCACCACCGCGGCCCTGCTCGGCACCGCCGCACCCGCCCACGCCGTCACCCCCGCCGAGAAGCTCGCCGCCCTGTCCACCTTCACCCAGACCAGCGTGAGCGGCTACAACAGCTGGAACGCGGCCCGGCAGAACCAGGGCGCCTGGTCGGCGTACGGCTTCGACTGGAGCACCGACTACTGCTCGTCCAGCCCGGACAACCCGCTGGGCTTCGACTTCACCCTGGCCTGCTACCGCCACGACTTCGGTTACCGCAACTACAAGGCGGTGGGCGCGTTCAGCGCCAACAAGAGCCGCCTGGACTCGGCGTTCTACGAGGACCTCAAGCGCAAGTGCGCCACCTACTCGGCCGCGGTCCGCCCGGCCTGCACCAGCCTCGCCTGGACCTACTACCAGGCGGTGTCGATCTTCGGCTCACTCGCGGAGGTAGACCCGGCCGACGTACGCGCCGCGGCCGACCTGATCTGATCCGGCCCGG
>NZ_JBHSBL010000013.1:79840-177516 GCF_042650585.1 Actinoplanes subglobosus
GGGGGGCCCCCCGCCGGGTCGCGATGGTCAGTGGCGGCGCCGGTAGTTGCGGGTGCGCCGCTTGCGGCGGCCGGAAGCGATCAGGATCGCCACGAATCCGACGGCCAGGGCCGGGATGGTCACCAGGACGACGGGCGAGAACCCTCCGGCGCTCGCGGCAGGCGACGGAGGTGCGGCTTGGACCGAGGATCCATCGGTACGGCCGGACGACTTGCGTGACTTCGAGGGCGACGGCGCGACCACCACGTCATCCTTGATCACCGACCGGATCCACGGCGCGATGGCGTCGACCCGGGTGGCGATGTCCGGCCCGGTGTGCGGGCAGTCCGGGCCGCGGCTGACCACGCCGATGATCACGGCCCCGCCGGACCCCTCGGTGAAGTACGGCCCGCCGGAGTCCCGCTCGCACGGGCTGGTGTTGGCACGCGGCGCGACCCCGGACAACCCCATCTCCGTGCCGTCCACGGACGTGACCTCGAATCGCCCGGTGCGCAGCCGGTCGGGCGTCTGCGTGGCGCGGGGGCTGGTGAAGCCGTACCCCACCAGCCTGGCCTTCTGCCCCTCGGCCGGTTTCCGGCTGCCGAGCTTGAGCGGCGCGATCGCGGTGATCGCCTTGTCGATGCGGATCATCGACACGTCGGCGTCGCCGTGCTGGACGACCTCGACGACGTCGGCGGTGAACCCGTCCTTGCCGGTGAGATCGGCCCGACCGACGGTCACGAACGTCTTCTCCGCCACCGTGTGTGACACCCGGTTGCCGTCGACGTCGCGGAAACAGTGCGCCGCGGTGATCACCCAGTGGGGCGAGACGAGCCCGCCGGAGCAGGAGCTGTCCCGGGTGCCACCGTCGACGGTGGGAATGCCGAGCGTAGTGATCTTGACCGCGAACGGGTAGCGGCCGTCGGGCACCGCCTCACCGTTGGCGATGCCGTACGCAGGCGTGGGCACACCGGCCGCCCCAATGATCATGGCGGCCGACACGGCGAGATGTTTCGTCATCGTCCTCAACGGGTGTGGAGCGTAAACGAGCCGCGCAAGCCCCCGCATGCATCAACCTCCTCAGGCGTCTGTCCGCCCTGACGAGCCGCACGGCCGGAGGGTTGCATCACGCAGAGTGGTACGTGGCGTACCGGCACGGCGTTCACCACCGGGATAGGTTGGGCGTCATGGGAATCACCGACGACGATCTGACCCACCTGCGCCGCTGTGTCGACCTGGCCCGCGAGGCCGTCGCCGACGGTGACGAGCCGTTCGGATCGGTGCTGGTCGCGGCCGGTGGGGAGGTGCTGTTCGAGGACCGTAACCGGGTCCGCAACGGCGACGCGACACAGCATCCGGAGTTCGCGATCTCCCGCTGGGCGGCCGCCCACCTGACGCCCGAGGAGCGGGCGGCGGCGACCGTCTACACGTCCGGTGAGCACTGCCCGATGTGTGCGGCAAGTCACGGCTGGGTCGGGCTGGGCCGGATCGTGTATGCGGCGTCGAGCGGCCAGCTCGTCGGCTGGCTCACCGAGTGGGACGTGCCGCCCGGCCCCGTCGCGCCACTCCCGATCGCCGCGGTGGTGCCCGGCGCCCGCGTCGACGGCCCGGCGCCGATCTTCGAGGCCGAGCTGCGCGACCTCCATCGAGGCCGTTTCCGGTAGCTGCCCACGCGAACCCCGGTCGGGGGCCATGATGGCTCTAACGGGGGTGGCAGACTTGAAGACGACGACATTTGCGCTGGTGACGGCACTGGTGACGGCCGGTCTCACCCTGCCCGGGTCGGCCGCACAGGCCGCCACCGCGTGTTCCGCCACGCAGGAGATCGAGTTCGAGACGCCCGGGTTCAACACCGACTTCAGGGTACGGCTGTGCATCTACCACGGGTCGCCGACGCGGGGTGCGTACGCCGGCGTGTCGTGGCGCGACGGTGGTGACGACACCGCCGACGGGCGCCGCAAGTTCGACAGCCTGGTCGTCCACTTCGACCTGCGGCAGGACGCCCAGTCGATGGCGCACGGCTCCTGCGACCTGACCCGGCGCGTCAACAGCGAGGAGAGCGCCCTGTTCACGTGCGAGGCGGCGTACCACGAGTCGCGGCGCCGGGGCGGCTGGAGCGCGACCGGCTACCTCCTCTACAACGTGGACCGTGACGGTCAGGGCGACAAACGGATGGACCTGACCGCGTCACCGGTCGTCGAGAACTGAGCCGTGAAATCGACCCGGCCCTAAAGGGCCAGGCTTCGCGAGCCTCCCCGCACGCCCCCCGACCCGCCACGTTGCCGTGGGGCCGGTATCACGCCGGTTGTTGCCCGTTCGGCACCACCCGCTCTACCGGCCGCCGCCGGGACCAGCAGCTGTCGTGGGACAGCTGCTGGTACTCGCAGGTTGGCACTCCAGGATCTCGGTGCCCCGCCGATATCGTGACGGTCCCGCAACTCCGTTCGGGCTGCGGCGAGATCGGGAGCCTGACCGGTCGAATGACGGGCCAAGAACGCGGACCAGATGTCACGCTGTTCCACCATCCCGCACGGGCAGTGGTGGACACGCAGCGACAACGGTTTCTTACGGATCGCACCGCACACGCACGTCTGCGACAGACGGGCACGATATGCGTTGATCTTTGTTGCTGTTCCGTCAGCATTCTCGGCTTTACGGATCAGCAACGTCTCGAACATTCCCGGCGCACGAAACGCGACCGACCGTCCGAAGTTCTTCTGCCACGCCACCTTCGACAGATTCTCCACCCGCAGAGTGGCGCTCTGGGCCAGGACCCGGTTGACGAGGTTTCCGTGCAGGTTCTTGCGATGCGCGGCTTGACGCCGGTGTTCCTCGGCCAGCCGGGCGGCGGTGATCGTCGCCTGCCCGGACCTGGACCATTCACACCGGCCTTTACCGTGCCGGCTTTGTCTGTCGAAACAGCGTGGTGACCCGGCTCGGTGTTGCCGGTCGAGTTTGCGTTGCAGACGGCGGACCTGCGCCTGGTTGGCGTCGAGCTGGTCGCAGAACCGTTCCAGGAACACCCCGTCATCGGACACCACCGCAACCATTGATGGTCCGAGGTCGAGCCCGACAACACCGTCACGGGTCTCATACCGTTGTAGGGGCTTGCCGTCGCAGACGAGCTGCGCGTCGTAGTACTCCCGGCCGTTGACCGTCCGCCGGACCAACCTCACCGACAAGACCTTGCCCGCGTCGATCGCGGCGAGGCCGTGCGTGTGGACCGGGTTGTCCGGGTCTACGACCAGGGCTGCGGTGAACCCGGCACCCCACTGCAGACGGCGCCCGCACGCGGCCAGGCGCAACGCTCCGAGGGTGTCTTTCGACGACATCGACCGGATACCACGCCGCATCGGCTTGAACCGCGGCCGGCCACGGACCCCGTACACCCACTCAGCTACGGCACCGAACGCTGTCGCGGCGAGATGTTGTGCTTCCTGCGCCGCGACACCGTCGCGCAGCCAGCCGACCCGGAGCCGGGAACCGAACGACATCAGCCCGGTCTTGGTGAACCCCGCCTCGTCACGGGCCGCGTTGAACAGCTTCGCCCGGCGCGTTTCGTCCTTGCCGAGCTCGCGCGCCCGCAGCCACCGGGCATCGGCACGCATCCTCGCAGCGCGGTCGAACGCCTCGCGTAGGGCCGCGTTGTACAACGCCGTTCCGGTGTTGAAACGGGCCCGGACCTTACGACGCTGCGACGGTGAGAACGACACCCGGAACGAGACGACGAACACCGTCGCATCCTTCGGTCGTTTCCGTTCCCGCCCCATGATCGAACAAACGTACCAGCGGATGCCGACCAAGATCAACGGCACGGGCTAACTACGGCCGTAAACGGCCGAGCTTGCGCCCGCAAATCTCAGGTCAAAGAACCGACTTGAGGAACGCCGCGGTCTCGTCGGCGGCCCGCGTCACGTAGGGCTCGACGTCGTACAGGTCGATGTGCTGACCGGCGTCGAGCCAGACGAACCGTTTCGGGCCGGTCGCCTGTTCGTGCAGGGCCTCGGCCAGTTCCGGGGAGCAGTAGTCGTCCTTGCGCCCGTGCACCACCAGCAGCGGTGTCTCGGCCAGCAGCGGTGCCGCGCCGAGGGCGTCGAACGTCATCAGCGAGTGCAGGGAGCCGTAGGTGACCCGGTTCTCCCAGTGCTCGGCCGCCGACCGGGCGGTGCCGTAGTAGGCGTACGGCTCGTCACCGCCCATCGCCGCCGGCGCTCCACCGGGCGCGACCGCGGGCAGCTCCTCGTCCCACCGGTCGATGAACGACGCCAGCGCCTGCCGGTAGCCGGACGCGTTGCCGGCGGCGAACCGGGCCGGGCTGTTGTAGGCGCCGGCGATCCCCGCCACCGCGCGCAGACGGGGGTCGGACGCGGCGGCCCGGACCGCGTACCCGCCTCCGAGGCAGATGCCGACGACACCGATCCGGTTCGCGTCGACCGCCGGGTGGGCGGCCAGCGCGCTCACGGCGGCCCGCAGGTCGGCGAGTTTGCCCTGGCTGTCCTCGTGTGCCCGGCGTCCGCCGCTCTGGCCGAACCCTCGGTGGTCGAACGCCAGAGTGGTGATGCCACGTTCGTGCAGGCGGGCCGCGTACACCCCGGTGACCTGCTCTTTCACCCCGGTGAACGGCCCGGTGAGCACGACCGCCGGGGCGCCGTCCCCGGCCACCCGCAGATCGCCGGCGATTGTGAGGCCGTCGGCGTCGAAAGTGATGTGTGTCAGCATGTCAGCGACGTTAGGCGGAGCACGCCAGGACGGACAGAAGGCACTTCGAGGTGCCCTTTCGGGAGGTCGACGATGGCGCTGGTCATTCCGGACGTGCTGGAGGAGAGCTGCGCGACCCGCCAGGCCCTGGAACGGCTGGCCTCCAAGTGGCGGGTTCTGATCATCTACGCGCTGCTGGCCGGGCCGCAGCGGCACGCCGAGCTGCGCCGCCGGGTCGCCGGGATCACCCAGAAGGTACTCACCGCGACGCTGCGCGACATGGAACAGGACGGCCTCGTGCGACGGCGGGTCCTCAGGGAGGATCCGCCGCAACACGTCGAGTACTCGCTCACGGCCCTGGGCAAGACGCTGCAGGAGCCGCTCGCCGCGATCTGCGCCTGGGCTGTCGAGTCAGCGGACCGGCGGCAGACCGGGGCTTCCGGGTAGTCCGGTCAGGCCCGGGTACATCGACCCGGGTTGCGCCACCGGTACGTGACCGTAGTGGCCGTAGATCTTCTCGTAGTATTCACGGTGGTCGACGAGGTCCGGGTCGTATCCCGGGCCGCCGGCGACGTGGTCCTTCGACGACGACACGTACACCTCGTCCTCGGTGACCCGCGCGATCGCCTCGACCGGGATGAACGACGACTGCGCCCCGAAACCGAGAACACCGCCGTGCTCCACGCGCAGGAACCGCACATGGCTCGTGGTGGTGTCGACCAGCAGGTCCGCCACCGTGCCGATCTTCTCGGCACCGCTGTCGATCACCGCACGACCCCGGACGTCCAGGGCCGGGTCGGCGATCAGCTGACTGGTATCGCTCAACGGCGTGAGCGTGCCGACAGGCTCCCCCATCACAGCTACCTCCCTTTCCCACCTCGTTACCCCATTTCAGGGCTTTCATGTCGGGGTACGGGCACCGCGTACCGGGCAATGATCAGACTTTTAGTTGATCTTGATCTGCCCGAGTCGCTCGACATGACTACTGCCCGGCGGTGAAGGGTCACTCACCGGCCGTGTTTTGCGGCCGAAGTACGGAAGGCGCCCGACGTCAAGATCATATTGGCTGATGGCGCGGTCAGGCGTCTGGACTGGGGACCGGCCGCAACCAGTTCCGCTTCCCCGTCCGTGGAGACACCTCGCCTTGACCGACCAGCCCCACTCCGCTCCCGGCGCCTACCCGCCACCATCCGGCCAGCCCGCGTACGGTCCGCCACCCGGATACACCCCGCCGGCCACTCCGCCGGGCTTCGCGCCGCCACCCGGATTCGCCCCGCCGGCCGCCGCTCCGGGTTTCGCCCCGCCGGCCGCCCCCAAAAAGAAGAAGAAGTGGCCCTGGATCGCCGGCGGTGTCGTGATCCTCGCGTGCATCGGTGCGCTCACCGGCGGCGGTGACGACGACAAGGCCGACACCTCCACGTCGAGCGCCGACACCACCACCACCGCCCCGGCCGCCGACAAGGCCGCCAAGCCGGAGGCCGCGAAACCGGAGCCCACCAAGGAGGCCGAGCCGGCCCTGCCCGGCATCGGCGACCCGGTCAAGGACGGCAAGTTCGAGTTCACCGTGACGAAGGTCGACTGCGGCAAGAAGTCCGTCGGCTCGTCCGTGCTGAACCAGAAGGCACAGGGCCAGTTCTGCCTGGTCACGCTGAAGGTGAAGAACATCGGCGACGAGTCGCAGATGTTCGCCGGCTCCAACCAGAAGGCGTACGACGCCAAGGGCGTGGAGTACTCCAACGACTCGGGCGCCGAGATCTACGCCAACAGCGAGGCGCAGACGTTCCTCAACGAGATCAACCCGGGCAACGCCGTGACCGGCCGCCTGGTCTTCGACGTCCCGAAGTCGACCAAGCTCACCAAGCTCGAGCTGCACGACTCGATCTTCTCGGGCGGCGTCGAGGTCGCACTGAAGTGACCCCTCACGTCCGGGCGGGCGCCCATCGCCCGCCCGGACCCCGAACCTCAGGCCCCAGGCCTCACCCGAACTCGATCTCCACCAGCGGGCTCCCGGCCAGCCAGCTCTCCAGACTGCCCGCCCAGTCGAGCTCCGGGACGATCTCGCCGAGGATCTCGGTTCGCTCACCCGCGTCGGTCACCGGCCGCCCGCGCACCCGCACATCCCGATCGTGCAGGTGCAGCGTGAACCCGGGATGAGCGACGACGTTCGCATACCAGTCCCGCGAGCCGGGACTCCCGGTCAGCCAGAACCGCCCGGCGGCCAGATACCGCCACGTCTCGATCCGCCGCGGCTGCCCGCTGCGCCGCCCGATCGTCGTGATCTCCACGGTCCGCTGCCGCTCCAGCGCCCGCCGCTCCTCATCGGTTGCCGTCATGCGGCCCATGCTGCGACCTCAAGCCCGCTTCAGGTCAAGGCTCCCGGATTCCTCCGCTCCTGCCGGCCGTGTCAGCATCGGGTCGTGCGCAACGAGCAACGACTGCCGACACGGACGCCCGAGTCACGAGCATTCGCCGAACGCGTCCAGTTGGTCATGACACTGACCGCACGCCTCAACCTGCTGCCGTTCGACGACCTCGACGCCCGCCGGGCGGCACTGACCGAGATCTTCGGTCGGCCGATCCCCGACTCGCTGACCGTCCTGCCGCCGTTCCACTGCGACTACGGGCTCGGCGCGTCCTTCGGTGAGCGGGTCTTCATCAACCAGGGCTGCTACTTCCTCGACTACGGCGGCATCACCATCGGCGACCGGGTGCTGATCGGCCCTCGCGTCACCCTCAGCACGGCCGGACATCCCGTCGAGGTCGCCGAGCGGTTCGACTACATCACCCACGCGCCGATCGTCATCGAGGACGACGTGTGGATCGGCGCGGCGGTCACCGTCACCCCCGGCGTGACGATCGGCCACGGCTCGGTCGTCGGCGCGGGCGCGGTCGTCGCCAAGGACGTCCCGCCCCTGAGCGTGGTGACGGCGACCAGCTTCGTCGAACGCCGGCGCCTTCAGTCGAGGTAGACGGCTGCCAGGCGCGGGAAACGGGACCGGATCTCGACCTCGTCCTCGTGGTCGAAGTCGTCGCCCTGCAACGGCCCGCTGAACGTGCCCGCGGGGAAACCGGCCCGTGCCGCGTCGAGGGCGGCGTAGAACTCGTCGTCCTCCCCGAAGGCCCCACGCCCCGCACCGAGCATGTCCTCGCATTCGAGGAAGTCGTCATCCGGGTCGATGTCGAGTTCGGCGAGCGTGTCCGGATCCTGGAGCGCCCGCTCCCAGACGGTGCGGCCCTGCACGACGAGCCAGCCACGGAAGTAGTCGAAAGCGTCGTCGGAGCAGCCACCCTTCATCAGATAGGCGGCGGCCCACAGGTTCCAGTCGTACGAAGGCACCCCGAGGGCGTCGTAGCGCAGCGAGAATCCGACGGCCGCTGCCCTGCCCAGCTCGATCAGGCGGTTCTCGACGTTCGCCGCGACCTGCTCGGCGCCCTCGGCGGTGCGGGTGTCGTCCACACCCGTACGCGCACCGTCGACAATCGCCCAGAAATCGTCCACGTCCATGATCGTCACCTACATGATCCTGCCACTCCTCTCACAGCGGAATGTCGTATCGTCAGGCCGTGCCCGAAACCGTGACGAGCCGCGACACTGCGGCTACCAGACGTGCCGCCGCTGGATCGCCTCGCCGGAGTGCCGGCGGGCCGCCGCTGAAGACGAAAGCCGAGAAACGGGCCGAGGCCAAGGCCGCCAAGGCACGCGCCCGCGTCATCGAGAAGCGCAAGCAGACCCTGACCGTCGCCGGTTCCGGGTTGGCCGTGGTGGCTCTCGTCGTCGGCCTGGTGTGGTGGATCGGCAGCTCCGAGGCGCCCGACACGAGCACGAACCTGTCGACGCCGAGCGCGGCCGCCACCCTCGACCCCGGCACCGCCGCCGACCCTACGGCCGAGCCGCCCGCGGCGTTCCCGCCGGTGCCGGCCGGCGCCGACCCGGCCCTGAGCACCAAACCGGCCGTCGGCGCCGGCAAGGACAAGATCACCGAGCTCAAGACCACCACCCTCATCGAGGGTACGGGTGCCGCGGTCCAAGCTGGTCAGACCATCGACGTGAACTATGTCGGGGTCACCTACGCCGACGGCAAGGAGTTCGACACGTCGTGGAAGCGTAAGGAGGCGTTCAGCTTCCAGGTCGGCACCGGCAGCGTGATCAAGGGCTGGGACGAGGGCCTGGTCGGCGTCAAGGTCGGCAGCCGGGTCCAGCTCGACATCCCCGCCGACATGGCCTACGGCGAGAACCCGCAGGGCGGCCAGCCGGCCGGCACCCTCCGCTTCGTCGTCGACGTCCTGTCCGCGGCCTGACCCGACTCGTCGCCTCGGCGGCAGAACAGGTCGGCCAGTTCCGGACCGACCTCCATCGCGGCGCGGGATTGGTTTGCACCGAACATCCGGTGCCGGGAATGGTCGCACCGGATGTTCGGTGCCACCATTCCCGGCACGGAAAACGACGTCGTCGCTGTCTTCCCCACCGGCGCGGAGCCGCCCGATTTCGCCGTGCGACCGTGTGATGACCCGCACGCCCAGAGGATCAACCTCACCGCCACCGCCCAGGGCTGCAGGCGAATCTCGTCCGAGCAGATGTCCCGGTAAACGATCATCCCCATCGAGAGCAGACGTCAGTGATCCACCCGGGCCGACATCATGAGGTGACGGCCTATCAGCGGCTACTTTCCTTGATGGCCTGTGCGATCTTGTTACCGGAATCCTGGACGGCCTTGGCGATCCTCTCGAATCCGGCATTGACCGCCTTGACCAATTCCTGATGCTGTTTGCCGGTGGGTGAATCGCTTTTCTTCAGCTGTTCGGCAAGCTGAGCCACCGCTTGTTCCAAGCTCATTCCCGGAACGTATCAGAGCTCACACCCGTGCGAATGCGGATCACCGCCGCCCGCGACTCGCGCTGGAACCTCTCATCCGCCCACACGATGTCGTCCCAGAGGCCGGTCGCATCGCTGCGCTCGTCGCTGTCGGCCAGTTCGGTGAGCCGGGAGACGGCACTCGTCGCCTTCATCTCGACCAGCAGGTCCAGCGCCTGCGACCCGGCCCCGCCGGCGACGCCGTCGAGCAGGGGCGCGACGAGCCCGGCCGGATCGGCCCCGTGCCGCCACAGTGCCCGCGCCGCGGGGACGCAGGCCAGCCGATCATGCAGCACCGAACGCAGCAGCGGCTGCAACCGCTCGCCGGCCGGCGCGAGGTCAGCGGCCAATGCCGCGGCATTACGCACCGCCGGGTCGGTCCAATCCGGGGATGTCTCGAAATCCCGCAGATGGTCACCGCGCAGCGCTGCCTCCACGATCGGTAGCACTTCACCGGCATCACCGGTGGCACCCCAGAGCAGGCGAGCGGCGGCGAGCCGCACCTCGGCCTCCGGAATGTTCGCCGGCTCATGCGCGATCGCCGTCCGGAGCAGTGGAACCAGTGGCCCCGCGCCGACACCGAGATCAGCGGCGAACCCCAGCTCGTAGGCGCTCAGCCGCCGGCTGCCGAGCAGATCGGCCGTGGCCGCCAGCAGCGTCTCCGAATCACCGGTGAGCTGCCAGACAGCGTGCCCCGCCCGGGTGCCACCGACCTGCCGCAGTGCCGGGAGGGCCTGGTGGGCGGCCGGACCGATGGCGGCGAGCACCCGGCTGGCGGGCGCGTCGACCACCGGAAGCGCGGCGATCAGCTCGGGGACGGCGGGCGCCGCTCGCGGACCCCAGCCCTCCAGCATTGCCACTGCGTCGACGAGTGGACGCCTGGCACCGGCAGCGATCATCGCGGTGATCCGCCGCCGGAGCGCAGCCAGAACGACCGGGTCGAACTCGGGCCCATAGCCCGCACCGAGCGGATCGTCCGCCGCGGTCCGGAACCCCGCCGCCCAGGCGGCCAGCACGGGATCCCGCGAGCGCCGATCCCGGAGACGCACCAGCGTGACCAGAGCGGTGGCCGCCGGCTCCGGATAGACCGGCAGATCCCCGGCACCGCGCCGAAGCCCAGCTGGATCACGATCACGGTCCGGCTCGCCAGCCCCGGCGGCATCACGGACCATCTCGCCAGCCCTGGCGGCATTACGGTCCGGCCCGCCGGCCCCAGAGGCGTCACGAAACATCTCGCCGGATTCGGGCGCAACGCGGACCAGCTCACCGGGGTCGGCAGCGACGCGGGCGGAAACGCCGGGATCGGCGGCAACGCTGCCTGGCTTGCCGGAGTCGACGACGACGCGGGCAACCACGGCGGGATCGACGGCAACGCTGGCCGAAACGCCGGGGCCAGCAGCGATGTGTGCCAGCAGGTCGGCGACCTCGGACGCGGCAGTGCCGGCGTGCGCGGTGGCGGTCACCGCGGCCTCGACAACCGCGGCATCCGGATCGGTCAGCAGAGCCCGGATCCGTGGCATCAACACCGCGGGCGCGGACCGGCTCGCCTGGAAACGGATGAGCAGTGCGTGCCCCAGCATTTCGCGGCCACGCCGATCGGTGTCCTGGAGGGCGGCGGCGAGGGCGTCGACGGACTCCGCGTCGAGCCGCTCGAACACCTCATCCAGGACTGCCTGCCGGGACCAGGGCGTTTGCCACTCCTTGCAGGCGGCGAACGAGGCCGCGGCCGCGGTCACGATCGCCCGGGGCAGGGCGAGGGCACCTTTCGAGTACGCCAGCGCGACCGCCGCGGGCACCGGGCCGGACTCCGCGCTCGCCGCGCGCAGCAGCCCCTCCCCGGCGGCACCGTTGTGGTGGAGAGCCAGCAGTAGCGCCGCCCGGACCGCGGGGTCCTGCTCCGTACCCCATCGATCCTGCAGTGGCCCGAGGTCGCCGCAGCGGCCGAGAGCATAGGCAGCCGCCGCACGCACCGCCGGGTCCGGGTCGCCGATCGGTGGCCGAAGGGCCGCGCTGCCCGCGACGATCGCCTCCCGGACGGCGGGCAGGTCCGGCCCGTCACACCGATCAGGGTCGGTCAGCGACCCGAGGGCGTGCAGTAACCGGTCTCGGCGATGCACCCCGTCGGTGACGGCCAGCTCGATCAGGAACGGCACGGCCCGCACGGTCACCGGATAGACCGTGCCCTGATGCCAGATCGACGAGCAGAACTCGAACCACCCCTCCCCCGCCGCCTCCGGGTCGGGGTCTGCGACCGCCCGGAGGATGCCCGGCGCCTCGGCGCACGGCCCGTAGGCACCGTCGAACGCCGACCAGTCGATATCTCCGAGTCCCTCGAGCACGGCGCCACCATAGAGCCGGGGTATGACAAGAACGCGCGACGCGGAGCCCAGGTAGGGTGCGGCTGTGCCGAGGACCCTGGATGTCACCTTGAACGCACGGCTGCGCCCGATGGATCGCGGCGACCGCTACGAGGATCCGCTCGTCGAGGCGTTCGAAGAGGCTGACATCGACTGCGAGCCGACCGGTGGTGGCTCCCTGCTCTCCAGCGACCACGAGCCGACACTCTGCGACTTCAGCGTCGAGGTCGACTGTGACGCCGACACGGCTGTCAGTATCGCCGTCGCCGCGCTGGAGGAGGCCGGAGCGCCGAAAGGGTCGCGTCTCCAGGTCGACGAGGGCGACACACTGGGCTTCGGGGTGACCGAGGGGGTCGCCGTCTATCTCAACGGCACCGACCTGCCGCCCGAGGTGTATGCGGAGGGTGACGTCAACGTGCTCGTCGAGGAGTTGCGGAGCCACCTCGGGCAGGAGGGTCATCTGCAGTCGTGGTGGCAGGGTTCCCGGGAGACGGCCCTCTACTTCTACGGTCCGTCGGCTCGGCGCATCCAGGATCTGGCCGGTGAGGTCCTGCCGCGGTTCCCGCTCGCCGGGCGATGCCGCGTCGTGCCGCTCCCGCTGACCCTGCCGTAACGCGCGTGGGCATCTATCTGGTCTCCGTCGGCGCAGCGAGCTGGGCGCAGGACGAGTGTGCCCGGCTTCTCGACGCGGCGCTGGCCGAGCGGGGTCTGCCGCCGTGGCCCGGTCCGGGGGCCGCCGCCGGTGACTTCGAGGAGAAGCTGGCCCCGAGCATGGACGCTTTCGCCGGCGTGTGTGAGCGGCACGGGGTGACGGAGTTCCTCGACGCGTCGCTGATCGTGCCGGTCGATTTCGACGGGCTGATCGAGCTGCCGGTGGCGAATTCGTTCGACGACGTGACCAATGTCGTCAGCGCCTACCGGCTGCGGGCGGCGATGGCCCCGATCGCCGCCGAGATCGGCCTGCCCGGCGATCTGCCGGGCGGCCCGCTGGCGTTGACTCAGGCGATCGAGGATCCGCTGACGTTCTATACCGCGCTGTTCCGGCAGGCCGCGGAGCATTCGCTGCGGCACGGCTGCCCGCTGACCTATGTCTGACAGCCCACGGCGAGCCCATATCGAGCGCCCACCGCGAGCCTTTGTCTGAGGACCCACGGCGAGCCTACGTCTGATCGCCCACGGCGGCGGCGAGGCGGTCGATGGACGCCAGCAGTGTGTCGCTGGTGTTGGCCCGGGCGCGCGGGATGCGACGTTCGTCGGTGAGGCCGGTCCAGTCGTAGGTGTGGGTGACCCGGGTCCGGGTGGGGCCGAGGGGTTCGAGCTCCCAGCGCCACAGGTGACCGGGGGTGTCCTTGCCGACCTCGGACGGCTTCCAGGCGATCAGGCGGCCCTCGGTGAACTCGACGACGTGGTTCTCCCGCTGGTCACCGGTGGTGATCGTCATGACGAACACGTCGCCGACCGCGTGGACCCGCTGGCCGGGGGCCGCCGCGCTCAGGTTGGCGTTGGCGTCCCACTCCGGCTGCGAGGACGGGTCGGCGACGAACTCGAAGATCCGCTCCGCGGCGGCCGCGATATCACGGCTGGCGCTGACGACACGCTCGTTGCTGCTCATGCACCCATCGAAGCATGCACCCAACGGAGCATGTCCGGCACGGTCCCGGAGCCGGTGGATCAGCCACGGAGCCAGTACTCGGTGCTGACCTGCCCGTAGTACATCAGCGCGCTCCACCACTCGTACCGGCCGGTGGCGTTGGCGATCTCGGTGTGCCACCGGGACCGTAGGTCGGCGGCGTCGCCGGCGAGCGACTCCCACAGCGGGTGCGGGAAGGCGTCCTCGGCGAAGTACCCGGTGCGGGTCCACAGGTCCGAGCGGGTCACCGTGAACGGCTCCCGCGTGTCCCACACCGACGGCTGACGGCCGGACCGGCTGGTCAGCGTCTGCCAGGCGCGGGCTGCGTAGAACGGGTCCAGGGTGCCAGCGCGGGCCGCCTGGTCGGCTTCGACGGCACGTCCGGTGTTGGCCCGGGCCTCCCGCCACTTGGCCAGTTCGTCGGTGACGTACAGCGTGCGGAAGCCGTCCAGGTCGAGCCGGCCGGCGCTGCTCAGGCCGTGGCGCAGGAACTCGGCCACGTCGGCGTCGGTCGTCACTTCGGCGGCACGCTCACGCACGGCGTCGATCGGGTCGGTGGCGGCCAGGTTCTTGACGAAGGCGCGGTCAGCCGGGGTGACCTGGGCGGCGCCGTCGTCGTACGCGATCGCGGCATCGTCCTTGGCTTTCGCCGCCGCGAAGCCGGTGGCGACGAACTCGGCCAGCTCGGCATCGGTGCCGGCGGCCGCGCGCCGGGCGGCCGCGTTGACCCACGGGTGGGTCTGCGCCGGGTAGGTGGCGGCCGTCTGGTTGGCGTGGCTGACCTGGGCCGCCCGGTCCTGGGCGGCCAGGCTTGCCGCGGCCGGGAAGCCGGAGGCGAAAAACGCCGTGGCGCCGTCGGTGGCGAGCGCCTGCTGTGCCGCCGACTGGACCGCCGCCCGCGGGTCGTGGGCCAGGATCCAGCGCAGCATCTCCCGGTCGGCCTCGGCGGGATCCGCCACGAGGGTCGGCGTGGGCGGAAGGGCCGCCGCGCGAGCCGCCGACGGCGCCACCAGCGCACCGACCGCGACGGCTGCCGCTGCCGAGAACACTCCCCTGCGATTCATGTTTCGTCTCCCCGTGAGATCTGTGCCGATCGAGATCCGCCGCTGATGGAGATCGATGCGACGGCCCGCCATTCTAGGCACAGCGGCCGATGGCTCATACCGCCACAGCGCATGGCGCCCGGCCGTCCTTGCGCGATTCACCACCGATTCCGGTGGCAAATCGCGCAAGAAGCCGCCGCGGATCGCCGGCGCAGGAACGCCAGCGCGGGAGGCGTCAGCAGGCGCGGACCGGGACCACCGGGGTGAAGCGCTCCTCGGTCGTCTCGCCGTCGGAACCGTTGAACACCACGTCGCCGACGCCGTAGCCCGGCTGCAGCTGCCAGCGGTAGCTGCCCGCGGTGACGCCGGCCAGCGGTTTGACGCCTTCGACCTCGGCCCACGTCCACTCGGTGCCGGTCGAGCGGTAGAGAGTGTCGTTCTCGATCATGAAGTCGGCACCGAAGCCGCTCTCCACCTCGAGGACGGCGTATCCGGTCTTCGGGTCGGCGTCGATGTCGATGAAGACGTGCCGGTAGCCGAAGTCCTCGGCGAACGTGGCTTTCAGAAGCACGGTCCGCCCGTTGGAGCACGCCGAGTAGTCGGTGATCGGCCGGCCGGGTGCCGCGGTGCCGGGCCGGGCCGACTTCCGGGGTGTCGACGGGGAGAGCTTGACCGGCCGCGGGGACTCGCTGGGGGTGGCGGACGGTCCGTCGAACGAGGGTGGGAGCACCGGTGGGAAGCCTTCGGCGACCTGGACGGGCGGGACCCCGGGCGCGTCGGTGTCACCGACCACGGCCTGGTAGACCACCGCCACGGTGGCGACGACGAGCGCGAGCACTCCCCCGGCCACGGCGAGCGGCCATTTCGCACGGGGCGCACCGTCAGCACTCACGGTAACTCCAAATTGTCTTAAATGATGTTCGATGTCCGACGGCACGGTACACCGGGAACGTTCCCAGTCGATATTCGGTCCCGGATTCCCCGCAACCGGACGGAGACCATCACGCACCGTGTTGGCGATCACCGGCACGGGACACGGGCCGAAGTCATCGGTGAGCCCGAGACGCGGGCGCCGTACCGCCGAAAGGGTTTGCTCTTGCGCCAGCTCCTCCGCAGCCTCGCCGTGTCCGCCCTCCTCGCCCCCGCCACCGCCGGCGTCCTGACGATGATCGCGACCCCGGCCGAGGCCGCACCGGCGAAGGCGTCGGAGCAGGCTCTCCAGACCGAGGTCAACCGGCTCACCAACGTGGAGCGCACCAAGCACGGCTGCGCCGCCCTCAAGGTCAACACGCAGCTCACGACAGCCGCCCGCGGGCACAGCACCTACATGGCGAAGACCGGGACCTTCTCGCACACCGGCAGTGGCGGTTCGTCGTTCGTCGCCCGGGCCAAGGCGACGGGGTACGGCCAGCCGTCCGCCGAGAACATCGCGTGGGGTTTCACGACCGCCGCGTCCGTGGTCGACGGCTGGATGAAGAGCCCGGGTCACCGCGCCAACATCCTCAACTGCAAGTCGAAGTCGGTCGGCGTGGGCGTGGTCTACGCCGCGAGCGGCACTCCTTACTACACCCAGGACTTCGGGTACTGACCCTCGGAAACGATGCCCCGGCCGACCATCGGCCGGGGCATCGTCGTGTCCAGCCTTGTCAGCCCTCCACAGATTGCATACTGTACTCCCCATAACGCATACACATCCATGTGCAAACTGGGGGTGGTCCATGCGAGTCGCAGTCCTCGGGGCCGGTGCCATCGGTGCCTACGTCGGTGCCGCGCTGTGCCGGTCCGGAGTGGACGTCCATCTGATCGCCCGCGGGGCGCACCTGGCCGCACTCCGGGCCGGCGGGGTACGCGTGCTCAGCCCGCGCGGTGACTTCTCCGCCCATCCACACGCCACCGATGATCCGGCGACGATCGGCCCGGTGGACTACGTGTTCCTCGGTCTCAAGGCACACTCGTACGCCTCGGCCGGATCCCTGCTCGCTCCCCTGCTCGGCCCGGACACCGCCCTGGTCGCCGGGCAGAACGGCATCCCGTGGTGGTATTTCCACAAGCTTCCCGGCCCCTACGAGGGGCACCGGATCGAGGCGGTCGACCCCGGCGGCGAGACCTCGGCGGTGATGGCCCCGGACCGCGCGATCGGCTGCGTGGTCTACCCGGCCACCGTCATCAAGGAACCCGGCGTGATCCAGCACCTGGAGGGCACCCGGTTCTCCATCGGCGAGCCGGACGGCACGGTCTCGCAGCGCTGCCGGTGGTTCAGCGAGGCGATGATCGCCGGCGGGCTGAAGTGCCCGGTCGAGCCCCGGCTGCGCGACGACATCTGGATCAAGCTGATGGGTAACGCCTCACTCAACCCGATCAGCGCCCTGACCAGGGCCACCATGGTCGAGATCTGTGAGAGCGCCGGGACCCGCCGGGTGGTCGAGCTGATGATGGAGGAGATCCTCGACATCGCCGCCCGGGTCGGCAGCACCCCGGCGATCTCCATCGCGCGGCGCCTCGACGGCGCGCAACGGGTCGGCCACCACAAGACCTCGATGCTCCAGGATCTCGAAGCCGGCAAGCAACTCGAACTCGACGCCGTGGTCGCCGCGGTGGTCGAGATGGCCGACATCACCGGGGCACCGGCCCCGACGCTGCGCACGGTGTACGCGGCGACCTCTCTGCTGGCCACGACGATGGCCGGACGCCCCGCCCGTACCCGAATGTCGGAGGTCTGATCGATGGCCAGGATTCCCTGCATGGACGCGGTCGTCGCGGTGCTCGCCTCGGAGGGCGTGGACATCGCTTTCGGCTGCCCGGGCGCCGCCATCCTCCCGCTCTACGCCGCCCTGCGGCACAGCGGGATCAGGCATCTGATCGTCCGGCACGAGGAGGGCGCCACCCACATGGCCGACGGCTGGGCCCGCACCAACGGCCGGGTCGGCGTGGCGATCGGCACGTCCGGCCCGGCCGGCACCAACATGATCACCGGGCTGTACACCGCGCACGCCGACTCGATCCCGATCATCTGCATCACCGGGCAGGCGCCGACCGCCAAACTGCACCAGGAGGCGTTCCAGGCGGTCGACATCGTCGAGATCGCCAAACCGGTGACGAAGTGGGCGGTCCAGATCAGGGAGGCCGCCCAGGCACCGTGGATCTTCCGGGAGGCGTTCCGGATCGCCCGCTCCGGACGGCCCGGCCCGGTGCTGATCGACCTGCCGATCGACGTGGCCCGGCAGGAGATCGAGTGGGACGCCTCGATCGACGCGCCGCTGCCGGTCCCCCGGGTCGAGCCGCACCCGCCCCGCGTCGAACGGGCGCTGGACATGCTGCTGGCCGCCGAACGCCCGATGATCCTGGCCGGTGGCGGCGTCATCATCGGCGAGGCCACCGGCCTGCTGCGCGAGGTCGCCGAGACGCTGGACATCCCGGTGCAGGTGACCCTGATGGGCAAGGGCGCGCTACCGGAGGACCACGGACTGTTCGCCGGGATGACCGGCATCCAGACCACCCAGCGGTGGGGCAACGCGTCCTTCCTCGAGTCCGACCTGGTCCTCGCGGTCGGCGCCCGGTTCGGCGACCGGCACACCGGCGACCTGGAGACCTACCGCGGAAGGCGCCGCTTCATCCACGTCGACATCGAGCCGACCCAGCTCGGCAAGGTGTTCGGCCCGGACCTCGGCGTGGTCTCGGACGCCGGGCCCTTCCTCGCGGCCCTGCTCGACGCGGCCCGCCGCCGGGGCGTCCGGCGCGATCGCGGTCACTGGATCTCGACGGTCCGCGGGCTGCGCGCGACGCTCGGCCGGCGCGACGACTTCGACACCGTCCCGATCAAGGCGCCGCGGGTGTTCCGGGAGATCAACGAGTTCTTCGGCCCGGACACCTACTTCGTCACCGCGATCGGGCTCTACCAGATCTGGTCCGGGCAGTTCCAGACCGTGTTCAAGCCCCGGCACTACCAGGTCTGCGGCCAGGCCGGGCCACTCGGCTGGGAGATACCGGCGGCGATCGGTGTCAAGAGCGCCCGGCCGGACGCCGAGGTGGTCGGCGTGGTCGGCGACTACTCGTTCCAGTTCCTGGTCGAGGAACTCGCGGTCGCCGCCCAGTACGACATCCCCTTCGTCCTGATCATGCTGAACAACGAGTACCTGGGCCTGATCCGCCAGGCGGAGATCGGCTACGACATGAACTACGAGGTGGACATCCACTACGACCAGCACGGCACCGACAACATCAAGATCATGGAGGCGTACGGCTGCGCGGGCCGCCGCGTGCACGAACCGGGAGAGATCGCCGACGCCCTGGCCTGGGCCAGCAAGGAGGCCCGGCGCACCAGCCGCCCGGTACTGGTCGAGGTGATGATCGAGCGCGAGGCGAACACCGCGCACGGACTGTCGATCGCCGCGGTGAAGGAGTTCGAGTAGGGCCTCCGACGCTGCTCCGCCATTGCATCTCGGCGACTGTATGCTATAGCCCAGCTCGCACGTCCCCTCGCAGCCGGAGGTAGTTCCATGACCGATCGGAGAGGCACGACCTCGCCCGCCGGCACGCGACGTTCACTGGGCGGCGCCCGGGCCGCGCGCCAGCCCCTGGAGCGGCCCGCCCCGCTGCGCCAGGCGGTCTATGACGCGCTCGCCGAGATGATCATCAACCGGGAGCTGCAGCCCGGCGAGCACCTCGTCGAGAACGAGCTGGCCGCCCACCTCGGCGTCAGCCGGCAGCCGGTCCGCGAGGCCCTCCAGCGGCTGCACAACGAGGGCTGGGTCGACCTGCGGCCCGCCCTCGGTGCCTTCGTGCACGTGCCCACCGAGGAGGAGGCCGACCAGCTCCTCAGCACCCGCACCCTGCTGGAGGCCGAGTCCGCGCGGCTGGCCGCGAAGAACGCGACACCCGAGCAGGTCGAGCGGCTCCGCGAGCTGCAGCGGGCCGGCGAGCAGGCACTCAGCGAGGACAGCCAGGTCGCGCTGGTCGAGGCCAACGCGGCCCTGCACGCCCACCTGGTCGAGATGTCCGGCAACAAGGTCCTGGCCCAGCTGATCGCGATGGTCGACCGGCGGACCCGGTGGTATTACTCGCCGATCGCCCGCTCGCGCGGCCACGAGGCCTGGGAGGAACACGCGGCGATGATCGAGACGATCGCCGAGGGCAACAGCCGGCGGGCCGGCGAGCTGATGCGCAAGCACACCGAGCGCACCCGCGAGTCGTACCACCAGCGGCGCAGGGAGTCCGGCGAGCCGGACCCCCTGACCTGACCGGCGCCGCCCCCGCAGGCGGATCGGCCCGTGATCCCGGGCCCTCCGTCCGGCATTGTGCACACATGGCGGGGCGGCCCGCCGGCGCGGGCCGCCTACCTGGCTGTCGAGGTCAGCGCTGGACCGTGATGCCCTTGGGGTTGAGGTGGGCGATGTTGCCGCTCTCGGTGCCGTCGGCCGGGTCGATGACGCAGTCGATGAGCGCGGGCTTTCCCAGTGCCAGTGCTTCGCGGAGGGCGGCGGTGACCTCGTCCGGGGTGGTCGCCCGGTAGCCCTTGCCACCGAACGCGGCGATCATCAGGTCGTGCCGGGCTTGCAGGGCGGTCGGGGCCGGGTCGCCGGACTCCGAGGCGGCCGCGTCGCCGCGGTAGACGCCGCTGTTGTTCAGCACGACGGTGACGATCGGCAGGTCGTAGCGGCAGATCGTCTCCAGTTCCATGCCGCTGAACCCGAACGCGCTGTCGCCCTCGATGGCTACCACCGGGTCGCCGCTCTCCACCGCGGCGGCGATCGCGAACCCGAGCCCGATGCCCATCACGCCCCAGGTGCCGCTGTCCAGCCGGTGCCGGGGCACCTGCATCCCGATCGTGTTGCGGGCCAGGTCCAGCGCGTTCGCGCCCTCGTTCACCACGTACGCCCGCGGGTTGTCCCGCAGCACGTCACGGACGGCCTGCAGCGCGCCGAGGAACCTCATCGGGTGCGCGGTCTCGGCGGCGGCCAGGCGCTTGGCCATCTTGCCGACGTTGTCCGCGGACCGGGCGGCGAGCTCGTCGCGCCACGGCGCCGGTGGCGTGATCCGGCCGGGGCCGGTCCGGTCGATCAGGGCCTGCATCACCGAGCCGACGTCGCCGACCAGTGGCGCGGCGATCGGCTGGTTGCTGTCGAGCTCGGTGCTGGCGATGTCGACCTGGATGAACTTGACGTCGGGGTTCCACTGCGGGGCGTCGCCGTGGCCGAGCAGCCAGTTGAGCCGGGCGCCGACGAGCATCACCACGTCGGCCCGGCGCAGGGCCAGGGAGCGGGTGCTGGCCACCGACTGCGGGTGGTCGTCGGGCAGCAGGCCCTTGGCCATCGACATCGGCAGGTACGGGATGCCGGTGCGCTCGACGAACTCGCGGATCTCCTCGTCGGCCTGGGCGTAGGCGGCGCCCTTGCCGAGCACGACCAGTGGCCGCTGGGCGTTCGCGAGCAGCTCGATCGCCCGGTCCAGGGCGGCCGGCTCGGGCACCTGCCGCGGCGCCGGATCGACCACCCGCCACAATGATGCCGCGCCCAGGTCGGCGTCGATGACCTCGCCGAGGACCGCGGCCGGGATGTCGAGGTAGACGCCGCCGGGGCGGCCGGACACGGCGGTGCGGATGGCGCGGGCGATGCCGCGGCCGATGTCCTCGGCCCGGTGTACGCGGTATGCCGCCTTGGCGAACTGCCGGGCCGCCGCCAGCTGGTCCATCTCCTCGTAGTCACCTCGCTGCAGGTCGACGAGGTGCCGCTCGCTGGATCCGGAGATCTGCACCATGGGGAAGCAGTTGACCGTGGCGTTGGCCAGCGCGACGAGACCGTTGAGGAACCCGGGGGCGGACACGGTGAGGCAGATCCCGGGTTTCCTGGTCAGGAAGCCGGCCGCCGCGGCGGCGTGCCCGGCGGCGCTCTCGTGCCGGAAGCCGACGTAGCGGATGCCGGACGCCTGCGCCAGGCGGGCCAGGTCGGTGATGGGGATCCCGACGACCCCGTAGACGGCCTCGACCTCGTTGAGTTTGAGCGCGTCGACGACCAGGTGTATCCCGTCGGTGAGTCGCTGCGCGCCGACGGCGTCGCCGGCTTCTGATTCCCGGAGTGAAGCGATGGTCATGGTCGGAGCCCTCCATCATGGTCGCACTACTGCGATTGCATACCGTATGGGGTAGACATCAATCGTGGACCATGGTGAGGCGGGGTGTCCAGAGGTGCGGTGGCTTTGGTCACTAGATCGTTTATTGTATACCGAAGCCTGTATGCTGGACTCGTCCTCGCAGACAGGACCGACAAGCAGGAGTGATGCAGTCATGAACACCTGGCGGAGATTCACACGTGCACTGAACCGCCTCACCGACCGGCTGGCGCTGCCGACCGGCTCCCCCGCCGACGGCCGCACTCTCGGGCTCGGCCTGGCGGCCGCCCTGGAGAACCAGCGACGGGCCGCCCGGCCGAGCGACGAGGAGATCGCGCGCTTCCTCAGCGGCTCCGCCCCGGAGGAAGGACTGGTCAAGGCCTGACGATCAGGCCGGCTGCTCTTCCCGCTCGGTTCGCCGGGATTTCCGCAGGCTGGCGACGGTGGTGATGATCAGCGTCCCGACGATGACGCCGAGCGAGACGGTGATCGGCACCGCCGGCGCCCAGGACACCCCGTCGTGGTGCGCCGCCTCCAGCATCAGCTTGACGCCGATGAAGGCCAGGATGAACGCCAGGCCCTTGCTGAGGTAGACGAGCCGGTCCAGCAGACCACCCAGCAGGAAGTACAGCTGCCGCAGGCCCATCAGCGCGAAGGTGTTGGCGGTGAACACCAGGTAGGGCTCCTGGGTCAACCCGAAGATCGCCGGGATCGAGTCGAGCGCGAAGAGCAGGTCGGTGGTGCCGATCGCGACCATCACGATCAGCATCGGCGTGACCATCCGCCGGCCGTCCACCCGCACCAGCATCGACGCGCCGCGGTAGGACTCGGTGGTCGGCAGGATCCGCTTGGCCGTGCGGAGGGCGAGGTTCTCCGAGAACTCGTCCTCCTGCTGCGGGCCGACCAGCTTGACCGCGGTGTAGATGAGGAACGCGCCGAACAGGTAGAACAGCCAGTCGAAGCGGGCGACCGCCGAGGCGCCTGCGGCGATGAAGAGGCCGCGCATCAGCAGCGCCAGCACGATGCCGATGAGCAGCACCTTCTGCCGGTATTTCGCCGGCACCGCGAACCGGCCCATGATGATGATGAAGACGAACAGGTTGTCGACGCTGAGCGAGTACTCGGTCAGCCAGCCGGCGAAGAACTGGCCGCCGTAACCGGCCCCGTAGGTCGCCACCAGCAGCAGCCCGAAGCCGATGGCCGCCACCACGTAGAAGCTCACCCAGGCGACACATTCCCGGAAGGACGGTTCACGCGGGTTCCGAGCGACCAGGTAGAAGTCGAAGGCGATCATGGCGATGAAGCCGGCAATCGTCACGGCCCATACCCAGAGCGGTAGATTCATGCTGCTCCCTTGGTTCGGGCGGCGGCCCGGGCCCGGCGGCGGGTCTCCCGCGCCTCCCACTGCGCCTCGGCGTGCCGCAGGTAGAACTGGTACAACCGCTCGGCCCGCGGGTTGCCGTGCCGGATCCGGCGCAGCCAGCCCGGCGCCACCCGCTCGTGCAGCCAGCTGAAACCGATCGCGAAGCCGAGGCTCACGATCGCCTGATAGGCGAGGAAGGCGAGCACGTCCGGCGGCAGGGCGGGCCGGCCGGCCAGGAGCAGGCCGGCCAGGACCTCGTGCGCCAGCCGGGCGAGCGGGAACCCGGCGAGCCAGTACAGCGCAGTCGGGGCGAACACCCCGGGTGCGATGACACCGGCCGCCAGCAGCAGGCCGAAGCCACCGCCGAGCAGGGCCAGCGGCAGTCCGAGCGCCACACCGGTGGCCGCCGCCCAGCCGGCGGGCTGGCCCGCGATCAGGGCCAGTCCGAAGGCGGCCGGCCCGGCGAACGCACCGATGGCGGCGCCGGGCAGGGCGAGCTGTGCGAGGTGGCGCAAGCTCGGCTCGGTCATCAGATGACCACACCGAACCGGATCAGGCTGTAGATCAGCATGCCCAGGTAGAACACCGCGCCGAAGCCGATCACGACGTTCTGCAGGATGCCCGGGCGGATCGGTTTGGGCAGCATGCGGTTGTTGACCAGCAGCAGCACGACGCAGTACGCGCCCATCGCGAAGGTGGACAGGAAGGCCAGCACGTCGAGGATGGCGCCCGGACCGTCGGCGGGGCCGAAGTTCAGGATCAGGATGCCGAAGGTGATGACGCCCCAGAGGAAACCGGCGTACAGCTTCGACATGCTGAACCGCTTGGCGCCGGGCACGAAGTGGTAGGTCATGTCGGCCTGGCCGCGGGAGAACGAGTCGAACAGGCCGAGCGTGGCGTTGAGGCCGATCAGGGCGATGAACCCGAGGAAAACGCCGTGCAGCACCGGCGCACCGGCCGAGGCGAAGGCGTCGGCCATGGCGGTCAGCGCCACCTCGCGGTCGCCGTCGCGGATCAGGTCACCGACGTTCGGGTTGACCCGTACCGCGGTCTGGGCCAGGACCGTGAACGAGACCGTGACCAGCATCGTGATGCCCCAGAAGAGCAGCAGGGCGTCGAAGGTGACCCAGCGCCGCCAGCCCTTCCACTTCTTCATCTCCTCCGGGTTCGCGGTGTCGAACATGAAGCCGCGCGACGGCATCTCCTCCTGCTCGTCGGCGTGCCGCAGGCCGCGGATCTGCGGGATGTGCGAGCCCATGCCGGCACCGGAGTCACGCAGGTGCAGCGTGTACCACATCTGCTGCATACCGGACGGGCCGGCGAAGGCGATCGCGCCGACGATGACCGGGAACCAGGTCGCCGACATCGCCTCGTCGGGCAGGTAGCCGAAGTGGAACATGCCACCGAGGGTGGAGGTGACGTCGGCCCACCGGCCGACCAGTGAGGCGACCACCGACGTGCTGACCACGAGCAGCCCGATCAGCAGGCCGAGCAGGCTCTCCAGCAGCGGGTAGATCACCTTGGCCAGGCTGAACAGCACGCCCACCAGGATCAGGCCGACGCAGGCGGTGACGGTCCAGGGTATGCCGGTCACCTGTTCGAAGGCGGCGGCGCCGGTGGACAGGTGTCCCGGCCAGATGTAGACCAGGATCGCCGTGACGAAGAAGAACCACATGAGTGGTTTGAAGACCCGTGCCGCGCCGAAGAAGATGCTCTCGCCGGTCGCCATCGCGTACCGGGCCATCTCCAGCATGACGAAGGCCTGGAGGGTGACGCCGATCAGGAAAAGCCACCTGATCTCCGGACCGAAGATCAGGACCAGCCGGGGCCACATGTACGACTCGCCCATGCCCACCCCGAGCGCGACCAGGAACACGGTCGGGCCGAGCAGGTGAATCGAGGGCGGCGCCTTCGGGAGCTCCCGGATCGGCATCGGTTCGAGCCGTCCGGCCCGCCATACCCGCTCGTCAGGGGCGGTGGCGGTGGCCGTGGCGGACGGGGGTGAGGTGCTGCTCGCCGGTTCCGGCGAGGGAGAACTGGAAGCGTCCACGCTGGACCTCCTGGGGATTGGCGCGGAACGGTCGCTGTGTCGCTAGTGGCCCCTCCGACTGCCCGGTGTGGTGGTACGGAGCACGACTCAGCGGCCGTCCGGTTGGCCGCCGAGCAGGCCGGCGGAGCGTGCCCACCGGTACTTCGCGCCGAGCACGGCGACGGGCTTCTCCGTGGTGTACGGATAGGCGACGATGCCGTGCCGGTACAGGTGTTCGCTGGCCTCCTCGACCTCGACGTCTCCGGCGAGCGAGGCGACCACGGGCTTGTCGACGCCCTTGGCCCGGAACTCCTCGACCACGTCGGCCACCAGTTCGGCGAAGACCATCGGCGGTGTGACGATGGTGTGCCAGTAGCCGAGGATCAGCGCGTGGATGCGCGGGTCGGACAGGCCGAGCGCGATGGTGTTGCGGTAGGTCGACGGCGGTTCGCCGCCGGTGATGTCGATCGGGTTGCCGGCCGCGCCGAACGGCGGGATGAACCTCCGGAACGCCTCGTCGAGATCGTCCGGGATCTCCATCAGCGTGAGCCGGTTGTCCACGCACGCGTCGGAGAGCAACACCCCGGATCCACCGGCACCGGTGATGATGACGACGTTCTCGCCCTTCGGCGTCGGCAGCAGCGGGATGCCGCGGGCGTACTCCAGAAGGTCGTTGAGGCCCGGCGCGCGGATCACGCCGCTCTGCCGCAGGATGTCGTCGTAGACCTTGTCGTTGCCGGCCAGCGCACCGGTGTGCGAGCTGGCCGCCCGGGCGCCCTGGTCGGTGCGGCCGGCCTTGAGCACCAGCACCGGTTTGGTGGCCGAGACCCGTTTCGCGGCCCGGGCGAACGACCGGCCGTCCTTGAGGTCCTCCAGGTGCATGGCGATGAGCTGGGTGTCCGGGTCGCTCTCGAAGAACGTCAGCAGGTCGTCCTCGTCGATGTCGGCCTTGTTGCCGACGCCGACGATCGCCGACACGCCCATCCGGGCGGATCGGCTGAAGCCGAGGATGGCCATCCCGATGCCGCCGCTCTGCGAGGAGAGCGCGACGCCGCCCTTGACGTCGTACGGCGTACAGAACGTCGCGGACATGCTCGCCGGGGTGTAGTAGTAGCCGTAGATGTTGGGCCCGAGGATGCGCACACCGTGCCGGCGGGCGATCCCGAGGACCTCGGCCTGCAGCTCGTGGTTGCCGATCTCGCCGAACCCGGACGGGATCATGATGGCGCCGGCCGCGCCCTTCGCGCCGACCTCCTCCAGGGCGGCGGGCACGAACCGGGCCGGGATCGCGAAGATCGCGACGTCGACCGGCCCGGGCACGTCGGCGATGCTGGGGTACGCCTTGCGGTCCAGGATCTCGGTGGCCTTCGGGTTGATCGGGTAGATCTCACCCTGGTAGCCGCCGTTCACCAGGTTCCGCATCACCGAGTTACCGATCTTGCCGGTCTCGGCGGACGCCCCGATCACGGCGATCGAGGCGGGCCGCATGATCCGGTTCATGCTGGCGAGGATCTCCTCGTCGGTGAACTGCTCCGGGCGTGCGGCGGCCTTCGGGTCGACCAGGATCCGGACGTCCACCGCGGTCGCGCCGGCCGCGGTGGCCAGCACCGGGTTGAGGTCGACCTCGGCCAGCTCCGGGAAGTCGGTGACCAGGTCGGACAGCCGGACGATCAGGTCGGCCAGGATCTCCCGGTTCGCCGGCTCGGCGCCGCGCACGCCGCGCAGGATCTCGGCCGAGGCGATACCGTCGATCATGGACAGCGCCGTGCCGGTGTCGGCCGGGGCGAGCCGGAAGGTGACGTCCTTGAGCACCTCGACCAGCACGCCGCCGAGACCGAAGGCGACGATCTTGCCGAACGTCGGGTCGGTCACGGTGCCGACGATGACCTCGTGCCCGGTGGTGAGCTGCTGCTGCACCTGAACCCCGACGATCGTCGCGCCGGCGTCGTACGCCTCGGCGTTGGCGATGATCGTGTCGTAGCCGGCGGCGATCTCCTCGGCCGAGCCGAGCCCGACCAGCACTCCCCCGGCCTCGGTCTTGTGCAGGATGTCCGGTGAGACGATCTTCAGAACCACCGGCAGGCCGATCGTCGCGGCCAGGGCCACGGCCTCGTCGGCGCTGCCGGCCAGGCCCTCACCGGGAGTGGCGATCCCGTACGCCTCGACCACCAGCCGCCCCTCCGGAGCGGTCAGCGAGTCGCGTCCCTCGGCGGCGGCCCGGTCGAGCACCCGGCGTACGGCTTCGCGGTCGTATTGCGACATGGCGTCGTCTCCTTGATCGAAGTCAGACGGCACCGGCGGCACGCAGCTCGCCGATGCCCTGCTCGGTGTAGCCGAGCTCGCCGAGCACCTGCTCGGTGTGCTCGCCGAGCAGTGGCGAACGCTCGATGGCGACGGTCGAGTCGGACAGCTTGATCGGGTTGCCGACCGTCTTGAACGGGCCCCGCTCGGGATGGTCGACCTCGACCACCGAGCCCAGCGCGGCCAGCGTCTCGTCCTCGATCAGCTCCCGGGTCGACAGGACCGGCCCGCACGGGACGTTGCGGGCGTTGAGCTGCTCCATGACCTCCTGCTTGGTGTGCCGCTCGGTCCACTCCTCGATCAGCGCGAACGCCTTGTCGAGTTTGTGCAGCCGGGCCTGCGGCGTGCTCCAGGCGGGGTCCTCGGCCAGCTCGGGCCGGCCGATCAGGTCGCAGATCGGCTGCCAGCCGACCGGCTGGATGATCACGTAGATGTAGTCGTTGGGCCCGCCCGGGGCACAGCGCACCGCCCAGCCGGGCTGGCCACCACCGGAGGCGTTGCCGGAGCGGGGCACCTCGTCGCCGAAGTTCTCGTTGGGGTACTCCCCCAGCGGCCCGTGCGCCAGTCGCTGCTGGTCACGCAGCTTGACCCGGCACAGGTTGAGCACCGCGTCCTGCATGGCGACCTGGACCCGCTGGCCACGGCCGGTGCGGGTGCGCTGGTAGAGGGCGGCCAGGATGCCGGCCACCAGGTGGATGCCGGTGCCGGAGTCGCCGATCTGCGCCCCGGTGGCGGTCGGCGGGCCGTCCTCGAACCCGGTGGTGCTCATCGCCCCGCCCATCGCCTGGGCGATCACCTCGTACGCCTTGAAGTCGGCGTAGCGGCCGGGCCCGAAGCCCTTGATCGAGGCGTAGATGAGCCCGGGGTTGATCTCCTGCAGCGTCTCCCAGGGAAAGCCGAAGCGCTCGACCACGCCCGGGCCGAAGTTCTCCACCAGGATGTCCACGCCGGACACCAGCCGGGTGAAGACCTCCTTGCCGCCGGGGTGCTTCATGTTGAGGGTGATGCTGCGCTTGTTGGCGTTGAGCATCGTGAAGTAGAGGCTGTCCACTCCGGGGATGTCCCGCAGCTGGGAGCGGGTGATGTCGCCCTGCCCCGGCGCCTCCAGTTTGATCACGTCGGCGCCCAGCCACGCGAGGATCTGCGTGGACGAGGGACCGGACTGCACATGTGTCATGTCGAGGACCCGAACGCCCTCCAGTGCCTTACCCATGAGCGAACCTCCTGTGTGCGCCACCGCTGCTGGGGGTGCTGATCCGCTGTCAGCTTCAGGGATTGCATACCGTATGGGGTAGGCAATATCGTGGCCCATGTAACAGCCAGGTGTCTAGAGGGTCGCGGAACGTTTTCGCCACCCTCCTGAAGGGAGGCCCGGTGGATCTGCTGGAACACCAGGCACAGGAACTGTTCGCCAAGCACGGCGTACCGGTCGGTCGCGGCCGGGTCGCCACCACCCCCGACGAGGCCTCCGCGGCCGCCGCTGAGATCGGCGGCCGCGTGGTGGTGAAAGCCCAGGTCAAGACCGGCGGCCGGGGCAAGGCCGGCGGGGTGCGGCTGGCCGGCGGCCCGGACGACGCCCGCGGGGTCGCGGCCGCGATCCTGGGCATGGACATCAAAGGCCATACCGTCCACAAGGTGCTGGTCACCGAGGCGAGCGACATCGCCGAGGAGTACTACGTCTCGCTGCTGCTCGACCGCTCGAACCGGTCGTTCCTCGCCCTCGCCTCCCGCGAGGGCGGCGTCGACATCGAACAGGTGGCCACCGAGAACCCGGACGCGCTGGCCCGGCTCGCGGTCGATCCGGTCGACGGGCTCGCCTGGGAGGACGCGCTGCGGCTGGCCGCCGACGCCGGCCTGCCCGACGACGTCCGCGACCCGGTCGCCACCGTCCTGGTCCGGCTCTGGAACGTGTTCCGGTCCGAGGACGCCACCCTGGTCGAGATCAATCCGCTGGCCAGACTCGCCGACGGAACGGTGCTCGCGCTCGACGGCAAGGTGACGGTGGACGACAACGCCCGCTACCGCCAGCCCGGTCACCCGCGGTTCGCCGACGTCACCGCCACCGACCCGCTGGAGAGCCGCGCCGCCGCGAAAAACCTGAACTACGTCAAGCTCGACGGCTCGGTCGGGGTGATCGGCAACGGCGCCGGCCTGGTGATGAGCACCCTGGACGTGGTCGCCTACGCCGGCGAGGAATTCGGCGGGGTACGGCCGGCCAACTTCCTCGACATCGGCGGCGGCGCCTCGGCACAGGTGATGGCCGACGGCCTGGAGATCATCCTGGGCGATCCGGACGTCCGCAGCGTGCTGGTCAACGTGTTCGGCGGGATCACCGCCTGCGATGCCGTCGCCGACGGCATCGTCCAGGCGATCGGCCTGCTCACCGAGGCGGGCGAGACCATCTCGAAACCCGTGGTGGTACGGCTGGACGGCAACAACGCGGCGGAGGGACGCCGGATCCTCGCCGAAGCGGCACTACCCGGCGTGATCAGCTCGGGCACCATGGACGGCGCGGCCCGGCTCGCCGCCGAACTCGCCGGCAAGGGGGCGTGACGATGGCAATCTTCCTCACCGACAAGAGCCGGGTCCTGATCCAGGGCATCACCGGCGCCGAGGGCACCCGGCACACCCGCCGGATGGTCGCCGCCGGTACGAACATCGTCGCCGGGGTCACCCCGGGCAAGGGCGGTCAGGACGTCGACGGCATCCCGGTCTTCGGCAGCGTCGCCGAGGCGGTCGACGCGACCGGCGCCGACACCTCGGTGGTCTTCGTGCCGCCCCGGTTCGCCAAGGCCGCGGTGATCGAGGCGATCGACGCGGAGCTGGCCCTGGCGGTGGTGCTGACCGAGGGCATCCCGGTGCACGACACCGCCGCTTTCTGGGCGCACGCCCGGGAGGCCGAAACCACCCGGATCATCGGGCCGAACTGTCCCGGGCTGATCAGCCCCGGGCTGTCCAACGCCGGCATCATCCCGGCCGACATCACCACGCGCGGGCGGATCGGCCTGGTCAGCAAGAGCGGCACCCTGACGTACCAGATGATGTATGAATTGCGGGATCTGGGTTTCTCGACCTGTGTCGGCATCGGCGGTGACCCGATCGTCGGCACCACCCACATCGACTGCCTCCAGGCGTTCCAGGACGACCCCGAGACCGACGCCATCGTGATGATCGGCGAGATCGGCGGCGACGCCGAGGAACGCGCCGCCGACTACATCCGGGAGCGGATCAGCAAGCCCGTGGTCGGCTACGTCGCCGGATTCACCGCGCCCGAGGGCAGGACGATGGGGCATGCCGGCGCGATCGTCTCCGGTTCGTCGGGCACCGCGGCGGCCAAGCAGAAAGCACTGGAAGCAGCCGGGGTCAGGGTCGGGCGGACGCCGTCGGAGACCGCCGCACTGATGCGTGAGACGTTACCGGCACGCTGACCGGCCCGTGAACGGCGCGGGCCGGCCCGATCACCCTCCGGCGGGCCGGCCGCCCGGCGCCGCACGGCGGCAGCGTCGGTCCGGGCGGAGGCCGCCGCCTCCGCCCGGATCCCGCGCGTCAGGAGGGCAGCCCGAGGACCCGGTGCGCGCCGGCGTAGACGTTCATCGATGCGCCCCGCAGGAACCCGATCAGGGTCAGCCCGGCGTCGGCGGCCAGATCGGCGGCGAGCGACGACGGCGCGGAGACCGCGGCGAGCGCCGGGACGCCGGCCATCACCGCCTTCTGCACCAGCTCGAACGACGCCCGGCCGCTGACCATGAGGATCGTGTCGCGCAGCGGCAGCCGGCCGTCGCGCAGCGCCCAGCCGACCGCCTTGTCGACGGCGTTGTGCCGGCCGACGTCCTCCCGCAGGCAGAGCAGCCGGCCGTCGGCGGAGAACAGTCCGGCGGCGTGCAGGCCTCCGGTGCGGTCGAAGACCCGCTGCGCGACGCGCAGCGTGCCGGGCAGGGCGGTGATCACCGCCGGGTCGAGGCGGACCGGATCGTCGCGGACCGACCAGGACGCGATGGTACGGACGGCGTCCAGACTGGCCTTGCCGCAGAGCCCGCACGACGAGGTGGTGTAGAAGTTGCGCTCCAGCGACGGGTCCGGTGGCGGCACCCAGCCGGCCAGCACCACGTCGACCACGTTGTAGGTGTTCACCCCGTCGGCGGTGGCGCCCAGGCAGTAGCGGATCCCGGTGATCTCCCCCGCCGCCCGGACCACGCCCTCGCTGACCAGGAAACCGGCCGCCAGGTCGAAGTCGTCGCCCGGGGTGCGCATGGTCACCACCAGAGGCTTGCCGTTCACCCGGATCTCCAGCGGCTCCTCGGCGGCCAGGGTGTCGACCGGCTCGGCCGTCACCCCGTCGACGATCCGCAGCACCCGGCGCCGGGTCGTCACCCGTCCCATCCGGTCACCGCCCCTTCGCTTCGAGCCCGTCGGCGGGCAGCGACACCCAGGCCGGCCGGGGCTGACGCATCCAGCGGGTCATCGCCGCGCCGAGCAGGCCGAGACATCCGGCCACCACGAACGGCACCGTCGAGCCCGGGTTGGTCACGACCAGGCCCGCGAGCACGACCCCGGCCAGTCCGCCGACCGCCTTGCCGCTGTAGACGATCCCGTAGTTGGCCACCGTCGCGTCGTCACCGAACCAGTCGCGGACCAGGCTCACCAGCAGCGAGTAGCCGGCACCGGCGCCGGCACCGGCCAGAACCGCGAAGCACACCAGCGCGGCCGGATGGTTGTCGTTGCGGGCCGCCGCGAGCAGGCCGAACTGGGCCACCCCGCCGGCCAGCAGGGACAGGCCCAGGGTCGCGCGCCGCCCGACCCGGTCGGACAGTGAGCTGGTCACCGCCCGTCCGAGGCCGTTCGCGGCGGCCAGGGCGCCCATCGCGGCGACCAGTGTCGCGGCGGCCAGGCCACGGGTGTACGCGGTACCCGCGAGGTAGGCGATGTCGAACAGCGCCATCGCCGCGGTGAGCACCACGACCACGAACATCATCGGCAGCATGCCGCTGCGCAGCGCGGCCAGCGGAGGGTACGGCCGGGCGGCGGGACGGTTGTGCGCGATGCCACGGTTGAGCCGCCGGTCGAGGGCCCAGCGTTGCGGGTCGATGTGTTCGGGCCACCAGTTGCCGGGCGGTTTGCGCATCATCAGCCCGCAGACCGTCACCACGGCGCAGACGACGACGGCGGCTACATCCAGCACCACTGCCCGGTTCGCCGGATCGAGGACATGACCGGCGACGACGACGAACGGGACCGCGCCGTAGCCGAAGGCGGCGCCCACCATCGCCACCCGGGACGCGAGCCGCTCGGGGAACCACTCGGTCACCGTGGCGACGCAGGTCATGTAGACGAGGCCGGCGCCGAGACCGCCCAGCACCGAGTAGCCCAGCAGGACCGTGGCCAGGTCGTCGCTGTGCGCCAGGGTGACCAGGGCGACCAGGCAGCAGACGGCACCGAGGAGCATCGGCACGGCCGGGCGCACCCGCTGGTAGAGCCACCCGCCCAGCGGTGAGCCGGCCGCCTGCGCGACCACCCAGAGCCCGAGCACGGTGAACGCCTGCCACACACTCCACCCGCTTGCCCCGGCCAGGGTGGGCAGGGCTGCGCCGAAGCCGTACTGGAACAGGCTGATCGCCAGCATCGCCGCCCAGGGCAGCCCGGCCATCCACGATCGCGATCGTCCCAGCAGGAGCCGGTCGCTCTCACCGACCCGGTAGCGACGGCCGTAGAAGTCCCTGACCTCGCGCATTGTGGCACCTCCGACCGATCATCGTATACAGTATGTTGAATCCTAATTCTCCATGACGGAGCGGCGAACTGTCCAGGTTCGAGACACTCACCAAGGAGCGGGCATGGGCGTTCGTCAGCACGAGGCGACCACCACCGGCTGGCATCAGGCTCGCCGCCAGGCGCGGGAGGCGGCGGTCCCGCTCCCGGTGGTCCACCTGCCGCTCGGCCGGGCGGCCGGGGCCACGCTGGCCGAGCCCCTGGTCGCACTGTCGCCCCTGCCCGCCTACGACGCGGCCGCGATGGACGGATATGCCGTCGCGGGCCCCGGCCCGTGGCGGGTGACCGGCCGGGTCCTGGCCGGTGACCCGGTCCTGCCGCCGTCGCTGTCACCCGGGGACGCGATGGAGATCGGCACCGGCGCGGTGGTGCCGGCCGGAGCGGAGGCGGTGCTGCCCTATGAGCAGGCCGTCCGGTCGGGCCGCACGGTGACCGGGGCCTTCTCCCCCGGCCGGCACATCCGGCGGCGCGGCGAGGACTGCCCGGCCGGCCGACAGGTGCTCGCCGCCGGCACGGTGGCCGGCCCGGTCGTGCTCGGCCTGGCCGCCAGCCTCGGGCACGACTCGCTGCCCGTGCACCGCCGCCCACGGGTCGCGACCGTTCTCACCGGCTCCGAGCTGTGCGGAAGCGGGATCCCGGCGGCGGGACAGGTCCGCGACGCCATCGGGCCGATGCTGCCGGGCCTGATCCGGGCCGCCGGGGCCGAGCCCGCCGGGTTGTCACGGATCGCCGACGACCCCGACGCGATGACCGGAGCACTGCTGCGCCGCGACGCCGAGGTGCTGGCGGTCTGCGGGGCGACGTCGGCCGGTGCGGCCGACCATCTGCGCGGGGCCCTCGACCGGCTGGCCGCCCGGGTCCCGATCCACGGCGTCGCCTGCCGGCCCGGTCATCCGCAGCTGTTCGCGGTGCTGCCGGACGGGCGTTTCGTCGTCGGGCTGCCCGGCAACCCGTTCGCCGCCCTGGTCGCCGCCCTGACCCTGCTCACACCGCTGCTCGGCCGCCTGGCCGGGCGGCCCGAGCCGCCGCCGGTGACCGCCGTCCTGGACGGGCCGGTGACGGCCCACGATCGCGACACCCGCCTGGTGCCGGTGACCCGGATCGGGGCGGCCGCCCTGCCGGTGGGGCACGACCGCCCCGGTTCGCTGTGGGGTGCCGCCGGGGCGGACGCGCTCGCGGTGGTGCCGCCGGGCTGGACCGGCGGCGAGGTCGAACTGCTGCCGCTGCCGAGTGGCACACCGATGGCCTTGCCAGCATTATCTTAGTCATTAAGATAATGCGATGCGCATATCGACCGACTTCTCGATAGCGATCGCCGGCGCCGGACTCTCCGGCCTCTGCCTGGCCCAATACCTGATGCGCGCCGGCATCGACGTGCACGTCTACGAACGGGACCAGAGTCCCTTCATCCGCCAGCAGGGCTACCGGATCATCCTCGACCGGTACGGACTGGAGGCACTGCGCGAAAGCCTGCCGCGCCCGCTGTACCGCCTGGCACTGGCCACCGGCGACGAACCCGGCGGGCGGTTGCGCTTCACCGACAGCCGGCTGCGGGACGCGTTCACCATCACCTTCAAGGACGAGCCGGACGCGACCCGCCAGGTCGACCGGGCCACCCTGCGGTCGATCCTGATGACCGGGCTGGACGGGCGCGTCCACTACGGACGGGCCGCCGCCGGTGTGGACGGCGGCGGGCCCACCGGACTGCGGCTGCGGTTCGCCGACGGCACGTCCGTACCGGCCGACGTCGTGGTCGGCGCGGACGGCGTCGGCTCGGCACTGCGCGCACAGCTCATGCCGGACGCGGATCCGGCCGGCACCACGATGGCCGGCGTCTACGGCCGGTCGCCGCTGCTGCAGCGCGGCGGAAGCGTCATCCCGGACGCGCTGCGGACCAGTGGCGTCCTGTCCATCGCCGACCGGCCGGGCCGCGCCTTCTTCTTCACCTCGATGCGTTTCGGTGAACGCCCGCGGCAGGCGTTCGCACGTGTGGCGCCGGGCAGTTACGCGCCCACCGACGACGACTACGTCATGTGGGGGATGCTGATGCGCCAGCGTGAGGTGCCGGCCGCCGCCCGCGGGGACCTGCTGGCGCTGCGCGATCTGGCCGTGCGGATGAGTGCCGACTTCCACCCGCTGATCCGGCGGCTGGTCGCCACCGCCGAACTGGACACCACGGTGCTCAACCCATTCGCCACCGGCCGGCGCCCGCAGCAGTGGGCGGTGCCCCGCGCGACGCTGATGGGCGACGCGGTGCACGTCATGCCGCCGTTCGGCGCGCAGGGTGGCAACACCGCGCTGCGCGACGCCGCGCTGCTCGGCCGGAGGATCGCCGACGCCAAGGCGAGCGGCATGCCGGTGGAGGAGGCCATCGCCGAGTACCAGGACGAGATGGTGCCCTACGCCTTCCGTGCGGTCGACACTGCCGCCGCGCTGATGCGCCGCCTCACCGGCGACGCGGCGGCACCGCACTGGGTGCTGACCCGGGTGCTACCTCGGCTGCATCGGGTCACCGTCCCCGAGTCCTGACACCTTCCGCCGTGACGGGGCAGCGATTTCACTGGCGACAGGAACTGACTGACGTGACGTAGTGTCGATGTTGGCGGCCGGTGTCTTGCGGCCCGGCCGCCGCCACCCTCCATGGAACCCGGGGCCGCCGTCGTCGTTGCAGGCGTGCCGCCGGCAGCCTTTCAGAAATTTGACACCGCCTCGAGGAAGACCTCGGTGATGGCCTCGAAGTCCTCGGCTTTACGAGTGCTACCGCCTGCGGCCCCGGAGATATCAGTGAGGACGGTCGAATCCGGTTTGCCCTTATTCTTGATCGTGGGGTCAGCGTCGTCGCCATAAGCGATGCTGAATACCGCCACGGGGCGCTCGCCCCCGGAGTCCGATTTGATTAATTCGAACATTTCATCAAACTTTGTACGATTATTTGTGCTGTTAACAGTGTCATCCCCGTCGGTCAGCAGGATGACGGCGTTGATGGCTGCGGGATCGTAGTCGGCTCGGAGGTCAGCAACGGCTTCCTTGACTGCCGTGTACAGGTCTGTCGGTACGTTCTCCTCAGCTTCCAAACCGGCGATCTGGTTTCTGAGTTCGTTCTTCTGCTGTTCGTCGCATGTGGCGCGGCGGACGCGGGCATGGTGGCCGGCGGAAAAGCTCCACAGCCCGACACGGTCGCGTTCCCCGAAGGTGGGGACTTCATCGGTGCCGTCGACGATCGTCGGGGCTGCCTCGTTGATCAGCTTCATCTTCGTTTTGTTCCCGACACCGGATGGGTCACCCATGGATCCCGAGGTGTCGATGGCGATGACAGCGTTGAGCGGCTTCCTGATGTCGGGCCACTTCTGCAGGATCATGTCCACTGCCCCGGGGTCCGGTTTCGCCAGCTTGGGGACGTCACGTAGCAGTTCATGGCCACCGGGCAAGGCACTCGCCAGGGGCAGTTGGTTGTCGTACGAGCGGAAACCGGCCTCGCGGGCAGCCTGCTGGGACGAAGGCGAACGGACGAAGGCGAGGAAGTTGTCGGCCACCGCGATCTTTTCCTCGCTCAGTCCGGGCATCTTCAGGTAGGGGTGGTCGGAGAAGAGGGTGCCGGTAGCGATGTAGAGCGGTACCAGTTTGTCGGCGTCAGCCGGCGGGGGCTTCTGCTCGCAGGCTGGGTCGCTGCTGTCCACGGCTCCGCAGGGCCAGCCGTTGTTGAAGGCGATCATCGAGACCTCCTCGACGGCGACCGCCGACAGGTAGTTCTTTTCCCCGCGGTCGATTGCCTCACGTAGGCCAGCCAACAGCTTCAGGGTCTGTTCTCCGTTGTGGACCACGGCTTTCTCGATGCTGCGCACCTTTTCTTGCACATCAGGCCGGTTCACGGCGTCGACAACCAACCCCGAACCGGCGGCACCTCCGGCGAAAGCGGAGAACGCCGCGACCGCCGCAGCCAGGCCCGAACTAGAGTAGTTGGGATTCGTGAGGCCAAGGTTGAAGCTGAGCATCGGGTTCGATGCCCGGGCATAGTCGGCCAGGGCGTCCCAGGTGATGGTGCCGTTGTTTGAACTGTTCAACGTGGCGTAGGCCGATTGTGGTACCGCAATCACCACCGGCGAGGTGAACAACATGTCAGCGGCACCGGGCTGGGCCGGAAGTTCCTCAACCATTGAATTCTTACGACCCGCCCAATAGCCCGTCATCGCGTACCAGACGGACGACGCCGGGCTCCACACATCGAAATCGAGAATCTCAGCAGCGACTTTCGCACCCTTACGGATCATCAGATCCTTGATCCGTCCCGAGTTGCCCGTCACGACCTCCACCTGATAGCAGCCGGCGCCGGCCTCTCGAGGCCCGTACTCTTTCGCGAACGCCCGGAGCAGGCCTTCCTTCTCCTGCGAAGCACGGATCTGGAGCTTCTGAGTCTGCCTCCCATCGCACTGTTTCAGCGGTACATACGCCGCAACGTCCGAACCCGGCAAACCCGGATCTTCACCCGGTCCGAAGATCCACTTGACGACCGCAACAACAGCAACTATCAGCACGACCGGGATGACCAGCAGCCATCTCCTACCACCTCTTGCCGGCTGGACGAAGACCGAATGATCTTCCGCCCTCTCTCCCGACGGCGCGGGAGGTCTGGGGTGTTCCGGCGGCACCGGTGCGCCGGGAACCACCAAGACAGACGCCTCACGCCGCGTTGGCTGCCTGGTGGGTTCCTCGGCTTCGGACTGTTCTGTGCGAGACCGCTCGACGGCCGTCAGCTTCTCATAGAGAGGCGGGACTTCCTCTGCCTCGCGTCGTGCCGTCACTTCGTCAGGTACCGCGAGGTCTTCCAGGGAACCTCCCGGGTTGAAAGTCTCGATCGGGACCCGGGGCTCGGGAATGGGTTGCACCGTGACCGTCTGGTACGTCTCGTACGCGGCCAACCGCTCGCTGAGACGCTCCACTTCCGCGGCCAACTCGGCCACACGTTTCTCTGCCTGGTCAGCGCGCTCCCGTTCAGCCGCCGCCTGCTTCTCGTGGTAGCGCAGGACGTCCTCAGCCTCATGGCGAGCCGTGGCTTCGTCAGCGGCAGCCAGCTTCGCTTCATCGGCGCGAGCATCGGCCTGATCAGCACGCTCTCGTTCCTCGTCCGCCTGCTGCTGGGCCTCCAGGAGAAGCTCGATCTTCTCGTTCAGCTGGCTAGTCAGATACAGCCGCTTCTGGTCGAGATCCAGAACCTGTTCTTTTCGCTGCCGGAGTTTGGTGTTCAGAAGGTCCAGAGCCTGTCTGGTTTTGGTTAACCTATCCGTCATATGCCCCAGTCGCGTGCTTCTGTCATTAAATTGCTTCCGGAGCTCACTGATGTGTTCCTGGAGTTGCTCCTCCGGTGACAGCTCGGCTGGTATCGACTGGCCATCGAGCCGTTCGATCCGGCCCCAGTAGCCGGGAGGGCGCTGCAGATCGTTCTTCCATGCCTGCCACAAGCCGGCCAGCCGAGCTAGACGCTGCTCCTCCTCGGCGGGCACGCAGCACGAAACGATCCTCACGATGTCCGACCACTCGTAACGCTGGGTCTCTTTCAGCTTTCGGTCCAGCGTGTCGCCGGGCATCGAGAGCGCCCGCGAGAGCGCGGAGACCGATCCGCGAGGCAGAAGGCCCGTACCCCCATGATCGCCACGGGGTGTCTGCCCCCGGCGGGCACGCCACCAGATATTGATCGCGTCTACTACCGCGTCGTGGATCTGGGCGGCAACCTTCTGAGGATCTCCGGCACCCTGAGAATCTTCGGTACTCAACGTCGGCCCTCCCTGGCATGACGACGAGGCACCAGATTCTATTTCCCACGTTAAGAAGCCCGCAGCTCCCCTCCAGGCAATGCCGCCCCCTATTTCTGAGCAGGGGAAACGCAGATTCTCTCTTCTGTAATTCCGGCCTGGGCGGTCAAGCTCTGATGGCGCCGGCAGACACCCGACAGCGGTGGCAGCATGGCACCTCACTCATTTAGGGGAGGAGGTGATGAATCAATGATCCAAAGAAACTGACCACCCGAGACGGCACGTCGCCGCGGTGATCACCGACGCCGCGCGGGGCTGAGCCCCACTCGACGCAGCTCCGTAGCGCCTCCGAAACGGTCGGCCTCGGGGCCCATCGGCTGCCGGGGAGCCCCAGAGGTTGGCCGGGAAGGCGGCCGTACCCGAAATTATGATGGCGAGCATGTCAGACGAGCCGGCCCGAGCCACCGCGATCGCCGATCTCATGCGGGCCGGGCGGGAGACCACTCGGCTGTCCACCGTCTTCCGTTATGCGATCGCCGACCGGCTGGGCCTGGCCGTCAGCGACCTGGAGTGCCTGGACTTCCTGGCCGACTCCGGGCCTGCCACGGCGGGGCAGATCGCCGAGCGGACCAACCTCACCACCGGGGCCGTGACCAGCATGGTCCGCCGGCTCCAGCAGGCCGGCTACATCACCGCCGAACGTGACCCGGCCGACCGCCGACGGGTGATCGTCAGCTTGCGCCCGGAGCGGGGTGACGAGCTGGAGCGGCCGTACGAGCGGTTCGCGGAACGGGCCCGCCGGCTCGTCGAGGGTTACCGGGTCGAGGAGATCCTGTTGCTGGCCCGGCACTACGACCACATGCGGGCGATGTATCTGGCCGAGCTGGGTCAGCTGAGAGAGGACGGCACCTGACCGGACCGGCCGGACAGTTCGTCGACCAGTTTCAGCAGGGCGCTGTGGTCGAGGCCGCCGTCGCCGCGCGCCTTCAGGGCGGCGATCAGCTGTGCCACCGCCGCGCCCAGCGGGATGACCACGCCGGCGTCGCGGGCCGCCGCGGTGACGATGCCCATGTCCTTGTGGTGCAGGTCGATCCGGAATCCGGGCTCGAAACGCCGGGCCAGCATCCCGGCCGCCTTGCGGTCCAGGATCCGGTTGCCGGCCAGACCTCCGGCCAGCACCCGGATCGCCGCCTCGGTGTCGACCGCGTGGGCCTCGAGGAAGACGATCGCCTCGGCGACCAGCTCGATCGTCCCGGCCACGATGAGCTGGTTGGCGGCCTTCACGGTCTGGCCGGCGCCGTGCGGGCCGACGTGGACGACTGTCGCGCCGACCACCTCCAGGATCGGCAGTGCCGCCGCGAAGTCGTCGGCGCCGCCCCCGACCATGATCGACAGGCTGCCCTCGATCGCGCCGGCCTCTCCCCCGCTGACCGGGGCGTCCAGGACCCGTACCCGGAGGGGCGCGGCGGCCGCGGCGACGGCACGGGACGTCGCCGGCGCGATACTGCTCATGTCGATGTAGAGCTGACCGGCCCGGGCGTGGGCGAGGATGCCCTGCTCACCGAGGGCGACCGTCTCGACGTCGGCGGAGTCGCGGACCATCGTGACGACCACGTCGGCCTTCTGCACCACCTCGGCGACGTTCGTGGCGATCCGGCCGCCGGCCTGGGTCAGGAAGCCGTTGCGGGGTGGGACGACGTCGTAGCCGATCACGTCGAATCCGGCCTTGGCCAGGTTGACGGCCATCGGGGCGCCCATGATGCCGAGGCCGATGAAACCGACTGTCGTCATACCGCGCTCTCCTTCGGTGCGGCGGCGCGGCGCGCCCGGGGCAGCCAGTCGAAGCAGGGGCTCGTCGCGACGTACTCCAGGCTGACCCAGCCCTGGTAGCCGCCCTGTTCGAGCCGGCTCAGGTGACCGTCGACGTCGATGCCGCCGGTGCCCGGCTCGTGGCGGCCCGGCGCGTCGGCGATCTGCACGTGCCCGATCCGGCCGGCGTGTTCGGCGAGGACGGTCGTCAGGTCGTCGCCGTTGACGGTCAGGTGGTAGAGGTCGGCGAGCAGGGCCAGGTTCGTCGCGCCGCGTTCGGTGCGGACCCGGTCCAGGACCGCGACGACGTCGCCGGCGGTGCGCAGGAGGTACGGGAACGGCCCGCTCACCGGCTCGACCAGCACCGTCCCGCCGATCCGGCCGACGGTGGCCGCCGCGAAGGCGAGGTTCGCCACGGCCGTGTCGTCCTGGAGGTCCCGGGCGATGAACGGGATGCGGTTGCCGTACAGCGCGTTGAAGTTGCGGCAGCCGGTGGCGGTGCCGATCATCGCGACCAGTTCGGCGTTGTCCCGGAACTCGGCGGAATGTGCCGGTGAGGACAGCACTCCCCGGTCGCCGCCGGGCATGTCGCCGGCGAAGAAGTTCAGGCCGATCAGCTGGACGCCGGCGTCGTGGACGGCGTCGACGAAGGCCCGCACGTCCGCGTCGGGTGGCACCGCGGCGGCGAACGGCCACCAGAACTCGACGGCGTCGAATCCGGCCGCCTTCGCCGCCGCCGGCCGCCGCAACAGGGGCAGGTCGGTGAAGAGGATCGAGCAGTTCACGGCATAGCGGAGGTGGTGTTCGCTCACGTGGACTCCCTACGGTTGCGTCAGCAGCAGGACGGCGGCCAGGGCGACAGGGTCCACCATCTCGGGCTCGGCGTCGACCCGCCGGATCAGTTCGGCGCGCATCCGTGGATCCCAGAACGCCCGGACGTGCCCGGCCACGGCGGCGGCGGCCTCGTCCAGCCCCTGGTGGCGGAAATGCACGGCGATGTCGTTGATCATCCGGATCTGCGGGGACACCGGTCAGCCCGCCATCGCCGGGCTCTTCAGCCCGACCTGGACGGCGGTCACCTTGTACTCCGGGCAGTTGGTGGCCCAGTCGGAGTTCTCCGTGGTGACGACGTTCGCGCCGGTCACCGGGTGGTGGAAGGTGGTGTAGACGACGCCGACGGGCATCCGGTCGGCCAGGACCGCACGCAGCGACGTGGCGCCGACCCGGCTGCTCAGGACGACCTCGTCGCCGTCGCTGATGCCGCGGACCTCGGCGTCGTGCGGATGGATCTCCAGTACGTCCTCCGGGTGCCAGGCCACGTTGGCGGTGCGCCGGGTCTGCGCGCCGACGTTGTACTGACTGAGGATGCGCCCGGTGGTCAGGATCAGCGGGTATTTGCGGGTGCTGCGTTCCCGGGTCGGCACGAACGGGGTCTGCACGAACCGGCCCTTGCCGCGGACGAACCCGTCCTTGTGCATGATCGGTGTGCCCTCGGGGGCGGCGTCGTTGCAGGGCCACTGCACGCTGCCCAGTTTGTCGAGTTTCTCGAAGGACACGCCGGCGAACGTGGGTGTGAGCGCGGCGATCTCGTCCATGATCTGGCTGGTGCTGCCGTAGTGCATCGGGTAGCCCATGGCCTGGGCGATCTCGGCGACGATCTGCCACTCGTGTTTGCCGGTCTTCGGGGCCATCACCGGGCGGACCCGGTTGATCCGGCGTTCGGCGTTGGTGAACGTGCCGTCCTTCTCCAGGAAGGAGGTGCCGGGCAGGAACACGTGCGCGAACTTGGCGGTCTCGTTGAGGAACAGGTCCTGGACCACGACCAGTTCCAGTGCGGCCAGCGCGGCGTGGACGTGGTTGATGTTCGGGTCGGACTGGGCGATGTCCTCGCCCTGCACGTAGAGGGCCCGGAAGCTGCCGTCGAGGGCGGCGTCGAACATGTTGGGGATGCGCAGCCCGGGTTCGGCCTGCAGGGTGCTGCCCCACATGGTCTCGAACACGCCGCGGACGACGTCGTCGGAGACGTGCCGGTAGCCGGGCAGTTCGTGCGGGAACGAACCCATGTCGCAGGAGCCCTGCACGTTGTTCTGTCCGCGCAGCGGGTTGACGCCGACGCCCTCGCGGCCGATGTTGCCGGTGGCCATCGCGAGGTTCGCCATGCCCATCACCATGGTCGAGCCCTGGCTGTGCTCGGTGACGCCGAGGCCGTAGTAGATGGCGCCGTTGCCGCCGGTGGCGAACAGCCGTGCCGCCGCCCGGACCTGTTCGGCCGGGACGCCGGTGAGTTCCTCGACGGCTTCCGGGCTGTTCTCGTCCAGCGCGATGAACTCGGCCCACTCGTCGAAGTCCTCGCAGCGTTCGTCGACGAACGACCGGTCCACCAGGCCTTCGGTCAGCACGACGTGGGACAGCGCGTTGACGATCGCGACGTTGGTGCCGGGTGCCAGCTGGAGGTGGTGGCGGGCCTCGATGTGCGGGGAACGGACCAGGTCGATGCGGCGCGGGTCGATCACGATCAGCTGGGCGCCCTCGCGGAGGCGGCGTTTCATCCGGGACGCGAACACCGGGTGCCCGTCGGTCGGGTTCGCGCCGATCACCATGATCACGTCGGATTTCGCGACCGAACGGAAGTCCTGGGTGCCGGCCGAGGTGCCGAAGGTCTGCTTCAGGCCGTACCCGGTCGGCGAGTGGCAGACCCGGGCGCAGGTGTCCACGTTGTTGTTGCCGAACGCGGCCCGGATCATCTTCTGCACCACGTACACCTCCTCGTTCGTCGTCCGCGAGGAGGTGATGCCGCCGATCGATCCGACACCGTTCCGGGCCTGGATGTCCCGCAGTCGCGCGGCGGTGAACGAGATGGCGGTGTCCCAGTCCACCGGCTGCCACTCGTCGGTGATCCTCTCCCGGACCATCGGGGTGAGCACCCGGTCGGGGTGGGTGGCGTAGCCGAACGCGAACCGGCCTTTGACGCAGGAGTGGCCCTCGTTGGCGCCGCCGTCCTTGTAGGGCACCATCCGGACCAGTTCGGCGCCGCGCAGCTCGGCCTTGAACGAGCAACCGACCCCGCAGTACGCGCAGGTGGTGATGACGCTGCGGCTCGGCATCCCGAGCTGGATCACCGACTTCTCCTGCAGCGTGGCGGTCGGGCAGGCCTGCACGCACGCGCCGCAGGACACGCACTCGGAGCTCATGAAGTCGGTGCCCCCGGCCGACACCTTCGAGCCGAAGCCGCGGCCCTCGATGGTCAGGGCGAACGTGCCCTGCACCTCCCCGCAGGCCCGCACGCACCGGGAGCAGGAGATGCACTTGGAGGCCTCGAAGTCGAAGTACGGGTTGCTGGTGTCGGTCTTCTCGTCGCGGTGGTTCTCGCCGTCGTAGCCGTAGCGGACCTGCCGCAGACCGACCGCGCCGGACATGTCCTGCAGCTCGCAGTCGCCGTTGGCCGAGCAGGTGAGGCAGTCCAGCGGATGGTCGGAGATGTACAGCTCCATCACGCCCTGCCGGAGTTTCTCCAGCTTGGGCGTCTGGGTGCGCACGCTCATGCCGTCGGCGACCGGGGTGGTGCAGGAGGCCGGGGTGCCGCGCCGGCCGTCGATCTCCACCAGGCAGAGCCGGCACGAGCCGAACGCCTCCAGGCTGTCGGTGGCGCACAGTTTGGGGATGTCGATGCCGGTCAGGGCGGCGGCCCGCATGACCGAGGTGCCCTCGGGCACGGTCACCGGCAGCCCGTCCACCTCGATCGAGACGGTCGCCGGGCCGGGCCGGGCGGGGGTGCCGAGGTCGGGTTCCTTCAGCAGGCTCATGACGGGCGCCTTCCGTTCGGGCCTCGCGGCGTGAAGTCGTCGGCGAAGTGCAGCAGTGCGCTGCGTACCGGCATCGGGGTCAGGCCGCCCATCGCGCACAGCGACCCTTCGGTCATCAGTTCGCAGAGATCGCCGAGCAGGGCCAGGTTGTCGTCGGTGTCCTGCCCCGCCACGATCTTGTCGATCACCTCGACGCCGCGGACCGCGCCGACCCGGCACGGGGTGCATTTGCCGCAGGACTCCTCGGCGCAGAACTCCATGGCGAACCGGGCCATCGACGCCATGTCCACGGTGTCGTCGAAGACCACGATGCCGCCGTGCCCGAGCATCGCGCCGGCGGCGGCGAACGCCTCGTACTCCATCGGCAGGTCCAGGCCGTCGGCGGGCAGATACGCCCCCAGGGGGCCGCCGACCTGCACCGCGCGGATCGGGCGGCCGGTACGCGTACCCCCGCCATAGGTGTTGATCAGATTGTGCAGTGTCATGCCGAAGGCGGTCTCGAAGACGCCGCCGCGGGCGATGTTGCCGGCCAGCTGGAACACCTGCGTGCCGCGGGACCTGTCGACGCCGAGTGCCTGGTAGGCGGCCGCTCCGCCGGCGAGGATCGCCGGGACCGACGCCAGGGTGAGCACGTTGTTGACGACGGTCGGCATGCCGAACAGGCCGGTGATCGCCGGGATCGGGGGTTTGGCGCGGACCATCCCGCGTTTGCCCTCCAGGCTCTCCAGCATCGCCGTTTCTTCCCCGCAGATGTACGCCCCGGCGCCGACCCGCACGAACAGGTCGAACCGCAGCCCGGAGCCGAGGATGTCGTCACCGAGCCAGCCCTGCTCACGGGCCACGGCGATGGCCGCACGCAGGGTGCGCACCGCGTCGGGGTATTCCGAGCGGACGTAGAGGTAGCCCTCGGTGGCGCCGACCGCGTACGCCGCGATGGTCATGCCCTCGATGAGGGTGAACGGGTCGCCCTCCATCAGCATCCGGTCGGCGAACGTGCCGCTGTCGCCCTCGTCGGCGTTGCAGCAGATGAACCGCTGCGCGGCCGGGGTGCCGGCGACGGTCCGCCACTTGATGCCGGCCGGGAAGCCGGCGCCGCCACGGCCGCGCAGCCCGGAGTCGGTGACCTCGGCGATCACGTCGGCCGGGGGCGTCTCCAGCGCCCGCCGCAGGCCGGCCAGTCCGCCGTGGGCGAGGTAGTCCTCGGGTGAGAGCGGATCGGTGACACCGACGCGGGCGAAGCAGAGCCGGGTCTGGTCGCGCAGCCACGGCAGGTCGGCGACGACACCCTGGCACAGCTCGTGGTCGGCGCCGTCGAACAGCCCGGCGGTCACGAGGCCGTCGACGTCGTCGGGGCCGACCGGTCCGTAGCCGACGCGGCCGCGGTCGGTGACGACCTCGACCAGCGGCTCCAGCCAGAGCATGCCGTGCGAGCCGTTGCGGACGATGCGGACCGGCCGGCCGGCGGCCATGGCCGCCCGCTTGAGGTTGGTCGCGACCTGATCGGCGCCGAGGGACAGGGCGGCCGAGTCGCGGGGCACGTAGATCGTGGTCGTCATCGGCGCACCAGCTCCTCGAGCCGGGCCGGGCTGAGCCGTCCGCGAACCTGTCCGTTGATCTGGCCGGCCGGGCCGAGCGCGCAGTTGCCCAGGCAGAACACCTGCTCCAGGGTGATCGCGCCGTCCGGGGTGGTCTGGCCGGTCTTGATCCCCAGCAGTTGCTCGGCGTGGGCGATCAGCTGCTCGGCGCCGACCGCCTGGCAGGCCTCGGCGCGGCAGAGCTTGAGCACGGTGGAGCCGGCCGGCTCGGAGCGGAAGTCGGTGTAGAAGGTGACCACGCCGTGCACGTCGGCGCGGGAGATGTTGAGCTCGGCGGCCAGCACCGGCACGACGGCCGCGTCGACATGACCGAACTCGGCCTGAATCGCATGCAGGATCGGCATCAGCGCGCCGCGATCACCCCGGTGCGCGGCCACCAGGGCACGCACCCGATCCGTCATCGAACTGACCACGAGGACCCCTCTCAACGGCTCAGGAATCCAACATACTGTATGCAGTTCGGTCGGACAATGGATACGACGNNNCCGTACCTGGCCGCCGGGCGCTGGGGTCGTGAGGACTACACCGTGGTCAGCTGGCGGACGGCGGCGAGGATGTCCTCGACCCGGTCCTTGGCGTCGCCGAAGAGCATCGCGCTGTTCTCCCGGAAGAACAGCGGATTCTGCACACCGGCGTAGCCCGAGGCCATCGACCGCTTGAAGACGATCACGTTGTCGGCCTCCCACACCGTGAGCACCGGCATGCCGGCGATCGGGCTGGACGGATCCTCGGTAGCCGCCGGGTTGACCGTGTCGTTGGCCCCGATGACCAGGACGACCGACGTACCGGCGAAGTCGTCGTTGATCTCGTCCATCTCGCACACGATGTCGTACGGCACCCGCGCCTCGGCCAGGAGCACGTTCATGTGACCGGGCAGCCGGCCGGCGACGGGGTGGATGCCGAAGCGGACGTCGACGCCCCGGTCGCGCAGCAGACGGGTCAGCTCGGCCACACCGTGCTGCGCCTGGGCGACGGCCATCCCGTACCCCGGCGTGATGATGACCGTGTCAGCGCTGGTCAGGAGCTCGGCGACACCTTCGGCGTTGATCTCGCGGTGGTCGCCGTACTCCTTGTCCTGCGCCGGGCCCGCCTCGATGCCGAACCCGCCGGCGATCACCGAGATGAACGAGCGGTTCATCGCCTTGCACATGATGTACGACAGGTACGCACCCGACGAGCCGACCAGCGCACCGGTGACGATGAGCAGGTCGTTCTCCAGCAGGAACCCGGCGGCCGCGGCGGCCCAGCCGGAGTAGCTGTTGAGCATCGACACCACGACCGGCATGTCACCGCCGCCGATCGACGCGACCAGGTGCCAGCCCAGCGCCAGCGCCAGCAGCGTGACCACGATCAGCAGCCACAGCTGCGGGTCGATCACGAACCAGGCGGTGAGCACCACGAAGACGGCCAGGGCGCCGAGGTTGAGGAAGTTCTTGCCGGGCAGCATCAGCGGGCTCGACTTGATCTTCGCGGAGAGCTTGAGGTACGCCACGATCGAACCGGTGAAGGTGACCGCTCCGATGAAGACGCCGATGAACACCTCGGCGCTGTGGATGCCCAGCATGTCCTGGGCCTTCAGTGTGAGCGCCTCGTCGCCGCCCAGGTCGGCCTCGACGTGCAGGTATCCGTTCCAGCCGACCAGCACCGCGGCCAGGCCGACGAAGCTGTGCAGCAGGGCGATCAGCTCCGGCATGCCGGTCATCTCGACCTTCGCCGCCCGCTGCAGGCCGATCGCGGCGCCGATCACGACGGCTACCACGAGCAGCACGAGGTTCATCGCGCCGATCTCGCCGTCGATGGCCAGGCCGATCGTCGCGACCAGGGCCAGGGCCATGCCGGCGACGCCGAACGTGTTGCCGGACTTCGCGGTCTCGTGCTTGGACAACCCGGCCAGGGCCAGGATGAAGAGAAGAGCCGCGACGATGTAGGCGGCGCTCGCCGCCGTGCCGATGGTCATGCCTCAGCTCCTCGAGAACATGGCGAGCATGCGGCGGGTCACCGCGAAGCCACCGAAGACGTTGATGCTGGCCAGCAGGATCGCGACGAAGCTGAGCCCGGTGACCAGCGGGCCACCGTGGCCGAGCTGCAGCAGGGCGCCGACGACGATGATCCCGGAGATCGCGTTGGTGACCGACATGAGCGGCGTGTGCAGGGCGTGGTGCACGTGCCCGATCACGTAGTAGCCGATCACGATGGCCAGCGCGAAGACCGTGAGGTGACCGCGCAGCGCGGCCGGGGCCGCGGCGGTGAGCAGGAACAGCGCGGCGGCGGCGACCCCGGTGACCAGCAGCGGGTTCAGCGGCTTGCGCACCGGCTTCGGCGCGGTCTCGACCGGCTTCTCCGCCACGGCTGCCGGCGCGGCCGACACCGAGACCGGCGGCGGGGGCCAGGTCAGCCCGCCGTCGCGGACCACGGTCATCGACCGCTGCACCACGTCGTCGAAGTCGAGGACCAGCTGGCCGTCCTTGCCCGGGGTGAGCAGCTTCATCAGGTTCACCAGGTTGGTGCCGTAGAGCTGGCTGGCCTGGGCGGGCAGCCGGCCCGGCAGGTCGGTGTAGCCGATGATGGTCACACCGTTCGCCGTGACGACCACCTCGCCGGGGACCGTGCCCTCGACGTTGCCGCCGTTGGCCGCGGCCATGTCCACGATGACGCTGCCGGACTTCATGGTCGCGACCATGTCGGCGGTGATCAGCTTCGGCGCCGGACGGCCGGGGATCAGCGCGGTGGTGATCACGATGTCGACCTCGCGGGCCTGGTCGGCGTAGAGACGCGCGGCCCGGTCGTTGTAGTCGTCGGACATCTCCTTGGCGTAGCCGGTCGAGGAGACCTCGACGTCGGCGGCCTCGACCGACAGGTACTCGCCGCCGAGCGAACGGACCTGGTCGGCGACCTCGGGACGGGGGTCGGTGGCCCGGACGATCGCGCCGAGACTGCCGGCCGCGCCGATGGCCGCGAGACCGGCCACGCCCGCGCCGGCCACCAGCACCTTGGCCGGGGGGACCTTGCCGGCGGCGGTGACCTGACCGGTGAAGAACCGGCCGAAGGCGTGCGCCGCCTCGACGACCGCACGGTATCCGGCGATGTTGGCCATCGAGGACAACACGTCCAGTGACTGAGCCCGGGAGATGCGTGGCACCGCGTCCATCGACAGTGCCGTGATCGGCCGCCGCGCGAGGTCCTCGACCAGCTCCGGCGCGAGGCGCGGATTGAGCATGCCGATCAGGGTGGTCCCCTCGGCCAGCTTGTCGAGCCGCTGCAGCGGCGGGTTGATGGTGAACACGACGTCCGCGGTCAATGGGTCGCCGATAGCGGCTCCGGCCTCGGCGAACGCCTCGTCGGAGAAGGAGGCCGCGGCACCGGCGCCGGGCTCCACCACTACCTGATATCCCAGTTTGGCCAACTGCTCCACGGTGGCGGGAGTGGCCGCCACACGACGCTCACCCGGATCCGGGTCCCTCAGTACACCGATGATCACCGTCGACTCCTCGGTAGATGTTGACCATGGAAACGGCGTGCCGAGGCCGCCGGTTCAATACGCCGGGTGATTGTTACTCACCAGTACGCCGATATCCAGAGGCGTCCCACCACCGTCTCACGGCAACCACACGGTCACCATCGCGCACCGTATCGGTGATCGTGGCTTTGCGGAACGGGCCGAAGGTAATCGTGAGCGTGCGGAGCCGGAACTATCCGGCCGAGGACCGCGATGCCCCAGCCGGTCCCCCTGCGGCTGGGGCATCGCTACGCCCACGGCCCGCGAACAGGGCCACCACCAGCAGGAACGCGCCCGCTGCGGCGAGCGGGCGCAGGACCGGGAACATGTATCCCTCCCAGACCGGGTCGTCGCCGGGCGCCACGGCGGACGCCGTCACCATCGCCGTCGCGGGCGCCAGAAGAGACAGACCGCGCCACCAGAGCCGGCGGTCAGGGGCGACGAGCGCCAGCAGCCAGCCGGCGGCCAGACCGAGCAACCAGCCGGTCACCGTCAGCGGCACGGCGAGAGGTGGGCGGGTGCGTTCGATCTCCAAGGCCAGCGCGGGGTACGGACCTTCCGATCGCGGAGAGCCGCAGGATTCCACGTCGTCCGGTCCGCACGCGTGGGCCCCGTAGGTGGTGACCTTCAGACCGTCACGCCGGGCCACGAAACCGCCGTCGCCGAACGGTCCGTCCGCCGTTTCCCAGCCCAGCCGGTCGAAGCCTTCTCGTGAACGGGTGAGAAGTGCGGCGTACCCCGCAGCGGGGTTGTTGATCGTGACCACCGCGAACCCGGCGCTGTAATCGTCGCTGCCCAGCAGCTGGTCGCCGGGGTAGCGGTAACCGAAGATCGCGTCGAACCGCTCCACGAACGGTGCCACCGGGCCGGGCGTCGCGGCCGTGACCAGCGCCCGGGCCTGCTCGTCGGTGGGCAGCGCGGCCGGATCGCGCCAGCCCAGCCAGGCGCCCGCGGCGGCGCCCAGAGCGGCGATCGTGAGCGCGGTCAGGATTCTGCGGAGCATGCCCGGCACCTTAGGCGCTGACCGCTTGCCTCATTCACCGCAGTCGCTCTATTCTGCGTGGACAGCAGGAGGAAAGCGCTTTCCTGCACCTAGCGGTGGTCATCCCCTTTACCGGCCACCGTGCCATCCCCCATGCGCGCGTCCCGAGCGCGCGCAGAAAAACAGGTGAATCGAAGATGAGACGATCAGTCGCTCTGCGACTCTCCGCTGTGGCCGGCGTCGCCGGACTCGCCGGGGCGATCGCCCTGGGACTCCCCCAGCACGAGGCATCGGCCGCCACCGGCGGCGTCACCGGTTACGCCACCCAGAACGGCGGGACCACCGGCGGCGCGGGCGGCACCACCGTCAAGGCCACCACCGGCACACAGATCCACAACGCGCTCTGCACCCGGGCGGCCAGCAACACGCCGATCATCATCCAGGTCGAGGGCACGATCAACCACGGCAACACCACCAAGGTGTCCGGCGACAGCTGCAACACCGCCGCCGACAAGATCGAGCTCAAGGAGATCAGCAACGTCACCATCATCGGTGTCGGGGCCGGAGCCACGTTCGACCAGCTGGGCATCCACATCCGGGACTCCAGCAACATCATCATCCAGAACGTGACGGTCAAGAACGTCAAGAAGTCCGGCTCCCCGACCTCCAACGGCGGCGACGCCATCGGCATGGAGAGCACCGTCCGCAACATCTGGGTCGACCACGTCACCCTCGAAGCATCGGGCGGCGAGTCGGAGGGCTTCGACGGGCTGTTCGACATGAAGGACGACGTCGACTACGTGACGCTGTCCTACGCCATCCTGCGCAACTCCGGACGCGGCGGCCTGATCGGTTCCAGCGAGACCGACACCGGCAACAGCTTCATCACCTTCCATCACAACAAGTACGAGAACATCGATTCCCGTACGCCGTTGCTGCGCGGCGGTATCGCGCACATCTACAACAACCACTACGTCAGCCTCAACGAGTCCGGGATCAACTCGCGGGCCGGGGCCAAGGCGCGCGTGGACAACAACTACTTCCAGAACTCGAAGGACGTGCTCGGCACCTTCTACACCGACGCCGCCGGGTACTGGCAGACCTCCGGCAACATCCTGGACAACGTGACCTGGTCGGCCGCCGGATCGGAGAACAACCCGGCCGGACCCGCGATGGCCTCGACCACGACGGTGAGCATCCCGTACTCGTTCACCCTCGACGCCGCCTCGTGCGTGCCGTCGGTGGTCGCCGCGACCGCCGGCGCCGGCAAGGGCCTGGCCGTCTCGACCGGCAGCTGCTCGGTCACCACCGGCCCGACCACCTCGCCGACCGCTTCGGCGTCGGCGTCGGCCAGCGCTTCGCCGTCGCCGTCGACGTCGGTGACGCCCAGCACGCCGACCGGCACCAACCTGAGCCTCGCGTCCGGCGCCGGTGCGGACGGTTCCAGCAAGGCCAGCGGGACCAGCTACGGCAACGTCCGCGACGGCAGCCTGACCACCATCTGGTCGCCGAGCGGCGCGACCGGCGACATCTCCATCAAGTGGGGCTCGGCCGTCACCGTCTCGAAGATCAACATCGTGGAGGCGTCCGGCTCGTCGATCGGCAACGTCCAGATCCTCAACGGTGCGACCGGCGCGGTCCTGGCTTCCGGCACCGGCGGCGGCGTGAAGACCTTCACGGCCACCTCCACCACGAAGATCACCTTCAAGATCACCAGCTCCTCCGGTACGCCGAAGATCGCCGAGTTCCAGACCTTCGCCTCCTGATCCAGCACCACCTCTCCACTGCCCGGGCCGGCGCCTTCCACCCGCCGGCCCGGGCCCTTATGCCCCAGCCCTTGCCCGTCATGTCCCGGCCCTCCATAGTCCGGCTTCGGCCGCCTTCTGCTCCACGACCGGCGGCACTCTCCCCGATGTTCCTGGCCGGTCGCACAGCTGAACGATCGTTGGTCGGCGGCGTAGCTCAAGATCCTCCCCTAGCGGCACCGGTCAACGGCCCTGGCCAGCGGCATCCCTCTCACCCTCGGTCGACGGTGCTGCTCGACAGTCACTGGTCCGGCGGGACCGCCGCTGCTTCAGCGTTCAGGGTCGCGGGGGGAACGTCCTGGCCGGCGTCCTGCGTGGACACGGCCGGCCTGCACCGATCCCGCCTATCGTCTGGTGGAGCTGAGGGGACTCGAACTCCGGACCCCCTCGCCGCAAACGCGGATTTCATGGGTGCTTCTCGATTCAGATGATCTCGATCTTCATCGGATACGCGTGATGGCGATGGGATTCTCACGGAAGCGGGTCGGCGGCGACGGCAAGCGGCGCTACGCCGCCAACTACCTGAACATTCGCGGGCAGAAGCGGTCGGCGGGCACCTTCTCCAACGAGAAGAGTGCCGGCCATGCCGAAGAAGGACAGGGAGATCGTCACCTCGGAGCAATTCGACGACCGGTAAGCGGTACTGCCCGAGAACGAGTTCCGCCTCCCGATCGGGACCGACATCGAGGCGGGCCCGCGCTGGGACGAACTGACCGAGCTCCGGCGTCGGGGCATCAACTTCGCCACTCGCATGCTCCTGAAAGCCGGGTGGCGTCGAGCTGAGCCGACAGATGTCCGCCAAGCTCCAGGTGAACGTCGCGGCGAACGACCTCAGCCGGACGACTTACTGTTCACAATCCGCGGCCCGGCAAGCGCCACCGCCCCGAAGCTCCGCGTGGTCCCCCACCCGGAGACGCTCGGCCCGACTACCCCGGATGGCCAGGCCGCAAGTATCGCCACGGCACGCTGAGCGCCTACACCGCCGAAAGTGCCGGCGCCAGCGCTGCAAGACCGCGTTCTCGATCTACCGCACCCAGCCGAGCCGACGGCAAGGACTCCCCGCGAGCCAAATGCGGCCTGAAGTACTGACACAACCGTGTGTGCCCGGGGCGCGGCCGGGACAGTGCCAGGGGAACACGAAACGCTTCGAGGTATCTCGTCGCGGTTGAAATCGACCCGCGCAATCCCGGGCTTGCGGGCCGCCGGCTCACTCGGTGTGCGCCTGACGTCCTCCCGTGAGGGATCAGGCCAGTTGGGCTTCGGCTGCTGTCGGACTGCCCGGGACTGGGCGTGCCAACAATGCGGCTAGCGCTGCGGAAACGACGGCGCCCAGCAGGCTCGGGGCTCCCAGAGTGCCGTCCACCGCATACGAGAAGACGGAGACGGTGAGCACCCCCGCCGTGAAAGCGAAGGTGATCGGCAAAGCGGCGGCAGCCGCTCTTGCCGGGAGTGACGCGGCCAGCGCGAGCGCCGCGCAGAGGATCAGGTCAGGGATCAGGAACATGTTGTCCGATCGCCAGGAGTCGTGGGCGAAGAGGAAGACGAACGTGCTGATGCTGAGTGTGGCCGCGGCCAGGCGGCCTACCAGGAGAACTCGCATGTCTACACTGTAGACATGGCTGGCGGCATTGTCTACAGCGTAGACTTCGCGCCGTGCCGAAACGTTCGCTGAACCCTGATGCCATCGCCGCTGCCGCGCTTGCGCTCGGAGACCGGGATGGGCAGGCAGCGATGTCGATGCGGCGGATCGCGGCTGAGCTCGCGTGCGATCCGATGGCGATCTACCGGCATTTTCCGAATCGTGAGGCGCTGCTCGACGCGGTCGCCGACCTGGCCCTGGCCGGCGTCGTCACCGACCGGAGCGCAGACGTGGGTACGGGACCGGGCGCAGCCGTGAGGGCGGGCGCAAGCCCGGGATTCGAGTGGGAAGGGCGGCTGATCGCTCTGCTGAGTGACGTTCGGGAGGCGGCATTGCGGCATCCGGGGATCGCTGGGCACATCGCGTCCCGCCCACCGCTCGGGCCCAACGGGCTCCGGCTTCATCGGGTGCTCACCGAGGCTCTGGTGGCAGCCGGGCTCAGCCGGGCCGACGTGGCGAAGGCTACGCAGGCGCTGATCGCCTATCTCGCCGCGGCGCTCGCGATGGCGGTCCGGGCCGGCGAGCGGGACGAGCGCTGGCACCAGGTGGGCAAGGCACTCGAGCTCGAGGTGGATAGCGCGCAACTGCCGATTGTCGGGTCGGCGGAGCAGTTCGCGTTCGGGCTACGGCTCCTGGTCAATGGAATCCGGGTTGAGGGACAACGCGGCTAGGCCAGAGGCAGTGCAACGAATGCCCATTGCTCCAGCCCAGAACACAGTCGCACCGGCGGCGATATGCCTGAACTGGCGACCAGCGCCTCTTCTCGAGCTAAAAGGTCACCCCGGTCACGGGAAGGGGTTGACCCCATCGGACGAAGTAGTCATGTCGAGTGGCGGCGTGGCTCCGCGAGCCCTTCGGCGAGTACGGCAAGTAAGGTGAAGTACGATGAGGGAAGCATTTCCAATCGAACCCGGCGAGCGGATTAGCGTAATGCGCTGCATTGGCATATACGCCGTAACGCAGACCGTCATTACCTTTCGTATGCCCGTGAGCTGATGGCCTCAAAGAACGGCTCGGTGACGACCCCTCCCAAGCCCGTAGCCGGAGTAACGTCTCGAAGATCACCCAGTCGCACCCGGTCGATCAATCGAGCGAGCATCGTCGCAGCACCAAAGCTCCTAACACGATCTCGGTTGGGTCCAGTCGATCAATCTGCGCGGTTGAGGAGCATGCGTGATCTTGCCGTTAGTCCCAGTAGTTGAATAGGCCTTCGCCCAGCGTTCGAGGCCGCCGGTAGCGAAGGTCACGCTGGCTGATTCGTGGCCACTTCGCCACATCGATCGGCCCGTCCAACTCCTTACCAGTCAGCAGGCGGAATCCTGGCATCGTTTTCAAAGCGGCTGCCAAGTCGGGAAGCTCGCCGCCGGTTCGTCGCGCGGCTTCGTAGCAGCCACGGCGAAACGCTTTCACGTCGGTCACGACAGCCGACACTACGTGCCCGCGCACCACACGGGAACAATCATGTCGCCGGCATGGGCGCCTCACCCTTTCGCGGCGACCGGCGTGCGTCAGATGGATGTTGAGCGCTCGCGCCGTCGCCGTCTCGTGGTCACCGCGCACGCTCGGCGGCAAGAGAGTAAACGAGAGACTGAATGCGCACTAGCTGAATCACGATCAACGGAATAGTGATCTGACAAATTTCGCCACGTCCGAATCGTCAGTGTTCCGGTCGAATTACGTACGGAGTTGCATTCCAAGTAATCGCGTCGACCTTGACCGCATCCCGCTACGCATAGTGGCGGAACTTTTCCTATTGACTTGGCGGGCCAATGTAATACCGTAGTTGTGCTGTGCTACTAACCTTGACTTGGCAACCTCGGTACAGCGCCAGAGCGGATGGCGAACATGGGAGCGCATCTTGCTGAGACGATGGCGCCTCACCGGCGTGATGTATGTCGTGCTGGTGATGATTGTTACGGCTGCTGCGATAGTGCTGACCAAGGCGGCGAAGCTTAGCGTGGCCGGCACAGTGGTGGCCATTCTGCCCACGATTGCACCGCTGTTCCTAGCCTGGCGCGCGTTCCGAGAGGACCGTTCTGATCTTGAGCAGGCTGTCGGCGTGGAGGATCTCTTGGTTCAACTCGCGGTCGCTGTCCAGGGGCAGTGGGCGGCGGAGATCGGGCTGAGAGGCGCCGACGATCCATATCCGTTGCCAGTCTCTTGGCGACCGGCAGCCGCCGGCTTGTTCGACGGGACAGTCGAGTATAGGTCGAACAGCAACGGCCAGTTCAACCTTGAGGCGCTCCTCAGCGCGAGTCAGAGCCGCCGCCTCGTCGTGCTCGGCGACCCGGGTTCCGGAAAGACCATATTGCTAGTCCGGATGCTTCTCGGTCTGGTGGATACGCGGGATCCGGGACAACCTGTGCCACTTTTGCTGCCGCTTGCATCCTGGGATCCGCTCCGGCTAAACTTCACCTCTTGGATAAGGCAGAGGCTAGAAATCGAGCATCCGTCGCTCCTCTTGGATGCGCCCCCTGCATTCGGTCATGGCGTGATAAGGTCCCAGGTATTGCTCGATCGTCGCCTCATCATGCCGCTACTCGATGGACTGGACGAACTACCTGTCGCGGTTCGGGCACGTGCTCTTCAAGAGATCAACGCTAGTCTTGGCAAGTATCCCGGTCTAGTATTGTCAAGCCGTGCCGCGGAGTTTCTGGGAGCTGCTCGGCCACCCAGCGCTCGTTCCATAAAACTCCGGGACTCGGTGGGAATCGAGCTCATTGCACTGGAACCGGAAGAAGTAGAGCGCTATCTCCTGCGTGATGCCGACGATGCGTATCTCGCAAGGCGCTGGAGCCCTGTGCTTGCGGAACTCCGACGTCCTGGGCCGCTGCGAAGCGCCTTCGAAACGCCATTGATCGTTACCCTGGCACGGACAATCTACAATCCGCGTCCCGGCGAAAGGCTGGACAACTGGCCGGATCCGCGGGAGCTTTGTGATCGACGATGGTTTTCATCACGCCGGGCAATCGAGCAGCACCTATTCGACGGCTACGTTCGGGTCGCATACCGACCGGGTGGCACCGAGCAGGTAGCTCCAGGGCCACGATGGGGTCCGGCCGGGGCAGCCCGATGGCTACGGTTTCTAGCTCACCACCTGGAGACGAACGAGGGCGGCACTCCCGACCTGCGCTGGTGGAATCTATCCGACGCGATGTCGCGTCGCGGCCTAGGCCTCATGGCTTTCGGTGCTCTGACGGGTCTGGCCATTATGCTGCTGATGCCGCTTAGCGTGTTTGTTGGTGTTCCCGCCACGCCGTTGGTCGGTGTGAGCGTCGTGCTAGGCGCTGGCGCCGCTATCGTATCTCTCGTCCGGTCTGCACTACGCCCCGCCCGCGGCCTGCGCTGGGCAAAAGAGCTTACGGTGCGGGCTGGCGTCCTCGGGTCGACAGCAGGCCTTCAAGCGTCGGCGGGCCTAGGGGCTCTGGCTTATGTACAGACCAACAGCCTGATCGCTGGCCTGATATTCGGCACGCTCGGGCTGCTAAGCGGTGTCTTCTTCACATTGATAATCGGGATGAAGTTGGCACCCGCTGACCTCAGCGCCACACCCACTCCGGGTGCCTCGGTTCGCGAGGACCGTGGAGCATTCGTCGTCAACACGTTGTTGTTCGGCACTGCGTTAGGGCTCATTCTTGGCGTCGTGCTCGGCCTAATCATGGGTGTAGTTGCGCAGGTTCCCCGGCTGGAGTATGCGGGCCGACCTGATCTCATCCATGTAAGAGAGACACCGCCCGCGGTCGATCCGGTCGTCGCATCGTGCTGGGCGTACGTGGGATTGGTAACCGGTCTAGGGATAGGCCTCACGATAAGCCTCGCTCGTTCGGCTTGGGGAGTCTATTTGTTGACACGCTATTACCTGGCGATCACAGGTCGTCTCCCGTGGCGCCTGCTACCTTTTTTAAGCGAGGCTCATCAGCGCCGTGGGGTGTTACGTCAAGCGGGGCCGATCTACCAATTCCGGCACATTGAGCTGCAGCGCCGCCTCGCCGCTAGATACGAGAACCCGTAAGCCACTTTCCACCGCCTCAGCCTATTTCGTACCAGCGCTGCTATGGACGCTCGGAAAACTTATAGGAGAACCTTCTGTCCTCATGGATGGCACCCTCTCATCGGCAGATCAATAAATCGAGCGGTCTTCACCGATCGCGCCACGCCAAAGGAGACAGGGTCAACGCAGCCTCGGCGATTCGCCGGCTCGTCTCGGTTTGCAGGTCCTTGCGTGCCGAGTCGATCCAGCCGTCCACCCGACTCACGCCGACGTCTCGATACTCGATGGCTTGTAGAAGCATCTCCAGCTTGTCCGCATCCTTGGCGCACAGCGCTTCACGGGATTGACGCGACTCGTACTCGTCGGCTGCGGCACGGACCGTCTCGCGGGAGCGCTCGGGAAGCCGGCCGGTCTGGTCTGCGGTGATTCGGCGCGGGTCCGGCTTGGCCAGGTAGGCCACTGCGGTATGCGCGAGGTCGCCGGTGCGAGTCTCTTGGGTGTCGTGCCGAAGGGCGAGAAACGATGCACACGCGGGGTCCGCGCCCTCTTCGGCGCAATGAGGGCTGCCAGTTGGGCCGTACGCATCGTGTGCTCGTCTACCGACTCGGGGTCTCGGACTCCGGCGTGCCACCAGCCGGTTCGGCGGATGCGTTTCAAAAGGCCGAGTTCGTATCCGAAGGCTGCGATTGCCTCGGCGTCTTCTGGCACCCGGGGTCCTTCCAGTCGTGCGCGATCGTCGTCGCCGCGGACCGGCAGCGGGATCGTTCAGTCGGTGGCGGGGGTTTCGTAGGCGACGGCGGGGTGGCCGGGAGCGAGGCGGACCGGGTAGTTCCAGCGGCGCAGGACCTGGGCGATCCTGGCTGCTCCGGTGGGGTTCGCCGAGTGGACGATGATGACGCCGACGTCGACGGGATCATTCTCGAAGGCGGCGCGTTCGAGGACCTCGACGACCGGCCAGATGGTGTCGTCGCCGCCGAGGTCGTGGTCGAGCCACAGCTCGTCGACGCGGCCGGCCCGGAGGCTGGTGAGGAGTTCGACACCGGCCGCGCTGGTGCGGGCCACCTCGGCCGGCCGGCCGTCGACGAAGGAACGGAGGTCGTCGATGAGGACGATCATCGGGGCGGAGACGGGCATCCCGTGATCATGCCCGAGCGGGTCAACCGCCCGTGCCGGAGCGGTCAACCGCGTCGACGGGTCATTCGTGAGGGGGTCAGCGGCGTCTGACGTGCCGGCGCCGGGTTCGGCTGCTCGGTGATCTCGGCTTGCGCGGGCGGGTCGTCCGTTCCGGTTCGGGTTCCTCGCGCAGCTTGCGCCGCAGATACCAGAAGACTCCCCAGGAGAGCAGCAGTCCCACCGCGGTCTGGCCGAAGACGCCTGCCAGGTTGTTGCCGATCCAATCCTTCTCCGCCACCACGTCGGGATCGTCCCGGACGGCCACGACCGGCACGGAGTCGCCGACCTTCGGCTTGCCGGAGACCCGGTCGGTGCTGGCGACACGGGTGCGACCGTCGACCGGGAACACCAGACGGTAGGTGGGCGGCGAATTCTCGTGCGGGCCGTACCTGATCTCCGAGACCGCGGCGACCGACTCGACCCCGGCGACCCGCAGCCTGACGTCCAGAATGGCGTCACCGAACGCGGAGATGAAAAACCCCAGGATCACACAGCACACCACGCAAATGATCGTCCAAATTCTGTACGGTTCCACCAGGTCAGGATGTCAGCCGCCGGCAACGGCCGGACGTGAGGCGTGCAGTGACGCCAGCAGTGCGAGGCGGTCGGCGTCGGGGCTGCCCGGTTCGGCGGTCCACACCAGCATCACCGGGCCGGGGCTGCCGGGCAGCGGATAGGTGTCCCAGTCCAGGACGATGTCGCCGGCCTCCGGCACCCGGAACGTCTTGCGCCCGCTGACCTGCGCCCGCACGTCGTGCCGGGCCCACAACCGGCGGAACTCGGCGCTGCGGATGCTCAGTTCGCCGACGATCGCGGTGGCCCGCGGATGGGTCGGGTCGGTGGCGACGGCGGCACGCATCATGCCGATGTAGTCCAGTGCCTGTTGTTCCCAGTCGGGGCAGGTCCGCTCGCCGGTCATCGTGTCGTCGAACATCAGCAGCAGCATGTTGAGCCGCTCGGCCGGCAGACCTGCCGGGTCGCCGAGCAGCGCCTCGGCCAGGGAGTTCCAGTCGAGCAGGTCGAGGTGCCGGCCGAGAACCACGGCCGGGGTGTCCATCACCCGCAGGAGCCGGCGGGTGCTGTCCGGCACCCGTTCCGGAGCACGGTCGGGGCGGGGCACCGGCCGGCGGGCGGCGTGGGCGAGGGTGAACAGGTGCCGGCGTTCGTCGTCGTCGAGGGACAGCGCGCCGGCGATCGCGTCGAGGACATCGTCGGACGGGCGTACCTCCCGGCCCTGCTCCATCCGCTGGTAGTAGTCGGTGCTGAGCCCGGCCAGCAGGGCCAGCTCCTCCCGTCGCAAACCGGTGACCTTGCGACGGCCGCCGGGCTCCAGGCCGACGTCCTGCGGACGCAGCCGGCCGCGCCGGGCCCGCAGGAAATCGGCCAGCTCACGCGCGTACGGATGGGTCATCCCGCCAGTGTGCCGCCCCGCCGGGCGCCGAAGGTAGGTCGCGCGGACCTAGGCAGGCGAGTACGACCGGACCGGCCCGCATCGTCCCTAACGTCGTCAGCCGACTCACCCCGACATCCAGGAGCGGCAGATGGACAGCATTCCCGACCAGCACGGCCGGACCGCCGTCGTGACCGGCGCGAACTCGGGCCTCGGCCTGGTCACCGCCACGGCGCTGGCCCGGGCCGGCGCGCACGTGGTGCTCGCGGTCCGCAACACCACCGCCGGCGAGGAGGCGGCACACCGGATCGGCGGGCACGTCACGGTCCGCGAGCTGGATCTGGCTTCGCTGGATTCGGTACGGTCGTTCGCCGCGACGCTGACAGCCGAGCTTCCGTCGATCGATCTGCTGGTCAACAACGCCGGTGTGGTGTTGCTCGGCCCACGCCGTACCTCCGCCGACGGTTTGGAATTGCAGTTGGCCACCAACATGCTCGGGCATTTCGCGTTGACCGGCCTGCTGCTGGGCACCTTGGCGGCGGCACCGGCGGCCCGGGTGGTGAGCCTCAGTTCGATCACGCACCGTAACGCGCACCTGGATTTCGACGACCTGATGTTCGAGCGCGGCTACCGGGCGACGACCGCGTACGGCCGGTCCAAGCTGGCCACCACCGTCTTCGGGGTAGAGCTGGACCGTCGGCTGCGTGCCGCCGGTTCCCCGGTGATGTCCGTTCTGGCCCATCCGGGCGTGACCCGCACCAACCTGACGCCGCGTGCATGGGAGCATCGCGGCCGGGCCGGACGGGTGATCGCACGGCTGGGCCTGATCGCCACCCAGCCGGTGGAGCAGGGCACGTTGCCGCAGCTGCGGGCCGCGACCGGGACCGAGGTGCGAGGCGGTCAGTTCTTCGGGCCGGCCCGGCTGTGGGAGACGCGCGGCCCGGTGGCCGAGGCCCGGCTGAGCCGTGAGGCGGCCGACCCGGCTGTCGGGAGGCGGCTGTGGGCGGCGGCCGAGGAGCTGACCGGTGTCGTTTCTGTCCAAGACGCCGCCACGCCGGCGTCCTAGGGTGGATCCGGCAGCCCGCCCGAGCAGGAGGAGAAACGATGCGTTCCCTGGTCTACACCGGTTTCATGTCGCTGGACGGCGTCGTGGATTCGCCCGGCGGCGGGCCGGGCGAGGAGCACCGCAGCGGCGGCTGGGTGTTCAAGGACCTCGAGTTCGTGCCGGAGGCGTGGTCGCTCAAGGGCGAGGAACTGGCCGACACCTCGGCGCTGATGTTCGGCCGGCGCAGCTATGAGGCGTTCGCGCCGACGTGGCGCGAGTCGGAGGACCACGCCGCCTACAAGGACCTGCCCAAGTATGTGGTGTCGGAGACGCTGTCCGAGGACGCCCTGACCGACGGGTGGGGGCCGACGACGATCCTGCGCTCGACCGCCGACGTCGCCGCGCTCAAGCAGGGCGACGGCGGCGCGATCTTCATCCACGGCAGTGCCGAGCTGGCCCGGCGGTTGTCCGACGCCGGACTGATCGACCAGTACAACCTGCTCGTCTTCCCGGTGCTGCTCGGCGCCGGGAAGAGCCTGTTCGGGCGGGCCGACCGGGACAAGCACATGCTGACGCTGCGGGAGTCGGAGTCCTACCCCAACGGGATCCTGAAACTGGTCTACGACGTCAGGCGCTGACCCAGGTCGAGGGCGATCGCGCCGCCGGTGCCGTCACGCAGCTGCCCGGCGGTGCGCCCGACGTAGGTGCGCAACGCCCGGGCCAGGTGCGGCTCGTCGAAGTAGTCGAGCTTGGCGATGACGTCGGCGGCCGTCTCGCCGGCGGCCAGCAGCTCCGCCGCGCCGCGGGCCCGCTCGATCTGCCGGACCGCGCCGCGGGTCAGCCCGGCCGCGGCCCGGAACCGGCGCTCGACCGTGCGGCCCGACACGTCCGGCTCGTGGCCGCGCAGCACCTCGGCCACGAGTGGGTCACGGACCACCGCCCCGGTCCGCACCAGCCGCCCGACCAGGGCCTCGACGTCGTCGGGGCCGGGGGTCTCCCAGCGGGCGCCGTCGAGACGGAACGTGCGGCCGGTGGTGTCGGGCAGCTCGATGCCGCCGTCGACCAGCGCCGCCGCGGGCACCAGCCGCAGCGACGTGCCAACGGCGAAGTCGATACCGGTGAACCGCGCGCCCTCGGGCACCGGTGCCGTGCCGGTCCGGGTCTCCGGACCGGTCACGCCCGCGTAGGCGCGCCCGCCCTGCTCCCAGAACACCAGGCCCCAGCGCACCCCGGCGACCGAGGTCATCGTGGTGACCCGGTCACTCGCGCAGGTCCACACGGCATCGACCCACGGCGAGTCAGAGCGTCGTGTCGTGAACCGCAGCCCCACGCGCGAAGGATACGCCCGGAGCACCGAACCAGCGGGTCAGGTGGTCGTCGAGGTCCCGCTGGCCGTCGCCGATCCACGCGACGTGGCCGTCGGGGCGCAGCAGCACCGCCGGGACGTCGAGTTCCGCGGCCGGGTCGGCGAGGTGGTCGACCCGGTCCGACCAGGCGCCGGTGGTGAGCCGCCCGGTGCGGTCCAGCAGCAGGCCCCTCCCCCGGTGCATCCGGCTGTAGAGGTCGCCCTGCGCGAGACCGGTGTCGGGCAGGCGGCGGCCGAGCAGGTCGGGGCCGGGACCGAAGTCGTAGCGGATGTCGATCGCGGTGATCTTCTCCATCAGCCGGCGGTTCACCTCGTCGATGTCCATCAGCTCGGTGAACAGCCGGCGGAGGGCCCGCGGGCCCGGTCCGGGCGCCAGCAGTTCGGTCTGGGCGCGAACGGTGTCGAGCACGGCCGCGGCGACCGGATGCCGCTCGGCGTGATAGGTGTCGAGCAGGGTGTCCGGAGCCCAGCCGCGGACCTGCGCGGCCAGTTTCCAGCCGAGGTTGACGGCGTCCTGGATCCCCAGGTTGAGGCCCTGGCCGCCGATCGGCGGGTGGATGTGGGCGGCGTCGCCGGCCAGCAGCACCCGCCCGGCGCGCAACCGCTCGGCCAGCCGGGTCGCGTCACCGAAACGCGACGTCCAGCGCGGCGAGTGCACCCCGAAATCGGTGCCCGCGACCAGCCGCAACTGATGGCGGAACTCGTCGATGCCCGGTGGTTCCGACCGGTGGCTGAGACCGGTGGTGGGGACGATGACCCGGTAGTGGCGCTCACCGAACGGCATCAGAGCGACCCGCCGGTCGGTCGCGCGGAGCTCGGCCAGCCGGGCCATCAGCTCCTCCCTCGCGACACCGGCCTCCATCTCCCCCATCAGTGTTTCGTTACGGGCCGGTTCGCCGGGAAAATCGATACCCACCCAGCGGCGTACGGTGCTCCGCGCGCCGTCACAGCCGACGAGGTAGCGCGCCCGCCACCGCTGCCCGCCGGCCACCTCGACGGTCACCCCGTCGTCGTCCTGCTCCACGCCGGTCACGGCCTGACCGTGCCGGATGTGTGCGCCGAGGGCGGTGGCGTGGTCCTCGAGGAGCTCGACGATCACCGGCTGTGGGATGCCGAGCAGGTAGGCGTACGCCGAATCCAGATCTTTGGGGGTGGGTTTGTCGATCGCGGCGAAGAACCCGGCCGCCGGGCGCTGCCGGCCACGGTCGCGGACCCGGTCGAGCAGGCCGCGCATGGCGAGGATCTCGAGGCTGCGGATGTGCAGGCCGACGATGCGGGCGAAGGCGGGGGGCTCGGTGTCCTGCTCCAGGACCAGGACCCGCACGTCGTGCAGGCACAACTCGGCGGCCAGCATCGCGCCGGCCGGTCCGCACCCGGCGATGATCACGTCGAGGGAAGTCACGGTGTTGCCTTTCGGGAGAGCCTGATGGCGGGGCGCTCCCGGCGACGAACTACATCGATCGCCCGGCCGTGACGGCGACGGGGAGCACCCACTGCGGGACAACGGTCATGGGTCTCACCTCCTCGGGCCTGGTCACGGGCCCCTGCAAATTACCGGCCCGGCGTCGTCGCGTCCAGCCGCCACGGACATCGATGCCCGGAGGGATGATTCCCGCCTCGCTTGCCCCATGACGTCTTGTCAGGGCGCTATAGTCATTCGCATGGCCGGATCCACCATCCCTCGGCGGACCCTCGGGATAGCGCTGCGCAAGGCCCGCGAGGAGGCGGGGATCACCATGACCGACGCTGCCACGATCATCGGCCAGACCGTGCAGAGCCTGCGCCGCATCGAGCACGGTGCGGTCTCCACCCCGAAGGGAAAGGTCACCCTCCTGTGCCAGCGCTACGGCGTCTCCGACAACGTCCGCACCGCCCTGGAGCGACTCGCCGGCGAGACCCGCGCCCGCGGCTGGTGGCACTCCTACGGCTATGTGGTCCCCACCTGGTTCGAGCTCTACGTGGCGCTGGAGCAGACCGCCGACCATCTGCGCCAATTCGCCCCACTGGTCGTCCCCGGGCTGCTGCAGCACCCGCTCTACATCGACGCGGCGATCACCGCCGTCGAGCCGGACCTGACACCGGACGAGGTCACCGCCCGTGCCGCGATACGGAGATCACGGCAACAGCAGGTGACCCGCACCATCCCCGACCCACCCCGACTGGAGGTGATCATTGCCGAAACGGTGCTCATGATCGAGATGCCCGCGGGTGTGATGCGGGCACAACTGAGGCACCTTCTCGTGACCGGCGACCTCACACACGTCTCGGTGCGGCTGCTCCCGCTCTCCGCGGGGCTGCACCGGGCGTCCATCGCCGGCGGTTTCGTCCTTCTGGACTTCCTCCCCGAGGACGGGACACGACCGCCGAGCACGGTCTACTGCGAGAGCCAGACCGGGGCGGTCTACCTCGACAAACCGCGTGAGTACGACACCTACCAGCAGATCTGGGCTTCGCTCGACGAGGCAGCACTCGATCGGGCCGAGTCCGCGACGTTGATTTCCCGACGATTGAAGGAGCTGAACGATGATGAACGTTGACCTCTCCGGCGCACAGTGGCGCAAGTCGGCCCGGTCCGCGGGCAGCGGCGAGTGCGTCGAGGTCGCCCTCGACCTGCCGCACGCCCCCGGCCACGTCGCCGTCCGGCACAGCAAGCGGCCCGACGCCGCGGTGATCACCTACACCGACGCCGAGTGGACCGCCTTCACCGGCGGTGTCCGCGACGGCGAGTTCGACAAGTAGGCACCGGGCCGGGGTGGGCACGGCCACCCCGGCGATCCCGTCTAACCTGCCCTCATGGGGACTGCCGAGCTCGAGGAACTGATCGTCGCCGACGCGGCGGCACTGCGCGCATGGCTCGTCGACCACCACGAGACCTCACCCGGCGTGTGGCTCGCCCTGACGAAAAAGGGCGGCACCGTCACCACCCTGACCTGGCAGCAGGCCGTCGACGAGGCCCTCTGCTTCGGCTGGATCGACGGGCAGGCCCGCAAACGCGACGAGGGCTCCTCGTGGATCCGGTTCACCCCCCGCCGGGCCCGCAGCTCCTGGTCACAACGCAACGTCGGCCACGTCGCCCGGCTCGAGGAGCAGGGGCTGATGTTCCCGGCCGGTCGCGCCGCGGTCGAGGCGGCCAAAGCCGACGGTCGATGGGCGGCCGCCTACGCACCGCCGTCGGAGGCCGAGGTCCCGGCCGACCTGCTCGCCGCGATCGCCGCCGTCCCCGCCGCGCAGGCCATGTTCGACGTGCTCACCAAAGCCAACCGGTTCGCGTTGATCGTCCGCGTCAACGGGGTGAAACGAGCCGAGACCCGGGAGCGCAAGATCGCCGAGTTCGTGGCGATGCTGGCCCGCCACGAGACACCCCACCCGCAGAAGGCCCGGCCCGCCACATCAACCGTTGCGGATGGGCTCTAGTCTCGGCGCTGTGACCAGTCTCGATGACGACGGTTCCACCCACGACGCGGCACGGCAATCCGCCCCCGCCGACCCCTGGCTGACCGAGGCTCCCACCTCGGCCATCAGCGACGCCGCCACCCTCCGGGACCTCACCGGCGACCCCAGCGCCCCACCGCTGGCAGCGACCACACCCTTCCCAGGCACGGAGCCGGCCTCCACCGCGCCTTTCCCCGCAGCAGCGCCGGCCGCTTCCTCGCCCTTCCCCGACGCGACGCCGGCCGCTTCCTCGCCCTTCCCCGGTGCGGCGCCGGCCGCTTCCTCGCCCTTCCCCGGTGCGGCGCCGATCGGGTGGCCGGACAAGTCGCGGACCTACCACCCCCGCAGCCGCCGCCAGCGGCGACGTCTGGTGATCGCCGTCCTGGCGGTGGGCGCCGTGTTCATCGCCGGCCTGATCGCCCTCGACCCGTTCGGGTCCGACAACGAGCCGAACGCCAAGGGCCCGGCGCGCGTCACCAGCCCCACCGCCGGCCGACCTGCTTCTCCCCCGGCCACCACCACACAGGCGACCTCCGCACAGGCCGCACCGGCCGCAGCCCCCACCACCTCCGCGACCTCGGCCGCCGCCGCGCCGGTCGTCCCGATGGTCGTCTACGAGGTGACGGCCAGCGGATCGGGCAACACCGGCAACATCGCCTACACCGATGAGGACGGCGACATCATCCGCCGCAACGGGATCCCCCTGCCCTGGCGGACCACGTTCGGAGTCGGCGAGCGGCGCAAGCCACTCGTGCTCGACGCCCAGCGCAAAGGCGGCGGCGACAACGGGCCGGTGACCTGCACGATCACCGTCGGCGGCAAGGTCGTGGCCACCACCACGGCCGACGGGAAGTACGCCTCGGCCCTGTGCAGCGGCTCAGCCTGACACCATCGAAGCCGGCCTCCCTCGGATCCAGCCTTCCGGCTCCAGCTTCTCGGAGCCGGACTCCCTCGGATCCGGCCTTCCCGGCTCCGGCTTCTCGAAGCCGGCCTGCCTCGGATCCCGCCTCTCCGTGAAGATCAACATCCGGGTTCGCCAACAAGGAGGGACACCGGGCTACGAGAGGCAACGATGGGTGGACAGACGATCAGCGAGGCGGACACCGCCGTACTGCTGAGATCACGGGCGGAGCCGGACTGCTTCGCCGAACTCTTCGAACGATATTTCGCCGCACTGCACGGCTACGCGTCCCGCCGGCTCGACGGAGCCGGCGGCGACGACGTCGCTGCCGAGACGTTCCTGATCGCGTTCAAACAGCGCGACCGGTTCGACCCGGACCGCGGCACGGTCCGGGCATGGCTCTACGGCATCGCCACCAACCTCATCCGGGCACGACGCCGCGAGGAGGCACAGGGCTACCTGGCCTACGCACGGGCCGCCGCCCACCCCGACGCCGGTCCGCAGCACGAGGACCAGACCACCGACCGGGTCGCGGCCGAGGCCGCCCGCAAACGCATCGTCGCCGCGCTCACCGACCTGTCCGCCGGCGACCGGGACGCGCTGCTGCTGGTCGTGTGGGGCGAACTGTCCCACGAGGAGACCGCCGCCGCCCTCGGCGTACCGGCCGGCACCGTCGGCTCCCGCCTGCACCGCGCCCGCCGCAAGATCCGCGCCGCACTCGACGGCGTCGACCCGACCCTCACGCACGAGAGGACAGCCCGCCATGGATGAGCTCGACCTGCTGGCCACCGCACGGCCGGCCACCCCTCCGTCCGCCGAGACCACGGCCGCCGCCCGGGACCGGCTGTACGACCTGATGAACGCCACCAAGCCCGCCCCGGCCGCACCCCGCCGCCGCTTCCGGCTGCTCGGGTGGGGACTGGCCGTACCGGCGATGGCCGCCGCCGTCGCCCTGCTCATGGTCCTCACCTCCGTCTGGGTGCGCCCCGGCGAACCGGACCGCGGCACCGTCGACATCGCCGACGCCGGCCCACGCCCACCGCAGGAACTGCGCAACCTCCTGCTCGCCGCCGCCCAGCACACCGCCACCGACCCCGCCACCACCGGCCGCTACTGGGTGTCCGAGATCGAATCCGGGACGCTGATCCAGGTCGGACCGGCCGGCAACCGGTACGCGATCATGGGCCGCACCAACGAGACCACCTGGTACACGGTCCGCCGCGACGACCGGGCCGTCCACCTCCAGCAGTGGGCCGGCGCCGCACCCGCCTCGGACGCCGACCGCGCCGCCTGGCAGCGCGCCGGCAAACCGTCGACCTGGCTGATCGACGAGGCCTGCCCCACCTCCGGCAACTACACCGCCGGACCCGGCGCCACCCGCACGATCGTCGGCGAACCCGAACCCAGCACCTTCCTCATCGGCGGCGGCTACATCAGCGCCGAACAGGTCGGCGACCTGCCGTCCGAACCGGCCCGCCTGCAGGAATGGCTGATCGACCGCCTCCGCGTCGGCAGCCCCGGCCTGACCGCCGCCGAACTGTCCAAAGGCGTCTTCGACTCCATCATCAACCTGCTCTACCAGGCGCCCAGCACCCCCGAGGTCCGGGCCGCCGCCTACCGCGTGCTCGCCGACCTGCCCGGACTGCGCGACCTCGGCACGGTCACCGACCCCAAGGGCCGGTCCGGCAATGCGGTCACCCTGGTCACCAACGACGACACCCCGGGGGTACGGCAGGCCGACACCGGTGGCGCACAGGAGGTACGACTGATCTTCGACCCGAAGTCGGGGCAGCCGCTCGCCTGGGAGACCCGCGTCCTGAACCCGGTCGACTACCTGTCGTGGGTGCCGGCCGGCGCCCTCTTCGACTACAAGGCCGTCGTTCGGACCCGATGGACCGATGATCCCGCCCCCGACACCACCGGCGCCCTGCCGGAGACCGTGCAGGAACCGGCCACCTGCTGACCCTTCGCGGCCACGATCGTCCGAGCCGGGCTCAGCCCGGCTCGGACTCGTGACCGGCGGGGTGACTGCGCAACAAGCCGTCGTACGCGGTGATCGCCGTGATGTCCCCGGTGATGACGCGATGGATCGTCCGGGTGATGGGCATCGCCAGATTGTGCCGGTCGGCCAGCTGCACCGCCGCATGAACCGTCTTGACACCCTCGGCGACCTGGCCCATCTCGGTGAGGATCTCGTCCAGGGTGCGGCCCCGGCCGAGTTGCTCACCGACGTGCCGGTTACGGCTGTGCGGGCTGATACACGTCGCCACCAGGTCACCCATGCCGGCCAGCCCGGCCAGCGTGCTCGGCTCGCCGCCCATCGCCACCGCCAGGGTGGTCAGCTCGGCCAGACCACGGGAGATCACCCCGGCCCGCGTGTTGTCACCGACCCCCAGCCCCTGGGCGATACCGGTGGCGATCGCGACGACGTTCTTCAGCGCGCCGCCGACCTCGCAGCCGATCACGTCATGGTTGGTGTAGACCCGCAGCAGCCCCCGCCGGAACACCCGCTGGATCTCGGTGGCGACGGTGATGTCCTCGGTCGCGATGACGGTCGCCGCCGCCATCCCCGCCATGATCTCCTTGGCCAGGTTGGGGCCGGTCAGCGCGGCCGCCGGATGGCCCGGCAGCACCTCCTTGATCACCTCGGTCATCCGCAGCAGCGAGTCGCGCTCCAGGCCCTTGCTGAGACTCACCACCGGGATCCACGGATGCAGATCGGGCCGCACCTGCTCCAGCGTGTCCCGGAACGCCCCGGTCGGCACCCCGACGACCAGCAGCTCGGCGTGGGCGGCGGCCTCGGACAGGTCAGCGGTGGCCCGCAGCCGGGCCGGCAGCGGGAACCCCTCCAGATACCGGTCGTTGGTGTGCTTCGCGTTGATCTCGTCGGCGGTGGAGGGGTTACGCGCCCAGATCAGCGACTCGTGGTCGCGGCGGGTGAGCACCGAGGCGACCGTGGTCCCCCACGAGCCGGCCCCCAGAACGGTTATCCGCATCTCTGCCTCCCCCATCGGCGCACCTGAATGAACGGCCCCGTTCCGGCGCGTGTTGAGAATACGACCGCGTGACCACTTTGTTGCGAACGTCCACGCCGAGTCACCGGCGGTCAGGCGCTGTGGGCCAGGCTCAGGGCGCCGATCTGTTTGCGTTGCTTGGCCTCGTACATCGCCAGGTCGGCGCGGGTCAGTATGTCGTCGACGGTGTCGCCCGGACGGGCGTGGGCGAGGCCGACGCTGACGCCGATGCGGACCTGTTCACCTCCGGCCGGGATCACCTTGGCGACCAGGCAGCGGATCCGGTCGACCATCGCGTCGGCCGCGCCCGAGCCACGGCAGACGATCACGAACTCGTCGCCGCCGAAGCGGCTCACCAGGTCGGCGTCGCGCAGTCCGCCGCGGAGGTGGTCGGCGACCCCGATCAGGAGCGCGTCTCCGGCGGCGTGGCCGAGGCGGTCGTTGACCGGTTTGAAGCCGTCCAGGTCGCAGAAGAGCACCGCGAGGTCGTCGGGCCCGGCGGCGAGTTCGGTTTCGATCCGGGCGACGCAGGCGGCCCGGTTCGGCAGGCCGGTCAGCGGGTCGGAGGTGGCCATCCGGCGCAGGGCCCGTTCCGCTTCGCGCCGGGCGTTGGAGAGCCGGGCGATGCGGACCATGACCAGCGGGATCATGCCGGCCGACGAGACGGCCAGGAGCACACCGTCGATGGGTAGTCCCATCATCGCCCGGATGCCGCCGATGACCGGGGCGATGGCCAGCATGATGCCGAGGAAGACGAGGCGTCCGGTGTTGAGGTGGTCGACGGGTGCCTGACCGGGAACGGTCACCTCTCTCATCGACGGGTGCAGTGCCGCACAGCCGACGGCTACGAACGCCGCCATGTAGGGAAGGTTGACCCAGTCGGCGCCCACCGCGGCGGCCACGTTCTCCATCAGCGCGAAGCCGACGGACACGCCGAGCAGGCGGACCGACATCATCCGCTGGTCGGAGATGATCACGACCCGCAGCAGCGCGCCGAGGGTGCCGGACAGCAGCAGCACGTTGATGAACCGGCTGACCTGCTGGCCGGTCGACATGTCGTGGGCGGTCATCGCGGGCAGCAGGACGGTGTTCCAGAGGACGCCGCCCAGCCCGACGGCGACGATCACCGAGTCGATGATCCCGCCGATGTCGGCGCGGCCCCGCTGGAGCACGACGACCAGCGACGCGGCGAGGATCAGCGCGCCGCCGCCGGTCATGGCCACGCCGACGATCGGGTCGGCGTCGGCCACGGCCCGCCCGTCGGTGGCCAGCAGCCACGACCAGACCGCGTTGCCGACGTCGTAGACGAGGGTTCCGCCCAGCAGCAGCCACGGGGCGAGCCGGGTGCCTGCGGGCGCCCGGAACAGGCCCACGACGAGGGCGGGCAGCGGGCTGAGGGTGACCAGCATGAGCGGCCAACCCTGCTGCTGCTCCGGCCACGCCAGGTATGTCACCACCACGAGGCCGGCCAGCGCGGCGTAGAGACGCAGCAGTGTCACGCCAGGCCATCGGCCCTGCCGAGCCAGGACTGAGGGAAACGATCGTGATCAAAGGTACAGGGGCTGGATGTTCGTTCCCCACGCTGGCAGCTACCCAGCGTCATATTCCATGGTATCGCTCCCATGGAAACGCTGCGCTGGCCGGGATACTTGCGATCGATCTTGATGGATGGCAGGTCGCGAACCGACTCGTGAACGCAACGTCATCGAAACCAACACGGCGGCCGCGGATCGCACACCGACACACCGGCGGCGAAAGTCGGGGAAGGGCATTGAAGTGCGCATACGCTCCGGCAAGCGACAGATGCTTATCGATTAGGGAGCTTTACTTTCGTTCGCGCGGCGCATAGCTTGGTGCCATCCAGCGAAAGTTATGGATTTCCTGAGCGTCAACGCGACCCTATCCACGGCGTGCCGCGCGGGGCGATCTCCCGACACACTCCGTGATGTCGTGCTGCCGTCTGGAGAACGAGTGGAAGGAGACGCATGGACGACGCTGTTCTCTCCCGGCGTTCCCTGATCGTCACCGGCGCGGTCGGCCTCGCGGTCCCGGCCGTCGGTGCGGCCGTGGCGCTGACCGGCAGCGCGGCGCGGGCCGGGGCGACCAGGCGGGTCACCATCTACGCCGAGGCCCTGCCGGGTGGGCTGTTCGGCTACGGGCTGGAGCCTGGCAAGGCGACGGTGCCGGGCCCGATCCTGGAGATGTACGAGGGCGACACCCTGGAGATCACGCTGGTCAACACCACCAACCAGCGCCTGTCCATCCATCCGCACGGCGTCGACTACAGCACCGAGTCCGACGGCAGCCCGTTCAACGACTCGTTCAACGACCCGGGTGAGACCCGCACCTACGTGTGGCGTTCGCGGGAGATGTTCGCCGCGGCCGGGCGCCGGTTCATGCCGGGCAGCGCCGGCTACTGGCACTACCACGACCACGCGATGGGCACCGACCACGGCACCGGCGGGGTGGCCAAGGGCCTCTACGGCGCGCTGATCGTCCGGCGGCGCGGCGACATCCTGCCGGACAAGCAGTTCACCGTGGTCTTCCACGACATGTCGATCAACAACCGGACGGCGCCGAACACCCCGATGTTCGAGGCGAACCTGGGGCAGCGCGTCGAGTGGCTGGCGATCGGCCACGGCAACCTGTTCCACACCTTCCACCTGCACGCGCACCGGTGGGTCGACAACCGTACCGGCATGTTGGAGAGCATCAGCGACCCCAGCCCGACGATCGACAACAAGGACCTCAACCCGGGCAGTTCGTTCGGTTTCCAGGTGCTGGCCGGGGAGGGTGTCGGGCCGGGCGCCTGGATGTACCACTGCCACGTGCAGAACCACTCGGACGGCGGCATGGCCGGGATCTTCCTGGTCCGCAACGCCGACGGCAGCATGCCGCCGGGCGCCGAGGACGCCATCCACCGATTCCAGGGCCACATGCACACCACGTCGACAGGCGACGACCATGGGGGGCACGGCGCATGAGATCAAAATCCTTCCCCGGGGTACGGCGAACGCTGACCGCCGTCACCGCGGTACTTCTCGTCCTCACCGGATCAGCACAGGTCACCGCGTCACCGGTGACCGCCGCCCCCACCACGGCGGCGGCACCGCAGTCGGTGCTCGTCTTCCACGGCGACGCCGCCGACCAGGACGACCCGGTCGCCAAGGCCGCGGCGACCATCGACGCGCTCGCGGACGCGGCCGGGCTCACCGCCGTCGAGTCCACCGACCCGGCCGTGTTCACGCCGGCCGGACTGGCGGCCCACCGGGCGGTGGTGTTCCTGTCCACGGCCGGCGCCGACCTCACCCGTGATCAGGAAAGCGCGCTCCAGTCGTACATCAAAGGCGGTGGTGGTTTCGTCGGCATCGCCGACGCGGCCAAGGCGCAACTGGACTCGACCTGGTTCACCGGCCTGATCGGCACCCGCCCGGCCGGCTCGATCCCCGCCTCGGAGCCGGTCGCCAAGGTCACCGCGAGCGGCGAGAACCCGCCGAACGAGACCAAGGAGAAGCTCGCCGACGCCGACAACGCCACGAAGTGGCTGGTCCGGACCGCGACCGGCTGGGTGACCTACGAGCTGGCGGCCGCGAAGGCGATCACCGGCTACGCCCTGACGTCGGCCAACGACTTCCCCGGCCGTGACCCGAAGGACTGGACGTTGCAGGCCTCGGCCGACGGGCAGACCTGGACCGAGGTCGACAAACGCACCGGACAGGCGTTCCCGGACCGTCTCCAGACCCGCCGTTTCGACCTGTCCGCGCCGCGGAACTTCCGGTTCTTCAAGCTGGACATCACCGCCAACAGTGGCGAGCCGCTGATCCAGCTGGCGAACCTGCGGCTGTTCACCGCCGAGGCTGTCACTCCCCCGCCGCCGGGCGTCAACCAGGCCGTGATCGACATCCTGGACATCCGGCACCCGTCCACCGCCGGACTGCCGCGGACCATCACCCGGTCGGACCGCTGGTACAACTGGGACCCGAACCCGCTCGGCACCGTGCACACCGTCGCGCAGGTCGAGGAACGCCACTACAACGCCGGCACCAGCGCGAACGGCCCGTTCCACCCGATCTCCTGGTGTCGTGACTACGACGGCGGCCGGTCCTTCTACACCGGCATGGGCCACACCGCGGGCAGCTACGACGAGGACGCCTTCCGCAGGCACCTGACCGGCGCGCTGAAGTGGGCCTCCGGCATCGTGCGCGGCGACTGCCAGGCGAGCATCGCCGCCAACTACCGCACCGAGCGGCTGACCGTGGCCAACCAGACCGGGCAGCTCGACCAGGTCGGTGAGCCGCACGGTCTGACGATCGCCGCCGACGGCACCGTCTTCTACGTCGGCAAGGCCGCCTGCCCGACCGGGCCGATCGTCAGCTGGGACGACCCGAAGGTCGGCCTGGGCTGCGGCACCATCCACTCCTGGAGTCCGCGCAGCAGGCAGGTGAAGCTGCTGACCACGCTGCCGGTGATGGGCAACCGGGGCAGCGGCACCGAGCTGGTGAAGAACGAGGAGGGCCTGCTCGGCATCGTGCCGGACCCGAAGTTCGCCGAGAACGGCTGGCTCTACGTCTACTGGATGCCGCACGCCTCGATCGACCGCACCAAACGCACCGGGGAGCGGACCGTCAGCCGGTTCACCTACGACGCGCAGGCGCAGACCATCGACCAGGCCACCCGCAAAGATCTGCTGCGGTTCCCGGTGCAGATCCACAGCTGCTGCCACGCCGGCGGCGGCATGGCCTTCGACAAGCAGGGCAACCTCTACGTCGGCTCCGGTGACAACAACTCGTCCGAGGGCTCGCAGGGCTACTCGGGCAACAACTGGACCGCCGAGTACGCCGGGATCTCCTTCCAGGACGCGCGGCGTACCTCGGGCAACACCAACGACCTGGCCGGGAAGATCATCCGTATCCACCCGGAGCCGGACGGCACCTACACGATCCCGGCGGGCAACCTGTTCCCGCCGGGCACCGACAAGACCCGCCCGGAGATCTACGTGATGGGCGTACGCAACATCGCCCGCCTGCAGATCGACCCGGAGACGAACTGGCTGACCGCCGGCTGGGTCGGCCCGGACGCCACCAACCCGAACCCGGAACTGGGCCCGGCCAAGTACGAGACGGCCACCATCATCACCTCGGCCGGCAACCAGGGCTGGCCGTACTGCATGGGCAACCGGCAGCCGTACCGGGACCGCAGCACCACCGACGCCACCAAGCTCACCGGCTGGTACGACTGCGACAACCTGAAGAACGACTCGCCACGCAACACCGGCCTGGTCGACATCCCGCCGGCCCGCGACAACATGATCTGGTACGCCCCCGGTGGCGGCGGACCGGTCTTCCCGCCCCGCGCCGACGGCAGCGGCGTACCCACCTATGTCGCCGCCGACGCCGTCTACACCCAGCCATACCTGCGCGGCGGCGGCCAGGCGATCATGTCCGGCCCGACCTACCACCACGACCTGGCCGACCCGGCCAGCACGGTGAAGTGGCCGGTCTACTGGGACGACAAGTGGTTCATCGGCGACCAGTCCAACGCCGCGAACCGGGTCGCGATCACCGTCGACCCGGCCGGGGTGCCGCAGCAGAAGCCGCCACTGTTCGGGGAGACGCTGCGCGCCATCCTGCCCGGCGGCAACGCCGACAACCGGCTGATGAGCTGGATGGACGCCAAGTTCGGCCCGGACGGCGCGCTCTACCTGCTCGACTACGGCGGCGGGTTCTTCAGCCTGCACGCGGCGCAGAAACTGCTGCGGGTCGTCTACACCGGCGGTCCGGCCACCCCGGCGCCGCAGGCCACGTCGGTCGCCGTGCAGAACAAGCCGCTGACGTACGCCTTCACCGGCTCCAGGTCCGGCGGGGTGAGCCACCGGTGGGAGTTCGGCGACGGCACCTCGTCCACCGAGGCCGACCCGCGGCACGTCTACGACCAGGTCGGTACCTACACGGCCCGGCACACCGTCACCTACGCCGACGGCGAGACCGTCACCACCCAGGTCAGCGTCGACGTGGGCTGTGCGGTGCCGGACACCCGCACCAACGTCTGGCTGGCCGGCACCGACACCGGGGTGCCCAGCAGGACCGTCGGCGGCGGCTGCACCGTCAACGACCTCATCGACGACGAGAGCACCTGGCCCGACCACGACAGTTTCGTCCGGCACGTCACCGGCATCGCGCGCGACCACTTCGACGCACGCCAGTCCGGCGTGCTGACCAGGGCCGCGGCCGCCACGCCGATCGGCCGGCCCGGTCACACCGGGTACGAGCCGCTCTTCGACGGCACTGCGTCGTCGCTGGCCGGCTGGCAGCAGGCACCGAGTGGGCAGTTCGCCATCCGGCCGGACGGCTCGCTGCGCCCGTCCGGTGGCCTGGGCATGCTCTGGCACACCCGGGAACTGGCCGACTTCTCGCTGAAACTCCAGTTCAAGGACGTCGCCGCCGGCACCACCCGGGCCAACAGCGGCGTGTTCACCCGCTTCCCCGACCCGCGGATCCCGCTCGCCGACCGCCCGGCCGGCAGCTGCGGCACGATCGGATCGGCCCGCACCTCGCAAGCCTGGGTAGCGATCTACTGCGGGCACGAGATCCAGCTCTACGACGGTGACACCGGTGAGCCGCAGAAGACCGGATCGATCTACAACTTCGACCCGGTGACCCTGGCCGACGCCCGCGTCACCCCGAAGAACCAGTGGAACGACTACGAGATCCGGGTCGTGGGGCAGCACTACACGATCCTGCGCAACGGCGTGGTCATCAACGAGTTCGACAACACGCCCGGCAAGCAGTCGTCGCGAGCCGGCGATCCGGCCACCGACCTGCGGCAGTTCCTGCGCGGGCACATCGGGCTGCAGAACCACGGCGACGCCGACCTGATGGAGTTCCGCAACATCCGGGTCCAGGCCCTCTAGGCAGTCAGGAAAGGTGTCATGAATCGACTCGTCCCACGCCTGCAAGCCGGGGCCGCGCTGATCGCCGCGCTGCTGCTGGCGGTGCTCGCGGGCGCCACCCCACCAGCGGCAGCGGCCGCGCAGACGCTGACCTGGACCGCCGGCGACGACATCACCGCCTACCGGTCGGTGCCGACGACCGCCGTCGCCGGGCAGACCACGATCGTCTTCGAGAACAGCGCGGCCACCGGAAACACCACCGGCATGCCGCACACGCTGACCTTCGACACCAGCGGCGACGGCGGCTACAACAGCGACGTCAACCTCAACATCCTGGCCAGCCCGTTCGACGTGAACAACGGCCGGCACACCGCCACCGTCACCCTGACGCCCGGAAAGTACCGGTACCTCTGCACCATCCCGGGGCACAGCACCATGGTCGGCGAACTGACCGTCACCTCCGGCGACCCCGATCCGGACACCACCGCGCCGACCGTCACCGCCACCGTCGCCGGCTCCCGGAACGCCCAGGGCGACTACCTCGGGTCGGCGACCGTCACCGTCGCCGCGAACGATGCGGGCTCCGGGGTCCGCGGCGTCGAATACCAGATCAACGACACGAGCTGGCAGCCGTACGCCGCACCGGTCCCGATCACCACGATCGGCGACCACTCCGTCCAGTTCCGGGCCACCGACAACGCCGGCAACACCTCGCAGCCCGGCTCGGTGGCGTTCCGGGTGGTCGCCGGCCAGCCGCAGGACACCACTCCCCCGGTGGTGTCCGGGCAGGTCAGCGGCACCCGCGACAGCACCGGGAACTACGTCGGCACGGCCACCACGACCCTGACCGCCACCGACACCGGCGGATCCGGGGTGAAGACGATCGAGTACCAGCTCGACGGCGGCGCCTGGACCGCCTACAGCACACCGGTCGTGGTCAGCTCGCTCGGCGCGCACATGCTGCACTACCGGGCCACCGACAACGCCGGCAACACCGCGGCCGAGCAGATGGCGAGCTTCACGATCGTCGCGCCGCCGGTCGTGGACACCACACCGCCGCAGGTCACGGCCACGATCACCGGCGACCGGGACGCCGGCGGCAACTATCTCGGCACGGCGACCGCGACCGTCACGGCCACCGACACCGGCGGGTCCGGGGTGAAGACGGTCGAGTACCGGCTCGACGACGGCGCCTGGACCGGCTACAGCACACCGGTCGTGATCAACACCGTGGGCGCACACGTGCTGCGTCACCGGGCCACGGACAACGCCGGCAACACGGCCGCGGAGAAGCAGGTCGCCTTCACCGTCGTCGAACGGGGCTCGGACGCCTGCCCGGACTCCGACACCCGCGACACCGTCGTCATCGACGGCTTCGACACCCGGATCCGCAACATCGACACCGGCAACGGCTGCACCATCAACGACCTGATCGCCGAACGAGCGGTCTACCCCACCCACGCCGCCTTCGTCCGGCACGTGGAGACCGTCACCACCGGGCTGGTCACGGCCGGGAAGCTCACCCAGCGGCAGGCGGGGACGATCGTCCGCGCCGCGGCGGCATCGGACAAGGGAGAACCAGCATGAGGCACATCGCCGCCACGTTCAGCGCCATCGTCCTGACCACCGCGCTCACCGGCGTTCCGGCCGGGGCGGCGCTGGTCACCCACTGCATCGGCACGGGCGGCGCGGTGACCGTACCCAATGACCTGCTCGTCCCGGCCGGGGAATCCTGCGACCTGACCGGAACGGTGATCACCGGAAACGTCAGCGTCGCCGCCGGCGCCAACCTGGTCATCGACGGCGGCCGCGTCGACGGCGAGATCCGGGTCGCCGCCGACGGCTATCTGGACGCCTCCGCCAGCACGGTCGGCGGTGCGGTGATCCTCGCCGCCGGCGGCTACGGCCTCTACCTCAAGGACGCTTCGACCGGATCCATCACGGTACGCCCGAAGGGTTCCGCGACCATCGACGGTTTCCTGTTCGCCGAGAACACCACGGTGACCGGATCGGTGAACGCCCAGGCCGGTGAGGTGCGGCTGGACAAGGGCAGTGAGGTGAGCGGCGGGCTCAGCACCAACGGCACCCACTACACCGACCTGCACGACTCGTTCGTCGACGGTGTCCTGTCGGTACTCAACAGCTCGACCGGCAGCGTGGTGTGCGGCAGCGCGGTCCGGGGCCGGTCGACGTTCGCCGGCAACCTCGGCGGTGTGCAGCTCGGCCCGAACGGCGGGCTCGACGGTTGCGCCTCCGGCGGCTACTTCGGGCGCGACGTCAGCATCACCAACACCACCGGCGGGGTGAACGTCGACGACACCATCATCGACGGCGCGCTCACCGTGAACAGCAACAGTCCCGCCGCCCGGATCGCTGCGAACAACCGCATCCGCGGCGGGGTGATCGGTGAGCAGGCCACGGCCGGTCTCGCCCAGCGGCGGGCCGCGGCCGCGGGTGCGGTCCGCGACGACTCGGCCGGGGATCGGGCCGGTGAGCGTCGCTCGGACGCCGTCGAGGAGGCGGCCGCCGCGGGCGCGGCCGACCTGTAGCAGCCGGCGAGGGCCGGGAGCCGACATGGTTCCCGGCCCTCAGCCCGCCGGTGACACCAGCCCGTGGGCGACCGCGCAGTACCGGATCGTCGGTTTCGCACCGTTCGTCGTGACCGGCTGCACCGGACTGCTCGGCGGGGTCCTCAGCGGGGTCGGAAGCTTGCTCAGCAGCCAGCCGGTCTTCGGCACCGGCCGCAACTTCGGCGCCACCGTGATCGGCCGGATCGGCTGACGTCCGTCGATCCGGGCTGGGTAGGCTGAGCGGCCTGACGGTGAGAACGGGGAGGCATCGCGGTGAAATGGCAGTCCGCCGTCGTGGCGGCGTCCAGCAGTGACGTGTCGTACGGCATCGGCTATTTGGTGGGCAGGCTGCTCTGCTGCTTCCTCATCATCGGCGGCATCGTGTGGGCGATCGTGGCGGCCGTGCGGTCGGTGCGCGCCCGCTCGGCGGCCAAGAACTATCCGCAGTATCCGCAGCCCGGCTATCCGCCGCCGCCCTACGGGCAGCAGGGCCAGTACCCGCCGCCCTACGGGCAGCAGGGCCAGTACCCGCCGCCCTACGGGCAGCAGGGTCAATATCCGCCGCCCCACGGGCAGCAGGATCAGTACCCGCCGCCGTACGGGCAGCAGCCGCCGCCCGGGTCCTATCCGCCGCCCTACGGGGAGACGCCCCCGCCGCCTTACGGTGGCGGGAACCCGCCGCCCCCTCCGCCGTACGGTGGTGGGAATCCGCCGCCGCCTCCGCCGTACAACCCGCCGGCGCCCTGATCGCATGGCACGGGTCCTGGTGACGGGGATGTCGGGCACCGGCAAGACCACCGTCCTCGACGAGCTGCGCCGCCGAGGGCTGCGTACCGTCGACACCGACTACGACGGCTGGGCGCAGCCGGGCGGCACCTGGGACGAACCGCGGATGGACGCGCTGCTGGCCTCCTGTGACGACCTGGTGGTGTCCGGGACGGTCGACAACCAGGGCCGCTTCTACCACCGTTTCCATCATGTCGTGCTGCTCAGCGCTCCGCTGGAGGTGCTGCTGGAGCGGGTCGGCCGCCGGGCCAACCCCTACGGGCGGACGCCCGAGCAGCGCGCCGAGATCGCGGGCTACGTGCGGACCGTCGAGCCCCTGCTACGGCGCGGCGCCACCGTCGAACTCGACGGCCGGCGCCCGGTGGCCGAGCTGGCCGACACCGTCGAGGGGCTGGTCAGAGACTCTTGGCCAGGACCAGTTCGCGGCGGATCCCGTCGGGCATGAGGTCGCCCTGTTCGCCGGTCTCCTGGAAACCGGTCCGGCGGTAGAGGGCCAGCGCGCCCTCGTTGCCCTCGGCCACGGCCAGGCGCAGCGTGTGCGCGCCGGACTGGCGGGCCCACTCCTCGACCGTCCGGACCAGCAGCTCACCGACACCGCGACGGCGGCCGGCCGGGGCCACGTACATCGAGATCAGCTCGGCGACCCGGTCCTGATCGGCCGGGACCCCGCTCGCCATCCCGACCGGTCGCCCGTCAAGGGTCGCCACCAGGTTGCGCGAGCCGGGGATGGCGAGCCGTGCCCGCCACCGGTCCGGCCGGTCCCCCTCGCCCTGCCAGTCGGCCAGCTGGGAGCCGAAGGCGTAGGGCGCCTCGGTCAGTGCGGCGAGCCGCAACTCGCGCCAGATCTGCCAGTCTTCCGGGTCCAGTACGAATGTCGTGATCATGCCGGAAGGCTGCCGCACACGCCGGAACCGGACAACCCGATTTCGCGGCCGGTCAGCGCAGGACCGGACGGCCGCCGAGGACAGCCTGCACGACCGTGCGCCGGCGGGGCCGTCCGTCGGCGTCGACGAGGTCGGGGTGCATCGCGTCCTCGAAGCGCTCGCGCTCCGTACCCCCGTCGAAGTAGGGGTTGCCGGGGTCGCCGACCAGGCGTGCCGCCGGCGGTGCCGGGAAGTAGATCGCGCCCCGGCCGGCCGCCTCGATCCAGGCTCCGGCGGTGACAGGTCCATGCACGACGAGGTGCCCGGCGTCGTCGAGGCCGGTGAACAGCAGGTCCTCGACGATCAGGGAACCGCCGACGAAGAACTGGCCGTGGTTCAGGCAGACCAGACTCCGCACGGTGACCGAACCGGTGACGTACAGGGCGGTGTTGCTGTCGCCGTTACGGAAGACGGCCGGCCCGTCGACGGTCAGATCACCGTCGATGACGTAGAGGGTGCTGATCTCGTCGCCGGAATCGTCCTCGGCGACGAGCGGGCCGTCGACGGCGACGTCACCGTGGTGGACGAAGAAGTGCTCGGGCTCCTCGCCGTAGAGGTCCTCGAGGTAGACGCTGTCCTGGCTGATCTCGCCGAGGTCGTAGCGGTCCCGGACGTCGTCCAGAGGCACGATGGTCCAGGCCGGGTGGGGCTTCGCGTCGAAGAACACCCGGAGCATCGTAGTGGCAGCCGGTCAGCCGGTGAGGATCAGCAGGCCGAGGGCGACGGCGGTGCCGCCGGGGCCGGCGGTGGCGAAGACCGGGACGTACACGCCGATGTTTCGCGGCCGTCGGCGAACGTCACCGGGCCACCGCGGTGGCCGAGTACCATCGCCGGATGCCCGAGCGTCCCCCGCTGATGCGCACCCTGGTCGCCCTCGCCGTGACGCTGGCCGCCGGGGCCGCGCTGCTGTTCGGGGCGCCCGCCCGGTCCGGCCCGCCGCAGCCGCTGTCGGTCGGGGCGGCCTGGCCCGGCGCCGAGCGGGGCAGTGTCCCGTCGCACCTGGCCGACGGCAGCACCTACGCCCCAGGGCTGTTCCTCGACGCGCGGACCTCGATCGGGACGGCCCGATCGGCCGACAACAAGACCCTGCGGCTGCTCGTCATCGGCCCCGAGGGCAGCGAGCGGCAGCTGCGGCGGGTGCCGTCCACCGACCGGGGCCCGTTCAGCGCCCTGACCAGTTCCGGCGACACCCTGGTCTGGGTGGAGACGGTGAAGTCGAAACCGCAACTGTGGACGGCCGATCTGCGCTCGGACGGGTCGGCGCGGATGCTGACCGCGGACGTCGGCGGGCTGCGGCTCTACGACTCGCAGTTCGACGTGACCGTCGCCGGCGGCATCGTGCGCTGGGCGGCGGCCGAGGGTGACGGCACCGAGTTCCGGTCGGTCGCGGTCACCGGTGGGCCGGTCACCGTGCAGCGGGTCGCCGGTAACTGGGGGCTGTCGGCGTGGCCGTGGGCGGTCGACGGGCAGACCTCGGCCACCGGTACGAGCACCCTGCGCAACCTGTCCACCGGGCAGGACGTCGCGGTGCCGACGGCGCGGCGGGCGGTCACCGCGTGCAGTCCCGCCTGGTGCGAGCTGGTCTCCCTGAACGAGGAGGGCGACACCCGCATCGAGTTGTCCCACCCGGACGGGTCGGCCCGGCGGGTGGCCGCCGAGGGCCCGGTGGGGACGGTGATCGGTGACGTCGTGGTGCTCGACCGGTTCGCGGTGTTCGGGCGAACCGGGCCGCAGTCGGAGCTCAGCGGCAACCAGGAGCTGCTCGTCTACGACCTGACCGACCGCAGCACGGTTCTGGTCAGCCCGGACGCCGCCGACATCTCGTACCGGGGCGGCGTCCTGTGGTGGTCGACCGGTGACCGCAACTCCTACGTCCGCAACTCGCTCGATCTGCGGACGGTCTGATCAGGCGTAGGGCTGTTTCGGCTGCTCGATCTCCTGCCAGGTGCGCACCTCGACGAACGCGAGCTGCGCCTTGTTGACCGGGTCGGTGCCGATCTCCGGGCTGTAGACGCCGACCACCTCGACCCACGCGTCCGGTGGCGCGTCGATCGGGGCGCCGGACAGACCGATCTTGATGGGGCGGCCGTCGGCGGCGCAGCAGGCGAGCACCATCCGCGCCAGCATCGGCCTGCCGTCCGCACCGGGAGTGATGAAACCGGTGAGCTTCACGGTACGGCCGGTCAGGCTCTTGCCGCCGTCGAAGACCGCCCGGCCGGCGTAGTCGAGCAGGCCCACCTCGACCGGGTCGCCGGCCGGAAGCGGCGCGTAGTCGGAGGCGGCGGCCGGGCCGACACTGCCCGACTGGCCCGCCGCGAACGAGCCGAGCGCCGGCGGGGAGATCAGCAGCAGGGCCAGCACCGGCAGCAGGATCAGCCAGCCGACCCGCGGCTCGTGACTGCCGTGCCCGTGCCCGTCGTCGTGACCGTCGCCGTGGTCGTGGTCGTGCTCGGCCTGCTGCTTCTTCGAGGCGCGCAGGTCGTACCAGATGGTCATGATCGCGGCGGCGACCAGAACGATGCCGGCGCCGAGCAGGAAGGGCCGGAGGCCTTCTTTGACGTAGCGCAGGAACGTGTCGGTGAGCGTGGACTTGATGATCGCGCCGCCGAACAGCAGCATGATCACGGCTTGGGTGATGCGGCTCACAACATCACCGCCCCGAATGCGCTGCCGACCGCGATCGCCGCGACGAACGTCGCCGGGGCGAACCGCACCATGAACCGGCGGCCGAAGACGCCGGCCTGCATGGAGATCAGCTTCAGGTCGACCATCGGCCCGACGACCAGGAAGACCAGGCGCGACGTCAGCGAGAACTGGGTCAGCGAGGCGGCGACGAAGGCGTCGGCCTCCGAGCAGATCGACAGGAGTACGGCCAGAGTCGCCAGCACCAGGATGGAGACGATCGGGTCGTCCGCGAGTTTCTGCAGCCAGGCGCCCGGGACCACGACGTTGATGGTGGCCGCCGCGGCCGCGCCGATGACCAGGAAGCCGCCGGCATGCATGACGTCGTGACGGCAGGCGGCCCAGAACGCGCGGGCCTTGGAGGTGTCGTCGAGGTCGGGCCGGTGCGGCAGCCGGATCCACTCGGTCTTGCCCAGCCGCAGCCACAACCAGCCCATCGCCACCGCGACGACCAGGCTGGCCAGGCCACGGGCGACCGCCATCTCCGGCTGCCCGGGAAACGCGATCACGGTGGCGGTCAGCACGATCGGGTTGATCGCCGGAGCGGCCAGCAGGAACGCCAGGGCGGCGGCCGGGGTCACACCGCGCCGGATCAGGGAGCCGGCGATCGGGACGCTGCCGCACTCACAACCCGGAAGGATGACACCGGCCATACCCGCGGCCGGGACGGCCAGGGCCGGATGGCTGGGCAGGGCGCGGGCCCAGAAGCTGCGGGGCACGAACACCGCGATCACGGCCGACAGCAGCACACCGAACACCAGGAACGGCACGGCCTGCACCATCACCGACACGAACACCGTCGTCCAGGTCTGCAGCCCCGGCCCGGACAGCCACCCGGCGAGCCGGTTGCGCACCACGAGCAGCAGCACCAGCACCACGGCCAGCAGCTCCAGCGACCCGATCCGCCACGACTCCGCCTCGGGCGCGACGGTCGGGTCCGGCGCTTTCTCTGAGGTACTCACCAAGTTGCTCCCCTCGGACAGCGTCACAACCTACCCGCTCCGGGGCCCGGCCGGTCGGACCGGATCCTCCGACGGAGGGTCAGCACTTCTTCCCGGTGAACGGTAGGGTTCTGCCTTATGTCCGGTCCCGGCGACGTGCCACCCGAGATCCTGGACCGGCTGCGGCCGATCTGCCGGCGACTGCCCGAGATCCACGAGGAGCCGGCCTGGATCGGCGTCCGCTGGCGGATCCGGGCCCGGACCGTCGCGCACGTCTACACGCCGGACCCGGAGCGCTTCCCGGTCTACGCACAGCACCTCGTCGAGGGTGAGGCGCCGACGGTGATGACGTTCCGCGTACCGCTGGAGGATCTTCTCGGTCTCGTCTCCGCAGGTTTCCCGTTCTTCCGGGCACCGTGGGGCACCAACGTCGCCGCCGTGGTCCTCGGCGCCCACACCGACTGGGACGAGATCGACGAGCTGATCACCGACAGCTACTGCGAGATGGCGCCGAGGTTCCTGGCCGCCCGCGTCACGAGCGGGGCCTGAGCGCGCGGGCGCTGTCGAGGGGGCGGTTATGCTCCGCGGTGTGCCGCAGGACGAGGAGAATCCGGCGCGCCGGCCGGCCGGTGCGCTCGAGAGTGATGTGTTGCGGGTGCTCGTGGGGGCGTCCGAGCCGCTCACGCCTCGTGATGTCCTCGATCGGTTGCGGCTGCCGTTGTCGTACAGCACGGTCGTGACGATCCTGACCCGGATGCACGACAAGGGCATGGCCGCCCGGTATCGGGACGGACGCTCGTTCCGGTATGCGCCGTTGACCGATGAGGCGTCGGTGGCGGCGCAGCGGATGACCGCGGCTCTCGGTGCCGGCAAGGACCGGGCCAGTGTGCTGCGGCGGTTCGTCGCCGGGTTGCAGCCCGGTGACGAGCAGTTGCTGCGCCGGCTGCTCGACGAGGACTGACAGCACCCTCGCGCAGGGCCGATGACCCTGGACAGTGAGGCTAGGCAACCCTAATCTACAGTCTGTAGGACAAAGGTTAGGCAAGCCTGCGCTGAGAGGGAACCATGCTCGCCACGTACCTCATCGGCCTACGCGAAGGACTCGAGGCCACCCTGGTGGTCAGCATCCTGATCGCCTTCCTCGTCAAAGCCGGCCGCAAGGACCGCCTCCCCCAGGTCTGGGCCGGCGTCGCACTGGCCGTCGCCCTGTCCGTCGGCTTCGGAGCACTGCTGTCCTACACCTCCACCACCCTGCTACGCGACTACGACCAGCGGGAACTGTTCGAGGCGATCACCTCGATCCTCGCCGTCGTGTTCGTCACCTGGATGATCTTCTGGATGCGCCGCGCCGCCCGCACCATCGCCGGTGACCTGCGCGGCAGACTCGCCGACGCCCTGCAACTCGGCTCGATCGCCGTCGCCGTGATGGCCTTCCTGTCCGTGGTCCGCGAGGGCCTGGAGACGTCGTTGATCTTCTACTCGGCGGTGCAGGGCGCCGACGTCAACGGCGGGCCGTTGTTCGCGCTGCTCGGCGGCATCGCCACGGCCGTCGTGATCGGCGTGCTGATGTATGCGACGGCCGTCCGGATCAATCTCACGGTGTTCTTCACCGTCACCGGGGTGCTGCTGATCCTGGTCGCCGCCGGGATCGGCAAGTACGGCGTCCACGACCTGCAGGAGTCCGGCGTCCTGCCGGGACTGAACACCCTCGCCTACGACATGAGCACCACCCTGGACCCGTCCGCCTGGTACACGGCCCTGCTGACCGGCATGTTCAACATCACGCCCACCGCCACCGTCGTCGAGTCGATCGTCTGGATCGCCTACGCCGTACCCGTGCTGGTCCTCTTCCTGCGCCCCACCCGCCGCGAGCCGGCTGTCGTTCCCGCACCGCAATAAGTAGGAGAAACCGTGCGCCCTTCGCATATCCTCGCCGCCCTGACCGCCGGGTCACTCGGCCTCACCCTCACCGCGTGTGGCGGCAGCGACGCCGCTACGGACACCACCGCTGCCGCTGGTGGGCCGATCGCGGTCAAGGCCAGCGACACCGCCTGCGAGGTCACCAGGACCGAGGTCGCCGCCGGGACGAGTGTCTTCGCCATCACCAACGGCGGGCAGAAGGTCACCGAGTTCTACGTGTACGCCCCCGGCGACCGGGTGATGGCCGAGGTCGAGAACATCGCCCCCGGCCTGTCGCGGAACTTGCACGTCGAACTGCCCGCCGGCACATATGAGACGGCCTGCAAGCCGGGCATGATCGGCAAGGGCATCCGCGGCCAGTTGACGGTGTCGGGGTCGGCGGCGCCGCTGACCGACGACGCCGCGCTGCTGGCCGCGACCGACAGCTACTCCCGCTACGTCAAGAGCCAGACCGCGGCGCTGCTGGAGAAGACGACCGAGTTCGTCACCCTGGTCAAGAACGGCGACGTCGCCGGGGCGAAGGCGATGTTCCCGATCGCCCGCACCTACTGGGAACGCATCGAACCCGTCGCGGAGATCTTCGGCGACCTCGACCCGCGCATCGACGGCCGCGAAGAGGTCACCGAAGAAGGCCTGAAGTTCGGCGGCTTCCACAAGATCGAGCAGGATCTGTGGCAGAAGAACGACATCTCCCAGTCCGGGCCGGTCGCCGACCAGCTCCTGACCGACGTCAAGGAGATCGTCACCAAGGCCAACGCCGAGAAACTGTCCCCGCTGCAACTGGCCAACGGTGCGAAGGCGCTGCTGGACGAGGTCGCCGCCGGGAAGATCACCGGCGAGGAGGACCGCTACTCGCACACCGATCTCTGGGACTTCAACGCCAACGTCGACGGCTCCAAAGCCGCCATCGCGTCGCTGCGGCCGGTCCTGGAGGAGCGCGACGCCGCTCTGGTGAAGACGCTGGACACCGAGTTCGCCAACGTCGACGCCGCTCTGGCCAAGCACCGCTCGGGTGACGGCTGGAAACTGCACACCGACCTCAGCCAGGCCGACCTCAAGGAACTCTCCGACGCGATCAACGCCCTCGCCGAACCGATCAGCCAGGTGGCGGCCGTGGTCGCCAAGAAGGCATGAGCCGGGTCTCGCGGCGGCGTGCCCTCACCCTCGCCGGGGTGGGGGCCGCCGGCCTGGCCGGCGCCGCCGCACTCACCCAGGTCGACAACGAACCGGAACTCACCGCGGCCGCCGCGGCCACCGACGCTGTCGCGTTCACCGGCGCCAACCAGGCCGGGATCGTCACGCCCGCCCAGGACCGGCTGCACTTCGTCGCGTTCGACGTCATCACCAAGGACCGCGAGCGGCTGATCAAACTCCTCAGGGACTGGACGGCGGCCGCCGCCCGGATGACCGCCGGTAGGGACGCCGGCACGATCGGCGCCGTCAACGGCATCCCCGAAGCACCACCCGACGACACCGGCGAGGCCATCGGGCTACCACCGTCAGGGTTGACCATCACCGTCGGGTTCGGGCCGACCCTGTTCCGCGACGCGGCCGGCAAAGACCGGTTCGGGCTGGCCGCACACCTGCCGCAGGCGTTGGAGCCGTTGCCGAAGTTCACCGGCGACACCATCGACGACACCATCTCCGGTGGGGACATCGCCATCCAGGCCTGCGCCAACGACCCGCAGGTGGCGGTACACGCGATCCGCAACCTGGCGCGCATCGGGATGGGCGCCGTCAGCGTCCGCTGGTCCCAGCTCGGATTCGGCCGCACCTCCTCGACGACCACCGGGCAGGCGACACCGCGGAACCTGTTCGGATTCAAGGACGGCACCCGCAACCTCAAAGCCGAAGAGACCGACCTGCTGCGCGAGCACCTGTGGGTCCAGGCCGGCGACGGCCCCGACTGGCTGACCGGCGGCTCCTACCTGGTCACCCGCAAGATCCGGATGCTCATCGAAACCTGGGACCGGTCACCACTGGCCGAGCAGGAAATGATCATCGGGCGGACCAAAGGCACCGGCGCCCCCATGGGCATGACCGGCGAGTTCGACGAGGTCGATTTCGACTCCGTCGGCGCCGACGGCCAGCCGCTGCTCGCCACCACCTCCCACGTCCGCCTCGCGCACCCCCACACCAACAACAACGCCCGCATGCTGCGACGCGGCTACAACTACGTCGACGGCTCCGACGGACTCGGCCGGCTGAACGCCGGACTGTTCTTCATCGCCTACCAACGCGATCCGCGCAAGGCGTTCATCCCCGTCCAGCGCAGCCTCGCCGCCAACGACGAGATGAACGAATACGTCCGACACGTCTCCACCGGCATCTTCGCCTGTCCACCCGGCATCACCGGCACCGACGACTTCTGGGGAAGCGCGCTGTTCGGTCAGTAGGTCCGGCGATCCGCCGAGCCGGGCGGTGATCCGCGAACGGATCGTCACCCGGCTCGGCGGCACGATCACCGCCGACGACATCCGGATGCCGCGGACGGCCGTTAGTGATCAGGAACTGCACGCCTGATCCGAAGGAATCCCCATGCGCGTCCCGGCGACCGCCCTGCTCACCGTTGCCCTCACCGTCGGCGCGTCCGGTGCCCCGGCCACCGCGTCCCCACCGGACTGGCACGTCACCGGGGTACGGCCGATCGGGCAGCCGATCGCCGTCGGCGGGGTCGCGGTCGGCTACCTGACCCGAGACCGGCGTCTGTACGCCCGCGCCATGCGGCCCGCGGACGGCACGACGATCTGGGAACGCGAGATCACCCCCAGCCGGCAGACGGCCGGCATGGCGATCGTGCCCGCCCGTGTCGGCGACGGCGTCGCCCTCCTGGAGCCGCGCCCGGACAGCGGCCCGAACTGGGCGAGCCTGACCGTCGTCGAGGCCGCCACCGGGCGGGTGGTGCGCAGCAGCCCGCCGGCGATCTTCCGGACCACGGCGTACGGCTGTCACGACGACAGTTCCGCGTGCGCCATGTCGGTGCCACACCAGGGCGGGACGCGCCGCGAGTACCGGCTCGACCTGGCGACCGGCGCCTTCACCCCGCACGGGGCCGAGGTGCCTCGCGCCCGGTCCATCGGCGAGGCCGGGCTGACCGACCTCGGTGACCGCCCGAACGAGCGGATCGCCCTGATCCGCGACGGCGCGGTCCGATGGCAGCGCCCGGTCGCCGACGCGTTCCCCACCGGATTCAGCACCGACAACGGCTGGACCTGGTGGTACGCCGAACAGGCCGGCGTCTACGCGGGCTCGGTCTTCGGTCCCGCCCGCCGGACGGCGAACACCGTCGACCTCGAACTGCACACGCAGACCGCCAGCGCGGGACTCGACGAGCAGACCGGGGCCGTCCTCTGGCGCGACGCCGGCAGCATGACCAGTTGCGCGTACAGCATCGCGCTGCGCGACGAGGCGGTCCGCTGCCGGGTGCGCGGCACCGCGCATTTCGTGGTGTCGCCGCCGAGCGAGTCGTTCACCGATCTGGACGTGGTGCTGGAGGGCTTCGACCCGCGCACCGGGGCGACCCGCTGGACTCTCCCGGCCGGGGCCGCCGAGGCACTCGTCAGTTTCTCCCAGCCGGCCGCGGTCGCCGGTGAGCACACGATCGTCGCCGGGCTACCCGCCGGAGACCGCGAGATCGACCTGCGCGACGGTACGGTCACCGAGCCGGCCGCCGACGCGAGATACTGGTGCCTGTCCCGGGCCCGGTTCGACTTCCACGAGGGCTACACCGCCGGAGACGGCCCCGAACGTTTCGACCGCACCGGCGACAACCTGGCCACCGTCTGCACCGCCGACGGCGGTCCGGCTGACTCGGGCCGCCCGTCACCGGGCGCGTCCCAGGCGATCGGCGCCGTCGTGAACGGCTACGCGGTGGTGGCCACCGCCGACGGCTACCACGGAGTCACCCTGACCGGCTGACGGGGCACGATGCCCGTACCACGGCGGGATCACCGATTCTGCGGGAGATTTCCGCAGTGCGAAAGAGACTCCCGGTACGCAGCTATATCGATTGACATCTATTAACTTGGGTTGCTCGTCCTCGTTTCGGCAACTAAGGAGTGGTGTCGAGCATGTTGCGAAGAATCTCGCAGGGACTCGCCGTCCTGATCATGACGCCGGCCGTGCTGGCCGGCGTCTCCCCCACCGCGTCGGAGGCGGCCACCACGCTGACCGTCGCGGCGGACGGGTCGGCGACCTACCGGACCGTGCAGGCCGCCGTCAACGCGGTCCCGGCCGGCAACACGAGCCGCGTCACGATCACCATCAAAGCGGGCACCTACCGGGAGAGCGTGGTCATCCCGTCCAACAAGCCCTACGTCACCCTGGAGGGCCTCGGATCGAGCGCCTCAGCCACGGTGATCGTCAACAACAAGCCCGCCTCGACCGCCGGCACCACCGGGTCGGCCACGGTCTACGTGCAGGCCAAGGAGTTCTACGGCAAGAACCTGACGTTCAGCAACGACTACGACGAGGCCGCCAACGGATCGTCGCAGGCGCTGGCCCTGGCGCTCTACGGAGACCGAGCCCGGCTGGGCAACGTCCGGGTGATCGCCGACCAGGACACCCTGCTGATCTACAACAGCGCACGGGCGTACATCTGGAGCTCCTACATCGAGGGCACCGTCGACTTCATCTACGGCAACGGCAGCGCGGTGTTCTACGCCTGCCAGATCTACGAGAAGCGCAGCACCGGCGGCTACCTCACCGCGGCCAACACGCCGGCGACCCAGAAGTACGGCTTCCTGATCTACAAGTCGACGATCACCGGAGCGACGAACAACGTCACCTACCTCGGCCGGCCGTGGGGCGCCGCCGGGCAGGTCACCGTCCGTGAGTCCAACCTGAGCGCGACGATCCGGGTCGCCCAGCCCTGGACCGACATGTCCGGCAACTCGTGGAAGAACGCCCGCTTCTACGAATACAAGAACACCGGCGCCGGTGCGACCGTCAACAGTAACCGGGCACAGCTGACCGACGCTCAGGCCGCCGACTACACGCCGCAGAAATACCTGGCCGGAACCGACGGCTGGAACCCGGCCGGCTGAATCAGGGCCGGACGATCAGGCGGACCCGGTCGCCGGAGGATCTCCGGAGGCCACGCCCGGCTCCCCGCCCGCACCCCGGCGGTGACCGGGTCCGCACCCGCCGGTTCGGATCGTTGATGGGAATTCTTTGATCAACGATCCAGGGAGGCATCGACGTGCGGGCGAGGCGTGCAGTCATCGGGGCAACGGCGATCGCGGCGGTGGTGAGCGGCGGCACCGCCGTCCCCGGCGCGGCACACGCGGCGACCGCCGTGCCGGCGATCCGGACGGTGTTCGCGGCCGACGACGCCTATGTGTCCAGCACCCGCACCGGCACCAACTTCGGGACGGCCGAGAAGCTCGTCGTGGGCACAGCCGCCGGCGAGACCCGTACGTCGTACCTGACGTTCCGCACCGGGACCTTCCCGGCCGGCGCCACCATCACCGGGGCTCGCCTGATCGTGCCGTTCGACGGCCGGCCGGTCGCCGCCGCGCTCACCGCCCACCCGGTCAGCGGAGCCTGGAGCGAGGCGACGATCACCGGCGGCAACCGGCCCGCCGCCGGTTCCACCGCCGTCGGGTCCACCGTTCCCCAGGTGACCGACACGACCGCCACGATCGACCTGACCAAGACGGTCACCGGGGCCGGCACCTACTCGTTCGAGCTACGGTCGGCGTCGGCCACCGCCGTGACCCGGATCCACTCGGCGGAGTCCGGTGACCAGAAGACCGCGGGCCCGCGCCTGGTCGTCACCTATCTGCCGCCGACGGCCGGCACCAGCGGCGGATGCACCACCGGGGCGCTGCTGATCCCGTCGTGCGGGGTGCTGTGGGGCGCGGCGGCCGGCGGCTTCACCAGCACGCCGCGGGACACCGCGCTCAAGCAGTGGGAGACACTGACCGGGCGTACGGCGACCATCTTCCACGCGTACCACAAGGGTGACGAGAAGTTTCCGACGAAGTCGGAGATCGCGATGACCCGCGATCCGCAGCGGCCGCGGGTGCTGCTGCTCAACTGGAAGGTCGCGTACGGTTCCACCTGGGCCAAGGTCGCCGCCGGGGAGAAGAACGCCCGCATCGACGCCTGGGCCGACCACGTGAAGGCCGAGTACGGCACCCAGAAGTTCTTCCTGGCCCTGCATCACGAGCCGGAGAACGACGTGCAGGCCGCGGCCTCGTCGGGGATGACCGCCAAGGACTACGCCGCCATGTACCGGCACGTCATCCAGCGGCTGCGCGCCAAGGGTGTCACCAATGTGGTCAACGTGCTCGCCTACATGGGCAACGAGAAGTGGCTGGCCCAGTCCTGGTGGAAGGACCTCTACCCGGGCGACGACGTCGTCGACTGGATCGGCCTGGACTCCTATGTGAGCGTGGAACCCGGCTACTACCACTTCGGCGGGTTCGGCGACCTGCTGGACCGCAAGCCGACCGGCGGCGGGACCGGCTTCTACGACTGGTCGGTGAAGAACCACCCCACCAAGCCGATCATGGTCGCCGAGTGGGGCATGTACCACCGGGTCGCCAAGGTGACCAGCAAGGCCGCCGCCTTCCGAACCGTGCTACCGGAGCTGCGCAAACGCCCCCAGATCAAGGCTGTCGTCTACTTCGACACCGCCAAGGACGACCAGGGCGACCGCAACATCGCCGTCGACACGACCACTGACGGGCTGGCGGCGTTCCGTGCGGTGGCCGCCGACCCGATGTTCAACGTCCGCCTGGGCTCCTGAGACCGGCGGTCCTCATCGGGGCGACCCGGCGAGGACCGGCCGGTCGGCCGGGGAACGCAGCAGGACCACGGCGAACGCCAGCAGCCAGCCGCTCCACAGCACGTAGCCGATGAAGTTGGCGAAATCGACGCCCGGCACGTGCAGCGGCGACACCACACCGGCCGCGATCAGGGCGGCGGACACCCCGCCGAGGACCGTGAACCAGCGCCCGGCCAGCGTACGGCCGAGGGCGACGATCACCAGGATGGTCCAGGCGGCCGTCAGGGCGTACCCCAAGGTCTCTCCGATCAGCGTGCCGAGGACCTGGTGAGCCGTCTCGAAATGCTCGCGCCCGGCGGACGCCACGGACGGGTCGGTGTCCGCCGCGTCAGCGGCGAAGCCGGGCACCAGCAGCGGCCAGCGGGACAGGCCGGCGACCTGCACGACCGCGGCGGCGATCCCGACCGGCACGGCGGCGCGCATCGCGGCCGACCGCGACAACCGGCCGACCCCGACGGCGATCGGTGCGAACAGCGCCGCGGACAGCGCCAGGACGGTGAACCAGCCGGCGATCGGCCCCTGTCCGGCCCGGAACGCGGTGAGGATCTCATCGGTCGGCTTCTTGAGCACGTCCGGATAGTCGAAGACCGTGCCGAGTACGGTGAAGGCCACATTGGTGAGGACGGCGGCCGCGATCAACAGGGCCGCGGTGAGCTTGCGGTTCATTCCAAGACCTTTCCGGGGGTACGGGTGAAGCCGGCCAGCCACGCCACGAAGAGGCTGTCCGGGTGGTCGGCGAGATGCTCACGGGCGAGCGCGTCGACCAGGTCGTCCTGTCCGCCCAGATGGGCGGCGGTGATCGCGACGAGCTGCCGGTCACGGGTCGTCGCCGCCCGGGCACGGGCCCGGCCGAGGAGCACCACCGCGGCCGCCGCCAGCACGGCCGGGTCGCCAGAGCCGGTGGCGCCGGCCAGCACCGCGGAGGGGTCGCCCGCGATGAGCCGCCGGATCGTGTCCCCGCTGTCGTCGGTCATGCGATCAGCGTGGCGAAGGAGGCTGACGCGACGCTGACGCGCGGCTGCGACGGCCTTATGCTCGCGGGCGTGCTGACCGTGGCGATCCTCGGGCCGGTCGAGGTGCGCCGCGACGGCGAACTGCTGGCCGTGCCGGCGGGCCGGACGACCGAGGTGCTCGTCCGGCTGGCGCTGGAGGCCGGGCAGCCGGTGCGGGCCGGCACCCTCATCGACGAACTGTGGCCGGGCGAGGTCGGGGTCTCCCCCAACTCGCTGCAGGCGAAGGTTTCGAAGCTGCGCCGGGTGCTCGGCGATCCGGGGCTGGTCGGGTCGGACGGGCGGGCCTACACGCTGCACGTCGATCCGGCACGGGTGGACGCGCTGGCCGTGCTCGGCGAGGTGACGGATCCGGCGGCCGCGCTGGCGCTGTTCCGCGGTGAGCCGCTGCCCGCGGCGGGCCAGTGGGCCGAGCCGTGGCGGGTGCGCCTGTCGGAGGCACGGCTGCGGCTGACCGAGGAACACCTGGCGGGGCGGCTGGACGTGCCGGGCGTGGTGGCGGAGCTGCAGGAGCTGGTGGCCGGTCATCCGTACCGGGAACGGTTGTGGGAACTGCTCGTCACGGCGCTGTACCGGGCCGGCCGGCAGGCCGACGCGCTGGCCGCCCACGCCCGGGTACGGGCGCTGCTCGCCGACGAACTGGGGCTCGACCCCGGGCCGGCGCTGCGCGACCTGGAGAGCCGGATCCTGCGGCACGACACCACGCTGCGGCCGCCCGCCGGGAACCTGCCGGTCACCGGCGGCGAGCTCATCGGCCGGCACGACGATCTCCTCGCGGTGTCCGAGCTGCTGGCGACGGAACGGCTGGTCACGGTGGCCGGGCCGGCCGGTGTCGGCAAGACCCGGCTCGCCGTCGAAGTGGCCCGGCAGGCGGGCGGCGGCTGGCTGGTCCGCCTGGAGAACGCGCTGCCCGGCACGATCTGGCAGACCACGGGCGAGGCGCTGGGGCTCAGTGAGGCGACCGCCGAGATGGTGCTGGGCCGGCTGCGCGGTCTCGGGTCGCTGCTGGTGCTGGACAACGGCGAGCACCTGGCCGACGACCTGCCGCCGGTGACCGACCGGATCCTGGAGTCGGTGCCCGGCCTGCGGATCCTCGCCACCAGCCAGGTTCCGCTCGGTACGGCCGGCGAGACCGTGCACGTGCTGCGGCCGTTGCCGCTGCCCGACTCGATGACCCTGTTCCGGGAGCGGGCCGTCCGGCAGCGGCGGACGTTCCAGGCCGACGACGCCGTCGTCGAGGCGCTGTGCCGGGCGCTGGACGGGCTGCCGCTGGCCATCGAACTGGCCGCCGCCCGGGCCAAGGCGCTGTCGGCACCGGAGATCGCCCGCCGGCTGGACGACCGGTTCGCGCTGCTCAACGACCCGACCAGCAGGCGGCCGGCCCGGCAGCGGACCCTGCACGCGGCGCTGGCCTGGAGCTACGACCTGCTGTTCCCGGACGATCGGCGCGGACTGTGGGCGCTCGCCTGGTTCGCCGGCGGGGCGAGCCTGGAGGCGGCCGAGCACGTGCTGGCGGCGTTGGACGTACCCGGCACGGTGGCGGTGGACGTGATCACCCGGCTGGTGGACCGGTCGCTGGTGATCGTCGACGACGTGCCGGACGGCGGGGTGCGGTACCGGCTGCTGGACAGTGTGCGGGCGTTCGGCCTGGGGCAGGTGCCGTCGCCCGAGGTGGTCGGGCGAGCCCATGCGTCGTGGTTCGGGGCCGCCGCTGATCGCGCCGCCACCGGGTTGCGTGGTCGTGACCAGGGGGTTCACGTCGCGTTCGGGCGGGCCGAGCGGGCCAACATCGAGGCCGCGCTCGGGTGGGCGGCCGAGCACGATCCGCCACTCGGGTTGCGGATCGCGAACGGGTTCGGGTGGGCGTGGGTGTTCCTCGGCGGTGGGCGGGACGCGGCCGTACGGCATCGGGCCGCCCTCGACGCCGCCCCCGGTGCGCCGGTGGCGGACCGGGTCGACGGAATGCTGTTCACGGCGTGGTTCGAGGCGTCCGGCGGGGATCTGGTGCGGGCCGAGGCCGGGATCCGTGCCGCTCTGGCCCTGGCCGATTCTCCGGGGCTGCGCGCTCGGGCCCAGCTGTTCCTGGCGTTCGTGCACAGCCAGCAGGGGCGGGCTTCGGATGCGCTGGCCGCGCTCGCCGCCTACCGCGACCCGCCCGGCGCGGTCTCCTCCGGCCCGGCCGCAGCTACCCCGGTCTCCTCCCGCCCGATCACGGCCACCCCGGTCTCCTCCGGCGCGGCCGCAGCCACCCCGGTCTCCTCCGGGCCGGTCGCGGCCTCCGGGCCGGTCGCGGCCGATTCTTGGGAACGTGGGGCGTCGTGGCTGCTCACGGCCTGGGCGTCGGTTGCGCTCGGTGACGTTGCGGGTGGGCGGCGGGCCTGCGACGAGGCGGTCCGGCTGCTGGAACCGGCCGGGGACGCGTGGGCGCTCAGCCACGCCGAGGCCCTGCTCGGTGGTCTCGCGCAGGCCGAGCACCGGTTCACCGACGCGGTGGCGCACCTGTCACGGGCGGCCGAGGCAGCGCGGGTCCTCGGGTTCGCGGCGGCGGGTGCCCTGCACCGGTCCAACCTCGGGCGGACACAGCATCAACTCGGGGACACGGCGGCGGCCACGGTGACGCTGGCCCGCGCCGCCGACGACGCCCTTGCGGCCGGTGACCTGCGGATCGTGGCGCTGTCGCAGGTGCGGCTGGCCCGGGTGCTGCGGGCCGAGGGGACTCTCGCCGGCGGTGCTCTCGCCGAGCGGGCCCTCGCTGAGGCGGCGGACCGGGTCCGGGACGCCCTGCACTGGTACGAGACGGCCGGCGGCGGCGACGGTGTCCGCCTGGCCCGGCATCTGTCCGCCGCGCTGGC